>JAJZPQ010000087.1 GCA_021811085.1 Pseudomonadota bacterium | reverse complement strand
ACAGATTGAGCAGGAACATCGCCAGGCGTTCCTCGGCGTTCATGCTGCCGAGCTGCAGCATCATGCCCTGCTCGCGCGCGATTTCACGGCTCATCATGCGGTAGAAATGCCCCTGCAGGCTGGGCAGCTCCCGCGTCAGCGCGAGCAAGCCGGGAAAGGCCATGGCGCACACTTCGCTGTCCTCCAGCGCAACGGCGTTGCCGCCATAGCGCTCCGGCGCAATGCCGTCCAGGCCCAGGACCTCGCCCGCCATCGCAAATCCGGTCACCTGCTCGCGTCCGTTTTCGATCATGGCCAGCGACTTGAAAAAGCCTTTGCGCACCGCATACAGCGCGCTGAAGCGTTCGCCGGCGCGGTACAGGCAATCGCCGCGGCGCACGCGGATGCGGGTGAACGGCACGCGCTCGGCAATCTCGCGCTCCGGGCTGGAAAGGTTGCAGCAGGGTGCGCACAGTTCGCGCAGATTGCAGTTGGCGCAGACGGTATTGCAGCGCGCGATTTCGCCCGGGGCGGTGACCGCAGGGGAACTGCCGGGCGCACGGCGCCGGACGGGGATGCTGCGTACTGTGGTCTTGCTCGTCATAGCGCCACCCATTCGGCCACGGCGCCGGTAAAGCCGGATCGCCTGCACTTAGGATAGTATTGTGCATACGCTATCACAGTTTGCGATTTATCAAGCGGGGCCAATCCCGCCTTCGACGAAAACATGATGCCCGCAATGCGCACGCTCGGCCTGCTTTGCATCGCTCTCGCGGCGAGCGGTGGGGTGCTGTCGGCGGCAGCGCCGTGCGCACTGGCGCAGACCGAAGCGAGCGTCGCGCCGGAAACGGCCAAAAAACCGGAGCCGCCTCTGGACGTGGAAGCGCTGAAGGCGCGGCTGCGCGACACCAAGGCCATCGGCTTTTTCACCAAGCTCGAACTGCAGCGCCAGATGAATGACCTGCTGCAGCGATTCCGCGAGCACTACGAGAACGGGCAGAGCAAGAGCGTCGCCGCACTGCGCCAGCCGTTCGACATGCTGGTGCTCAAGGTGCTCGCCTTGGTCCAGGACGGCGATCCCCCGCTCGCGCGCACGATCGCGCAGTCGCGCGAAGCGATCTGGAAGATCCTCGCCGACCCGGAAAAATTCAAATCGGTAAGTTAAACAAGGAGACCGTCTTGAACACATCTGCCCGTGCCTCGGCCCTGCTACTCGCGCTCGCGGCGCTCTTTGCCCAACCGGCGCCGGCCGCCGCAGACGCCGCGCTGCTGAAGGACCTGACCTCGGTCATCGCGCTGCTGGGCCTGCCCTGCGGCAAAGTCGTGAGCGCGCAAAAGAAAGGCGACAACGACCATATCGCCGCATGCTCCAACGGCATGCGCTACCGCGTGTTCGTCAACGCCCAGGGCCGGGTCGTGGCGCAGAAACAATAGCCGCGCAGGATCCAACTGCAATCGAGGAAACAACGGCTATGGATATCGTCGCGATGGTCAATGCCCTGCCGGGCTGGGTCAAGGAGATGGGCATCGTGCTGCTCAGCGCCACGCCCGAGGAAGTCACCTGCGAGTGGGAAGTGAGTGAAAAGCATCACCAGGGTTACGGCATCGTGCACGGCGGCGTGCATTGCGGCGTGATCGAGACGCTCGCCTCGGTCGGCGCCGCGGTGGTCGCGCATCCGCGCGGACAGCACGTCGTCGGACTGGAGAACAACACCTCGTTCATCCGCGCCGTGCGCTCGGGCAAGCTGCGCGGCCTGGCGAAGCCGGTCACGCGCGGGCGCACGAGCCAGGTGTGGGAGGTGTGGATCCGCGACGAGCAGGAGCAGCTCGTGGCGCAGGGGCGCGTGCGCCTGCTGTGCGTGGACGAGAACCGCGCGCTCGGCTAGGCGAAGCCGATCTCGCTACAGCGCGCGCAGCTTCGCCGCCACGGCCACGGCGTAGGAATCGGTCATGCCGGAGACGAAGTCGGTCACGGCGAGCACGCGCGCGTAGAGTTCGGGCGCGGGCCGGCCGTCGGCGCCGAGGAACTGGTCCGGCAGCAGGTCGAGTATCGCGCGCGCGCGCGGCAGCACCAGGTCGGTTGCGGCCACCTCGACCGCGCCGACGAACGCATCGAGCAGCTCGCCCAGGACCGCCGCACCCGGGCTTTGCAGGTTCAGCACCACCGCCGACTGGTACACGCGGCTGCGCGCGAGCGCGCGAAACGCTTCGAGCGCCGCCGCGTGCGGGATCACCGCGACGAGCTCCGCGTCGAATTCGCCCGCGATCATCGCCGGCTCGCGCGCCGCGAACGCCGCGGCGGCCTCGCCCACCAGCGCATCGATGCTGCGCGCGCGCAGGTATTCGACGCGCTTCTCGTCGGTGGCGATCGCGCCCGCCTTCGCCCACGCGGCCGCATCGCCGACGACGCCGCGGTACAGCGGCTCGATTTCCGCATAGCGCATTTCGCCCGCGCGGAACGCGTCCTCGACGTCGATCACGCAGTAGCTGATGTCGTCCGCCGCCTCGACCAGGAACGCGAGCGGATGGCGGCACCAGCAATGCGCGCCGGCGCGCCGGCGCAGGAGGCCCGCCGCTGCGGCCACGGCCGCGAAGCGCTCGCGGTCGGCGTGAAAGAAATTGTGCTTCTTCGCCGAGATGCCCGCGGGCGCGGCGAACGGCAGATGCGCCGCGCGCGGATACTTCGCCACCGCAGCGAGCGTGGCGCAGGTGAGCTGCATGCCGCCGGCGTTGTCGGGCATGCCCAGGCGCGCGAGGATCCTGAACGTCTGCGCATTGCCTTCGAAATGCGCGAAATCGGCGCGCTCCTCCGGCGCAAGGCGCGCGAGCACTGAGCGGCCCAGTTCCGCATGCTCGAACCAGGACTGGATCGCCGCCTCGCCCGCATGGCCGAACGGCGGGTTGCCGATGTCGTGCGCGAGGCAGGCCGCGGCGACGATGGCGCCGAAGTCCGCCGCGCTGTAGCCGCCCGCGGCCAGCTGCGGGTGCGCGCGCAGCACGTGATCGCCCGCGAGCACGCCGAGCGAGCGCCCGACCGAAGCCACCTCGAGGCTGTGCGTGAGGCGCGTGCGCACATAGTCGTTTTTCGCCAGAGGAAAGACCTGGGTCTTGTCCTGCATGCGCCGGAACGCCGAGGAAAACACGACGCGGTCGAAGTCGCGCTGGAATTCCGAGCGCGGCCCCGCGCCCGATGCGGGCGCACCGCCCAGCCGCTGGTGGGATAAGAGCGCAGTCCAGTGCATGTGTGCGTCCGGCATGGGCAGACATCTTACGGGACAAACCGCGATCGGTGCAGCGGCAGCGCGCGCAGCAATCTTTGCCCTATGTACGCCAGCGCATAGAGCCTGCGGGCGGCAAAGCGGACACTGGCCACAGCGCATGCGCGGATGTTCGCGCGCACCGCGGCCGCGCTATCGCTTTGCGCCACAGTGGAATATTCTGTCCGCCATGAGCCTGCCCAAACTGCAAAAGCCCTTCGCCATGATCCGCGAGTTCCATCTCGCCGACTGGTTTACGCTCGCGAACGCGGTGTGCGGCATCGGCGCCCTGTTTTCGATGATGACCTACCTGCAGACGCAGAACGTCCTGCATGTCTACTTCGCCTGCGGCATGATCGTCGCCGCGCTGGTGTTCGACATCCTCGACGGGCGCATCGCGCGCTGGCGGCAGAAGACTTCGGCGATGGGACGCGAGCTCGACTCGCTCGCCGACGTCATCTCCTTCGGCGTCGCCCCGGCCGTGATCGCCTACGGCTGCGGCATGCAGGGCCTGTACGACCGCATCGTGCTAGGTTACTTCGTCGCCTGCGGCGTATCGCGCCTCGCGCGCTACAACATCACCGCCGAGGCGCTGTCCGCGGACACAGGCAAAGTGACCTACTTCGAGGGCACGCCGATCCCCTCGTCGCTGCTGCTGGTGATGCTGCTGGGCGCGGCGGCGTGGCAGGGCGCCCTGGGCGATGCGCTTTGGTTCGGCCAGGTCGTGATCGGCGGCTTCACGCTGCATCCGCTGGTGCTGGTGTTCGCGCTCTCCGGCTCGCTCATGGTCAGCCGCATCCGCTTTCCGAAACTCTGAGCCGGTGCAAGCGCATGCCGCTTTCACGCCTGGACATCGAAGAGCTGAGGACCGCCAAGCGCCTGCTCGAACACCCGGGGCTCGCCGCCAAGCTCAGCGATTACGTCGGCGCCCCGATGCAGCAGGGTTTCGCCTTGCTGCCCAAGCGCTGGCATGCGGCGGTCAATGCCGCGACGCGCAAATCGATCGCGACGGCGCTCGACGTCGCGCTGCTGACCATGGATCACGGCCGCGCGCAGACGCCGTCGAACCGCTGGCACAAACTCGCGGTCGGCGGCGCCGTCATCAACACCCTGTTCATCGATCATTTCCAGGACATGGGCAAGGGCCATTTCATCGTGCGCCGCCTCGAGCGCGCGCATGGCGCCGAAGAGGTCAAGCGCATCTACCTGGAGCTGTAAGCCTTGCGCTCGGACTGAGCAGCCGAGGCGAATGGGTGCGGGTGCGCTGTTGACCAAAGTCAACATCGGTTCCGGCGGCAGCGGATATAAGAGAGGCGAAGCGGACGAATTCCGCATGCGCTTGTCCCTCGCAGCATGACCACACGCCGGCAGTTTCTGCAGACCCTCGCGGCGCTCCCGCCCGCGCTGGCCTTGCCTTGCGCCTGGAGTGCGAGCGCCGATGCCGCGCGCCTCGCACTGGTAATCGGTAACGGCGCCTACCGCGATGCACCTCTCGCGAATCCGCTCAACGACGCGCGCGCCATGGCCGAGCTGATCGGCCAGGCCGGCTTTACGGTCAGTACGCTGCAGGATGCCGGCCGCGCCGACACGCTCGCGGCGATCGAGCGCTTCGGCGCCGCGGCGCGCCGCGCCGAAACCAGGCAGGTGATTTTCTATTACGCCGGCCACGGCGCGCAGCTCGACTGGCGCAATTACCTGCTGCCGGTCGATGCCGACGTCAACAACGCCGACGAGCTCAAGCAGCGCTGCGTCGATCTCGGCATGCTGCTGGGCGAACTCGGCGCGGCCAAGGACAAGACGTTCGTCGTCATCCTCGATGCCTGCCGCGACAATCCTTTCGGCAAGGCGTACCAGCCGCAGCAAAAAGGCCTGTCGCAATTCGACGCGCCGGCCGGCAGCCTGCTCGCCTATGCCACCGCGCCCGGACAGGTCGCGTTCGACGGCAGCGGCAAGAACGGCTTGTACACCGAGAACCTGCTGCGCGAACTCGCCCGGCGCGGCACGCGCATCGAAGACGCGCTGAAGCGCGTGCGCCTCAATGTGCGCCTCGCCTCGCACGGCGTGCAGATACCCTGGGAGACGACCTCGCTCGAAACGGACGTGTACCTGTTCGCCAACGGCAGGCAGAAACTCTCCGACGCCGAGCTGGAGCAGCAGCTGCAGGCGGACCTCGCCGCATGGGGCGCGATCAAGGCCTCGCAAAAGACCGACGACTGGGTGAACTATCTGCGCAACTTCCCCAACGGCCGCTTTGCCGAAATCGCGCAGCAGCGCCTGGCGCGTCTGCTGGCCGAGGCGGAAAGGCCGGCGACCCCGGCGGCCGCGGCGCCGGCTGCGGCCACGCCGGCGCTCGACATCAAGGCCGGCGAAACAGCGCCGCAGTTACTGCCGCCCTCGCCCAATCCCTACTCGGCCGGACGCTATCCGCTCGGCCGCCATTACACCGCCGGCGACGCCGCGACTTATCGCCAATCCGATCTGCTCACCGGAATTCAGGAGCGCGTCTACACCCTGCACGTCAGCCGGGTTGCCGAAAGAGCGGACCGGGTCGTGGTCAACCGCGGCGCGCTGGTGTGGGATCTGATGGGCAACGCGATCAAGATCGGAGATCAGGAGTTCGACGCCCCGCGCCAATTCGCGCCGGCCGAACTGCAGCTCGGCAAGAAATGGACTGCGGCCTTCGTCACTACGAGGAAAGGTGCGCCCGAGTCCGTCCACTTCGACGTTCAAATCACGCGCAGAGAGAAGATCAGCGTGCCTGCGGGCACGTTCGATGCGTTCAAAGTCGAAGCCTTCGGTTGGAACAAGACTGCGGGCGCCAAGCTCGAGGTGACGCTGTGGCTGGTGCCGGGAGTGAATTTCCCGATCAAGAGCGAGTCCGTGATGCGTGCGCGAAGCGGCCAGCTCAAGAACACCGAGCGCCACGAGCTGCTCGCGCTGCGGCAGCAGGTGTTCGAACGCTTGCCGCAGTAGCCGCGGCTAGTTCGCCGCAGATTTCTTCGACCGGTCTTTTTCCGTCAACAAAATGCGCTTGAGCGCAGACGTGTCGTGCGCGCGGCTGAGCGCCTGCGCGAACTGCACGTTCTTGTCGATCTTCATGCGATACAGGTTGCGCCCGCCGAACTGGTACTCGGCGTAGCGGTAACAGCCGCCCAGATCCTGCTCCAGGCGTCGCAGCGCGCTTTCGCAGAACGCCGGCGTTTTGCGCACCAGATCGTCGCCCGATGCGTACACCACCTCTTCCTTGCCGTCGTCCAGGCGCCTGCGCGCAATGCCGCCCGCGACGAATTCCGGATACAGCCGGTCGCGGCATTTCTCGAGGTAACAGCGGTCGGACATCTGCGCGATGATGTCGGCCGAGCCGAGCAGGCTGCCGAGCAGCTTGTGGCGCAGCGTCGGCACCTCGATCTGCGCCACCGGTATTTCGTAGCCGGTGAAATGGATCAGCGCCGCCGCGATGTCCGCCATGTCGCCCATGCCGATCGTCGGCAGATAGCGCCTTAGAAAACCTGCGCCGCGCGACACGTGCGTGCGCGTGAGCTCGCCGCCGCTGCGGTGCACCGTGTCGTCGAGTTCGCGCACGTAGCCGCAGTCGTGGAACAGCGCGGTGACGATGCCGAGGCAGAACAGCGGCGCCTCGAAGCGCTCGGGCCCGATCTTGGCGCGCTCGTAGCCCTCCATCAGGCGCGCCATCGCGAGCGTCACGTCGAGCACGTGCTGCATGTCGTGGTAAGCGGTGTCGCAGGCATGATAGCCCGGATACTTGCCCCGATAGAGCGCGTCCACGTCGCGGAACGCCTGGTCGATGTGCTCGGCGGAGCCGCCCGGATAGAGCGCGAAAAATATCCGCCTGACCTCGGCGTTGACCGCGCCGGGGTCGGTGACATCGATGCGTTCCGAAACGTCGTAGCGGTTCCGGTCGGGGTTCATGTCATTCCGTCCTGGTGAGCCCTTGCTTTTCCCGTGAATGCGCCGCCGCAGTCCGGCGGCCATATGCCATCTATAGCAGCAGAACCGGCGGCACTTATTGACTTTCGTCATGGGCTCAAGGCGAGCTCTTGACATGCGTAGCCCATAGGATACACTGTACCCATGCGCGCGCAGATGACCGAGGTCTACCGCGATTGGATCAACACCCTCAAGGATCGCGCGGGCCGTGCGCGCATTCAGGTGCGGGTGGAACGGCTGGCTTATGGCAATCCCGGGCAACATCGCAACTTAGCCGGCGGCGTATCCGAATTGAAGATCGACTTCGGTCCCGGCTACCGCGTGTATTACACCGAAAGACGCGGTGAACTCATCATCCTTCTCGCGGGCGGTGATAAGTCCACGCAGCAACAAGACATCAAGGCCGCTATTTCGCTCGCGAAGAATCTGCAGGAGTAGTCCGAAGTGCCCAAGTCCTCGACCAAGTCGACCAAGAAGACCAAGATCCTGCCCTACGATGTAGCGGATCAGCTGCGCACACCCGACGAGATGGCGGCGTATCTGGATGCCTGGCTGGCCGAAGCACCCGATGACGCAGCGGGCATCGCACGTGCGTTGGGCGACATCGCTCGGGCAAAGGGCATGTCGCAGGTTGCGCGTGACGCCGGCCTCAGCCGGGAAAGCCTCTACAAAGCGCTAGGCGCCAACGGCAATCCCAGCTTCGCCACTGTTCTCAAGGTCGCGCGCGCGCTCGGCGTGCGCCTCCACGCTGAAGCAGCTTGACGCGCGGCACTATGCAGCAACGCCGCGCATGAACGCCCGCCGCAAACCGCGCGTGGGGCTCGCGCTCGGCAGCGGCTCGGCGCGCGGCTGGGCGCACGTCGGCGTGATCCGCGCGCTCGAGCGCGCCGGCATCCAGCCCGACCTCGTCTGCGGCACCTCGATCGGCGCGCTGGTCGGCGCGGCCTACGTCGGCGGCGAACTCGAGCGCTTCGAGCAATGGCTGCTCAGCCTCGGGGTCAAGGAAGTGCTCTCGTTCATGGACGTGCGCATGAACGGCGGCATGATCAAGGGCGAGCGCCTGATGGAATTTTTCCGGCGCACGTTCATCGACCGTCCGATCGAAGAGCTGGAAAAGCCGTTCGCGGCAGTGGCCACGGCGCTGCACAGCGGCGCCGAAGTGTGGCTGCGCGAAGGCTCCACCGTCGAAGCGGTGCGCGCCTCGATCGCGCTGCCCGCGCTGTTCACGCCGGTGCTGCGCGACGGGCGCCTACTGGTGGACGGCGCGCTCGTCAACCCGGTGCCGGTGTCGCTCGCGCGCGCGATGGGCGCCGACATCGTGATCGCGGTCGACCTGAGCTCCGACATGCTGAACCGGCGCTCGCGCGCGGAGCCCGGAGCCGAAGCCTCCGCCGCCGAGGTAAGCGCCTGGCGGCGCAAGCTGCAGGAAAGCATCAGCGCGCTCAGGCCCGCGCGCGCGCGCAGCGACGACGACGACGACGATCGCAAGCTGCCGTCCATACTCGATGTCATCACCACCAGCCTCAACATCATGCAGACGCGCATCACCCGCAGCCGCATGGCGGGCGAGCCGCCCGATGCGATCGTCGCACCGCGCCTGGCGCACCTCGGCCTCCTGGACTATCACCGCGCCAAGGAAGCGATCGAAGAAGGCGAACGCGCCGTCGAAGTCGCGCTGCCGAGCCTCAACGCCCTGTTCGACCGCGCACGCTGAACGCAACTTACCCCCTCTCCCCGTTCCACGGGGAGAGGGCGGGAGTGAGGGGCGACAGCCACAATTCTCAAACATTGAGACCTCCACACTCCGCATCCCACCTTAGCCTTCACCATTTTAAAGTGCTAAAATCGGCAAGTCCGATAGCAGGCTCCAACCATGCCTACCCTAGCCCCCAGCGCTGCCCTGCGCACCCAACTGCGCGAGCGCATCCTCAGCCGCATCGCCGAACTAGATCTCAAAGACTTCGAAGCCGCCGCAGAGCTCGGCCTCTCCGCCGGCCAGATGAGCCGGCTGCGCCAGGGCGAAGACATCTTCACGCTCGACCGCCTGATCGACGCCGCGGCGAACATCGGCATCACCGTGCGCATGACCGCGACGCGGCCGTATGCGCAAGGCTGACGCATCCACGCCCGGATAGCGAGTAGAGCGGTATACTCCACGGCAGAGTATGTATTGGAGGCAGACATGAACATGCCTGGAATCGAGTTTTTGATTGACCGCGCAGGCCGCAAGAAGGCGGTTCTCATCGATCTGAAGAAACACAAAGAGCTTTGGGAAGATCTCTACGACGCCTATATCGCGCACCGTCGCCGCAAAGAACCACGCACATCGTTGGCTGCGGTGAAAAAACTGATCGAAGCCAAAGCTAAGCGCAAAGCGCGTGGCTGAATTCGCTGTCGTCTTTGCGCGATCGGCGCGCAAAGAGCTTCAGTCGCTTGATCCCCCGGTTGCGTTGCGCATCCTCAAAAGCATTGAAGCCCTCGCCCCGCCGGAGCAAAAAAGCTCGAAGGAGCAAGCGATCTGTGGCGCATCCGAGTCGGCGAGTGGCGCGTTGTGTATCGAATCGTCGATCGGGAAAGACTCGTTGATATCGTTGCCGTTCGTCATCGCCGCGAAGCGTACTGCTAAGGCGCGCATGAGCGCGGCGCAGCCGCGGCCTCGCGGCCCGCTTGCGGCAACACGATGAAGCACCGAACAGCGGACCCCGCCGACGCCTTGTACCTCAGGGCGGTTACGGCCATCGCCAGCGCCACCGGCAGCACTTCGCTCTTGATGAACGTGTGGTTTCCGTTCCTGCCGCTCTATATGCTGCAGGTCGGCGCCAAGGACGACGCCGCGGCGCTGTTCTGGGTGGCGGTGGGCGCGAGCGCGCAAGGCGCGGGCCGGCTCATCGGCGGCCCGCTGTGGGGGCTGGTGTCGGACAAACTCGGGCGCAAGAAGATGTTCGTGCGCGCCGTCTATTTCGCCGCGCTCACCTCCTTCGTGCTCGCCGTCATCAACGCGCCGTGGCAGGTCGGCATCGCGCTCGGGCTGCAGGGCCTGCTCTCGGGCTTCGTGCCCGCGGCGGTGGCGCTGATGAGCGTGAGCGTGCCCGACGCCAAGGTGCGCGATGCGCTCAACGCCGTCTCCGGCGCGCAATACCTCGGCAGCGCGATCGGGCCCGCGGTCGGCGCCAGCATGGCGCTCGCGTTCGGCTATCGCGGCGCGATCTTCACCTCCGGCCTCTTGATCGCCGCGGTGGCGACCGCGGTCATCTTCGTCGTGCCGGCGGACATCGTGCGCAAGAAGGAGCGCGACGCCAAGGGCGCGGCGATCGAGCTGCCGCCGTTCAAGCCGACCGTGCAGTTCGCGCTCGCGATCCTGCTTTACTTTTCGCTGTTCGCGCTGACCACGTTCCGCTCGCTCGCGACGCCGATCGCGCTGAAGGACATCGCCGCGGCGAGCGTCACCGAAGCCACCGGCCTCGCGTTCGCGCTCGGCGGCGTCGCCAGCGCCCTGGGCGTGTGGGTGCTGTCGACGCGGTTCTTCCGGCGCTGGCGCCTGCGCAACATCCTCGCCATCACCTGCGTGCTCACCGCGCTCGGGCACCTCGCGCTCGCGGCCAGCCATACCGTGTGGCTGTACGTGCCCGCGTTCACCGCCGCCTCGTTCCTGAACGCGTCGATGATGCCCGCGACCAACACCATGATCGCGCTCAACGCCAGCCGCGACCGGCGCGGCACCGCCTTCGGCATCGCCAGCGCCGCGCAGGCGCTCGCGTTCATGGTCGGCCCGATGAGCGCGGCGATGTTCGGCAGGTTTTCGCTCAAGCTCGGCTTTATCGCCGTCGCCGGCGTGATGCTCGCGCTCGCGGCCCTGGTCGCCTTCGCCGTGCGCGAGCCGCCGGTGGAAAAATAGGACGAGGCCATTCATTCCCTCGACCGGCTGATCCACGCCGCACGCGCAAGCGGCGCATAATTGGCGCGACGGAGCAGCAACCACGAACGAGCGATGCGCAGACATCGCCTTAACCGAGTGGGGACCATGATGCGAAAACTTCTGACAACGATTGCGGCTGGCATCGCGCTCGCCATCGCCGCGGCGCCGGCATCGGCGCAGTACCCGAACAAGGCAGTGCGAGTGGTGGTGCCCTTCCCCGCGGGCGGCGCGGCCGACACCATCATGCGCGTGATCTCGCAGCCGCTGGCGCAGGCGCTCGGCCAGCCGGTGGTGGTGGACAACCGCCCCGGCGCCGACGGCGCGATCGCCGCCGACGCGGTGATGAAAGCCACGCCCGACGGCTATACGCTGTTCATGGCGACGAGCAGCGCCATGTCGGCGGTGCCGGCGATGCGCAAGAACCCGCCCTACGATCCGGTGACCGCGTTCACGCCGATCACCAAGGTCGGCACGTTCTCCTATTTCCTGTTCACGCACCCGTCGGTGCCGGCGAAAAGCGTGAACGAACTGATCGACTACATCCGCGCCAATCCGGGCAAGCTCAACTACGCCGGCGCCACCACCACCGGCATCATGGCCGCGGTGCAGCTCGCGAGCTTTGCCAAGCTCGACATGGTGCGCGTGCCCTACAAGGGCGAGGGCCCGGCCACCATCGACCTGCTGAGCGGGCGCGTGCACCTGATGTTCGCCACGCCGACCAACGCGCTCGGCCCGGCGAAGGAAGGGCGCTTGCGCGTGCTCGCGACGCTGTTGCCGCAGCGCAGCCCGGCGGCGCCCGACGCGCCGACCATGACCGAGGCCGGCGCGCCGAAGCTCTCGATCGTGCCCTGGGCCGGATTCTTCGGGCCGGCGAAACTCCCGCCCGACATCGTGGCGCGCCTCAACCGCGAACTCAGCGCAATCCTGAAGCGCCCGGACGTGCGCGCGCAGATCGAACGCCAGGCGTTCGAAGTGCAGGACTCGACGCCCGAAGAGCTCGCCGCGTACACCAAAGAGCAGGTGGAAGTGTGGAAAACCGCCGTGCGCGACAGCGGCATGGTGCTGGAGTAGCCATTCATTGCATTAGGCCCAGCTTTCGGTTGCCGCCGTTGAGCAGTCAAGGGATTAGGCGTAGTGTGATCCCGCGCGCCCCCGCCTAGGGGCAAAAAAAGGGAGAACAACATGACCTTCGTCGATTCGATCAAGACCTGTTTTTCCAAGTACGCAGATTTCAACGGCCGGGCATCGCTCTCCGAGTTTTGGTGGTGGGTGCTGTTCGTGTTCCTGGCCTCTGCAGCCGCATCCATTGTCAGCCCCGCCGTGTCGGGTTTGTTTTCCCTGGCAGTGCTATTGCCCAACTTTGCGGCAGGGGCGCGGCGGCTGCACGATACCGACCGCAGCGGATGGTTTCAGTTGGTCGTGCTGATTCCGCTGATCGGCTGGCTGCTGCTGATCTATTGGTGCGTCCAGCCGAGCAAGGAACCAAATCGATTTGGGTCGGCCAAAGTTACCGAGGCAGCCGCGAGCTGATACGGTCGCGATGTATACCCACCGGGCTGAGCGGTCAGCGGAATAGGCACTGCGCCACTCAGCCAGCTTCTTCCTGCGGCGAACCTAGATCCGCCGCAATCAACCGAAACTGCTCTAGCGCCGCCTCCAGATCGTCGACAATCTCCTGCGCGATGACGTCGGGCGGCGGCAGATTGTCGGAATCGGCGAGCGCATCGTCCCTGAGCCAGAAAATGTCGAGACTGGCCTTGTCCCGCGCGATCAGCTCGTCGTAGTCGTACGCACGCCAACGTCCATCGGGCTTCTTCTCCGACCACGTCGCCTTACGCTGGTGCCGATTCGCCGGGTTGTAGCAGGTGACGAACTCGTCCAAATCCTCGCGCTTCATCGGACTGGTCTTGAGCGTGAAGTGCTTGTTAGTGCGCAGATCGTAAATCCAGAGTTTCTTCGTCCACGGCGTTTCGGACGCGGGCTTGCGCTCGAAGAAGAGTACGTTCGCTTTCACCCCCTGCGCGTAGAACAGGCCCGTGGGCAGGCGCAACAGCGTGTGCACATCGCATTCGTGCAGCAGCTTCTTGCGTATGGTTTCGCCGGCGCCGCCTTCGAACAGCACGTTGTCAGGCACCACCACCGCCGCGCGACCGTGCTGCTTCAGCAGCGTCTTGATGTGCTGTACGAAGTTGAGTTGCTTGTTCGAGGTGGTGGCCCAGAAGTCGTCGCGCTCGATGATGTCTTTCTCGGTCGTGACCTTGCCCTCGGCGCCGGTGATCATGGTGCTCGACTTCTTGCCGAAAGGTGGATTGGCGAGCACCACTTCGAAGCGCTCGCCCGGGTCGGCGGCCAGCGCGTCCGCGACCACGATGGGCACAGCCTTGTCCGAGCCGATGCCATGCAGCATCAGGTTCATCGCCGCGAGGCGCGCCGTGCTTTGCACCAGCTCCCAGCCGCGCAGCGCGTTCTCCTTCAGGTGTTTCTTCTGGTCACGCGTGAGATTGGCGTTATGTTTCACCACATAGTTGTGCGCGGCGAACAGAAAGCCGCCGGTGCCGCAGGCCGGATCGCAGATCGCCTCGCCGGGCTTGGGCGCGATGCAGTCCACCATCGCCTGGATCAGCGCGCGCGGCGTGAAGTACTGCCCCGCGCCGCTTTTCGTATCCTGCGCGTTCTTCTCCAGCAGGCCCTCGTAGGCGTCGCCTTTCACGTCCGCGCCCATGGCGGACCAGTTCTCGGCGTCGATCAGGTCCACCACCAGCCGGCGCAGCTTGGCCGGGTCCTGGAACTTGTTCTGCGCCTTGTTGAATATGAGCGCGAGCGTGCCCTTTCCAGCACCCAGCTTCTCCAGCGTGTGGCGGTAGTGATCGAACAGCTCGTCGCCATCGCGCTTCAACAGTTCGGGCCAGGCGTAGGGCGTGGGGATGAGGCTCGCCTGTTTGTACGGCGGGCGCGAACGCTCGT
>JAJZPQ010000086.1 GCA_021811085.1 Pseudomonadota bacterium | reverse complement strand
ATGTCGTAGTCGAGGGTCATGCGCTCTTTCCCCGGCTGTATTACTTCCGACCGCACCGTCACCTCCGCATCATGCGGCGCTGCGCGCGTTTGCTTGAATACGATCTGCTCGCCGCGATAGCGCTCGAGCGCGCTGGAATAGGTCCGCACCAGCAGCGTCCTGAACTCGCCAATGAGCCGCGATCGTTGCTCGGGCGTCGCCAGGTGCCAATTGCGCGCGGCGGCCAGCCGGGTCATGTGGGCGAAATCGAACAGCGGCAGGATCCTGGTCTCGACCAGGGCGCTGACTTTCGCCGGGTCCGCGCCCTGCAGTCCCGCGTCTTGCTTGATGCTGTCTATCACATCGAATGCGGCCTCCCGCAGCAATACGTCCGGCGCAAGAGCTTGCGCCACCGACGCAGGGGCGGCAAGCGTCAAGGCGAGCAACAGCAAGTATTTTGCCAATGGTTTCCGCATTTCGTTTCCAGGCCAGTTCACGACACCCGTTACAGTGCACGCCATCCGGCTCGCAGTCAATCGGGCGTTTTTCCCATAGCGCCGGTTTCGGGCAGTTTATTGATTCTTGATCGCGTGCTGCACGCCTTTGCCGCCGTAGCGGCGCAGATCGTCGTCGCGCAACTCCACCGCTTCATGCACCCCGGTGGAGGCACCCGAGGGCACCGCCGCGCGTCCAACGGCACCGCCGGCCAGTGTCACATCGATCTCGACGGTGGGATTGCCGCGGGAGTCGAGAATCTCCCGGGCGCGAACGGATCGAATGGAAGTTTCCATTTATGCCCCCAAGTGTCAGGTACTCAAAGGATTACGTGGCGCGCCAGCAGGCGGGCGCACCGTCGTTCGTGCTAATGCCGGTACAAGCCGAGCCACTTTTCCGCGAGCCTCGCCGCAGCCTTCTTTTCCCCGAGGAAACGAACAAACGTATGGCGGCATTTTCTGCACTTCGCCCAGGCGACGCCGGCTATTCCTTCTGGC
The DNA here is from genome assembly GCA_021811085.1 of Pseudomonadota bacterium. Classification (GTDB taxonomy): domain Bacteria; phylum Pseudomonadota; class Gammaproteobacteria; order Burkholderiales; family SG8-39; genus 2-12-FULL-64-23. The sequence continues at coordinate 13,210 of JAJZPQ010000086.1, read as the reverse complement.
ATCACGTAAACTTCCCTCTTCATTACGCGACGTTCTGCGCCGCATTCGTGGCAAACGATATATTCCGGAAAGGGCAGGTCCGGCGTTTCGTTGCCGCTGTCTGTTACTGCGGTGGTCATGCGCGCAGCGAAGCAACCATATGCAGCGGATTAGACAGAACATCCCTCATGGTCGCCGCCCCATTGCGCTCAACGCACGACCAGCACCGTGCGATCCGCGTATTGCGTCACCTGCTTGGACACCGACCCCAGCAACAGGCGCCGGAACAGCGATTTGCCCCGGTGACCCAGGACGATCAGGTCTGCCTGGTAGCGGTCGGCGTGGTAGATGATCTGTTCCGCCGGGTGCCCGACTGCCACTTCGAACTGCGCCTTGATGCCGCTCGCGCCGACTAAATGCTTGACCGGCGCCAGTATGCGCTGATGATAATTACGGGAATTCTCGATAATCGCCTCGGTCTCGACGTCCTCGCCAAAATCAGGCGGCTGGGCGACGGTGAGAACGCACAACTCAGCCTGATATTTCCGCGCCAGATCGAGCGCGGTGTCTAGCGCCTTCTTCGCCGGTTCGGATCCGTCGTAGGCAAGCAAAATCTTCTTGATCATGGCTGTGCTCCTCCTTTCGCGTTACCGATCGGGGCGGTGACACCTTCATGCTCCGCGATTTGCGCAGCGGTCCCCGCCACGTCCTTCAGCAAGTGCCGCGGCATGAAGAAAGCGTTGGCGATGACCGTGGGCACGACCGCGCTCGCGATGACTGCGGCGACCAGGGACGAGTACTGTGCTTGATCGATGATCTTGTGCGACAGCCCGAACAGGGAGGAGATCGTGCCGAATGTCAGACCGGTGGACATCAGCAGCGTGGTGTACATGCCCTCCTTCGTCGGTGAGCCGAACGCCTTGGTAGTCGGATAAACGCCTGCGATCTTGGTTCCAATTTTGACCACCAGCAGGATCAGAAACGCGCCGGGCGCCGCTATCAGCGCCGGAACCGAAACGAATGCGCCCGCGCGCAGGAAGTAGAAAGGCGTCAACAGCCCGAAGGTGAGCGTGCGCAGCCGCCGGATGAGGGCGTGATCCTTGCCGACGGTGCCGGCCAGCACCATGCCGATGAGATAGGCCGGCAACACGGCCTCGCTATCAGCCCATCCGGCAAGCGCGCCCATGCCAAACAGCGTAAGCAGCAGGTACTTCGCCTCCAACTCGGAAGGCCGGCCGCCGTAGCGCTTGAAAAAGCGAGGCGTCAACCATGGCAACAGGAATGCGGCTACGACCATGGAACCGACAAATCCGGCGGTCTTCAGCGTAAATGGCGCGAACACCAGACCGAGCGCGACGACAGTCGCCAAATCGGTGATGAAGCAGGCTGCCAGCACGGTCTTGCCATAGTCGGTCCTGTTGAAGCCGAATTCGAGCATGACCGCATACACTACCGCGACGGAGGTGGTGGACATCGCAATGCCGGCGAGCCAGCTTGCGTCGGAGTCCCAGCCCAGCACCCAGCGGGCGATCGCCGCGCAACCGAGGAAGGGCGCGAAAAAGCTGATCAGGCCGATCACGGTCGCCTCCTTCCACTTGCGGCGGAACACCACCGGATCGAGCTCCGCACCGGCAAGAAACGTGAGCACGATCGCACCGGTGCCGGAGAGGAACTTGATCCACGTTTCGTCCGCCCCCAGCACGGCGCTACCGATGAGCGCGCCGATGATCAGCTGCGCGATAGTGCCGACGACGATCTCCGACAATGCGGTGGCCACGCGCAGCCAGATCGACAGCAGTGTCGCAAGCAGCGCAAGGCCCAGCCAGAGCGCGGCGACAGCATAAATTGCGGTCATGGCGAGCCTCCCTTAATCCGGACCTGCGCCTGCCTCGGTGTCGCCGTTGAGCGTGCCGAACTCGGCGTTGGTCTTGGCGTAGAAAATATGGATCTTCTCGGCCTTCACCAATTCGAGCAGCTTACGCGCTTCCTCCTCGGAGATCATGAATTCGACCTCTATGGTCAGGTCGCCGGCGAGCTCGTAGAAGTGCTGCTCATGCAGCACGCCGTGCCGCCCGTATCCGGCGATCGCGCGGAACGCCGAACCGCCATGGATGCCCATTTTCTTCGCCTGTTCGAGCAGCCATTCGTACAGCAGCAGATGACGGTGCTTGCGGTTTTCGTGCATGTAGAAGCGAAGATAGGTCCCTTTCATGCGATCCCCCTGTAGGCCAGCCGTACTACGTTCAGGCCGGCGACGGTCATGAGCACGGAGCCGGCCACATGCATGCCGATGATCGCCGCCATCCAGCCGTACTGCTGGCGCAGCAGCAGCGTAACCGTCTCGGCAGAAAACGTGGAGAACGTCGTCAGGCCGCCGAGGAATCCGGTCATCAGCAGCAAGCGCAGTTCGACCGGCATCGCCTCGTATTGCGCGACGAAACCCATCGCGAGCCCCATGAGGAAGCCGCCGATGAGATTGGCTGCGAGCGTACCCAGCGGCAGAGTCGGGAAAATCGGATTGAGTACTATGCCGAGCCACCAGCGCAGCCAGGCGCCCACGGCGGCGCCGGCACCAACAGCGATAAATCCGGTCAGAGACACTTGTCTTCCTTTTTCTTGTTAAACACGGCGGGAGGACAAGCGGTGCGGCAGGCAAAAAGAGTGCGCCTACGCAGCCGCCAACGCTCCAGCGGTCAGGTAGGCATCATCAGCCTTGCGGCGGTTAGAGGAGGAATGCCATCTCCTTGTGACTGCGACCATGATACTGGAAAATTGTTCCAGCGCGAAGCCGCCCTATTTTGACTGCGACCCGCTCCAGCGCTCGGCCGCCTGATCGTCGGAGGCGCGCGCCTCGACCCAGCGTGCGCCCTGCGCGGTCTGTTCTTTTTTCCAGAACGGCGCCTGGGTCTTGAGATAATCCATGATGAACTCGCAGGCGGCGAAAGCGGCGCCGCGGTGCGCGCCGGTCACCACCACGAGCACGATCTGGTCCAGCGGCTTCAGCTCGCCGACGCGATGGATCACCAGCGCGTCGATGATGTCCCAGCGGCCCTTCGCTTCGGCGACGATGCCCGCGAGCGCTTTTTCGGTCATGCCGGGATAGTGCTCCAGCGTCATGCCGGCCACCGCATCGCCCTCGTTCAGGTCGCGCACCAAGCCGATGAAACTGGCGATCGCACCGATGCCGGGGTCGGCGCGGCGGAACGCGGCGATTTCCGCGCCGATATCGAAATCTTCCCGCTGCACCCGCACGGCCATCTCAGCCCCCGGTCACCGGCGGGAAGAACGCGATCTCGTCGCCGGCCTTGACCGGCGTATTTTCGCGGGCGATGTCCTGGTTGACCGAACAGCGCACCGCCTTGCCCGGGGCCAGCGCCACGGCCGAGGCGCCGCCGCGCGCGGCGAGCTGCGCGCGCAGGCTTTTCACGTCGCTGACCGCCGCCGGCGGTTCGAACATCTCCTGGGCTATGCCCATCTCTTCGCGCAGCCTGGCGAAGTAAAGAATCCTGATGCTCACTGGTAAAGCTCCGAAAAAGGAAGGAATTTGACCATGTCGCCGCGACGGATCGGCTGCCTGGCCGGATTGTCGACCAAACCGTCGCCCCACACGGTCGAGGTCAGCACCGCCGAACTCTGGTTCGCAAACAGATCGAGCCCGCCGCTTGCATTCAATTTTACGCGCAGGAATTCGCGCCGGGGATCGGGTTTGCTCCAGTCGAAATCGGCACGCAGCGCATAGCCGAGCGGCTCCACCCGCGTGACGCCCTGACAACGCAGGATGAACGGCCGCACGAAGATCAGGAAGGTGACGAAACTCGACACCGGGTTGCCGGGCAGGCCGATGAAATGCGCCTTGCGCCCCGCGCCCGCGTTGACCTCGCCGAAAGCGAGCGGCTTGCCCGGCTTGACCGCGATTTTCCACAGGTTGAGCTTGCCCTCGGCCTCGACCGCAGGCTTGATGTGGTCTTCCTCGCCCACCGACACGCCGCCGGAGGTGACGATGAGATCGTTGCCCGCGGCTGCCTCGCGCAGCACCGCGCGCGTCGCGTCCAACCGGTCGGGCACGATGCCGTAATCCGTGACTTCGCAACCCGCCTGCTGCATCAAGCCGTTCAGCGTGAAGCGATTGGAATTGTAGATGCGGCCCGGCGGCAAAGGCTCGCCCGGCATCACCAGCTCGTCGCCGGTGAAGAACACGGCGACCTTGAGCCGGCGATACAGCGGCAGCGTCGCGATCCCGACCGAGGCGGCGAGGCCGGTATCCTGCGGCCGCAGCTTCATGCCGGCCGCAAGGATTTCGCTGCCTGCGCGTATGTCCTCGCCGATGCGGCGTACCCATTCGCCCGGTTCGGGCCGGTGTTTGATGACGACCGCGTCGCCGTCCTGGGCGCAGAGCTCCTGCATCACCACCGCGTCGGCGCCAGGCGGAATCGGCGCGCCGGTGAAAATGCGCGCAGCCGTGCCGCGCGCAAGCGGCTGCGGCATGCTGCCGGCCGCGATGCGCTGGGACACCGGCAGGCGCGCAGCGCCGGAGGCGCAATCGGCGGCATAGACGGCGTAACCGTCCATCGAGGTGTTGTCGAGCGAGGGCACGCTGAGCCTGGACTCCTGCGCCTCGGCCAACACCCGGCCGCTGGCGGCCAGGGTCGCCACCTGTTCCGTTTCTGCGACCGGCCGCGCGCCGGCAAGCAGGAAAGCCAGTGCCTCGTCGACGGAAAGCATGCCTTGATTCATGGCTTCAGCTCCAGGGTGGCCAGTACGAAAGCGGCGATCGCATCGTAGTCTTCCAGGCCGAACTGCGGCAAGGGGCATTGCAGCGCCACGTCCGTCGCCAGCGCGACGATATGTGCGTCTTCGGGATACAGTGGCGGCTTGCCGTTGGCCTCGCGGTAAATCTCGAGTTTGGGTAAAGGATAGTACTTGTAGCCCTCGATCAGCAGCAGATCGCAGGGCGACATGCGCGCGATCTGCTCCTCCAGGCTTGCCTCCGGTTCGTCCTGTGCCTCGTGCATCAGCGCCCAGCGCTGTCTCGAGGTGACCAGCACCTCGCTGCAGCCTGCCGCGCGATGGCGGAAGGAGTCCTTGCCCGGGTGGTCCACGTCGAAACGATGGTGCGCGTGCTTGATCAGCGACACCCTGAGGCCCGCGCGCACGAAACGCGGAATCACCTGCTCAATCAGGGTGGTCTTGCCGCTGCCGGACCAGCCGGCAAACCCGAAAATCTTCATCTGCTCGTTGCGCCCGGCCCCGCAAAGGGCGGTAGTTGTCGAACGGGCAATTTTAGCAGTATTCCACCGCCAGACCGGACCCTTGCCTGCGGCAAGCTGGTCGATAGGCAAAGCGCGCCTCAGGCCAGCGGCACCAGCCTGCCGTCCTCCAGATGAAAGCGCCGCACCCCCGGCAGCTCGATGATTTCGCGGTCGTGGCAGGCGATGAGCACGCTGACGCCTTCGGCATATAAACGCGCGAGCAACTCGACGATGCGCCGGCGTCCATCGTTATCCAGATTGGCCGTCGGCTCATCCAGCAGCAGCAGCTGCGGCGCAAGCACCTTGGCCCGCGCCAGCGCGACGCGCTGCTTTTCGCCGCCGGAGAGCTTTTGCGGCGGCACGTCAAGGACCCCGCGCAAGCCGGCCCAGGCTATCGCCTCCTCGACTTTCTGCCGCTGCAGCGCCTGCGGCTCGCCGCGCGCTTTCAAGCCATAGGCGATATTGCCGGCGACGCTGGTATGAAACAGGTAGGGATGCTGATGCACATACACCGCGCGCAGCCGCCATGCATCCGGATAGCGCGGCAGCTGTGTCTGTTCGCCCTGAAAGCGCAGCACACCCGCATCGCCCGCTTCGAGCCCGGCCAGTATGCGCAGCAAGGTGGTCTTGCCGCTGCCGTTGTCCCCCGACAACACGTAGCCCTGGCCGCGCTCGACGCTCAGCTCGATGCCGTCGAGCACGCGGCGCCCGCCCAGGCGCCGCACCACGCCTACGGCCTCGAACAGGGCCTGGCTCATTTCAAGCCGCCTTCACCCTGCAGCAGCGCCATGACGATGTTGATGCCGAGGGCGAGCGCCATGAGCACCACGCCCAGTGCGATCCCTTGGGCGAAATCGCCTTTGCTCGTCTCCAGCGCGATCGCCGTGGGCATGTTGCGCGTGAGGCCCTCGATATTGCCGCCGACCATGATGGCGCAGCCGACTTCCGAGATCACCCGGCCAAAAGCCGTCACCACCGCGGCGATGATGCCGAAGCGCACTTCCCACAGGGTGGTAAGTGCCGCGCGTTTGCCGCTCGCACCCAGACCGCGCGCGGTTTCGTACACGCGCGGGTCGGCCCCCTGCACGGCGGAGACGGTGAACACCACCAGTATCGGAAACGCGATCACCATGTAGCCGATCACGATCGCCGCCGGCGAAAACAGCAGTTCCAGGGAACCGAACGGCCCGCGCCGTGACAACAGCAGATAGAGGACCAGTCCGACGACCACGGTCGGAAACGACAGCAGCGCCTGCACCAGTACCACCAGGACGCGCTGGCCGGGAAAACGGCGTTTGGCCAGCAGCACGCCCAGCGCAATCGACGGCGGCGAAATCAGGAGGATCGCGGTGACCGATAGCCAGATCGACAGCCAGATGATCTGCAGCAATTCCGGATCGCCCCGCAGCAACAAGGCAAATGCTTGGCGCGTGGGTTCGAGCAGGTCCATCGTGTCCTGGCAGGTGAGGCGGCCGGCGCAGGCGCCGGCCGCGGGGATGCAGTGCTATTTCTTGTAATCGGGGAAGAACAATTGCGCGCCGTTCGGCTTGAACGCCGCAATCGCGGCCTGACCTTCGGGCGAAGTGATCCATTCGATGAAATCCATCGCACCCGCGTAATTGATGCCAGGATAGCGTTTCGGATTCACGGCGATGACGCCGTATGGGTTGAGCATCTTCTTATCGCCTTCAACCAGTACCTCGAGCCCGGTGCGCGCCTTGTAGGTGGCATAGGTGGCGCGGTCGCTCAAGGTGTAGCCGCCCTTCTCCCCGGTGAACGTGAGTGTCTGGCCCATGCCCTGCCCGATTGCAATATAGTTGGGCCCCTTGGGGTCGATGCCGAGCGACTTCCAGTAGCCCAGTTCCATCTTGTTGGTGCCGGAATCGTCACCGCGCGAGACGAATTTGACGCCGCTGTCCTTGATTTTCTTCATTGCGGCGAGCACGTCCTTCATACCGCGCACATGCGCCGGATCGTCCTTCGGCCCCACCAGGACGAAATCGTTGTACATGACGTCGCGCCGGTTGACGCCGTAGCCTTTGGCGATGAATTCGTCCTCGGCCTTGCGCGCGTGCACCAGGATCACGTCTGCATCGCCGTTCTCGCCCAGTTTCATCGCGTTGCCGGTGCCGACCGCGACATAGGGAACCTTGCAGCCGCACTTGGCTTCGTACTTCGGCAGCAATACCTTGAGCAAGCCCGAGTTGTCGGTGCTGGTGGTGGTCGCCATCTTGAGGTCGCGCGCCGCAGCGGGGTTCGTCGCCCCGAGCATCAACGCGGCGGACGCGAGCAGCAGTGCAATTATTTTTCTCATGCATAATCTCCGTGAATCGAGTCGGTTCTGATGAAAAACACGAAATCGCAAGCAGGATCGAAATTTCCCTGATTTTCTGCTAACTTATGGCGATATTATTCGATTGCGCCGCATATCCAAATATGAACTGGACTGCATAATGATCCGAGTCAAACTCCAATATGAATGGCAGCTTCAGCCCGGCAGCGGCCAAGTGCTCGAGCCGGTCCTGTTTCGCGTGCTCTATGCTGTCCATTCGGCCGGCTCCCTCGCCGGGGCGGCGCGGACGGCGCAACTCTCCTACCGGCATGTATGGGGCCTGATGGGCAAATGGGAGCGTATGTTCGGCAAGCCCCTGGTCAAGCTGAGCCGCGGCCGCGGCGCCGAACTGACCGAATTCGGGCAGAAACTGCTGTGGGCGGAGCAATTGGTGCAGGCGCGCCTGGCCCCCGAAATCGACAGCGTGGGCCACGAAATCGAACGCGTGCTGTCGCACGTGATCGAATTGAGCGCGACCCGGCTTGCGATCTGCGCCAGCCACGACCTCGCGCTGGCGCAACTGCGCGACCGGCTCGCACAGGACGAGGGCCTGAAGCTCGATTTGCGCTTCGTCGGCAGCCTGGACAGCCTGGCGGCGCTCGCCAAAGGCCAATGCAGCCTGGCCGGATTCCACTTCGCCGAAGGCATGGAACAGGCCGCAGCCGCGATGTTCCGCCGCTATCTCAAACCGCGCCGGCACAAGCTGATCGGCTTGGCGACGCGCACTCAGGGCCTGATGGTGGCGAAAGGCAATCCCAAGGCCATCCGCGATCTGAGCGATCTGACCCGAAAAGATGTACGCCTGATCAACCGCCAGCGCGATTCCGGCAGCCGCATCGAATTCGACGAACTGCTATCCGGAGCGGGCATCGACCCGGCCGCCATCGACGGTTACCACACCGAGGAATTCACCCATCTTGCGGTGGCTGCCACAGTCGCGGGCGGCATGGCGGACGCGGGCTACGGCATCCGCGCGGCAGCCGCGCACTATGGCCTCGACTTCATCCCGCTGCTGACCGAGCGCTACTACCTCGCCTGCCGCAGCGAATCCCTGCAAGAACCGCTGCTGGCGTCGTTCATCGAACTGCTGCGCGGCGCGCAATTGCGCCAGATTCTGGCTGCGCTGCCGGGATACGGCACGGGCATCACCGGAAAATTTTACGACGTGAGCGACGCACTGCCGGCAAAACCCGCCGTCGGGGCGGTGGCCCGCGCAATCTGAGGAGTAACAACTAATGAAGATCAGTGCAAGGAACACCATCAAGGGCCGGATCAAGAACGTCATCCAGGGTCCCGTCAGCGCCGAAGTGGTGCTCGGTGTCGCACCCGGTATCGAAATCGTCGCCGTGATCAGTTCGAACTCGGCGAAGAAGTTGAAACTCAAGAAAGGCAAAAAAGCCTACGCGGTGATCAAGGCGAGCAGCGTAATGGTCGCCGTCGACTGAGCGCCGGCTACTGCGCATATTCGACGCGGGCGCGGTCGATCAGGACCGCCTCGAGCTTTGCGTCAGCTACGGCCAGCACAACAGGCCGTCGCTGCGCAAATCGACCGTGATTTCGCTTCCGTTTTCCAGGCCGTGATAGCGCACCAGATTGCTATGCGCGTCCAGCCACAAGCGTTCGCTGCCGCAGCGCAGCGCGACCTGAAAGTGCGCACCTAGGTTGAGCCGCGATTCGACGCGGCCGCTAACCGGATTATCGCTGCGGTGATGTTCCGGTTTCAACGAGGGCAGCCGCACCGCCGTCGGCGCAATCATCCACTGCACTACCTGGCCGACCGCCAGTTCCGGCCGCTGCGGCAAACGCAGCAGGGCGCCGTCGGCGGCTTCCCACTGCAGCAGCGTTACGCCCGCACCGGGTTCATGCCCGGCGATGCGTCCGCTGAACAGATTGCGATGCCCGAGCAGCCGCGCCACTGCCACGCTGCCGGGCCGCAGCAGCACGTCGGCGGGAGCGCCCTGCTGCACGATGCGCCCTGCGCTCATCACCGCCACGCTGTCGGCCTGCGCCGCAAGATGCGGATCGTGGCTGACCGCCAGCACCGGCAAACCGAATTCATGCACCTCGGAAATCAGCTCCGCCATGACTTCGTCGCGCGTGGCGGCGTCCAGCGCCGAACTCGGCTCATCCAGCAACAACAGCTGCGGCTTGCGCGCCAGGGCCCGCGCCAGGGCCACGCGCTGCTGCTGCCCGCCTGACAGCGCCGCGGGGTAATGCTCGGCCACGTCCGCCAGGCGTACGCGCGCGAGGAGTTCCATCGCCTGCGCGCGCCGCTGCGCGCCGCGCGGCAGCGCAAACGCGACGTTCTCCCAGGCGCGCAAATGCGGAAACAGCGCGTAACCCTGGGGCAGATAACCGACGGCGCGATGCTGCGGCGGCAGGCCGCCGAAGGGTTCGCCCTGCGCCGGCAGCAGGCCCGCGATGGCGCGCAGCAGCGTGGTCTTGCCCGCGCCGCTTTGCCCAAGCAGCACGGTGAAGCCTTCGACCTCAAAGCGCGCCTGCAGGCGCAGCGGGTGCTCGATGCGGTAATCGATGCGCATGAATTCAGAACAGGCGCTGGCGGCGCGAAGCCAGGCCCAGCAGCAAAGGCAGCGGCATCGCCACCAGGAAGAACACCCACAGCAGCGGATACACCGCGGGCAGCCCGATGTCCTGCAGATTGACCCAGAGCTTGACCGGAATGCCCTGCGGATAATAGGCCAGGATCAGCACGATGCCGAACTCACCCAGCGCGCGCACCCAGGCAAGCGCGATGCCGGCAGCCACGCCCAGGCGCGCCAGCGGCATGCTCACCTGCCAGAACGTTTGCCAGGGCGATTTACCCAGGGTCAGGGCGATGTGCTCCAATTCGCGCGGCACGCCTTCGAACGCCGCGCGCGCCGCGACCACATAGTAGGGCAAGGCCGCGTAGAACTGCGCGAGCACGAAGGCCGGGGCGGAATTGGTCAGCTCCAGGCCTGTGCCGGCCATCATGCCGCCCACCGGCCCGTAGGGGCCGTAGAGCGCGGTGAGCAGGATGCCCATCGCCAGCGGCGGAGTAAGCAAAGCCAGCAGGATGATGGCTTCCAGGATCCATTTGCCGCGAAATGCCTGCCGCGCCAGCCACCAGGCCAGCGGCGTACCGAGGGCGACGATCAATACCAGCGCAATCAGACTATAACCGAGCGACACGCCGATCGAGGCCCGGTCACCCGCGGCGAAGTGAAAGTCGCTCCAGTGCGTGGCAAACGCGAGGCCGATGAAAGGCCCCGCAATGAGCAACAGCGTCAGCGCACCGATCAGCGCCGGCGTGCGTGCGCGCGGCAGTCCATCGGCCGCTTGAACATCAATCAGCGCACTCACCTTGCATCAATCCCGTTGGTTTGAATCGCATTCGGAATAAGCCCGCATGCACGCCTCGCTATGGAATCGGTCCGCCCTTGGGCGGGCTGTAGCCGTTGTCTGCCAGCATTTTCTGGCCTTCAGGGCTTTGCAGGAATTGCACGAACTGCTCGGCCAGTGCCGGCCGTTTGCTGTTCTTGAGCACGGCGGCGTAGAACACCAGCGGCTGCGTGCTCAGCATCACCTGCTTGCCGCCCGGCAACTTGATGCTGAACTGCACGGCTTTATACCACTTGGCTCGCATCTCGGGATTGCTGAGGTTGATTTCGTCGGGCAGCCGGATGAACGGCAGATGGTGCGAGCGCGCCGCGCTCAGATAGCCCGAGGAGGCGTCGAGCTGTCCGGCCTCCAGGCGCGACAGCAGTGAAGGTTCGGTGAAAATCTGCTGCGGGTTTTGATAGCCACCCAGAATCCGCTCAGCCAGGCCGGGCTGCCCGTAATAGCTCTGCGCCAGCAGCATGGTGAAAATGATGTTTTGCCCTTGCGGATCGGTGGCTGCGTCCGTGCGGCCGAAGCGCAGCCCCGGGGTCTGCAGCACTTCGTACCACGGTTTTATTCCCTGTGCCGCAGCCTCGAATTCGGGCACGAATCGGCTCTTGGGGCTATAGCTGATCACCATCTGGGTGCTGGCTACAGGCACCGCCGCGCCTATCATGCCGGCGTTTCGCAGGATGTCGATCGGACCAGGCGTGATGGCAATGAACACATCGGCCTGCAACAGTCCGCCCTGCAGCTGGCGCGCGAGGCCATACGCGCCCTGGCCTATGCCCTGGTAGTCGACGCCGTTCGCTTTGGCAAACGCGGGGCCGATGAAGCGGTCCATGACCACCCCCATCGATCCGGCATAAGCTACGCGCAATGCATCTGCCGCGTGTGCCGGCGCTGCGGCGAGTATGCAGGCGCCGCACAGCAGTGCGCCGATGGATATATGGAGAGTTGGATGCAAGCGTTTCGGCACGAAGGGGTGCGGTCGGTGTGGTTCGAATCGCGACATTCTACTTCACGCCGGCGTTGATCCGCGCCTCGAGCTGAGCGCTTCGATTGCGCAAATCCTCCTGGACCTCCGCGCTGCCAGCGCACATTCCTTCCGCGGCGGGCCATGAGCGAAGATCGGCCACGACCCCTGCGCCAGTGACGCTGGCTTGCGGCGCGGCCGGATTCGCTTACACTTTGCTGCTTTGACAGACTCGACGGGAGGGAAATATGGCAGCCTATCTGGTGGCCGATATCGACATTACCGATCCGGCGCAGTTCGAGCAATACAAGAAGCTGGCGCCGGCTGCGATCGCCAAGTACGGCGGACGCTATCTGATCCGCGGCGGCGCCTACGAGGCCGTCGAAGGCGATTGGAGACCGCCGCGGCTGACCGTGGTCGAATTCGATTCGATGGAGAAAGCAAAAGCGTTTTACCACTCGCCGGAATACCAGCACGCGATCAAGGCGCGCGCAGGCGCAGCAACCATGAACATGCTGCTGGTGCAGGGCGTCTAGGACAGCGCCGACGAACCTCAGTGATCGGGCAATTCGACGGTCTTGAACTCGGCCGGAAGCACGACTTCGAGCAGTTCCAGATCGTCGGAATGCCCGAGTTCCCGGTGGCGGATGCCCGGGGGCTGGTAGGCGCAGGAACCGGCCTCGAGCAGCACTTCGCCCTCGCCTTCATAGTCGAACTTGATCCAGCCCTTCAGCACATAGACCAGCTGGAATTCGGTCTCATGCCAGTGGGTCCTGGCGACGAACTCGCCGCCGGGCCGCGCGCGGATGACGTGGGCCACGGCCATGCCGCCGGTCGCTTCCTTGATACCCAGGTCGCGGTATTCGAAGAAGGCACGCAAGCCGTCGGCCTTGAATTTGCTGCCTTTAAGATGACTGACGCTGAATTTCCGATTGGGCATCCACGCCTCCTGCATAAATTCACTACAAACAACAAGGGCGCCGCAGCGCCCTTGGCTAGTAAACGAAGGCCGGCTATTTCTTCGCCGCTGCCGGCTTGACTGCTTTAGCCGCAGGCGCGCCGCCCATGCCATGTTCCTTCTTGTAGCGCTCGACCACGCGGTCCTGTGCCTTCGCCAGATCCTCGGCTTCTTTTTTCGCACCCGCAGCGGCCTTGGCTTTCGCTTCTTCGGCCTTGGCTTTGGCCGCGTCGTCCATAGGCGCAACGGGAATCTTGGCCTGAGCCAGCCCCGCGCCCAGTGCGAACGCCAATGTTACCGCCGCAAACAGTGTTCCGCGATTCATTTCAGCCTCCCGATTAATGTTGGACCTGCGG
>JAJZPQ010000085.1 GCA_021811085.1 Pseudomonadota bacterium | reverse complement strand
TGCGCCACTTTGCACATTTCCCGGTCGCCGCAACGACCGGTCTCGAGGCAACTGAAGTCATGCGGACACTGCGTGACTTGACGCCGGACGCTGTCCGGAATCTCGATGTTCATCGCACCTCCTCCAGATTCGCTCTTCGCCGGCGCTGCAGCCAGGCCGAATTTATGGGCAGAGGCTAGTCCTACTGCATGCTTTTGCAATAGTCCATACGATCTAGAGACACAGCGATCGGCTGGTATTGGCGCGGAGAACGAAAACCGAAGGCTACGCATCTCCCAACTATTCGATTTCCTCGATCAATGCCTCGGAAATTACCTTGAGTCCTTGGGCAGTGACATAGCCGATACGTCTTCGCGCTTCATCAAGTGCGTCGCGCACTTTGCGCCGAATCACGTGTTCAGGCATGCCTTCCGACCTCTTGCGCGAATCACTAGCAACTTGGAGCAGTTCTGGCGTCAAATACTCTATTAAGGATGGATCGAGCGCTAAGGGCAGCATTCCTAGCGAGTGCTTGGCAACCCTACCCCGGATAGGGCCAAAAGAAAGATAATTTAAAAGGAAGTCCGCGCTCATAACAGGCGACGGAAGCGGTGGTTGTCCAAGCCTGGCCGCAACTTGGCTCCCAACTTCAAATGCCATATGATCTATCGTAAGCCACCAGCACGTATATCCAAACGGCGAGGGTTTCTCCTGCGATCTGCGACCGATGACGCCCACATAATTTTGGGTGTCGTGCTCTGCCAGTCTAAGAATTAAGTGCGGATCAATGTCAGCACCGGACTTCTGGCGCCGAGCTCCCTGAATTTGTGTCCAAATTTCCTTTACTGCTATGCGAAAATCTATGGGTACGCGAGCAATGTCATCTTCAAGATCACCGACGTGAATGCCCACAAACTGCTCTAGGAATTCGGCAATATCGTCCTCTGGTCTATTTTCGCCTCGAAATGTCTCCAGCCAGCTTCCAAAAGTGCTTTGTGCCAAGCCACATTCAATAAAAAAAGCAAGCAAGAACGGTATTTGACCTTTCCATCCGGCAGATTGCCATCGCGAGCAAATTAAAGCCCTATTCATGTGTCGTTCTACTTCTTCGATTACCCCTCTTGTTACCCGCAATTTCAGCCCGCTATCCCGTGCAATCGAAAGCATCCGGCGAAATTTCGATTTTTCGACCGGGATCAACTCCTCCGCAAAAACTGGCAGGAGAATTGAAGTGTCTAGCCAAATCTCTCCTTCCGAAAACATCTTCTTTATTGCACCTTGAACATCGGGAGTTTGTTTTAGGAATGCGAGCAGTGTGTATGCGTCCGATCAATCCCGTAGGTAGTTTTCGACTGCCTCGCTGGGCTTAAGCAATATTCTTCCGACTACAGACTCGACCAGCGTGGGAATTAGTTTTGAATCGACCAATTTAGTTGGTGACTTTTGGGCCTCTGTAACAACCATATGGCGAATTTCTTCGAGGCCAAGTTGATGAAGTTGCCCCGTTGAAAGTGCAGAAACAAATAGCTCACCTCGACTCAAGAGAAAGGTCTCGATGACTTTGCGTGAAAGTGATGCGACGTAATCTATTGCATCGTCCGATAACGTCTTATTCACTGGCGTGATCGCCCTTACAACGGATGCAATATCCGAATTCAGCCGAATATCGCTGTTCTCCACAGTCGCAAGGCGGTCGTTGATTCGAACGCGCTCATCATATGTAAGGCAAAATTCATCTTCTTTGACCCAATGCCTAATTAGCTTCTTTGAAAGTCGTCCTAAAGCGAGATCGGTTTGCTTCGATACAAAGGCAGGGTCATGTCCATCGAGTATTTCGCATATTTGCGTGTGAATTTGCGTTCGCGAGATTCGGTTCTCCGAGTGTGTTGACCTAAGCACTGAACGGACAAGCGCTTCAAATGCGAGAGAAGACAACCCCTTCTCTCGCGTATCGTCTTCCCACTGAAGTGCAAGGTACACAAGCGCCGCTCTAGCCTCAAGCGTCGTAAGCGCCTGCGCCTTGTGCTCGATGACGCCTCGCCCCTCCAAAAATGGATCAACTATATCCTTTGCAAGTTGGTCGGAGACCGCTTCTCTATGGTCATCTCCCTCAAAGCGATCCATGAAAAAAGCTCGATCGTGTATATCAACGATCAGTTTGTGCTTTAACTTTATCTCACGCTTTAATGCGTCTGCGGCCGCGCCAATTTGCTGATTCGTTACATATATCAGCACTTTCGCATCGGGAAAATTCTTGCATATCGTCGTCGCTGTTATTCGAATTTTTGAGGCCCACTGAGTGGTAACGGAGTACTGAAGCACCGTTTGAGTTTCATCAGGCGAGAACAATTCCGCGTCACGACCTTCGTCTCCGGACGGAGTAGCAACGGTGCGCAGGTTCGGGTAGTCAGTTACCAGGAATGCAGATGCGAATTCTTCAAATCGCTTCCAGTTCGTGGGTTGGAGCTTCTCTAGTGCTAATTCGAGACGGGGCCTATTCATTATTGCCCTCCGAGCAAATTGGGTCGCGTGACGAACCTAGAATTGCAAGGCCTACGCCATGCGAAGCGCGGCCATTGTCCCCCGTTGCGTTGACACGGGTACCAATCGATGCATCGCCAACAGTATCACAAGCCGGCGGCTAACGAAGTTAAGTGGGTTGGATTGTTTTTCCTAAAGGCGCTCACGCGGTCTAATTTGCGACTCGGATCATGTGGGCGTGCTGGTGCTATTTTCGAGTGCGGGAAAACACTCGCTGATTTTAGGGGTAGCTTTTCGGCTGACGCTGTGGCGCTGGTGGAGCCTCGGCGTAGCTTGCCCCGAGCGAAGTATTCCAACGAGACGTTGTCTTGTACCCTCTATGCGCACTTGACCCCGGAGTAATTCATCCGGCTCGCTCAGGTGGTAGATTAGTTGATGATCTGCGACACATCTACGCCACAGACCACCGATGAGAAGAGAGTTACTGCTCGATAACTCTCTGATATTGGTAGGGCGTGTAGGGATCGAACCTACGACCAACTGATTAAGAGTCAGCTGCTCTACCAGCTGAGCTAACGCCCCGTAAAGCGAACAGGCTAGCATCTATTCGCTTGAATTGTTGGTAGGCCGTGCCAGATTCGAACTGGCGACCAACGGATTAAAAGTCCGCTGCTCTACCGGCTGAGCTAACGACCCGAAAAGAGGCGCGATTTTAATTTGCCGGGGGTGCTTGTGTCAATGAAATCCGCGCTTTTTGCACCCGGATTCGCCTCTATTTCGGCGTGAAACCTCCGACCTGGCGAAAAAACCTCATGCTTCCCGCAGCATGCGCGCGTACTGCCATTTCATGGTCAGGGCCGAGCCGGCGACGATCGCGAGGAACGTGAGCATGGAGCCCAGCGCCAGCGTGGAAAAGCCGGTGATGCCCTGGCCCACGGTGCAGCCGGTGGCGGTCACGCCGCCAAAGCCCATGAGCACGCCGCCGAGCATGTGATTGGCGGTGTCCTTCGGGTCGCGAAAGCTCTCCCAGCGGAAATTCCCGCTCGCGAGCGCATAGGCGGCCGAGCCGGCGACGACGCCCAGGGCCGAGGCGATGCCGAAAGTCACGACGCGCGTGGTGTCGGTCCAGAACATGAGCAGCTCCAGCAGATAGGCCTGCGGCGCGACGAAGGAAAGCGATTCCAGGCGCCCGCTGTTGGTGGCGACAAACGCCTCCTGCAGCGTGTTCGGGTCTTCGGCCAGATAGCCGAGCTTGCCGCTCACATACCAGCCGCCGATCACCACCAGGCCGACGATCACGCCGCCGAGGATGCCGTCGAAGTTGCGGCGGAATTCGCGGTCGATGAACACGAACACGAGCAGCAGGCCCGCGACCAGCGCGGCTGCGAGCATGAGCATCGAGCGCTTGTCCGCGCCGAACGCGTGCGCCAGCAGCGAAGGCAGGTCCTGCCCCGCAGGCAGATGCAGCGCCACCGGGTCGAGCACGGCCGCGCGGAAGGCGCCGAACAGGCCTTTCAGCGTGACGTAGGCGGCGATGGCGAGGAACACGAACACCACCACCGACTTGAGGCTGCCGCCGCCGATGCGGATCAGCGTCTTGCTGGCGCAGCCCGAGCCCAGCGTCATGCCGACGCCGAAAGCCAGACCGCCGACGAGGTAGGACAGCCAGGGAAAATTCGCGCCCACATAAAGCGACTTGGACAAGTCGACCAGGCCTGCGAGCTGCAGCGCGCTCGCGCCGAGGATCGCGACCGCAATCGCGAGCAGCCACATGCGCATGCGGCCCCAATCGCCCATGTTGACCATGTCGGACACCGCACCCATGGTGCAGAAATTGGTTTTGTTCGCGACCGCACCGAATATGAATGCCAGGGCGAATCCGCCCCAGACCACGGTATGGGCAATTGCCGCCGGATCGACGTCGTTCATGGGTCCTCCACCCTTTCTATTTTTTGGAATCCGGGGATTCTAGACTGGGCGCCGGGGGGCGCAAGTAAAAACTTTTTGCGCTCGAATAACCCCACCCTATGCGCTCCCGCCCGGGGCATTCGCGCGGCAGCCGCGGCTCAGCCGCCTGATGCGGGCGCGGTGGAGTAGCGCGTCGGATCGGCCACGCCGGCGGCGTCGAAACCGGCGCGGCGCAGGCGGCAGGAATCGCACACGCCGCAGGCGCGCCCCTGCGCATCGGCCTGGTAGCAGGACACGGTGAGGCGGTAGTCCACGCCGAGCTTGATGCCCAGTTCGATGATCTGCGCCTTGCTCAGCGCGATGATGGGCGTGTGCAGCGTCAGCCGGCTGCCTTCCACCGCGGCCTTGGTGGCGAGGTTGGCCATGCGCTCGAACGCGCGCATGTACTCCGGCCGGCAGTCCGGATAGCCGGAGTAATCGACCGCATTGGCGCCGAAGAACAGATCCTGCGCCCCGAGCACTTCGGCCCAGGCGAGCGCGAGCGAGAGCATGATGGTGTTGCGCGCCGGCACATAGGTGACGGGGATGCCGTCTTTCTGCACGCCGCGGGTCGGCACCGCGATATTGGCGTCGGTCAGGGCCGAGCCGCCGAACGCGGTAAGGTCGATGCGCACGGTCTTGTGCTCCGCCGCGCCCAGCGCGCGCGCGACGCGCACGGCGGCTTCGAGCTCGATGCGGTGGCGCTGGCCGTAATCGACCGACAGCGCATGGCAGGCATAGCCCTCGCTCACCGCCAGCGCGAGCACGGTGGCGGAATCCAGACCTCCGGAGAGCAGAACGACGGCTTTGCGCATGAGACGAACCTTGCTAGGGAGCGATGGCCCTGTAGGAGCGAGCAAAGCTCGCTCCCACGGTTAACGCTTGCCCGCGATGCGCTGTTTGGCCTCTGCGGCGGCCGTCGTGTTGGGATATTTTTTCAGCAGCGCGTGCAGCGTCTCGCGCGCGGCGCGCGTCTCCCCCAGCTTGGCCTGGCAGCTGGCGATGTTGAGCATCGCATCGGGCGCCTTGGCGCTGTCGGGCCAGGAAGTCAGCACTTTTTGCTGCGCCGTAATCGCGGTCTTGTAGTCGCGCAGCGCATAGTAGCCGTTGCCGATCCAGTACTGCGCGCTGGACACCTGCTGGCTGTCCGGATAGGCAGCGAGGAAGCTCTGGAAGGCGGCGATCGACGCCTGATAATTGCCGAGCTTGAACTGGTTCAGCGCCGTCTCGTAGGCCTTGCCCTCCGCGACCGGATCGACCGCGGCGGCCTGCTTCTCCTGCGTCTTGGCGCCCGACTCGAGTTTGCGCAGGCGCGCGTCCAGATCGACGTACAGGTCCTTCTGCCGCCGGTCGAGGGTTTCGATCTGGTGCCCCTGTACCTCGAGATCGCCGCGCATGCGCGCCAGCTCCTGCTTCAGATCATCGATCTGCTTGGCGCTGTCGATCGAGCGGTCCTGCAGCTGGCTTTCGATTTTGGCCAGCCGCTCTTCCGCCGCCTTCTGGTTGGCTTCGACCTGCACGCGCAGATTCGCGATCGCCTTCCTCGCCTCGTCATCGTCGAACACGCCGGCGCGCGCGGCGCCGGCGAAGAGGCAGAGTCCGAGCAACAGGACGGCGCGCAGCTTCATTTATCAGTACTCGCCGGGGTAGAGCATGTCGCTACGCCGGTTCTGGCTGTAGCACTCCTCGGTTTTCTCGGTGCAGCGCGGCTTTTCCTCGCCCAGGCTCACCGATTCGATCTGGCTTTCCTTGGCGCCCATCAGCTGCAGCAGCTTTTTCACGCCGTCGGCGCGCTTCTGTCCCAGCGCGATGTTGTATTCGCGGCTGCCGCGCTCGTCGCAGTTGCCCTGGATCAGCATTTTCGCGCCGGGGTTCTGCGCCAGATAATGCGCATGGGCCTGCAGCATCGGCTTGTACTCGTCCTTGACGTCGTATTTGTCGTAATCGTAGAAAATGCTGCGCTTGGACAGGATGTTTTTCGGATCCTTGAGCGGATTCACCTGTTGCTGCGCCTGGGGCGCAACCGGCGCGGCGGCACCGCCCTGAGCCGGGGCGCCCGTGGCCGTGCGATCCTCGACCCCGGCCTTGTTCTCCGGTATCGGCGTGCTGGCGCAGCCCGCAAGCAAACTCATCAATGCAACAAGAGCAAATAATTTCTTCATGCCTGTCTCCTTCCGCCTATCTAGTTATTGAAAAATGGACCCCAAGCCGGCTCGCGCACGTCCGCTGCCTGCACCGACAGGCGCTGCTTTACCCTGCCGTCGATCGAAACCGCCGCCAAGGAGCCGCGATTGCCGCTCTGGGTGGCATATAGAACCATTTTTCCGTTGGGCGCGATACTAGGGGATTCATCATGTTGCCCGTCGGTGAGCGACTGGGCCTGCCCGCTCGCTAGATCCAGCGATTTCAGCTGAAAGCGTCCGCCTTCGCGCGCAATATAAACCAGGGTCTTGCCGTCGGGCGAGATGCGCGGCGATACATTGTAGTTGCCGTTGAACGTGATGCGCGTCGCTTCGCCTCCGCCCACGCCCATGCGGTAGATCTGCGGGCTGCCGCCGCGGTCCGAGGTGAAATAAATGGATTGACCGTCGGGCGCGAAAAATGGTTCCGTGTTGATCGCGCCGGGCTCGGTGATGCGGCGCGGGCTGCTGCCGTCGGCGCCGATCAGGTAGATCTGCGAACCGCCGTCCTTGGACAGCACCACCGCCAGCTGACGGCCGTCGACGGACCAGGCCGGCGCGCTGTTGGAGCCTTTGAAATTCGCCACCGCCTGGCGCCGGCCGGAGACCAGCGAATGCACGTACACCACCGGCTTCTTGTTCTCGAACGAGACGTAGGCGAGGCGCGTGCCGTCGGGGGACCAGGCCGGGGAAATGATCGGCTCGTGCGAAGCCAGCGCGGTCTGCGCGCCGGCGCCGTCGGCGTCGGCGATCTGCAACTCGAAGCGCTGCCCCTGCTTCACCACATAGGCGATGCGCGTGGAGAACACGCCGCGGTCGCCGGTCAGTTTCTCGTAGATCATGTCGGCGATGCGGTGCGCGGTGGTGCGCACCTGCTGCGCCGTCAGCGTGAACGCGACGCCGCCGATCTGCGCCTGCTTGGGCACATCGAACAGGCGAAAGCGCGCCTCGAAGCGGCCGTCGGCCAGGCGCACCACGCTGCCTATGACCAGCGCATCGGCGCTGCGGCTTTTCCAATCGTCGAAATTGACCTGCGCCATCTCGGTCGGCAGCGGATCGACGTTGCCGGCGAACAGCATGCGAAAGCGGCCGCTGCGCTGCAGGTCGGCCTCGACGATGTCGCTGATGCTCTGCGGCAATACCTGCTCGCCGGCGAAGCGCAGCACCCCGATCGGGATCTGGTTGGCGCCGCCGCCGGTGATTTCGATCGAGAGCTGCGCCTGCGCGCCGGAGCAGGCGAACGCGAGCAACAGCAGCAGGGTGCGGAACACAGTACGCATGCAAAATCCGGAAGAATAGCTCATGCGATTATACCCATAGTGACCGCGGCCGGATTCAATCGAGCGGCCTGAATTTTATTTCGAGTTCGCGCCGGAACTGCTCCGGGCGGTCCGGCCGCGGCAGCGGCGAGGACTTGAGTATCGCCCGCTCCACCGCGGCGTCGTACGCCTTGTTGCCGCTGGATTGGCGCAGTTTCGCCGACATCACTTCGCCCGTGGGCAATTGCACCACGTCGAATATCGCCTCCGGGTTGCCCGCGATGTCCAGCGGCAGCACGATGTTGCTCTTGATCTTGCCTTTCAACTTGCCGATGTAGGCTGCATCGGCCCTGGCCGCGAGCGCCGCGCTTTCCTGTTTCAGCTGGGCGAGCAACTGATCCTTCTCCAGCTTTTGATTGAGCGTCGCGGTTTCGCGCGCGAGCTCCGCGCGTATGTCCTTGCTGCGGTCGAGGTTCAGCTTGGGCTCTGGCTTCTTCGGTGCGGGCTCCACCTTTTTCGGCGGCTCTTTCTTGATTTTCTTTTCCAGCGCGATGTCGGGCTTTTTCGGCTCGACCGTCTTCTCCACTTTGGGCTCGGGCTTGACCTCGGGTTTGGGCTCGACCTTGGGTATGGGCGCCGGCGCGGGCTGGACTTCGGGCGCGGGTTCGACCTTCTGCACCGCGGGCGCGGGCGGCGTGTTCCACAGCTCGACCATCACCGCCTCCGGCTCGCGGCTCTGCCAATGCACGCCGAAGAACAGGAACAACGCGAGCAGCGCATGCACCAGCACTGCGAGGACGGCGGAGGGGACCTTGCCCGGTTCCTCGTAGGTGAGCGCGCCGAGCGCTGCGCTCATCGCGCCGCGGGCTTCACCAGCAGCCCAACTCTGCGCACGCTCTGCTTTTGCAGCTCGTCCATGACCTTCAGAACCTCCTCGTAGCGCACGTCCTTGTCTCCGGCGATCACCACCGCCTGATCCGGATGCGTTTTTTGCTTTTGCTGTAACGCTGCGACCAGCTCGGCGGTTGACACCGGGCGGTCGGCATTGCCGCGTTCGCGCAGCAGCAGCGAAGTATCGGCCTTGATCACCACCTCCAGCGGCGCCTCGGGCGGCTGCGCCGACTTGCCCAGCGAGGGCAGGTCGACCACGCCCGGATTCACCAGCGGCGCGGTGATCATGAATATCACCAGCAGCACCAGCATCACGTCGATATACGGCACGACGTTGATCTCGCTCATGGCGCGGCGCGCACGCGGCATGGTCCGCTCCCTATTTGCCCACGCCGGACTGGCGCTGCAGGATGTTGGAAAACTCCTCGATGAAACTCTCGAAGCGGATCGCGAGGCGGTCGATGTCGTGCGTATAGCGGTTATAGGCGATCACCGCGGGGATCGCGGCGAACAGGCCGATCGCGGTGGCGATCAGCGCCTCGGCGATGCCGGGCGCGACGTGCGCGAGCGTCGCCTGGCTCACGTTGGCCAGGGCGCGGAACGAATTCATGATGCCCCACACCGTGCCGAACAGGCCGACGTAGGGGCTGACCGAGCCGACCGAGGCGAGGAAGGCGAGATGGCGCTCCAGGTTGTCCATCTCGCGCTGGTAGGTGGCGCGCATGGCGCGGCGCGCGCCTTCGACCGGGATGCTCGGGTCGGCGCCGCGCTGCGCGCGCAGCTTGGCGAATTCGCGGAAGCCCGCCTCGAAGATGCGCTCGAGCGAGCCGGCGCGATGGCGGTCGTTGACCGCGCTCTGATACAGGCCGTTCATGTCGCTGCCGCTCCAGAAGTCGCGCTCGAACTTCTCCGTCTGCGTGCCCGCGAGGCGCAGCGCGAACAGCTTGCGGAATATGAACAGCCAGCTCATGAACGAGACCGACAGCAGCAAGGCCATGACGATCTGCACCGGCACGCTGGCGTCGGTGATCAGAGAAAGTATCGACAGATCCTGGGTGACATTCATTGTTGTATTGACTCGCGTAGCTGGTTGAATAAAAGGAGTCCACCCCCTTTTAATTTCCCCAAATCAGAGGACGTCCCTTAAAAATTGCGGTATGGCGGCAGGCTTGAAATTATGCCGGTTCAGGCAGGCCACCTGGATCTCGGCGCGCGCCAGCACTTCGGCGCCGCGCCGCGCTTCCTGGGCCAGCCGTACATAGACATGCGCGAGCTTCAGCGGTTCAACCGTAAGCTCGAGCAGGTCGTCCAGCCGCGCCGGCCGCTCGAATTCGAGCTCGGCCCGCCGCACCACGAATATCAGCCCCTGTTCCTGCGCCAGTTTATCCTGATTCAGGCCGAAATTGCGCAGCCATTCGGTGCGCGCGCGCTCGAAAAATTTCAGATAGTTGGCGTAATACACCACGCCGCCGCTGTCGGTGTCTTCGTAGTAGACCCGCACCGGCCAAGTAAAACACTGCTTCATTATGGCCTCAGGCTGCGCCCGGATCGTTCCACAAATCGCCGTTCGCGCCCGGGCTCGGCGGCGCAAGGCCGAAATGGCGATAGGTCGAGAGCGTGGCGACGCGCCCGCGCGGCGTGCGCTGCAAATAGCCCTGCATGATCAAAAACGGCTCGATCACGTCCTCGATGGTGTCGCGCTCTTCGCCGATCGCATGGGCAAGATTGTCCACGCCCACCGGGCCGCCGGCGAACTTCTCGATCACGGCCAGCAGCAGCTTGCGGTCCATCAGGTCCAGGCCGAGCGCGTCCACGTCGAGCATTTGCAGCGCCGCATCGGCGACCTCGCGGCTCACGCCGCTCCTGGTCCTGACTTCGGCATAGTCGCGCACGCGCCGCAGCAGCCGGTTGGCGATGCGCGGCGTGCCGCGCGAGCGCCGCGCGATTTCGAGCGAACCTTCGGCGGCCACCTCGACCTTGAGCAGTCCGGCCGAGCGGCTCACGATTTTCTGCAGCTCGGGCGCGCTATAGAACTCCAGGCGCGCGACGATGCCGAAGCGGTCGCGCAAGGGATTGGTCAGCATGCCGGCGCGCGTGGTGGCGCCGACCAGCGTGAACGGCGGCAGATCGAGCTTGACCGAACGCGCTGCCGGACCTTCGCCGATCATGATGTCGAGCTGGAAATCCTCGAGCGCCGGATACAGGATTTCCTCGACCACCGGCGACAGGCGGTGGATCTCGTCGATGAACAAGACGTCGTTCGGTTCGAGATTGGTGAGCAGCGCGGCGAGGTCGCCCGGGCGCTCGAGCACCGGGCCCGAGGTGTGGCGCAGGTTCACGCCCATTTCGCGCGCAATGATGTGCGCGAGCGTCGTTTTTCCCAGGCCCGGCGGGCCGAACAGCAGCACGTGATCGAGCGACTCCTTGCGCGCACGCGCCGCCTCGATGAATATCGACAGCTGGCTGCGGATTTTTTCCTGGCCGACGTACTCGGACAGCGCCTTCGGGCGCAGCGCGCGCTCGAGCGCCTCTTCCTGCGGCGAGGCGGGATCGGCGGCGATCAGTCGGTCGGTTTCAATGGCCATGCGCTATTTTACTCGCGCGCGTCTGCCGCGACTGGAAATGTGGCTTTGCATTTTCGGCCTGGGTCACTCTTTTCCTGGTCATCGGATCGGTTCCGCCCCTTCGCCGAGAATCTTCAGATAGGCATCGTACACGTAGAGTTTGCGCCGCTTGCGGCCGGTAGTTTCGCGCACGATGCCCAGTTTGGCCAGATGTGCCAGTGCGCTGGTGATCGTCGGTTGTGACAGGCCCACGCGATTCGCCGCTGCGGGAATCGACAGCAGCGCGCGTTCTTGGAAAGCGTGATGGAGCCTGAGCGCGGACGCCGCGGGGCGCCCCAGTTTTTCGACGCGGCCACGGTCATTGCGGAACAACTCGAGGATGCGCTGAGCGGTATGCACGGCCTGATCGGCGGTGTCGATAACACCGAGAAGAAAGAAATCAAGCCAATCCTCCCACGCTCCCTTGGTGCGGACCCGTTGCAGCAAATCGTAGTATTGATCGCGATGGCTCTTGAAATATAGGCTGAGATACAGCATCGGCTGCGCGAGTGCACCTTCGGCACACAACAGCAAAGTGATCAGCAGCCGCCCCACCCTGCCGTTGCCGTCAAGGAACGGGTGGATGGTCTCGAACTGGACATGAGCAAGAGCCGCCTTGATCAGCAGCGGGGTCTTGACCGGATCGTTGTGCAGGAATTTCTCCAACAGCCCCATACACGCGACTACGCGATGCGGCGGCGGTGGCACGAACCTGGCGGTGCCAGGACGCGAGCCGCCGATCCAGTTCTGCGAACTGCGGAACTCGCCCGGGGCCTTCTTGCTGCCGCGCCCGCTGGAGAGCATGGTCTTGTGAATTTCCTTGATCAGCCTTAGCGACAGGGGAAATCCGGCGCGCAAGCGCTCCAGTCCGTGATTCATTGCCGCAACGTAGCAGGACACCTCCTCGACATCATCCAGCGGGACCCCTGGAAGCTCGTCGCTCTCGAACAGGAGCAGATCGGACAGGGACGATTGCGTGCCTTCGATCTGCGAGGAGAGCAGCGCCTCCTTGCGCACATACATGTACAGAAACAGCGCAGGGTCGGGAAACAAGCTCGCAACGCCATCCAGACGCCCGAGGCTGCGGTTGGCCTTCTCCAGCAAATCATGGCGCTCTGGAGTAATGGCTAGCGGCGGATTCGGCGGTAGCGGCGGCGGCACGAAGGAGCGCACGCTCTCGCCCGCTACGCTCGTCGTTGCGTAAGTACCCAGTCGCGAATTTCGGGAGGCGGTCAAATTGGATTCGCTTTAATTAGCTCGACTGTTATTAAAGAATAACGTCATATCCTTTAATAAGCAAGCGCCTAATTAAACTCTGCTGCAATAGAACCGCGCGCCGCTCGCGCCTGCTCAACCCCGTGCGAGCGACTTCAGCGCCTGGCGTATGCCGTCGGACACGCTCAGGCCTTCGGGCAGGTGTTTGAGCGCGTAGCGCGCTTCTTTCTCGTTATAGCCCAGCGCGAGCAGCGCATTGAGCACATCATCCGCGGCCGGCGCACCACGGTTGACCGTTACGCCCGAGCTCAGTTCGGCGCCGAGCTTGTCCTTGAGTTCGAGCAGCAGGCGCTCGGCCGTCTTCTTGCCTATGCCCGGAACCTTGGTCAGGCGCGCGGCTTCCTGCGTCGCCACCGCCTGCACCAGCTCGGCCACGCTCATGCCCGAGAGCAGCGACAGCGCGGTGCGCGCGCCGACGCCGCTGATTTTGAGCAGCTGGCGGAACGCCTTGCGCTCGGCCTCGCTGGCGAAGCCGTAGAGCAGATGCGCGTCTTCGCGCACGACCAGGTGGGTATACAGCGTCAGCCGCTCGCCCACGTTGGGCAGGTTGTAGAACGTGCTCATGGGCACGTCGATTTCGTAGCCCACGCCCTGCACTTCCAGGATCAGCTGCGGCGGGGTTTTTTCCAGCAGTACGCCGCTCAAGCGCCCGATCATATGAGCCGCCCCCTTCTGACGCGGTAGCCCGCGGTCGCGACCGCGCCCAGCCCCTGCCCGCCATGCGCATGGCAGATCGCGCAGGCGAGCGCATCGGCCGCGTCGGCGCCGGGATTGCCCGGCAGGCGCAGCAGCCGCCGCACCATTTCCTGCACCTGCTCCTTGTTCGCATGGCCGTTGCCGACCACGGCCTGCTTCACCTGCAGCGCCGTGTATTCGGCCACCGGCAGGTCCTCCAGCACTGCGGCGCAGATGGCCGTGCCGCGCGCCTGTCCGAGCAGCAGCGTGGATTGCGGATTGACGTTGACGAACACTTTTTCCACCGCGACCTGCTGCGGCCGATGCTCCTGGATCACTTCGCGCAGGCCCTCCAGTATGGTCTTGAGCCTGCCGGGCAGATCCTTTTCCGGCGCCTTGACGCAGCCGCTGGTCACATAGGCGAGCTTGTTGCCGATTCTGCGGATGATGCCAAAACCGGTGATGCGCAAGCCCGGGTCAATACCAAGGATGCAAACAGATTCGTCTAACGTCACAGTTTGGCGCCCCAGGTTTCAGTGGAGGCTAACATGCGCAGCATGTTACGCCGGAACTAAAACCGGTGATGCGCAGGCCGGGATCGATGCCGAGGATGGTAAGAGGGGAATCCGCCATCGGCTGATTATAGGCTTGTGCGGCCGGCCTACTCGTCCATCATCGCGGTGGTGTAGACGTCCTGCACGTCGTCCAGCCCTTCGAGCGCGTCGAGCAGCTTTTGCATGCGCGCCGCGTCCTCGCCGGCAAGCACGGTTTCGCTCAAAGGCTTCATCGTGATTTCGGCCAGTTCGGGTTTGAGCCCGGCTTTCTCCAGCCCCTGCTTCACCGCGGAAAAATCGCTGTACGCGCAAATCACCTCGACCGAGCCGTCGTCATTGGTGAGCACGTCCTCGGCGCCCGCCTCCAGCGCC
>JAJZPQ010000148.1 GCA_021811085.1 Pseudomonadota bacterium | reverse complement strand
TCTCGCGGTAGCCCGCCGCGATCGTGAGCTGCGTCCCCTCGTCGATGATCTCCTTCAGCGTTTCTGGCGCCAGGTTGTAGATACGCAGGTAAGCGATCTTCGGCGTGTTGATCGTCATCGCCTCGACGGAGAACACGCAATGCAGGTCGCTCACATCGCGCACCTTGCTTGCCTCGCCGATCAGGACGCTGACCTTGCGGAGGTATTGCTCAGCCATTGGCCCGGCCCTCCCGCTCGGCCATCCAGGCGCGCACGTCCTCGACTTTCCACGCGGTCACGCGCGGGCCGAGTTTCGAGGGGGCAGGGAAGCGTCCCGATTTGCACCAGCGCCAGAGGGTCGGCGAGCTGATGGGGACGATGCCGGGGATCAGGTCGCGCTGACGAATGAACCCGGTGGCCGGAAGCGCCGCCGCGGGCGCCGTTGACTGTGAAGCGTTAAGGTGTTGCATATCGGTTCCTCCGAGTGTTCGGACGAACCATGCGGCACATCGCGCCCTCACTGGAAGGCGCAATACACACCTGCGCGTGTGGTTAGCGTGTGGTTATTTAGTGCGCTTGCTCAGCGCCTGGGTGCGCCAGACAGAAGGCTTGGCAGCGCTCCGCCGTTTCGCGGCCGGATCGGCAGGGGCAACCTCACGGGTGGGGGCGCTGCTCACGGCACCCTTGATCCTGCCGAGCATCGCCGCCTCGACCTGGTCGGCACCGTCAAGGCTGTCCCATGCCGCGCGCGCGGTCGTCAGTCCGACGCCGGCGGCTACGCTGGCGATCCTCTCCAGTTCGGCGCGGGACGGCTTTGCGACTTCCTTCCCCAGCTGCTGGCACAGTAGCCGTTTTTCCAGGTCGCCGAGCCGCGCAAGGTTGGCCGCCTGGCGCCGCCGCGCGGCGGTCTCCTCCCGCTTGCTCCCGAGACTGAGCGCGGCCGCGAGGGTCGCGCGGTTGTGGGCCTCCCGGTTGCGCTCCGGAGCCCACTGCAGCACCTTGTCGACGACGCGATCCATGTGCGACGCGATGCGCTCGACCAGGTTGACCTCATGCGGCTGCACTGGCTTTCCCGCGCTCCGAGCGTGCTGCCACGCGGCGAGGAGGAAGCGGCCGCCCCTGGTGGGCGAGGACTCGAACATCAGCAGGTTGCTCGTGGCAAGCCCGTATGCCTCGGCGCGCCGCGCGATCTCGACCCGGGCCGCGTCGATGTTGTCGGCCAGCAGCTGGTTGCGGCGCTCGAGCTGCGCCGCCGGGTCAATCGGTGTCGCCTTCTTCTTCGTCATGCGCTCCCTCGCGCGCCCTGGTGGTGGGGCGCCCAGCCAACCCGCCAGGGTCGCGGGTTTTCGGGGATCAGCCTAGGCCGGGCGGAACGGGTCACGCGGCATCAAGGCCGGCGGCGACCAGGTGGGGGGGGCTTGGCAGCGATTTTCTGGTCTTGTCGAGCAGTTTGCAGAGGTGGCCCAATGCGCGCTCGATGTCGCTCAGCACGGTGGCCAGGCAATCCTTGTCGACGTCGTGCCCTTCCTCCATGATCTGCCATGCCCCGTTCTCGATGAGGGCGAGCATGGCTCGCGCTTCATACCAGCCCATGCCGTCCGCATCAGTCATCAGGTCGGAACACCACTTTCCGCTGGCCTTGTCCTTCGCTTCGCTCGTCTCGTCCAAGAGGCCAACCAGCAGCTGCGCGGAGACCTGGATGTGCTCGATGCCGATCTGCAGGTCTCCATGGTGGTCGTGCCGCTGCTCGACCGCTCGTAGCATTATCCGCGCGATCGAGAGCAGCAGATCGAGACGGGCGTAGGTGTTGATGATCGGCGCAACCGGGCTGGTCGCGGTGCTGTCCCTCTTAGCCATGATGGACCTCCTTCCGGTTGACGATCATGCCGAAGCCGCCGAGCTCGACCATGCGCCGAAACGCAGCCTCGTAGGCCTCCGCCTTGGTGTTGAACGGGCCGACACGCTCCTGGTCGCCGGTCTCGATGCCGCCGACGCCGATGTGCAGCCGGTGCAGCGCGATGCCGAACCACTGCCTGGATGGCCTGGGGCTGGTGGTAACTTCCTGGGTAGCCATGATGCGCACCTCCTGTGTGCGGGTTGTGGTCAGGGCGGCGCGGTGTTTCCGCACCACGCTCGCCCGCCTTCCTCGCCGGGAAACCGCCCGGCAGCGGTGTGATCATTCCTCGCGCTTGATCCTCTCCAGCGCCGCGACGATACCGCGCGAAATGCTGCCGTCGCCGAGCTTGCGCAGCATGGTCACGGCCCACGGCGGCAGTGTGATGTGGCGCCCCTCGTGCTTGATCTCCGCCGGCGGCCGGCCGCTCCCGGCTGCCGGCGCCGCGACGCGGTTCAGTGGCGCGCGATCCAGTATCTGCAGGCGCTGGCGGAAGGCGAAGGTCAGCGCCTCGTGTGCGCTTTCGAATAGGGCCTCGGGCATGGGATGGGCTCCAGGTGGTCAGGCTGCTGACTTGCGGCCGTGCATCGGAATGACGTTTTCGTCGCGCCGCCACTCCTGGCCGCTCTCGCAGGCCTGCAGGAAGCTCGTCCAGGTGGTCAGCGCGGCGCGGCGCTCCTCGAGGTAGTCGTGCTGGTCGTAGATGCCGAGCATGCCGGCCAAGCGGT
>JAJZPQ010000084.1 GCA_021811085.1 Pseudomonadota bacterium | reverse complement strand
CCGCGTGCGCGTGTCCACGCGCGGCGGCGATTTGACGATACGCTGGGAAGGCGCGGACAATCCGGTGTGGATGACCGGGCCTGCGGTCACCGTGTTCCAGGGAGAAATAGAGATTGACTAACGCTGAAGACGTAGTGCGCTATCTGCAGGACCACCCCGGTTTCTTCGAGGAATATGCCGAATTGCTGGCGCAGATCTACATTCCGCATCCGCATGGAGGCCGCGCGATACCGATCGCCGAGCGCCAGATCCTGACGCTGCGCGAAAAAAGCAAAATGCTCGAAGGCAAGCTCGCGGAGCTGATCCAGTTCGGCGAGGAGAACGACGCGATCGGCGAAAAGATGCACCGACTGTGCCTCGCGCTGTGTCCCGCCACCGAACTGCAGGCCACGCTGCAGGCGCTGTATTACAACCTGCGCGAGGACTTCGCGGTGCCGCATGCCGCGCTGCGCGTCTGGGGCGCCGCTGCCGCAGCGACCGCGGGGGAGGTTGCCGAATTCGCGCCGGTGAGCGAGGAGCTGCGCCGCTACGCGCAGGGCCTGGAGCATCCGCTTTGCGGCGGCGACGCGAACGTGGAAGTGCTGTCCTGGTTCGGCGATACGGCTGCGCAACTGCACTCTGTTGCGTGCGTGCCGCTGCGCGACCGCGCGAACAGCTGCATCGGCATGCTCGCGCTCGCGAGCGAGGACCCGAGGCGCTTCTATCCCGAGATGGGAACGCTTTATCTGAAGCGCCTGGGCGAGCTCCTGAGTGCGGCGCTAGCGCGGTACTTGTAGCCGTGGCGGCGGATCAGGCCGAGCCCGATCCCCGCAGCGAATTGCTCGCGGCCTACCTCGAGCACCTGTCGCATCAGCGCCACCTCGCCGCAGGCACGCGCCGCAACTACCAAAAGGACACCGAAGCGCTGTTCGAACTCAACCCGGGCGTGGCGCTGACGCGCATGCTGCCGCAACATATCCGCCGCAGCGTGGCGCAGCTGCACGCGCGCGGGCTGTCCGGCCGCACCATCGCGCACATGCTCTCTGCCTGGCGCGGCCTGTTCACCTGGCTCGTGCGCCATCGCGGCTACACCACCAATCCCTGCCTGGGGCTGCGCGCGCCCAAGGCGCCGAGGGGGCTGCCCAAAGCGCTGTCGCCGGAAGCGGCAGGGCAGCTGCTGGATGCGCCGGCCGAGACGCCGCCGGAACTACGCGACAAGGCGATGTTCGAGCTCGCGTACTCCTGCGGATTGCGCCTGGCGGAACTGGTCAGCCTCGATCTGGCGCAGGCCGATGCGATCGGGCGCGAGGCCGAGGTCACGGTGACCGGCAAAGGCAGCAAGACGCGCAGCGTGCCGGTGGGCGCGAAGGCGCGCACGGCGCTGCAAGCCTGGCTGCAAGTGCGCGCCCTGCTCGCGCGCGCCGAAACGCCCGCGCTGTTCGTCGGCGCGCGCGGCGAGCGCATCGCCGCCGGCGTGGTGCGCGCGCGCCTCGCAGCCTGGGCGCGGCGCGCCGGGCTGCCGCTGCACGTGCACCCGCATGTGCTGCGGCATTCTTTCGCCACGCATGTGCTGCAATCCTCGGGCGACCTGCGCGCGGTGCAGGAAATGCTGGGGCACTCGAGCATATCGACGACACAGGTGTACACACACCTGGACTTTCAATATCTGGCCAAGGCCTACGACGCGGCGCATCCGCGGGCGAAGAAGAAATAATGATAAGCGCGTGGTGGCCATCAAGAAGTCCTATGAGTTTGCGTATCCTGGTGGCTAATTCATTACCGAGCGCGGAGAAGCGGCATCAGCGAACAAAAAGTAAAGATCGAGTCACCTGGTATCGCCAAGAATCTTGTCGCGCGGCACTCGCGGACACCAAACCGTATCCTACTGAGAGGCTAAGATTCTTGACAAGTATTTTGAGCTTTTCAAGAATTCGTCGCATCTCCGTCATCGATGTTACCAAACGACGAGCGAGAGAAGACTAATGAATCCTGGTGACCGAGTCCGTCTCAAACTGGACCCTAGCCGCAGTGGAGTGCTAGTCAAGGCGAAGCCGCGCGGCGCGCTCACGCTGTGGCTAGTCCAGTTTCCGGACCAGCCGAGCTGGATACCGGAAGACCAACTGGAGCCTGAGGCGGCCTTGGCCGAGGACCCGATAGAACTTCTAGCAAACGGTGACCTCTCCGGCGCAGTGGCGCTACGGCGGCTGCTTACACATGTACGACTGAGCGGGCGGCTTGCAAACGTGGTTTACAGCATGGAGACTACCAACACCGAGTTCTACGCCCACCAGTTCAAGCCAGTACTTAAATTCCTGAATTCCCCAGCCAGCGGGCTACTGATTGCTGATGAGGTGGGCCTTGGCAAAACTATTGAGGCCGGGTTGCTGTGGACGGAATTGCGCAGCCGCTACGACGCGCAAAGACTGCTCGTTCTGTGTCCGGCAGTGCTGCAAGGAAAATGGAAGACGGAACTGTATGAGCGATTCGGCGTGGACGCCGAAATTGCGGATTCCAAGCGCTTACTGGAAGTTCTGCAGGCCGGCGCCGCGGAGGGGCGCGCGCGCGGTTTTGCCCTGATCGGCAGTCTCCAGGGTTTGCGCCCGCGCCGCGGTTGGGACGATCTCGAGGGCGAGACCACGCATACAGGCACGCGCTTGGCGAATTTTCTGCGTAGCCAAGCTGAGAGCGAGCCTTTGCTCGATATGCTGGTCATCGATGAGGCGCATTACCTGCGCAATCCAGAAAGCATGAATGCGGCCATCGGTCGGCTGCTTAAGACGGTGGCGGAGCATATCCTGCTGCTGTCGGCGACGCCTGTGCATTTGCGCAGCGCGGATCTTTACTATCTTCTCAATCTCCTTGACGAGGATACCTTTAACGATCCCACGCTGTTCGACGATGTTCTGAACGCCAATGCGCCTTTGGTGCGAGCCCGCGAACTCGTGCTGTCAGCCGAGCCCAATAGGGCGGCACTCCTTGAGACGCTCGAAGATGCGTCCGGACATTTTTTGCTTGCCGAAAGCCGTCAGCTACGCGCCCTTATCGAGGAATTGCAGGCGGAAGATGCGCTCGCAAGTCGCCGCGCTCGGGCGGACATTGCTTACCGGCTCGAGACGCTGAATCTGCTGGGGCATGTCGTCTCCCGTACTCGAAAGCGCGATGTGACGGAATGGATTGTGCAACGCGAGGCTGTACCTGAGGCGGTGTCAATGACGTTTGCCGAGCAGGAGTTCTATTCGAACGTAACTCAGATTGTGCGCGATTACTGCCAGCGCGTGGATGGTATCGAGGCTTTTCTTGCTTGCATGCCCCAGCGACAGATTTCAAGTTCAATGCCGGCAGCGCTTCGACACTGGAAGTCGATGGCAACCGCGAATGATAGTGAGGAGTTATTCGAGGATTTTGGATACGAGCCGGAGGAGGAGGAGCACCCCGGGCCGCTGGTGGGAGAAATTGTACGCAGGATCGGGCAGATGGCTGACCTTGCCGAACTCGAACAGCACGACAGTAAGTTCGAAAGATTTCGCGCCGTCTTGAAGGGTTTTTTCGCCGAACACCCTAAGGAGAAGGTGGTGGTGTTCTCATACTTCCGGGCGACGCTCTCCTATCTTGCCGAACGGCTAAAGGTATTGGGCATGGACGCCACCATATTGTCGGGTAGTACCGGGATCGACAAGGCCGCTGTCCTTGCCCATTTTCGCGACCCAGCTGGCCCGCAGATACTGCTGTCTTCAGAGGTGGGGAGCGAGGGCATTGACCTGCAGTTTTGCCGTGTGATGGTCAACTATGATCTTCCCTGGAATCCGATGCGTATTGAGCAGCGCATAGGCCGCCTCGACCGACTGGGACAGGAGGCGAAGAAAATTACCATATGGAATCTCTTTTATGCAGGAACCATCGACGACCGGATTTACGCGCGGCTGTATACCCGGCTTGAAATCTTCGAGCACGCCCTGGGCGGTCTCGAGGAGATCCTCGGGAAGGAAATACAAAGGCTCACCCTTGAGCTGTTGAGGGGCAAGCTGTCGCCTCACCAGGAAGAAGAGCAAATCGAGCGCGCGGCGCAAGTATTGGAGAACGTCAGACATAACGAAGAGCAACTCGAGGCAGATGCCGCCAACCTCGTCGCCTATGGAGATTACATCCTCAACCAGGTCAAGGCGGCAAGGGAATTGCGGCGTTTGATCACCGGGCAGGATATTGAAGGGTATCTGGTCGACTATCTCAGAGAGAAATATCCCGGCACGCAGTTCACGCTCGTTGAGCCCGCGACTCGGACCTATGACGTAGAACTCTCCGCCTCAGCGAAGGCGGATCTGGGAGCATTTGTCGAGAGAAATCGACTTCAGCGGTTCACTGCGCTGA
Organism: Pseudomonadota bacterium; assembly: GCA_021811085.1. GTDB lineage: Bacteria > Pseudomonadota > Gammaproteobacteria > Burkholderiales > SG8-39 > 2-12-FULL-64-23. Next base: position 10,044 of record JAJZPQ010000084.1, on the reverse strand, counting down.
ATCGCGCATCGAGTGGTGCACAGCGCTGTCGCTTCGAAAACCGCGTAGCGACACCAGGGGCGCGCAGGGTCGAACTACTTGGACAACTACACCCGCTTGTGCGGTATGTCAGTTCATCGTTGCGTGCGCAGATCGAAAAGGGCGAGCGACCGTTCTGGCCTGCGGTTGCCGTGAGGCTAGTGTCGGCGCCGGATACGGTGGATTTGCGTAAGGGGCGTTATGTGTTCGTGGTACTCCACTGGTCAGTTGAGGCGCTCCAGGCACGCGAGCACCTTCATTACGCAGCGGCGTTGCTCAATGAGTCAAAGGAAGTGATGTCCGATGAGCAGGCCGAGCGACTGGTTGGTGCAGTTGTCGCTACGGGCAAGGAGTGGCTGGATGCCCGCAATGGAGTTGGCATAGAACTCGGCGCAGCTGCGGAAGTAGCGATCGATTTGTTCGCGGACGGTAACGCGCGGTATACGGAGTTCGTGCGCCGGTCAACGGACGAAAATCTTGACCGTGTCGAGGTTCAAGTGGCCGCTCTGGAGAAGCATCTCTACAACCAGGTGGGAAAACTCGAAAGCATTCGCCAGCGACATCTGGTGGCGCAGCGCAGAAGCCTGGCGCGCGCCACCGAAGGCAGAATGGCGAAGCTCAAAGAACGTGTTGAGATACGAAAGGCACGCATCTCGATGGGCCGAGAGGTGCGGGCGCGGCAGGATCTGATTTGCGTGGGGGTAATCGACGTGATTTAGCGCGGCATTATCAAAGGGGGTGGGGCGTGGACTGGAGAGAAAAGCTTAAACAACTGAAACGCGACATTGTTGGGCCGGATATGAAGCCGGTTTCCAGCATAGCCTCGGCGCTTGCTGATAACGCGCAGAAACCTAAGTCGGAACGAGTGTACTTCGGTCTTGGCCTTGATTTCGGTACGTCGTCCACCAAAGCGGTCGTAAAGATGCAAACGGTAGATCGTGCTTATGTGGTGCCCTTTCGAGGAACCGCAAGCGCAGAACAGCCTTATCTTGCGCCAACCCGGCTGCGGGTAACCGAGCAAGGTGGCGTCGAGTTGGGCGATACGGGTATCGGCGGGTGGGTCGAAGAACTTAAAGTGCGCCTCATGGAAGAACCGTGGGCGCATGCCCCTGCTTGGCCTGGCGCATCGATTTCGGCGAGGCCTGCAGGGCTCGCGACTGCCTACGTAGCACTGATCGTTCGCTCAGTACTGGGCTGGTTCGACATGCATGTTAAGCCGACCTTGGGTACCGCAGATATCCAATGGGCATTGAACCTTGGGATTCCGGCGCGCGATTTTGATGCAACAGAGATCAAAGAAGCATTCCATGCGGTCGCGCGCGCTGGTTGGCATCTCGCAGTCGGCGGTGGCGCTGTTACTCTTGATCGCGCTGAGAGGGCAGTCGATGCCGCGCGTGGGAATTCATTTTCGCCGAAAGGCATCCAGAAGGAAGCCATCAACGTTGTGCCCGAAGTGGCGGCCGGCGTGACCGCCTATGTGCGCTCACCCCAGCATCAGCTAGGCGCCCACGTGTTTGTCGACATTGGCGCAACTACGCTCGATACCAGCCTGTTCCTGTTGGGTCAAGGTGAGGAAGGCTTCAAGTACGTGTTTCTTGCCGCAGACGTAGATATTAGTCTTGGGGCGCTGAGACTTCACAGGCACCGGGCGACGCAGTTAGGGCAGCTGGCATTCGCCAAGTTCAACGCGTCGAACCCCTTGAAACCAATTCCTGAGTCAGTCCAAGATTGCGTGCCGAACTCGGCCGAAATGCACCAAATCGACGCATCGTTTATTGATCGTTGCCTGGTAAGCATTGGTTCCGTCATTGTGCGAGCTAAGCGGAAGGCACCACAGGATCTTTCTGTTGTAGATAGCGGACTGCTGCAATCTCAGGTTGACTCTGGAGCCATTCGGGTATTGCGCAGTGGTGGTGGGATGCACTTGGCACTGTACCAGGGAGTAATTGACGAAGTGGGTGTTCGTGTCGCGCCAGGCGGCAAGCTAGGATTGCGCGTGAAGCCTCTCCGAATGACTGAACTTCTCACGCCTCCCGGGCTTGATGCCCCAGAGCTCCAAGATGGCGACTGGAGCCGGCTGGCCATTGCGTACGGCCTTAGTTTTCCGATCGACGATATCGGGATATTCGTTCCACCCTCCGAAGTTAGCGAACCAGAACCACCGAGACGCAAAGACCACGGAGAGGGCTTTATAAGCAAGGATCAGGTCTAGCGATAATGGCGGAAATGCTCGAAAGCCCAGGTCGCCTGATGAAGTGGCCCGACGTCTGGAGACTCTTTAATGTGGAAGAGCAGCTGGACGCTTGCCTGTGTCTGGCACAAGCAATTGGTCGAGGCGAGGACGCCGCCGCTGCGAGAAGATTAGTCAAACGCTTAGCTACGGCGACCGGATCCCGGATAATCGCAATTCGCCAGTTGGCCCAAATTGATCCGGCAAAACTTGCGCACACAGTTAGAACTAGAGCACTAGCATTGCTCGACAATGAAACATGGAGGTTCCTGTTCGCCACTTATTATTTCTCTAAGAAATCTTTAGTAATGTGCGCCTTCCTGGATCAACTAGGAATCGCCCACGATGCGCGTGGCGTGATTGAGGGAGTTTTCGATGCGCCGTCTGAAGAGGCCATTACTAGCGCAGTCGCGCACTTGTCCCGGACATTTACGTCGTTGGAGATGGGGCGGTATTTCGCTGTGCTCGTGCTTCATAGTCAAGAATGGATCTGTGCTGCCTCAGAGAGAGATCGACTGCTGGGAGATGTCAATTCGAGTTTGATTAGCACCACCGATGTAGCCACATCTCAAAGTGAGGTCGTCGCTGAATCATCGGTCGAATTCTCCGTTCTTGATCGCGTGATCATCGACCAAATCGTACGGTCTGCGATGGGCGTCGAGGGTAGCCTCGACGCAATGCAGCTCGAGGAGTTGGTAAAGACGGTATCCCGGCTCAATGAGAAGTGGTTCAGGGCATATTTCTTCCTCGGCCTCATGGATGTGCTCATCCCCGGCCGCGCGATGACGTTCGAACATCCGGGCGATAACGATCTGCGGCGTGGTTGGTATCTTGCCGGTGTTATTGCTGGCTTGGTGAGAGGCCACGATATAGAGCGACTTCATAAAGTTCTTGATCAGCAGGCGGGGGATTTCATGCGAGCCGCCCAAACGCCAGGCGGTCCGGGGGCTGCAATTGCCAAGATCGCGTTTCGACCAATCGTTGAGTCCGGGCGCATCAGGGAAGGGCTGCAATCGCTACGGGGCCAACTCAAGCACATTGGTTTGCAGTTGGGCGAGGAGGCGCTGGAAATTGCCACCATATTTATCGGTCAATCTCGTTACGATATGGGTCAGCCGATTGTCGACGAGCTGAAGCATCATCCGCTTGAAGATGAGGATGACGAGGCGATTGAGCGTTACCAGTTGGCAGCCGCTCGGCGTAATGGGCAATGTCTGCAGGCTGCCGGCAACTTCGAGGGTGCGGAAAGGGATTTTCGCAAACTGCTGGAAGCCAGCAAGGAACTAAACTCTCCGGACCTATTGGCAGACTTGGGCTTGGTGAAGGGACGTTTCCGGTCTATATCGGAAATCAGGCTGCCTGTAACTAGGGACGAACGAATAACGGTACGCGATTCACTACTTCAGGGCGAGGATTACTTTAAACGCGCGGCAGACCGTGCTGGGGTGCAGGCGCCGAAAGCGGCGTACGCTTTGGCGACGCTTACTTTTCTTCGCTGGGTGTTAAGTACTAGCAATGCGACAGAAAAGGATGAGCGGCGGGAGCAAGCAGCATTGCACGCGACCGCCGCAATCACCGCAATTCAGGCGTCCGAGTATGGCGCGACCTATCGGGAGATTGGCGCTTTAGGGCAATGCCAGTTCATGCTGGCGGTAGCTAGGATGAACAGCTTCGATGAAACAGAAGGACACGAGGCAATGGTTGCATGGAGCTCGATCACAACCGCTGCCGGAATGTTTCCAAAGTATGACATTCGAATGTTGCTCGATGCCGCGGAAATCCACGGAAAGGCGTTTGCTGATGCTATCGCGGAGTCCGTCTGGGACTACCGAAAAAATGACGCTGGTGAAGTTTTGGCTGGAGGGCCTTGGATGACGCGATCGCCGCGCCTGCGCGCGGGTTTGATCGCGAACGCCAAGCTAGATCAGACGCCACGATCCGAGAGAATTCGGCTCTGGTGCTCGCTAATTCCAGTCTTGATAAAGGAAAACGATCTGCGGGGTGCGGAGGAAGGCCTTTCCGATCTCGAGACCCTTGCGGAAGACGGCGAGTCGGCAGCAGTCGTGCTGGCGTTTCTCTCAAATCGACAAAACTACGATCCAGTGTGGCGGGAGGCGGAGGCGGGATGGGCTCGAGTGTATCTTCTCAGGCGCCTCGCCCGTGATCAAGAATGCCTAGAAGAGCTAAAGCAGTTGTTCTACCTTGTCCGGGACACGCAACCATGGGAAGCAGAGCAGATCATAGAGACGCTTGACGACTGGCGATTTGACCAAACGGTTCGTGAAGAACTAGCCAAAAGACTTACGCAGCGCAGCGTTGGGTCAGCTGATCGTGACATAGGACAGCGTCTTACATCAGGCGAAACCGTAAGTGTCGTTTTTGTGGGGGGTAACGAAACACAGGCGCGTTACGACAATGATGCCTTGGTTCAGATTAAGGCAGAATGGCCTGGTGTCAATATCCGGTTTGAGCACACCGCTTGGTCGTCCAACTGGGGCCGTGAGCTGCATCGAATCATAGGACTCGCGAACGCTGCAGATGCCGTGGTGATGATGTACATGATGCGCACGATGCTCGGGCGCCGTTTACGGGAAAGTCTAACCAAGCCGTGGGTACCCTGTACTAGCACAGGGAAAAGTGGAATGTTGGCGAGTCTAAGGCGTGCGATTGTAGTGGGGTTAGAACAAAAGCTTAAACGCCAAAGCTAGAATCTAAGCAATACCTCGGATCTAAGCAATACCTCGGTCCCGATTGATGGGATACGACTGCGGGCTCAACCCTTACCGCCAGACCTATCTATCCAAAAATGATAAGACCTTGCGTGGCGGCCTCGAACAGGACGTTCCAGGCCGCGAGCGCCTCTTCTGCGCGAAAACGGCTTATCATGCCGGCCGATGAAGCAATTGATCCTCAAACCGGGGCGTGAGAAGTCGCTCCTGCGCCGCCATCCCTGGATATTTTCCGGGGCGGTGGCGCGCGTGCAGGGCGAGCCCGGCATGGGCGACAGCGTGGCGGTACGCGCGGCGGGCGGCGAATTTCTTGCCTGGGCGGCCTACAGCCCGGCATCGCAGATCCGCGCGCGCGTGTGGAGCTGGCACGAAGCCGAGCGTATCGACGCCGCTTTGCTGCACGCGCGCCTGCGCCAGGCACTCGCGGCGCGCGAGCGGCTGCTCAGCGCAGAAGCCAGCGACGCGATGCGTCTTGTTCACGGCGAATCCGACGGTTTGCCCGGCGTCATCGCGGATCGCTATGGCGAGGTGGTCGTGTTGCAACTGCTCTCTGCGGGGGCGGAGCGCTGGCGCGCAGAACTCACGCAGTGCCTGCGCGCGCTCACCGGCTGCGCTTGCGTGTACGAGCGCTCGGACGCTGACGTGCGCGAGCTTGAAGGGCTGCCCGTGAAGTGCGGCGTGCTCTACGGGGAGCTGCCCGCGGCCGGTGTGCAGCTGCGCGAGCACGGCCTTGGCTACGGCGTGGACGTGGCCGCAGGGCACAAGACCGGCTTTTATCTGGATCAGCGCGACAATCGCAAGCGCATCGGCATGCTTGCTCGCGGGCGCGACGTGCTCAACTGCTTCTGCTACAGCGGCGGCTTCACGCTCAATGCGCTTGCGGGCGGGGCGAAATCCGTGCTCTCGGTGGACAGTTCGGCCGACGCGCTGGCGCAGGCGCGCGACAACCTCGTCCGCAATGCGCTGGACGCGGCGCGGGCCGAGTGGCAGGAAGCCGACGTGTTCAAATATCTGCGCGTGCTGCGCGACCAGGGGCGCAGCTACGACCTGATCGTGCTCGACCCGCCCAAGTTCGCGCCCACCGCGGCGTTCGCGGAAAAGGCCGCGCGCGGCTACAAGGACATCAATCTGCTGGCGCTGAAACTGCTGCGGCCGGGCGGGTTGCTCGCGAGCTTCTCCTGCTCCGGCGGCATTTCCGCCGAGCTGTTTCAGAAGATCCTCGCCGGCGCGGCGCTGGACGCCGGCGTGGACGCGGCCATCGTCGGGCGCTTTGCCGCCGCAGCCGACCACCCGGTGCTGCTGTCTTTCCCCGAGGGGGATTATCTGAAAGGCCTCCTGGTCAGACGCGCCTAGGCGATAATCGCCGACGCGAATTGCGCTTCAATTTCTTTCAAGGTCAGACATGAAACAGCAGGACATGGTGCCGGTGACCATACTCACCGGCTTCTTGGGCAGCGGCAAGACCACGCTCCTGAACCGCATCCTCAAGGAACAGCACGGGAGCCGCATCGCTGTCATCGAAAACGAGTTCGGCGAAGCCGGCATCGACAACGAGCTGTTGGTGGCGGACACCGAGGAGCAGATTGTCGAGATGAACAACGGCTGCATTTGCTGCACCGTGCGCGGCGATCTGGTGCGCATCCTGGGCGAACTGCAGGCGAAGCGCGAGGCGCGCGAGCTCGATTTCGAGCGCATCATCATCGAGACCACGGGCATGGCCGATCCGGGGCCGGTGGCACAGACGTTCTTCATGGACGAAGACATAGGCAATTACTACCTGCTCGATTCCATCGTCACGCTGGTGGACGCCAAGCACGCGGACAAGCAGCTCGACGATTTTCGCGAGGCGCAGGAGCAGGTCGGGTTCGCCGACCGCATCCTGCTGTCCAAGACCGATCTGGTCAGCGTGGAGGAACACGAGCGCCTGAAGGCGCGCCTCACCAAGATCAATCCGCGTGCGCCGATCAAGCCGGTGCATTTCGGTAACACGCCGCTTGCGGACATCCTCGACATCCGCGGTTTCAATCTGAATGCGATCCTTGAGATCGCGCCGGGATTCCTCGAGGAGGGGGAGCACGAGCACGACGACGCGGTGCATTCCTTTGTGTTCCGCGCGGATCAGCCTTTCGACGGGGTGAAGCTGGAGGAATTCCTCTCCGGCATGATCCAGGTGTACGGCCCGGATCTGCTGCGCTACAAGGGCGTGCTGTGGCTGGCCGAGAACGAGAACCGCGTGGTGTTCCAGGGCGTGCACATGCTTATGGGCGGGGACGTGGGCAAGCCCTGGGGGCCGGAGGAGAAACGCGGCAGCGTCATGGTGTTCATCGGCAGGAAGCTGCCGCAGGACTTGTTCGTGCAAGGCTTGAAACAGTGCCTGGCCGTTTCGGGTAAACCCTAGGCGGCGCGCAGGCGACAGAGTTGGATTAGAATCGCGCCATGTCGTTTTTCACAATCCCGGCCGCGCGCACGCTGAAGTACCTGTTGCTCGCCTTCATGGTGCTGTTCGCGCAGCAGGCGGCGCAGCTGCACGCGCTGGGGCATGCCGAGGATCAACTGGCGCAGCCGCATAAGGGCAAGGCGGCTACGCATCCGATCGAGCAGTGCTGCATCGCATTTCACGCGGTTGGCAGCGCGCTTACCTCTAGCGCTGCACTGCATGATTTCGTTGCCCTGCACACCGAGCGCGCGCCCTGGCACCGCTCCGAGGCGCGCACTTCCTCCGTCTACCGCCTCCCCGTCCGCGCTCCTCCGCAAATCGTCTAGCCTCCGCAAGTTTTAGTGGCCTCGCCCGGCTTGAGCCGGGCGGGCGTCTTTGCTCCATTGGGGCGCATTGCGTAAGGAATACAGACGTGATCAAACACACACTCATGGCGCTGGCCGTGGCCGCCGCCATCGCCGCGCCGGCTACGGCATCGGCCGCAACCGATACGGAATTGAAGGAACTGCGCGAGCAGGTCCAGCAAATGAAACAGGAGTACGAGCAGCGCATCGGCGCGCTGGAGAAACGCTTGCAGCAGGCCGAGGGCAAGACACAGAAAGCCGAAAGCGCAGCCGCCGCCGCGGCAGACGTCGCCGCGAAAGCAGAAGCGCGCTCGGCCAGTGCGGAGTCCGCTGCGGTGCAGGCCAACAACCACCCGACCTCCGAAGGCGCCTTCAATCCGGCGGTGTCGGTGATCCTGAATGGTGTCTACAGCAATTTGTCCGAGGATCCGGCGCGCTTTCGCATCACCGGTTTTACTCCGACCGGAGGCGACGTGGGGCCGGGCAAGCGCGGTTTCAGCTTGGGCGAATCCGAACTCGCCCTGGCCGCAAACGTGGACCAGAATTTTCGCGGGACTCTGATCGCCACGCTGCAGCCCGACGACCGGGTAGGGGTGGAGGAAGGCTATATGCAGACGCTCGGGCTGTCCCATGGCCTGACGCTGAAGGCGGGGCGCTTCTTTTCCAGCGTCGGCTACCTGAACGAAGTCCACGCCCACGCCTGGGATTTCACCGATGCGCCGCTGGCGAACAAGGTGTTTCTCGGCGGTCAGCTCGCCGACGACGGCGTGCAGCTGCGCTGGCTGGCGCCGACCGACACCTACTTCGAGCTGGGCGCCGAAGCCGGGCGCGGCCGCAGCTTTCCCGGCAGCGATCGCGACAAAAACGGCGTTGGCGCGGCCAACCTGTTCGCGCGCCTGGGCGGAGACCTGGGTACGGGAGCGGCCTGGACCCTGGGTCTCTCGAATCTGCGCACCACGGCGCAGAACCGCAGTTATGACGACCTGGATTCGACCGGCGCCCCGGTGACCAACAGCTTCAATGGCTCAAGCCGGTTGTGGGTGCTCAACGGCGTGCTCAAATGGGCGCCCGCGGGCAACGCCACCGAGACCAATCTGAAGCTACAAGGCGAATATTTCCGGCGCAATGAGGACGGCAATCTTACCTACAACACGGCAAACGTCCCCGCATTCCGCGGGACCGCGACTGACACGCTGCATGCCGCGCAGTCGGGCTGGTACGCACAGGGGGTCTACCAGTTCATGCCGATGTGGCGCGTCGGCTATCGCTACGACCAGCTCGACTCGGGCAGCGTGAACCTGGGTCTGGTGGACAGCGGTACGCTCAGCGCCGCGGATTTGCCGATCTATTCGAGCTACAAGCCCACGCGCAATACGCTGATGCTCGACTTCAGCCCGAGCGAGTTCAGCCGCCTGCGCCTGCAGTTCGCCGACGACAAATCGCGGATGGGCGCAAGCGACAAGCAGGTGTTCGTGCAATACATCATGAGCCTGGGCGCGCATGGCGCGCACAATTTCTAACAGTTGGTTCCGGATTGATCGAATCGATCCTGAAACGTTTATCGAGGATAGCGATGAAAAAAATCATGATCTCAATCATGGCCGGCATGCTCTGGCTGCTGGCACAGCCTGCGAACGCGGCGCTCAAAGTGCTCGCGTGCGAGCCGGAGTGGGCCTCCCTGGTGCAGGAACTCGCGCGGGACAAGGCGTCGGTGTTCAGCGCCACCACCGCATTGCAGGACGCGCACCATATCGAGGCCAGGCCCAGGCTGATCGCACGCGCGCGCAACGCCGACCTGGTGGTGTGCACGGGTTCGGAACTGGAAATCGGCTGGCTGCCGCTGCTGCTGCGGCAATCGGGCAACGAGCGCATCCAGCCGGGCAAGCCCGGCTACGTCGAAGCCTCGCAGCTGGTGCCCCGGCTCGAGATCCCGAAGGCGCTGGACCGCGCCCTGGGGGACATCCATCCCGAGGGCAATCCGCATATCCAGCTCGATCCGCGCAATATCGCGAAAGTGGCGCAGGTGCTCGGAGACAGGCTGGCGCAGCTCGACCCGACCAATGCCGTGGCCTATCGCACCCACACCGCGGATTTCCTCGCCCGCTGGGACGCAGCGATTCGGCGCTGGGAAGCCGAAGCGGCTCCGCTGAAAGGCCTGACCATGGTCGTCTATCACCAGAACATGACCTACCTGAATGCCTGGCTGGGCATGCGCGAAGTCGGCAGCCTGGAACCCAAACCCGGCGTGCCGCCGACCACCGCGCATCTTGCCGATCTGGTCGCGCG
>JAJZPQ010000083.1 GCA_021811085.1 Pseudomonadota bacterium | reverse complement strand
GCTGCGCCAGTTTCAGGCGACAACATGAACCGCCGTATACGGAACCGTACGTACGGTGGTGTGGGAGGACGGAGGGGGTGACCCCTCCTCCTACCCGATCGAAGACTGAGGGGCGCGCGGCAGCGCGCAAATCGCTACTTTGCCGGGCTGCGGCGGCGGAACATGCCTACGCCCGACATATGCATCACCAGTTCGCCGTGCTGGTTGTAGACCTCGGAGCGCGAGCGCACCGTGCCCATATCGGGGCGGCTGTTCGAGGCGCGCGTCTCCAGCACCGTGGACTTCAGATGCAGCGTGTCGCCCGCGCGCACCGGTTTTACCCAGCGCAGCTCGTCCACGCCGGGCGAGCCCAGGCTGGCGGATTCGAGCAGGTACATGTCGCAGATCAGGCGCATGCAGACGCTCGCAGTCTGCCAGCCGCTCGCGATCAGTCCGCCGAAATAGGTCTGTTTGGCTTTTTCGCGGTCGGTATGGAAGGGCTGCGGATCGTATTTCCTGGCGAACTCGATGATCTCGTCTTCCGACAGGCTGATGCCGCCGGCTTCGCGCACCTGTCCCGGATAGAAGTCTTCCCAGTAGTACTTGTAGCTCACCTGTGCCTCCCTTTATGCCGGCGTGCGGCGCAGAAACAGCTGGCGGCCGCGCATCGACAGCACCACGTCGCCGTCCTGGTTGAACGTGTCCCAGCGAAACAGCACCGTGCCGCGATTGGGCTGCTTGGCCGACGGCATAGTCTCGAGCACCGTGGTCTTGAGGCGCAGCGTGTCGCCCGGGCGCACCGGCCTGAGCCAGCGCAGCTCCTCCAGGCCGGGCGAGCCGACGCAGGAGGTTTCGAGCAGGTAGCCGTCGCACATCAGGCGCATGGTGGCGCTCGCCGTCTGCCAGCCGCTCGCGATCAGCCCGCCGAACGGTGTGGCGCGCGCGGCTTGCGGGTCGGTATGAAACGGCTGCGGGTCGTACTCGCGCGCAAAGCGCACGATGTCTTCTTCCGACAGGGTGCGCGTCGGCGTTTCGAACATCCGGCCCGGCGTGAAGTCTTCCCAGTAATACTTGATCGCCATCAGACCTTGGCTTCCGGCTTCAACTGCAGCGACTTGTACTCGAGGAATTCCTCCAGCCCGAAGCGGCCCAACTCGCGCCCGTTGCCCGACTGTTTGTAGCCGCCGAACGGCGCCTGCAGGTTGAACGGACCGCCGTTGATGTCCACCTGGCCGGTGCGCATGCGCTTCGCCACGCGCTTCGCGTGCTCTTCGTCTTTCGACCACACGCCGCCGCCCAGGCCATAGGGCGTGCCATTGGCGATGCGCACGGCTTCGTCCTCGTCCTTGTAGGTGATGATGGACAGCACCGGCCCGAAGATCTCTTCCTGCGCAATGGCGGCGTCGGGCCTGACCCGGCCGAAGATCGTGGGCTTGACGTAGTAGCCCTTGGGCAGGCCTTCGGGTGCGTCCGCTCCGCCGCAGAGCAGTTCCGCTCCGCTCTCGATGCCTTTCTCGATGTAGCCGCGCACGCGCTCGCGCTGCAGCCCCGACACCAGCGGTCCGAGCTTGGCCGAGCCGCCGAGGGGATCGCCGACGCTGAAGCCCTTGGCCAGCTCGACCGCGATTTGCGCCGCCTCTGCGTATTTGCCCTCGGGCACCAACAGGCGCGTGTGCGCGGAACAGGTCTGGCCCGAATTCAGGAAACAGGCGTTGACCGTGCCTTTCACCGCCGCGGCGAGATCGGCATCGTCGAGCACGACCGCAGCCGATTTGCCGCCGAGTTCGAGCGCCACGCGCTTGACCGTGGCCGAGGCGAGTTCGGATACGCGCTTGCCGGCGCGGGTGGAGCCGGTGAAGGACACCATGTCCACGTCCGGGTGCGCCGCCATCGCTTCGCCCACCACCGGGCCGTAGCCCGTGATCAGGTTGAATACGCCCGCGGGCAGGCCGGCAGCGTGGATGATTTCGGCCAGCACGAACGCGTTGAGCGGCGCGACTTCGGAGGGCTTGAGCACGACGGTGCAGCCGGCGGCGAGCGCTGCTGCGACCTTGGCCGCAATCTGGTGCAGAGGATAGTTCCAGGGCGTGATCGCCGCGACCACGCCGACGGGCTCGCGCAGGATCAGCGAATTGCCGACCTTCTCCTCGAAGGCGAAGCTGCCCAGCAGCTTGGCATACAGGCCGAACGTGGCGGTGGGCGACCCGGCCTGGATCATGGTGGCGAGCTTGAGCGGCATGCCCACCTCGCCCGCGATCAGACGACCGATCTCCTCCATGCGTGCCTTCAGCCCTTCGTGAATTTTCTGCAGGAACGCGGCGCGCTCGGCGGCCGGCGTCGCCGCCCAGCCGTCGAAAGCGGCGCGCGCCGCGGCGACCGCGGCATCCACGTCAGCCGGCGTGCCTTCCGGAACGCGCCCCATGACCTCTTCGGTCGAGGCATTGATCACATCGATGAATTTGTTGCCTCTGGGCGCGGCCCAGTGGCCGTTGAGATATAGCTTGTCGCGGACTTGCATAATGGTTTCCGTGGGAGGAAAAGCGGGAGCAGGCATTTTAGCCGATAGCGCAGGGTCTGCGTTTGCGGGTCAAATTGCGCAGCGGACCGTGCCTGCGCTACGAGGATCGGGCGACTCCAGTCTTGGGAATCAGCCGTTCGTAAGCGCCGATCTTCTGCCGCAGCGCTTCGGGCAAGGGAACCGACTTTTTTGTCGCCGGATCGGCATTGACGTAAATGAGCTCGCCGCTGACCAGGTGGGTGTCGCCGCGCCAGATCTCGAGCAGGAACTGCATGCTCGAGTGCCCGAGCCGCGCGGTGCGGCCGTAAATATCGAGAATGTCGTCGAACTCGGCCGAGCCGTGGTATTCCGCCGTCGCCTTGACTGCGTACATGTCGGACGCGAAGGCTTTCACGAAACCGTCCGGATAGTCGATGCCGATGGCGCGCCAGTATTCGGTAATGGCGACGTCGAAATAGAGGAAATAATTGCCGTTGAAAACGATGCCCTGCCTGTCCACCTCCGCCCAGCGCACGCGCAGCGTGTGATGAAAGACAAATTGCTCACATGCCATTCGTGGCGTCCTCGGTAACGTTCAGAGTCCGCTGCAGGCGTCATTTTGCAGCGGGCCCGATTTAGGGGAGCACGAGGGGATGTATCCCCTCGTATTGTTACAGTGCTCTCGGAGCGCCGTACTATAGGCGCAAGCGTTTCCAGCGGCAAGCCTCGCGGCTGCGGTGAAAACGCGAGTTCATGATCTGTCCGGTTCTGTAGCACGACATCTGTCCGGTTGTCATAGTGCCCTGAAGGGGGTGCGAAATGACGCCGACGCAAGTGCTACAGGAGATACGGAAGACGAGATTCGAAGAAGCGTATGAGGGCTGGAGCGAAGGGCGGCTGACCCACGCCGCGGCGGCGCAGATACTGGGGATGTGTGAGCGCAGTTTCCGGCGGTATCTGTCGAGGTACGAGGCCGAAGGGCTGGAGGGCTTGCTTGACCGGCGGTTGGAGCATGTTTCGAACCGGAAGGCGCCGGTCGATGAAGTGATGGCGCTGACCGAGCGGTATAGAAACTGGCATAGCGGCTGGAACGTCAAGCACTTTCACAGCTGGTACAAACGCGAAGGCGGCGCGCGCGGCTACACTTGGGTGAAGATACGTCTACAGGAAGCGAAGCTGGTGCCCCGTGCCGAGAAGCGCGGCGCCCATCGCAAACGCCGGGAGCGATCGGCGCTGCCGGGGATAATGATCCACCAAGATGGCAGCAACCATGAATGGGTGCCCGGGCAGAAGTGGGACTTGATCGTCACCATGGACGACGCCACCAGCGAGCACTACTCGATGTTCTTCGTCGAGGAGGAAGGCACGGTAAGCAGCTTTCGCGGCGTGCAGGATGTAATTGAGGCCAGGGGCCTATTCAGTTCGTTCTACAGTGATCGGGGTAGCCATTACTGGCACACCCCAGAAGCCGATGGGAAAGTCGACCGCAACAAACTCACCCAGTTTGGCCGCGCCATGAAGCAGCTGGGTATCGACATGATCCCGGCCTATTCACCCGAGGCCCGAGGCCGCTCGGAGCGCGCCTTTGGAACGCACCAAGGGCGCTTGCCGCAGGAATTGACGCTCGCGGGCATCACGAACATGGCGAAAGCCAACGAATATCTCGCCAAGATCTATTTACCCGCATTCAACACCGAGTTTGCGCAGCCGGCGATCGAGCAAGGTTCAGCCTTTGTCCCCTGGACCGGGGCTGTCTGGAGGACATCTTGTGCGAGCAGTATGAACGCACGGTCAGTCACGACAACTGCGTGCGCTTCGAAGGGATGATCCTGCAGATCCCAGCCGATCAGCATCGCTGCCATTACGTCAAGGCGCGAGTGCGTGTAAATCGCTATGCCAGTGGGGCGATCGCGCTGTTTCACGGACCTCGCGGGTTGGCCTATTTCACCCCGGAGGGGAGGCCTATTACCGAAAACATGCAACAGGCCGCCTGAGCCGTCCGCCAGGCGCGCCGTTGAGGGCGGAAATCGGCTCCGGGCTGCGCCCTACGCCGCTTTCCGCCCTCAACAGAAAAAGCGCACAATTCATGTGCTACAGAACCGGACAAGTCTAAAAACCCGCGACAGTGAAAACGCAGGCAACGCAGAGCATGGAGATCATGGACCCTAGCGTCATCCGCGCCATGGCCAAATGGCCGAACGTGCCCGCGGTCTTCGGCTGGCTCGCACTCGACCGCCGCGGCCAGTGGTCGATCAAGAGTGCAACTGCTGCCGTCTTCGAGCGCGTGGCCAATACTAAGCTGATCGAATTCATCGGCCGCAATTACGCCCATGACGAGCGGGGGCGCTGGTATTTCCAGAACGGGCCGCAGCGCGTCTACGTCAAGCTGGATTACGCGCCGCTCGTGTATCGCATCGCGCAAGCGCATCCGCTCGCATTCGAGACGCATACGGGCGCTGCCTGTGCGAACCTGCAGTCGGTGTGTATGGACGAGGCAGGCAATCTGCTGCTCGTCACCGAGCATGGGCCCGGGCTGCTGCTTGATCGCGACCTGCCGCGCGCGCTGGAAGCGCTGTCGTACGCGGACGGGCATGTGCTGGACGAGGAACGGCTGGTCGCTTTGATCGAAGCGGATGGAGACACGACCGAGGTGTATTTCAATACCGGCGCTGCGAGCCTGCCGCTCGTGCGCATAAGCGCGGAAGAAGCGCCGCAGCGCTTCGGCTATGTGCTGGAGCCGCAGCCCTAGTTCTGGCCCGCGACCAGCACTACCTTGCCCTTGACCTTGCGCTCCATCACATCTTTCAAGGCACGCGCCGCCTGTTCCAGCGGGTAGGCTGCGCTGACCAGCGGCTTCAACTTGCCGCTAGCGATCCAGCCCAGCAGTTCGCGCACATTGGCTTCGTTCTTCTGCGGCTCCTTGCGCGTGAAATTGCCCCAGAACACGCCGACGATGGAAAAGCCTTTGAGCAGCGGCAGGTTGAGCGGAATTTTCGGAATTTCGCCGCCGGCGAAACCGATCACGAGATAGCGCCCGCCCCAGGCCATGTCGCGCATCGCCGGCTCGGCGAATTTGTCGCCCACCGGATCGTAGACCACATCCACGCCCTTGCCTGCGGTGATGCGTTTCACCGCCTCGCGCAAATCCTCTTTCGCATAGTCGATGGTGGCGTCGGCGCCGAGCTGCCGGCACGCCGCGAGCTTGTCCTCGCTCGAGGCCGCGGCGATCACGCGCGCTCCCATGAGCTTGCCCAGTTCCACCGCGGCGCTGCCGACGCCGCCCGCGGCGCCGAGCACCAGCAGCGTCTCGCCGGCCCGCAGCAGCGCGCGGTCCTTGAGCGCATGGTAGGACGTGCCGTAGGTCATCATGAACGAGGCGGCCACCTTGAAATCCACCCCCGGCGGCATCGGTATGCAGGCGCGCGCATCGACCGCGATTTCCTCGGCATAGGCGCCGTAGCCGGCATAGGCGATCACCGCGTCGCCGGGCTTGACGTTGCCCACCCCTGCGCCGACCGCTTTCACCACGCCCGCGAGCTCGGTGCCCGGCGAGAACGGAAACGGGGGCTTCATCTGGTACTTGCCCTGGATGATCAGCGCGTCGGGGAAATTGACGCCGGCCGCTTTCATGCTCACCACGACCTGGCCCGCGGCGGGTGCGAGCGCAGGCAACTCCTCGACCACGAGCGTATCGGGCAGACCGTATTGTTTGCAAAGCACTGCTTTCATGTGGAAGCTCTCCTGGAGCTGTGTGGCGTGGGGGTGAATGATACCTGTGATCCCGCTGTCGGCTCAATTGCCCTGTGAGCAGGCAAAAAAAAGCCGGCCTGCGCCGGCTTTTTCGCTGCAACGGCTTCCCTTAATACGAGAATGCGCGCCTGCCCGAGTCGCGGCTGCTTTTGCTGCCGGCGCGGCCGGCCGGCTGGCGCGGCGCGTTCTGGCCGCGATTGCCCGGTCGGTTGCCAGCCTTGTGCGGCGCGTTCGAGGGCCGGCGTTGCTGCGACCCGCCGCGCTTGCCCTGGACGATGGGTTCGGCCTTGATGCGCGGATCGATCTCGAAGCCCGGCACGATTTCCTTCTTGATCTCGCGCTTGATCAGGCGCTCGATGTCGCGCAGCAGACCGAGTTCGTCCACGCATACCAGCGAGACGGCTTCGCCGGTCGAACCTGCGCGGCCGGTGCGGCCGATGCGGTGCACGTAATCGTTGGCCACGTGCGGCAGCTCGAAATTGACCACATGCGGCAGTTCGTCGATGTCGAGGCCGCGTGCGGCGATGTCGGTCGCGACCAGCACCCGGATCTTGCCCGCCTTGAACTCGGTCAATGCGCGCGTGCGCGCGGGCTGGCTCTTGTTGCCGTGGATCGCGTCGGCGCGGATGCCCGACTTGACCAGCTTCTCGGCGAGGTTGTTCGCGCCGTGCTTGGTGCGCGTGAACACCAGCACCTGTTTCCAGTCGCCGCTGGTGATCAGGTGCGCGAGCAGGTCTTTCTTGCGTTCGCGGTCCACCGGGCACACGCGCTGTTCGATCAGCTCGGCGGCGGCATTGCGGCGCGCCACTTCGATCAAGAGCGGCTCGTGCATGAAACCGTCGGCAAGCCGCTTGATTTCATCGGAGAACGTGGCCGAGAACAGCAGGTTCTGGCGCTGTTTCGGCAAATGCGCGAGCACCTTGCGGATGTCGGGCAGGAAGCCCATGTCGAGCATGCGGTCGGCCTCGTCGAGCACCAGCACCTGCACCTTGGACAAATCCACGGTGCGCTGCTGCAGGTGGTCGAGCAGCCGGCCCGGCGTCGCGACGAGGATATCGATGCCGCGCTTCAAGGCTTGCACTTGCGGGTGAAAGCCGACGCCGCCGTACACCGACAGCGAACGGATCTTGGGCAGATGCTTGCCGTAGGTATAGACGCTTGCCTGCACCTGCGCCGCGAGTTCGCGCGTGGGCACGAGGATCAGCGCGCGCACCGGCGTGCGGCCGTGCGCGCCGACCGGCTGTTCCGCGAGTTTATGCAGCAGCGGCAGGGTGAAACCCGCGGTCTTGCCGGTGCCGGTCTGGGCACCGCCCATGAGGTCGCGGCCGGCAAGCACGGCGGGAATCGCCTGTGCCTGGATCGGGGTGGGTTGGGTATAGCCTTGCTCGCCGACGGTAAGCAATAGTTCGGCGCGCAGGCCGAGTGCGGAAAAAGACATCAATGACTCCTGGTATCGGCCTGTCGACGATTGGTTACGCGATGCCAGTCCAGGCAGATGATTTTTGGTTAATTCGGGGAACTAAAACAGAACCGCGAGAGCAGTCGAACAGACTGGGATTGAACGATGCGATGCGGATTATACAGACTTCGCGCCTTCCGGGGGTATTTATTTTTGCGAGGGTTTTTCCTCTTCCGCCCAGCGCTTCAAGGACTTCGCGATGCGCTCCGGGGCGAAATTCATCTGCGCCAGCGCCACGCCGCGGTCGAACACCTCGCCATAGTGCGTAATCAAGCCGTCTTTCAGTCGCACCTGCGAGATTCCGCCGAAGTACACACGCTCGCCTGCGCTGCCTGGAATCTGCGAAACATAGGAAAAATCGTAACGCGCGTAAGCCAGGCTGCCGTCGCTCAAGGCATCCGACAGTTTCCAGGAGAAGTCGCGCGCATTGGCGTGGAAATGCTGCTCGACCATGCCGCGTATCGCCTCGCGCCCGCGAAATTCGCCGTAGAAGCCGTCGTGATAAATGCCGTCGGGGGTGAAGCAGGCCGCGGCCGCAGCGCCGTCGCCGCGGCAGATCGCCTGCGTCATGCGCTCGATCAGCGCGCGAAATTCGGACGTGCTGTCACTCATGCTTCGATTCCCTCCACAAACCGTGGCCACGCGTGCCGGCGCCGGAGTCTCGCAGGTGCATTAGTGTCTCATGATGCAGGTCACGGTGCTTCGCTACGCGCCTGGTCAGCTTGACGCCTTAGTCCGACTAGTGCAGACTAGTCTAAATACTTTGCGAGTGGCGGCATTCCATGTCCGAAATCGGGGCCTACGAGGCCAAGACGCACCTCCCCAAACTGTTGGAACGGGTGCAGAAGGGAGAGCGGTTCGTGATCACCAGGCACGGGCGGCCCGTCGCCGAACTCACGCCAGTGGCGGAGCGCGATGCGGCGCGCATTCGCCTGGCCATCGGCGAGTTGCGCAGCGTACGCAAGGCGCTCGCGCGCCGCGGCGTGCGCTTGAAGGACGTGCTTCGGCCCGGAGAAAGTCTGCGCGACCTCGCCCACGAAGGGCACCGTGTCTGATGGCCTTTGTGCTCGATAGTTCAGTGGCGCTGGCCTGGCTGCTGCAGGACGAAGCGAATGAGCGCACCGACGCGCTGGCTGACCGCCTCGAGCAGGAGAACGCCCACATTCCCTCGATCTGGCCCTTGGAGGTCGGCAACGCGCTGATCACTGCGCTGCGGCGCAAGCGCATCTCGGATGGCGATTTCGACCGCTGCATTTCGGCCTTGTCGGCTTTGCCAATAGAAGTGGATACAGCCGCCGACCTGGCCGGCGTGCTGTCGATTGCGCGGCGTTTCAGCCTTACGTCCTATGACGCCGCGTATCTCGACCTCGCGCAGCGCCGCAGCTTTCCGCTCGCCACGCTGGACGGGAAGTTGCGGCAGGCCTGCAAGGCGCTCAAGGTATCGGTGCTTCCTTAGCCTTTCCGTGGGGCCGCGACAGCTGCAAGGATCGCGGCCAGCCGCTGCCTGATGCCGGTGTCGCTCACGCCCCTCCCCAGAAGGCATTCACGCGAGAATACTAGCCCAAATCCGGGCACGCAGGCGAAGCGCAGCACAGAGTATCGATTACATGGGAACGGTTCTCACAATTCCGCCGGGCGGCTGGTGGGCACCACGGCAAAAAGCACGTAGATGATGCATACTTTCTTATACGTGATCCATGTACAATGCTACATACCACTGTTGCCGATCGAGATGCTCATGAAAGCCGTAGTCGCAGAAAGAGGGCAAGTCACCATTCCGAAACCGTTACGGGACAAGCTTGGCATTCGTCCCGGAACAGAGCTGGAGTTCATCGCCAAAGACGGCACGCTGGTTGCCCGCAAGGCCCAAACCGATCCGGTTTCCCAGGTATTCGGATGCCTTGGTGGCCGGATCGACACCGACAAGTTCATCCGCGCCCTGCGCGGTGATTCCGCGAAATGATTACGGCAGTGGATACGAGCGTCCTCATCGACGTGTTCGGAGCTGATCCCCGATTCGGCGTCACCTCGGCCTCGGCTTTGCGCGCCGCGCTCAACGAGGGCGCTGTTGTCGCGAGCGACATCGTCTGGGGCGAAACGCGCGCGGCGTTTGCGAGCGACGAGCAATTCGCGCGGGCGATGCGTGCACTGGGAGTGGCGTTTTCGCCGATGCAGGAGCAGGCGGCGACGCTTGCCGGCGTAACCTGGAAGAAATACCGGGCCGCCGGGGGCAAGCGCGACCGCGTAATCGCCGATTTCCTCATTGGCGCGCATGCCGCCAGGCAGTGCGACCGATTACTGACTCGCGACCGGGGCTACTACAAGAAGTATTTCAGCGGCCTGGTTATCGTGGACGCATCGGCCTGATGGAGGTGCTAAACGCGGCATCGCCAAGAGTCAAATAGCAAAATAGACGGCCAAGAAAAGGGGAATGGCGCGGCTTGATATTGCGCGCCACGTTGCACCGGGTCGAATCGAACGCAACTCGACATTAGATAGGGAGGGTCACCATGGAGTTTTCATTCCACCCCGGCATGTTGCTCGGCGCGATTGCCGCAGTGCTTTCCCTGATCAGCTTTACTCAGAAAAGCATGCTGCCGCTGCGCGCATTCGCGATTGGAAGCAACGTGTTTTTTATCGCCTACGGTTATGTGGAGACGCTGTGGCCGGCGCTGATCCTACATATAGACGATCACTTGCCACACCGACGGTGAGCTCTACAGCATGACTGACGAGATGAGGTACCGGCTTTACTACCAGAATCCAAAACTTGGCTTCTATTTCATGCGCTTGATCGTCGGTAGGCTGCAGCGGGATATCGCGCGGGAGCATGCGGCCCAAACCACCGGCTAAGGCGTCCCTTTTCTCGCTGTCGGCGGGAGCGGAAGTGAAAATCAGATGACAGACACCTGCCGCTGCGCGCGTCCCCGCGCGAACAGCGGTATCATGGCTCTCTGCGGCGCAACCTGCGCCCGTCCTCGTTCAACCTGATCCGGGAGACCACCATGGCCGAAGCCATGATTTTCGATGCAATCCGCACGCCGCGCGGCCGCGGCAAGTCCAGCGGCGCGCTGTACGACATCAAGCCGGTCAATCTGCTCGCGGGCGCGCTGAACGCGCTCGCCGACCGGCACGACCTGGACACCAGTCAGGTCGACGACGTGGTGATCGGCTGCGTCTCGCCCATCGGCGAGCAGGGGTCCTGCATCGGCAAGACCGCGGCGCTTGCGGCCGGCTGGGACTACAAGGCTGCCGGTTTCCAACTCAACCGCTTCTGCGGCTCCGGCCTCGAAGCGGTGAATCTCGCGGCGCAGAAAATCCGCTCCGACTGGGAGGACCTGGTCGTCGCCGGCGGCGTCGAATCGATGTCGCGCGTGCCCATCGGCTCCGACGGCGGCCCCTGGGCGCAGGATCCGGAGACCAGCCTCGCCACCCAATTCATTCCGCAAGGCATCAGCGCCGATCTGATCGCGACGCTCGAAGGCTTCACGCGCGAACAGGTGGACCAATTCGCGGTGGATTCGCACCGCAAGGCGGCCGCTGCGCGCGCCGCGGGCTGGTTCGACAAGTCCATCGTGCCGGTGATCGACCGCGTCGGGCTGCCGGTGCTGGAGCAGGACGAAACCATACGTCCGGGCACGACGCTGGAGACATTGGGCGCGCTGAAGGTCTCGTTCGAGCAGCCGGGAAAAATCGGCTTCGACGCGGTGGCGATGCAGAAATACCCGCAAGTCGAACGCATTCTCCACGTGCATACCGCCGGCAACTCCTCCGGCATCGTCGACGGTGCGGCGGCGATCCTGATCGGCAGCGAGCAGAAGGGCCGCGCGCTGGGCCTCACGCCGCGCGGCCGCGTCGTCGCCGCGGCGATCACCGGCGAAGATCCGACCATCATGCTCACCGGGCCGGCGCCGGCGGCACGCAAGGCGCTTGCGCGCGCGCGCATGACGGTGGACCAGATCGATCTGTTCGAAGTCAACGAGGCGTTCGCGGTGGTGCCGATGAAGTTCATGCGCGAACTCGGCGTGCCTGCGGAAAAAGTCAACGTCAACGGCGGCGCCATCGCCATGGGACATCCGCTGGGCGCCACCGGCGCGATGATCCTCGGCACCCTGCTCGACGAACTCGAGCGGCGCCGCCTGCGCTACGGCCTGGCGACGCTGTGCATAGGCGGGGGCATGGGCATCGCCACCATTATCGAGCGACTGTAAGCGCCCATCGATACGCCCACCGCCCTCCAATTCGTCATTCCGAGCAACGCGAGGAATCTGCTGTTGCGTCGCGCGAGAAGCAGATTCCTCGGGCTTAGCCCTCGGAATGACAATCCGTCTTGATATCCGTGAGAAAGAAGAATCCATGAACCAAATACGCTACGAAACCGATGCCGAGGGCATCGTCACCCTGACGTTCGACAGTCCCGACGGCCCGGTCAATACCATGTCGCAGGCCTGGCATCAGGATTTCATCGCCTGTGTCGAGCGCGTGATCGCAGACAAGGACAAGCTGCGCGGTGTCATCCTCGCTTCGGCCAAGGCTAGCTTTTTTGCCGGCGCCAACTTGAAGGAGGTGCTGCGCCTGACCGAAAAGGACACGCCCGCGGCGTATCGCGGCATAGAAGCGGTCAAGGCCGCGTTCCGCAAGCTCGAGCTCTTGGGCCGGCCGGTGGTGGCGGCGATCAACGGCTCGGCGCTGGGTGGTGGCTGGGAAATCTGCCTCGCCGCGCACGCGCGCATCTGCCTCGACGATCCGAAAATCCAGCTCGGCTGTCCCGAGGTGAGCCTGGGTCTGCTGCCCGGCGGGGGCGGCGTGACCAAGATGGTGCGCTTGCTCGGGCTGCAGGCGGCGCTGCCCCTGCTGGCCGAAGGCAAGCTGCTGCGCCCGGCCGAAGCGCTGCAGCTCAAGCTGGTGGACGAGCTGGTCGCCGACAAAACCGCGCTGCGGGCGCGCGCACGCGCCTGGATCGCGGCCAACCCGGAACCGCAACAACCCTGGGACCGCAAGGACTACAGGATACCCGGCGGCGGCGCGCGCGCTGCCGGCGCCGGCATGCTGGTGGTGGCCGCGCCTGCGGTGCTGACGCAAAAGACGCGCGGCCTGTATCCGGCGCCCGAAGCGATCCTGTCCTGCGCGGTCGAAGGCACGCTCACGGATTTCGACTCGGCCATGCGCAACGAGTCGCGCTACCTGGCCAAGCTCATGACCAGCCAGGTCGCGCACAATATGATCACCGCGTTCTTTTTCAATCTCAACGCGATCAAGTCCGGTGCCTCGCGCCCGAAGGACGCGCCCAAGTGGAAGGCGTCCAGGGTGGGCATTCTCGGCGCCGGCATGATGGGCGCGGGCATCGCCTGGGCCAACGCCTCGCGCCGCATTCCCTGCGTGCTGAAGGACGTGACCTTGGCGCAGGCGGAAAAAGGCAAGGCCTACAGCGCCAAGCTGCTGGAAAAACGCATCAAGCAGGGCCGCGCCGATGAAGCCGGCGCAGCGCAGACGCTGGGCCTGATTACGCCCGCCGATTCGGCCGAGGCGCTTGCAGGCTGCGATCTGATCATCGAGGCGGTGTTCGAGCAGCGCGAACTGAAGGCGCAGGTGACCAAGGAAGCCGAACCCAAACTCGCTGCGGACGGTATTTTCGCTTCCAACACCTCGACGCTGCCGATCACCGGGCTCGCGCAGGCGGCGCAGCATCCGGAGCGCTTCGTCGGCCTGCATTTTTTCTCGCCCGTGGACAAGATGCAGCTGGTCGAGATCATCGTCGGCAAGCAAACGTTTGACGCGACGCTCGCGCGCGCCTTCGATTATGTGCAGCAGATCGGCAAGACGCCCATCGTGGTCAACGACTCGCGCGGCTTTTTCACCAGCCGCGTGTTCGGCACCTGGGTCAGCGAAGGGCAGGCGATGCTGCTCGAGGGCATACCGGCGCCGGTGATCGAGAACGCCGCGCGCCAGGCGGGCATGCCGGTGGGACCGCTCGCGATCGCCGACGAAGTGTCGATGAAGCTGTCGCAAATGGTGAGGAAGCAAGCGCAGGCCGACCTCGCCGCGGAAGGCAAGGCGTACAAGCAGCATCCGGCGTTCGCGCTGGTCGATCGCATGGTGGACGAATTCAAGCGTCCGGGGCGCGCCGGCGGCGCCGGCTTCTACGAATATCCCGCGGGCGGCGAGAAATTCCTGTGGCCGGAGTTGAAGCGCCTGTTCGAAAAGCCCGGCATCGCCTGGGACATGCAGGAACTGAAAGACCGCATCCTTTATATCCAGGCGATCGAGGCGGCGCGCTGCCTGGAGGAGGGCGTGTTGAGGAACGTTGCCGACGCCAACATCGGTTCGATTTTCGGCATCGGCTTCCCCGCCTGGGCCGGTGGTGCGCTGCAGTTCATCAACTCCGTGGGCGTGGCGAAATTCGCTGCGCGCGCCGACGCGCTCGCCGCCAAATACGGCGAGCGCTATGCCTGTCCGAACATCGTGCGCGCCAAGGCGCAGGCCGGCGAGATGTTCGTTTGAAGTCTGATATCAAAAAATCGCTGGGCATGCGTTCTTCGGAGATCGCCGATGTCGCCGAGCGGCCATTGCGCGCTGCGCGCGCCAACCGGGTTTTCTGTACGGTGCGCCGGGAGACCGGCAAGGAGTTACGGGTGAAAGTCCCGAACGATAAAGGTCTAGCAAACCATATTGTCCCCGAGTCATGCGTTAGGAGTGGCCGCGAGGCACGTGACGAAGCGTTGAC
>JAJZPQ010000147.1 GCA_021811085.1 Pseudomonadota bacterium | reverse complement strand
CGCGAGAAAACCCGGTGCCGTGTGGGTGGCGTCGACCTGCATCAGCACGGATGCGGTCTCGCCCGCGAGCAGCGATTCCTGGAAGCGCGGGGGAATGTCCAGCGCCACCATCGCCTCGCCTTTGTCGAGCAGGCCGATGGCTTGGCGGGAGTCGTCGACTTCGCCATCCAGGCGAAAATACGGGGGACGGAAACGATGGATCAGCTCCCGTGAGGCCGCGCTGTGGTCGGCATCCTGCACCACCATCGCGGCACGGTTCAGTTGCAGGCTGACGCTGGAGCCCTGGAGATAGACGTTCACGGTGAAAACGAAGGCCAGGAACGACAGCAGGATGGGGTCGCGCAGCAGCTGGCGGATTTCCTTGGCGGTCATCACCCCTAGCCTGCGCGACCACACAGCGGTCTGCGCCAGATTTGCACGTGTCTTCATGTCTTCGGCCGCTTGCTGAACAGCACATAACCCAAGGCAAACAGGGCCACTGCGTATACGGCCAGAACCAGCAGGTCCGGCCAGAGCTGCTCGAGGCCGCTGCCCTTGAGGAAGCTGCCCACGACAATGTTGGTGTAGTACATGGCGGGTAGCAGACGCGCCTCGATCTCACCCTCTCCCGCCAGCGACTCCACCGGCATCAGAAAGCCGGAATACTCCAGGGCCGGCACCATGGTCAGGATCACGGTCACCACTGTCGCCGCAAGTTGGGTCCTGACCATCAGGGAAACGAGCAGGCCGATGCCGGTGGTGCAGATGACGAACAGCACCGAGGCGAGAAAAAAGAAAAGAGGGTCCCCCTTGAACGGGGCGCCGAAAACCTGCGTGGCCAAGAACCACAACACGGCCACGTTGACGATGGAAATCGCGACGTAGGGGGCGAGCTTGCCCAGCAGGAACTCGCCCCGGCTCACGGTCGAGGCGTAGATGTTGTAAATCGATCCGCTCTCCTTCTCGCGCACGATGCTCACCGCGGTGAGCAAGGGCGGGACGAAGATCATCACCAGCATGATCAGCTTGGGGGCGAGCGACCAGACGCTCTTGACGCTCTGGTTGTACAGGTAGCGCACCTCCAGCCGCAGCGGCTGGACACGCTCGCGCGCCTGATCCAGCGGCAGCCCGCGCAAGCGCGAAACGTGCTGCGCCAGCAGCTCCATGCTGAAATTGCCGTTGATGGCGGCGACATAGCCCTTGGTGGTCTGGGCACGGGACGGGATGGTGCCGTCGATGAGGGTCTGCACATGGGCGGCGCGGCCCGCCCGCAGGTTGCGCTGGAAATGCGGCGGGATGACGATGGCGGCGCGGATCCTGTTGTCTTTCAGCAGCGGATCGAGCTCGCGCTCGTTCGCCGCGTAGCCCTTGAAATCGAAATAGCGCGAACCGATGAAGCCATAGGCGTAGTCGCGGCTCAGCGGCGTCCTGTCGTAATCCACGACCGCGAACGGCACGTTTTCCACGTCGAGGGACAGGCCGTAGCCGAAAATCAGCATGAGCGCAGCCGGCACCACGAAGGCGAGCGTGAAGAACATGCGGTCGCGCAGGATTTCGCGCCACTCCTTGTGGGCGACCGCGATCACGCGCCGCCCGTTCATGCCGCCCCCCCCGCGGCCGCGCGCTCGAGCGCCGTCACACGGTATACGAACACGTCCTCCATCGAAAGCGGCTGCGGCGCAATGGCACGCAGCGCGACGCCCGCGCCGGCGAGGAGCGATCGGATGCGCGCGCTGTCGGCATCAGGGGCGCGCGAGAACAGGCGCACATGCGCGCCGTACACATAGGCCTCGACGAAACCCGCCTCGCGTACCAGCGCGAGAGTGCGCGAGGCGTCGGCAACATCGAACTCGAGCAACCGCCCGACCTCCACCTCAAGCGCGGTTTTGAGCGCCTCGGGCGGGGCGTCGGCGACGATGCGCCCTGCGTACATCAGGGCGAGGCGGTCGCAGTGCTCGGCCTCGCTCATGTAATGGGTCGTCACCAGGATCGCGACGCCGTCCTCGCGTGCCAGCCGGAAGAGAATGTCCCAGAACTGGCGCCGCCCGACCGGGTCGACCCCCGAAGTCGGTTCGTCGAGGAACAGCACCTGTGGCCGGTGCACCAGCGCGCAACCGAGGGCGAGTCGCTGGCGCAGCCCCATCGGCAGGCTCGCCGGACGGTCGGCCTCGCGCCCGGCGAGCCCCGCCATCTCGATCACCCATTGCGCGCGGCGCCGGGTTTCCGCCGATGACAGTCCATAGATGCCGGCGTAGAGCCGGATGTTCTCGGTCACGCTCAAATCGAGGTAGAGCGAGAACGTCTGCGATACGTAGCCGATGCGCTCCTTGATCGCCGCGCCGCTGGCGCGCATGTCCGCGCCCGCCACGCGTCCGGTTCCGCCGCTCGGCCGGAGAATCCCGGTGAGCATCTTGATCACGGTGGTCTTGCCCGCGCCGTTCGCGCCGAGCAGGCCGAAGATCTCGCCCGGCGCCACGCGGAAGCTCGCTTTCTCGACGGCACGGAAGGAGCCGAAATCCTTGGTGAGTTCAAGCGCCTCAATGGCGGCCTCGCCACTGGGCGCGGTCAGGACAGGCGCTGCGGCCGCCGGTTCGCGTTCAGGGGGCGCGAGCCCCCGCCTGCGCAGCAAGGCGATGAACGCATCTTCCAGTTCCGGCTCGCGGGCATCGAGCGCGCCCAGCTCATGCCCCTCCAATGCGTGCCGCACCTGGCGCGCGGCCTCCTCGGGCGCGACGTCGT
>JAJZPQ010000082.1 GCA_021811085.1 Pseudomonadota bacterium | reverse complement strand
CCCGCCGTTCTGCGTCGGCTTTGCCGCGGAGACGGAGAACCTGGATGCCTATGCGGATGAGAAGCGCCGGCGCAAGAAGGTGCCGCTGCTCGCCGCCAATCTGGCGCAGCATGCATTCGGCGCCGACGACAATCAGCTGATCCTGTTCGACGATGCTGGCCGGCACGAACTCGCGCGCGCGCCCAAGCTCGCGCTCGCGCGCGCGCTGATCGCCCACATCGCCAAGCTGCTGCCGAAAAAAAATAAGTAAGCGCGTTACTGCGGGGGCACCGCGGAGCTTCGGGTTCGCCTTGGCTCATTTATCCACAATTCAAACGATTTAGCATGCACAAACTCGACATCAAGATCCTCGACCCGCGCATCAAAGACAATCCTCCGCACTATGCCACCGCCGGGGCCGCCGGCCTCGACCTGCGCGCCTGCATCGATGCGCCGATCGAGCTCAAACCCGGTGCGACCGAACTCATACCGAGCGGCATCGCCATCCATCTCACCGATCCGGGGCTCGCCGCGATGGTGCTGCCGCGCTCTGGGCTGGGGCACAAGCACGGCATCGTGCTCGGCAATCTGGTCGGACTGATCGACTCCGATTACCAGGGTCAGATCTTCGTCTCGCTGTGGAACCGCGGCGGCAGCGCGTTCATGCTCAATCCGCTGGAGCGCATCGCGCAGCTGGTGGTGGTGCCGGTGCTGCAAGTCGCGCTTAACGTGGTCGACGATTTTGCCGCGAGCGAGCGCGGTGCGGGCGGATTCGGCAGCACGGGCAAGCACTAGCGCGGTCAGCTCCTTTGGCAACGAAAAAAGGCCGCTTTCGCGGCCTTTTTTTGCGGGCGTGGCAGGGGCTTCAGCTTTCCTGCACCACCGGCGGCGGTGCGACCGGTGTGTCGTCGGGGAAGACGAGCTGCACCTTGTCGTCGGCATCGATGTCGATGTTGACCTTGCCGCCGCTCACCAGGCGCCCGAACAGCAGCTCGTCGGCGAGGGCGCGGCGCACCGTATCCTGGATCAGGCGCGCCATCGGCCGCGCTCCCATGAGCGGATCGAATCCGTGCTCGGCCAGGTGCGCCTTGAGCACATCGGTAAAAACGACTTCGACCTTCTTCTCGTGCAGCTGCTCCTCCAGTTGCATCAGGAACTTGTCCACCACGCGCAGGATGACCTCGTGATCGAGCGCCGCGAACGAAATGATCGCGTCCAGCCGGTTTCTGAACTCCGGCGTGAACATGCGCTTGATCTCGGCCAGCTCGTCGCCGGTGGTGCGCTGCTGGCTGAAGCCGATGCTGGCGCGGTTGAGCGCCTCGGCGCCCGCGTTGGTGGTCATGATGATGACCACATTGCGGAAATCGGCCTTGCGCCCGTTGTTGTCGGTGAGCGTGCCGTGATCCATCACCTGCAGCAGGATATTGAAAATATCGGGGTGGGCCTTCTCGATCTCGTCGAGCAGCAGCACGCAGTGCGGTTTCTTCGTGATCGCTTCGGTCAAGAGGCCGCCCTGGTCGAAGCCGACGTAGCCCGGCGGGGCGCCGATCAGGCGCGACACGGCGTGGCGTTCCATGTACTCGGACATGTCGAAGCGTATCAATTCGATGCCCATGCAATAGGCGAGCTGGCGCGCCACTTCGGTCTTGCCGACGCCGGTGGGGCCGGAAAACAGGAACGAGCCGATCGGTTTGGTCGGCTGTCCCAGGCCGCTGCGCGCCATCTTGATCGAGGCGGCAAGCGCGTCGATGGCCTTGTCCTGGCCGAACACCACGGCTTTCAGGTCGCGGTCCAGGTTCTTCAGCGACTCGCGGTCGTCGGAGGACACGCTGCGCGGCGGGATGCGCGCGATCTTGGCGATGATTTCTTCGATCTCGAGTTTGCCGACGACCTTCTTCTGCTTGGTCTTGGGCAGGATGCGCTGCGCCGCACCGGCCTCGTCGATGACATCGATGGCTTTGTCGGGCAGGTGCCGGTCATTGATGAAGCGCGCCGACAGCTCGGCCGCGGTAGTGAGCGCTGCGGCGGAATATTTGATGCCGTGGTGGGCCTCGAAGCGGCTCTTCAGGCCGCGCAGGATGGCCACGGTTTCCTCCACCGACGGTTCGGTCACGTCGATCTTCTGGAAACGGCGCGACAGCGCGTGGTCTTTTTCGAACACGCCGCGGTATTCGTTATACGTGGTCGCGCCGATGCACTTCAGCTGCCCGGAAGAGAGCGCGGGCTTGAGCAGGTTGGATGCGTCCAGCGTCCCGCCGGATGCGGCGCCGGCGCCGATCAGCGTGTGGATCTCGTCGATGAACAGAATCGCGTTGCAGTTGTCGAGCAGCTGCTTCAGCACCGCTTTCAGTCGCTGCTCGAAGTCGCCGCGATACTTGGTTCCAGCGAGCAATGCGCCCATGTCCAGCGCGTACACCTGGCAGCGCGCGAGCACCTCGGGCACGGCGCCCTCGACGATGCGCCGTGCGAGGCCCTCGGCGATGGCGGTCTTGCCTACGCCGGCCTCGCCCACCAGCAGCGGATTGTTCTTGCGCCGCCGGCACAGTGTCTGGATCACGCGTTCGAGTTCGCGTTCGCGCCCGATCAAAGGATCGATCTTGCCGACCAGCGCCTGGGCATTCAGGTTGAGGGTGTAGGTCTCGAGCGCGCCGTGGCTGGCCTGCTCCTCCTGCTGCTCTTCGCTCGTCTCCGGTTTGCTGCCCTGGGCTTGTGGCGTCTTGGTGATGCCGTGCGAGATGAAATTGACCACGTCCAGCCGCGTGATGCCCTGCTGATGCAGGAAGTACACCGCGTGCGAATCCTTTTCGCCGAATATCGCCACCAGCACGTTGGCGCCGGTCACTTCCTTCTTGCCCGAGGACTGCACGTGCAGGATGGCGCGCTGGATCACGCGCTGGAAACCCAGCGTCGGCTGGGTGTCGATCTCTTCGGTCCCGGCCACGGTCGGGGTGTGTTCGGCGACGAAGCCGGCGAGGCTCTTGCGCAGTTCGTCGATATTGGCGGCGCAGGCGCGCAGCACCTCGGCCGCGGTGGGGTTGTCCAGCAGCGCCAGCAGCAGGTGCTCGACCGTGATGAACTCATGGCGTTTCTGCCGGGCTTCGACAAAGGCCATGTGCAAGCTGACTTCAAGTTCCTGCGCAATCATTCAGTTTCCTCCATCACGCATTGAAGCGGATGTTGATGCTGGCGGGCGTAACTGCCCACCTGCTCTACCTTGGTTACCGCCACGTCCTTGGGATAGACGCCGCATACGCCGACGCCTTCCCGATGCACCTTCAGCATTATCTGCGTCGCCTGCTCGCGGCTCAGGCTGAAGAATGTCTGCAGCACGGCGACCACGAATTCCATCGGCGTATAGTCGTCGTTGAGCAGCATGACCTTGAACAGCGGCGGCGGCTTGACCCTGGCCTTCTTCGCCTCTAAAACGGTCCCTTCGCGCGCCCGATTCGCCATACTCGCCTACCCACCTGAACACTATGCCACATTCTGCGGCCAGTCAATTTGCATGAGACCACAGTGCATTAGACCATAACGCGCCGCATGGAATTCCGTCTACCTTTGCCTTATCGCCGGATAACGCGTCTCGCTTGAGTGTAATCCTAATCGCTGTCGCGATGCGGCGCAATGCTCGAACACACCGCGGATTCCACCGCTTTTGCGCGCGAACCGCGGCTACTTGACTTGCGTCGGCAAACTGAGTAAAAAACGGCTGGTGTCCGGCTTCAGGCGGTGCGCGCAAGGCAATTGCGATGCCGCCCCGATCCCGGGCATGACAAGGGGACGATCGCGTAACTTTTTTGGAAGTTTTTATGCCAACAGGTACGGTAAAGTGGTTCAACGACGCCAAGGGCTACGGTTTCATTACGCCCGACGATGGTAGCGAGGATTTGTTTGCGCACTTCTCCGCTATCCAGATGGAAGGCTTCAAAACGCTCAAAGAGGGTCAGAAGGTGAAATTCGAAGTGACCCAGGGCCCAAAGGGAAAGCAAGCCTCCAGCATCCAGTCCGCGAGCTGAATCGGCGCCTGCGCGGCGCCGGCCTTGATTGCGGAAGCAAAACAGCCGGTATCGGGCCCGCGCAAGGGGCCGGGAGGGCTGTTTTCAAAGCATTACGAAGCTACGGCCACAGGCATCACGCCTGCGGCCTTTTTTTGGCGCTGCGGCCGGCGCTAGCCCGGCCCGAAGTATCCCCGGCGCAGTGCCTGCGCGAAGCACCGGCCCGTTGCGCCGGGCGTGATTCGCTGCGGCCGAGCAGGCTGCTTATCTGTTTGAAGCCCGCCCCGGCCCTATTGGGCGTGGGTAATAAGTGAGATAATGCTCCAATAAGTGAGATAATTACACGATAGAGACGAATAAGGTAATGGTAAAAGGCGCGCGCGGCACCGACGCGCTCGCCAGTCCCTTCTGTATACCTCCACATCCGGCGCCCTACGCCGATCACCTCACCGACCCAAATCGAACGGAGACGCAGCAACATGACTCAACGACTCGACCTATTAAAGATTGCTCAAGAAGAACAACACGGCGACCTCTTCAAGCTTTTGGACGGCATCTACAAGCGGTCCAAGATACAGCCGAAGGGATTCACCGATGCGATCATCTGGGAGGGCGGAAGCCAGTCGGGCAACGTGAAACCGGTCGCGCACGCGTTCACAGACATGTTTGCGCTGAACGGCACGCTGATGGCCCTGGACGTCCTTGGCCTGCCGTTCCTGGGCGTGCCTATGATGGCGCAGTTTCGTCACGATACCAAGCTGATATCGCTCGAGTGGTTCGGCAAGCTCGACTACACGGCGCTCAAGTGGTCCACTGCGGGCGACTTCATGGTCAACGAAAACGGGAAAAAGGTCGTGGTCGCGGGCAAGTCCGCCAATGCGCCGCTGCGCACTGCGGCCGGCGTCTACTGCAACGTGCGTCCCTACGGCGGCATCACCAGCATCCGCTTCATGCCGGGCCTGCCCTACTCGCAGGACAAGAAGAAGTTCAGGGTTGATCCCCAAACCGGCAATATTCACTCCGAGATGAACACCCCGGGCGTGCGCATGGCCTACGCGGCGCGCTTGTTCCTGAAGATGGTGCACGAAACCGGCCAAATCGGCCGCGTCGCAACCAAGCCGACCCAGGCGCAGGAAGACGCCGTCAATGCCGGTATATTCCGCTGGCTGCTGCAGGGCACGAAGTTCAAGCTCAAGCGGCAATATACGGTGGATGCCTACGAGGAGCACCGCGCCAACGTAGACGCCATCGTCGCACTGCTGCCCAAGGACTTCAAGGCCGGCATGGAGAACTGGGGCGGGGACGTGTACGAACATATCTCCGACACCAACTTCGGATTGATGCTGCATGACATGATCCGCCAGCGGCCATGTATCGTGTATGCCACGGACCTCGACGGCGACCGACTCACCGACCTGATGGCCGATGCGCCGGACATGCTCCGGGCCTGGGGCCAGATCGTGCTCGACAAGGCCGGCGCCAAGGTCGACATGAACAAGCTTTGGACCGAGATGGGCTTCACCATGACCAACGGCAAGGACATGACGAGCGTGATGTACCGCATCGAGGGTGCGCCGATTTATGAGCAGACGCTCGGCTCCGCGGATGCGATGCTGCTGCGCCTGCTGGACGGCGACGAAACCGTCGGCGGGGAAAAGCAGCCCTACGATCCGCGCATCCATTTCGTGCTGATCAACGAGGCCTACAAGGCCGCCAATCCCGGCAACAAGGAGCTCGCACGCTGGCTCGACGCGCAGCTCGAAATCTTCGACAAGATTTACGGCGGCAAACGTCCCCGCTATCTGGACGGGTACAACCAGCTCAAGGAGGCGATCAAGCCCTGGGGCAGCCAGTAGCCGCCGGCGCTTTCCGCGTTCTCGGCTCATCCGCACAACGCCCGCAACCGCGGGCGTTGTGCTTTGCGCTCGCGGCTTGCGGGCAGAACACTTATGGCGCGCGTGATTCTGTTTAACAAACCTTACGGCGTGCTGTGCCGGTTCACGTCCGCCGACGGGCGACCTTGCCTCAAGGACTACGTTCCGGTAGAAGCCGTCTATCCTGCGGGGCGGCTGGATGCGGACAGCGAGGGGCTGCTGGTGCTCACCGGCGACGGCGCGCTGCAGGCGCGCATCGCCGAGCCGCGGCGCAAGTTGGCCAAGACCTACTGGGCGCAGGTAGAGGGTCTGCCCGAGGAGTCTTCGCTGCAGCTATTGCGCGCTGGCCTGGATCTGGGCGATTTCGTCACGCGGCCCTGCAGCGCGCGGCATATGGAGCAGCCGGCGGACTTGTGGCCGCGCGTGCCGCCGATCCGGCGGCGATTGCATATTCCCACGGCGTGGCTGGAGCTGAAGCTGGAGGAAGGCAAAAACCGCCAGGTGCGGCGCATGACCGCCAAAATCGGGTACCCGACCCTGCGCCTGATCCGCTGGGCGGTGGGGCCCTGGACGCTGGAGGGGCTCGCGCCGGGGACGTGGCGCGAGGCCGATATCCCGGAAAAATGGCGCTAACCTGTCAACCACGGCATAACCAGGGCGTTATTGGCAGTGACATAGCATATTTATTGCCTGTCGCCCCAATCAACCTTTTTTGAGGATCGTTCATGAACAAGCTGATCTCTGCCCTGGTTGCATCCTTGTTTGCCGTTGCGAGCGTTAGCGCGTTTGCGCAAGCGACGCCTGCTACGCCCGCGACCCCGGCCGCGCCCGCTGCCAAAGCTGAAGCCAAAGCTGAAGCCAAAGCCGAAGCGCCCAAAGCCGAAGCCAAAGTGACCAAAGCCAAGCATGCCAAGAAAGTGAAGCACGCCAAGAAGGCCAAGAAAGCCGCCGAGACGAAGTAATCGATTCGCAGGCAACAAGGCCGGCGCAGGGTCTCCCTGACGCCGGCTTTTTTTGTTATAGAATCCAGCGCAGCATGGGCGGGGTCGGTCCCTTCCTCTTAATGTCCGTTGTTGTTTTCGTTCCCTGTTTCTGTTCCGCATTGAGTGCAAGTTCATGAAGCGCAAAACACGCCGCTATAGGCAACATCTACTACGGTTTTCCGGCGCCGCCCTGGCGGGCCTGCTGCTCTGCTCCGGTCCGACGCTGGCGCAGCAGCCCGAATTGCCCAGCACGACGCTCAATGCCGACATCTACGTGATCCACGCGGAGGTGGCGGATACGCCGGCGACCCGCGAACTGGGGCTGATGCGGCGAAAATCCATGCCCATGGGCGCCGGCATGTTGTTCGTGTTCGACGAGTCGGCGCGCCATTGCATGTGGATGAAGAACACGCTCATTCCATTGAGTGTGGCTTTTATCGACGAGCGCGGTCGGATTGCCAATATCGCCGACATGCAGCCGCTGAACGAAACCTCGCATTGTGCGGCGCAGCCGGCGCGCTTTGCGCTGGAAATGAATCAGGGTTGGTTCAAGAAGCGCGGCATTGCGGCCGGCAGGGTGATACAGGGTCTGGAGCAGTTTTCCCCGGCAACGCGTTAATGCGGTTCAGAAGTAGCTTGCGCCGTGGCCCGCGGCGCCCATGAAGAAAAGCAGCGGGAAGGACAGCACCAGGTTCAATCTGGATACGATGAAGGCGCGCCGGCGGGCGCCGCCTCTCTGTGCCTCGCTCGCCTCGATCAGTCCCAGCGCCAGTTTCTGCGCGGGCCACAGCAGCGCCCACACGTTGACCAGCATGATCGTACCCAGCCAGGCGCCGATGCCGATCGCGAGATGGCCGGCCTGCAGCGTGAACGCGGCAGTAAAGTCTTTTCCGAGCAGCGCGGCCCCGGTAAGCCAGGTCGCGACCGCGGCCCAGCGGAACCAGGCCAGCGCGCGTGGCGCGACGTGGCGGTTGATGGCCGCAGCGCTGCCGTCGGCGGCAGCCGATTTCAGCGCCGCCATGTGCACGAAATTGAAGTAATACAGCAGGCCGACCCACATGATGCCGGCCATGAAATGAAACCAGCGCGCGAGCGGCGGGACTGCGTCCATGTCAGCTGCCGATCACGTAGCGCGCGATGAGGTATAGCGCCAGGGTCAGCGCCAGCCCGCAGGCCACCGTGGCCGGCAGCGAATCGAGCGGGTTCTTCATCGGATCGAGGCGCCCGCGTTCATGACGGAATGCGGGCGCCGCAGCGCGTCAGCCGGCGAAGTTCTTCGCCACGAATTCCCAGTTCACCAGGTTCCAGAACGATTCGACGTACTTGGGCCGGGCGTTGCGGTAGTCGATGTAATAGGCGTGTTCCCAGACGTCGCAGGTCATGAGCGCTTTGTCCGCGCCGGTAAGCGGTGTGGCCGCATTGCTGGTATTGGCGATGTCGACCGAGCCGTCGGCTTTCTTGACCAGCCAGGTCCAGCCCGAGCCGAAATTGCCTACGGCTGACTTGGAGAAAGCCTCCTTGAACGCCGCGAACGAACCCCATTTCTTGTCGATCGCCGCGGCCAGCGCGCCCGCAGGTGCGCCGCCGCCCTTGGGCGACAGGCAGTTCCAGTAGAACGTGTGATTCCAGACCTGCGCCGCGTTGTTGAAAATCCCGCCGCTGGACTTCTTGGCGATGTCCTCCAGGCTCGCGTTTTCGAATTCCGTGCCTTTGATGAGGTTGTTCAGGTTGGTGACATAGGCCTGATGATGTTTGCCGTAGTGAAATTCCAGCGTCTCTTTGGAAATGTGCGGCTGCAACGCGTCCATCGCATAAGGCAGCGGCGGCAATTTATGTTCCATGGTGGATGCTCCTGTTTGTCGCAGATACTAATTTCCGTTGCAAGCGTCATCTTGCAACGGGCCGATTTAGGGGAGTACGAGGGGATATATCCGCCCGTCATGTCAACTACGCGAAAGCGGGAATTGTAGGCGATAAGCGTTGGCGCTGGCAACGAAGTCCGCGATATCAATGGGGTTTCTCGACGCGCACCGTGGCCGCGCCGCGCGCGAACGAGAGTTCCAGCGCATCGCCGGCGCGCAGCTCCGCGCTCGCGCGCACCACGCTGCCGTCCGGCTTGCGCGCAATCGCATAGCCGCGCTCCAGCACGGCGGCCGGGTCCAGGTGCCCAAGCCCGAGCGAAAGACGCGCAAGTTTCTCGGCGAGCGCCGCCAGTCGTTGCGGCGTCGCGCGGCGCAGCGCGGTTTCGAGTTGCACTATCCGCTGCCGCAGCAGATCGAGGTGCGGCAGCGCCGCCGCGAGCTGCCCGAGCGCGCGCGACAGGCGCCACTCCGCCTTGCGTGTGGTGAGTGCAAATGCCGCGCCCAGGCGCACGCGCGCCGCGAGCAGGCGCGCGGAACTCGCGGCCAGGCGGTCCGCGGGCGTTTGCAGGCGTGCAGCCAGGGAATCCACGCGCTGGGCTCTCGTGTCCAGCGAAGATTGCATCTGCCGCGCCAGCGACTGCCGCAGGCGGCGCAGATCGGCGAGCAGTTCGTCGCGTGCCGGTGCCGCGAGCTCCGCTGCCGCGGTCGGGGTCGCGGCGCGCTGGTCGGCCACGAACTCGGCGATGGTGAAGTCAGTTTCGTGTCCGATCCCGGTGACGACGGCGATCGGACAGGCATGGATCGCGCGCGCCAGATTTTCGTCGTTGAAGGCCCACAGGTCTTCGATCGAACCGCCGCCGCGGCACAGGATGAGCACGTCGCATTCCGCGCGTCGGGCTGCAGTGGCGACGGCTGCGGCGAGCTGCTGCGCCGCCCCTTCGCCTTGCACCTGCGACGGATAGATGATCACGGGTATGGAAGGATTGCGCCGCGCAAGCGTGGTGAGTACGTCGCGCAAGGCCGCCGCCTGTGGCGAAGTGACTATCCCGATGCGCCGCGGATAGGCCGGCAGAGCTTTCTTGTGCGCGGCATCGAACAGCCCTTCCTGGTCCAATTTGTCGCGCAGCTTCAAAAATGCTTCGAACAGCGCGCCCTGGCCGGCGCGGCGCATGGATTCGACGTTGAGTTGAAAATCGCCGCGCGCTTCATACAAGGTGACCAGCGCGCGCACTTCAACCCTGAGCCCTTCGCGCGGCTCCCAGTCCAGATACAGTCCGCGGTTGCGAAACATCACGCAGCGCACCTGCGCTGTTTCGTCTTTGAGCGAGAAATACAGATGCCCGGATTTGGCGCGCACGCAATTGGAAATCTCGCCCGCAACCCACAGCAGCGGATAGCGATGCTCGAGCAGGTCGCGCACGCTGCGCGCGAGCGCCGAGACACTCAAAATCTCCCCAGGGAGAGGGCTGGAAACCCGCGTCAATTCTGGCTCCGGAGGCATGTGCCGATATTACACTATCCACAGCAAGCCCTTACGCGCGGCCTGCCCGTTTATTGGGCAATTTGCCCCCTTGGGGAGAGCTTGTAACACTCTGTTTTATATTAATAAAAAACAGTGTTCAATTTGTGGGCAGGAACAAAAAAACCTTTTGTGCAGTCCACTTAAGCTGCTTTTCTCCAAACTGTGCACAACTTTATCCACACAAATTGTGGATAAACATTCGCGCCGAATCGGCGCCGCAATTCCGCGGCGCCATGCGCGGTCGCGGCGGCTGCATTTCAGCGCCGAAAGAAGACACCGCAAGGCAGTGCCGGCGCCGCGCACAGCATGTACGTCGCTGCGCGCAAGTCGCTGTTAAGCCTTGCTGAAAACTGCTGCAGAAGCTAAAGTGACGGCGGCAAAAAATTTCGGGAGAATCACTTGTTTGCGTTGATCACCGCTGCGGGCTGGCCGGTATATCCGCTGTTGATCGCATCGATCATCGCCGTGGCCCTGATCATCGAGCGGCTCATGATGCTGCGCAAAGAAAAAATCGTGCCGGCCAATTTGCTCGGCAAGGTGGTCAATGCTTACCGGCAACAGGGCGTGAATCCGCAGATGCTCGACCAGCTGGCGAAGGATTCTCCGCTAGGACAGGTGCTGGCTGCGGGGCTGAGAAACCACAAGAGCTCACGCTATGTCATGAAGGAGGCGATCGAGGAGGCGGGGCATGCGGTGTCGCATGAACTGGAGCGCTTCCTTACCACTCTGGGCACGCTTGCCACGATCGCACCGCTGATGGGTTTGTTCGGCACCGTGGTGGGCATGATCGAAATCTTCGGCTCGCAGGCGCCCTCGGGCACCAATCCGCAGGTGCTGGCGCACGGCATCTCGGTGGCCTTGTATAACACTGCGCTGGGTCTGGTGGTCGCGATTCCGGCGATGATTTTCTACCGCCATTTCCGCGCCAAGGTGGAAAGTTTTCTGGTGGACATGGAGCAGCAGGCGAGCAAGCTGGTCGACCTCATCCACGGCGAACGCCTGGACTTCGACGCTAGCAGGCAGCAGTCGCCCGACAGGACATGAACTTCCAGCGCTTTCAGGCCAGGGAAAACCTGGAGATCAATCTGATCCCGCTGATCGACGTGCTGCTGGTGATCCTCATTTTCCTGATGATCACCACCACGTATTCCAAGTACGCCGAATTGCAGATCAACCTGCCTACCGCCGATGCGCAAAAGCAGCTGGAGCGGCCCAACGAGATCAATATTACGGTCAATGCCAGCGGGCAGTACACCATCAATCGCCGGCCGGTGGCATTCCGCGATGTGGCCGGCCTGTCGGACGAAATGCGCCGCGCCGCAGGGGAACTCAATGATCCGGTCGTGGTGATCAGCGCCGACGCCAATGCCACCCACCAGTCGGTGATCTACATCATGGAAGCGTCGCGGCTGGCCGGTTACGGTCATATCTCCTTCGCCACGCAGACCACCAAATAAGCCCGCAGTCCTCGCCGGGGAGGCAGGAAGTGAAAGCCAGCTTTCCGGAAAAGCACTGGTATCGCCGCAGCGCCCTGTCGCTTGCGCTGTGGCCGGCGAGCCTGCTGTTCCGCCTGCTGCTCGCGCTGCGCCGGCTCGCATTCCGCAGCGGGGTGCTGCGCACACTGAGGCTGCAGGTGCCGGTGATCGTCGTGGGCAACCTCGTCGCGGGCGGAACCGGCAAGACGCCGCTGGTCCTGTGGCTGGCCGCGCTGCTGAAACAGGACGGGCGCAATCCTGGCATCGTCAGCCGCGGTTACCGCGGCAGTGCCACGGTGCCGATGGCGGTCACAGCGGCGAGCCCGGTCGATTTGGTCGGAGACGAACCGCTGCTGCTTGCGCGCGCGAGCGCCTGCCCGGTATGGATAGGGCGGGATCGTTTCGCGGCCGCATGCGGGCTGCTCGCCGCGCATCCGGACTGCGATGTGCTGATACTCGATGACGGGTTGCAGCACTATCGCCTCGCGCGCGACATCGAAATCGCGGTCGAGGACGGGCGCGGTGCCGGCAATGGACTGCTGCTGCCCGCGGGGCCGTTGCGCGAGCCGCTGACGCGCCGGGTCGACGCCTGGGTGACGAACTCGGCCGCGCCCGGGTTACACCGCGATCCGGCATTCAGGATGGATTTGCGCGGCGAACGCTTTCGCCGCGTGGCTGCGCCGCGGGACAGTGTGCCGGCCGCAGCGTTCGTGGGCAGGAAGCTGCATGCCGCGGCCGGCATCGGCAATCCCCAGCGCTTTTTCGATCAACTGGCGCGCCTGGGCTTGAGCACGGTGAATCACGCCTTTCCCGATCACTACGCCTATAGCGCGAGCGATCTCGATTTCGGCGATTGCGATGCGCTGCTTATGACCGAGAAGGATGCGGTAAAATGCGAAGCGTTTGCGCGCGAGCACTGGTACGCGTTGCAGGTCGAGGCGGAACTGGCCCCGGCGTTTATCGATTTCATCCTGGCGAAGCTAAATGGACTCAAGACTGCTTGATATCCTGGTGTGCCCGATCTGCAAGGGGCCTTTGCTCTACCGCAAGGTCGAACAGGAACTCGTGTGCAAGGCCGACCGGCTGGCGTTCCATATCCGCGACGGCATACCGGTGATGCTAGAGGACGAGGCGCGCAAGCTCGACCCCGCCGAAGAAATCAAGTAGTGCCGCCGACGCGGGTAGGGCGAAAAGGCCGGCTGCCGCGCTCGTCCCGAATCGGGCCCTGGGCAGGTTCGCCAGGATTCTTGTGCGGCGCGTCTCCTCTGTGCCACTTGCGCGACGCTGACCCCGACAACCGATGATCACCCTACGCCAACTCACGCTCGCACGCGGCAGCAAGCTGCTGCTCGAAGGCATAGACCTGACATTGCACGCCGGGCAGAAAATAGGCGTGGTCGGGGCGAACGGCTGCGGCAAGTCGAGCCTGTTCGCGCTGCTGCTGGGAGAACTGCACCAGGAGGCGGGCGACCTGGAACTTCCCGGCCGGCTTGCGATCGCGCACGTGGCGCAGGACATAGCGGCGGGGGCGCAGGCGGCGATTGAATTCGTCATCGACGGCGACGCGCCGCTGCGCGCGCTGGAGCAGGAACTTGCGCAGGCGCACGACGACGATGACGGCGAGCGCCTCGCCGGCCTATACGAAGCGTTCGAGCACGCCGGCGGCTATGCCGCGCGCAGCCGCGCCGCCAGCCTGATGCACGGACTCGGCTTCGGCGCGAACGAGTTGGAGCTGGCGGTGGACGCTTTCTCTGGCGGCTGGCGCATGCGCCTCAAGCTCGCGCGTGCGCTCATGTGCCGCTCGGACCTGCTGCTGCTCGACGAACCGACCAATCACCTCGATTTGGACGCGGTGATCTGGCTGGAGCAGTGGCTGCGCGATTATTCCGGAACGCTGCTCGCAATATCGCATGACCGCGACTTTCTCGACGGCACTGTCGGCCACATTCTCGCCATCGAACAACGCCGGGCGAAACTGTATACGGGCAACTACTCCGCCTTCGAAGAGCAGCGCGCGATGCAGCTGGCGCAGCAGCAGGCGGCCTACCAGAAACAGCAGCGCGAAATAGCGCATCTGCACTCCTATGTCGAGCGTTTTCGCGCCAAGGCCACCAAGGCGCGCCAGGCGCAAAGCCGGCTGAAGGCCTTGGCGCGCATGGAAATCATCTCGCCGGCGCATGTGGATACGCCGTTCGACTTTCGCATGCGCGAGCCGCTCGCAGGTCCCGATCCCCTGCTCACGCTGGAGGATGCGGCGGTGGGCTACGACGGGCGCGCGGTGCTATCGGCGGTCAAGCTCAGCATTCCGGCGGGCGGACGCATCGGCTTGCTCGGGCGCAACGGCGCGGGCAAGTCGACCCTGATCAAGCTGCTGGCCGGCGAGCTCGCACCGTTGCAGGGCACGCGCCAGGAAGGCAAGGGTCTCGCCATCGGTTACTTCGCCCAGCACCAGATCGAGGTGCTGCGGCCGGACGAATCGCCGCTGCGACATCTCATGCGCCTGGATCCGCGCACGCGCGAGCAGGAGCTGCGCGATTTCCTCGGCGGCTTCGATTTCCGCGGCGACATGGCACTGGAACCGATTGCGCCGTTTTCCGGCGGCGAGAAGGCCAGACTGGCGCTGGCGCTGCTGGTGTGGCAGCGGCCGAATCTGCTGCTGCTGGACGAGCCGACCAATCATCTGGATCTGGAGATGCGGCACGCGCTCACGCTGGCGCTGCAGGAGTACGAAGGTGCGATCGTGCTGGTATCGCACGACCGGCACCTGCTGCGCACTACCGCCGACAGTCTGTGGCTGGTGGCCGAGGGCGCGGTGCAGCCTTTCGAAGGCGATCTGGAGGACTACCGCGACTGGCTACGCCAGCGCGAGGGGGGACGCGCCGCGGCCGAGCCGGCCGCGGCAACGCGCAAGCAGCAAAAGCGCGACGAGGCGGAGGCGCGCAACCGGCGCTATGCGCAGAAGCGCCCGCTGACGCAGCGCCTGGCCAAGCTCGAGCGGCGCATGGGCGAACTCGAGCGCGAACGCGCCTTGCTCGGCAAATGGCTCGCCGATCCGGAGAGCTATGCCGATGCGAATAAGTTCAAGGCTGAACTCGTGCGCGAAGGCAAACTTGCCGCCGAACTCACCAAGGCGGAGGAAGAATGGCTGGCGCTGCAGGCCGAGTTGGAGACGCTCGAGGATTAGTTCAGCGTTTTCGGCGCGGCCGCGTCATCGGCAGGCGCCTGCGTCAGCAGCGTCGGCAATTCCAGCGCGATATCCCAGTCCGATTTGGCCACGGCGTCCTGCAACAGCTTGCACAGGGAGTGCAGCAGCGTGTTGTCCAGCGTCAGGTGTATCCCCGGACCGCTCTGCGGCATCAATCCGAGCACCTGGTTGCCGTTGCCGTCTTTCCTCACCTGGATATGCACCACCAGGATCGGCTCGGCACCGAGCGGCATCTCACGCGGCGCTTCCTCGAAGGCGTCGGCGAAATTGGCCCGGCCCAGCGCCTGCTCGTGCTGCAGGCCGAGCAGCGCATCGCGCGCCTGCGGGCTGCTCTGCAGCGCGACCTCGG
>JAJZPQ010000081.1 GCA_021811085.1 Pseudomonadota bacterium | reverse complement strand
CGCTCCTACATCGCCACGCTGCGCAAACAGGGGCGCAATGTATTCCATGCCCTCACCTTCGCATTTCAAGGTCACCCTCCCGATCCTCTGCCATCCGGGTGAGCTGAATAGTTACAAAGCAACTTATCAATTAACTGCTCACGACGCTTTGCGAAATATCAAGTGAGCACTAGTAATATCATTAAATCAATAATATATGGAGTTTAATTGCAATACTCCAAATATTAGAATAAGTTTAATTGAACAGCGTTGCCCTGTCAAACGCCACCATCACTTGCTGCTTGCGCGCGCCTGGTCTCAGCGGCCGAGGGCCGCCCCGATCTCGGCAAAAGTCTGCGCCACTTCCGTGGTGTGGATGGCAACGCCAAGCTGACGCGCAATCTGCGATGCCGAAAAAATCCCGCGTACCGCCTGGGACTTGCCGTCGCTGTCGATATCGATCACCAGAGCATGCTGGCGCCCGGAATGCTGCAGGGTCGCCACGACATGCCCTACCTCGGCATGGCCCAAATCGTCATGCAGCAGCACTTCGAGCTTGTCGCGCGGAGTCATGATATCGCGCACGCGGATCTCCTGGCGCTTGATGCCGCGCTCGAGCGCGAACTGCACCGGTTTTTCGCCCAAGATGTCATTCGCGGTGATCAGCCCCAGCACCTGCCGCTCATCGTCGGTAACCAGCAACAAGCGCACGCCGCGCCGGATCATGAATCGGTTGGCGGCGTCCAGCGGCGCTTCCACATCGATCGTAGCCGCCGGAATCTGTCTCAGGTCGGTCATTACCGCGAGCGCAGGCGAATCGATGCGCACGCGTTCCGGGTTCTGGCCCGGCAGATGATAGCGCGCCCCGCCTTGCAGGTGGTGTGCGGTCAGCGGATGGTATTCGCGCTTCATCTCTTGCTCCCTTTAGCGGATCGTGCGCAGCCTGCGACGCGCGCGGCCGCGAAACTGCCTCATTCAGCGCACCGAGCGCAGTGCGTAATCGCGTTTGTGGTGAATGGAATCCCGATTCAGATAGCGCGCCAGCTCGTTCAGCGCCTGGGCGTAGACATCGCGCTTGAATTCGATCACGGATTCCAGCGGTACCCAGTACTCATGCCAGCGCCAAGCGTCGAACTCAGGGTGCTCGCTTGCGCGCAAGGACACGTCGGTGTCGCGCGCCACCAGGCGCAGCAGAAACCAGATTTGCTTCTGGCCGCGGTAGCTGCCGCGCCATTCACGCCTGACCCACTGCGCCGGCACGTCGTAACGCAGCCAGTTTCTGGTGCGGCCAAGGATCTTGACGTGGTGAGCCTTCAGGCCCACCTCTTCCTCAAGTTCCCGGAACATTGCCTGCTCCGGGGTTTCACCGTGCTTGATTCCGCCTTGCGGAAACTGCCAGGAATGCTCCTTGATGCGTTTGCCCCAGAATACCTCGTTCCTCGCGTTACAGAGAACAATGCCGACGTTCGGGCGATAGCCGTCACGGTCGAGCATGATACTTTCATCCTAAGCTGATATTTGCACCATTCTTCCACAATTCGCAGCGCAATGAAAGCGGCCTAATGACGCGCGATCTTCGAGTAAAATAGCGGCGCTCAAATCACTGGAATTCCCATGCGTGTTTCGCAGTTTTTTCTCTCCACCCTGAGAGAGGCCCCCGCCGACGCGGAAATCGTCAGCCACAAGCTGATGCTGCGCGCCGGCATCATCCGGCGCCTCGCCGGCGGCATCTACACCTGGATGCCGCTGGGCTTGCGCATCGTGCGCAAGGTGGAGGCCATCGTGCGCGAGGAGATGAATCGCGCCGGCGCGGTGGAACTGTCGATGCCGGTGGTGCAGCCGGCAGAGCTGTGGCAGGAGTCCGGCCGCTGGGAAAAGTACGGCGCGGAACTGCTGCGCTTCCAGGACCGGCACCAGCGCGACTTCCTGATCCAGCCGACTTCCGAAGAAGTGATCACCGACCTCGCGCGCAGCGAACTCAAGAGCTATCGCCAGCTGCCGGTGCATTTCTACCAGATCCAGACCAAGTTCCGCGACGAGCGCCGGCCACGCTTCGGCATCATGCGCGGGCGCGAATTCACGATGAAGGACGGTTACTCCTTTCACGCCGACCACGCCGACCTGCAGCGCGAATACGCCAACATGTACGACACCTACACGCGCATATTCACGCGCCTGGGGCTCAAGTTCCGCGCCGTGGCCGCCGACACCGGCGCCATCGGCGGCACCGGCTCGCACGAATTTCATGTGCTCGCCGACTCGGGCGAGGACGCCATCGCCTATTGCCCGGATTCGGACTACGCCGCCAATGTCGAACTGGCCGAGGCGCTGTCGCCGCAGTCGCAGCGAGCGGCGCCAGCGGCGCCGATGCGAAAGGTGCCGACCCCGGGCAAGACCCGCTGCGAGGACGTGGCCGAGCTGCTCGGCGCACAGCTCGCGCAAACGGTCAAGGCGATCGCCGTGATGCACGAGGACGA
The DNA here is from genome assembly GCA_021811085.1 of Pseudomonadota bacterium. Lineage (GTDB taxonomy): Bacteria > Pseudomonadota > Gammaproteobacteria > Burkholderiales > SG8-39 > 2-12-FULL-64-23. The sequence goes on along the minus strand of JAJZPQ010000081.1, from coordinate 12,995 downwards.
GTTCGTCCTGTTGCTGCTGCGCGGCGATCACAGCCTGAACGAAATCAAAGCGCAGAAACTACCCGGCATGGATCCGTTTCGCTTCGCCACCGATGCCGAAGTCGAACGCCATCTCGGCTGCAAGCCGGGCTATATCGGCCCGGTGGGAGCCGACTCAGCGATCAAAATCGTCGCCGACCGCGCAGTCGCCGTCATGGCGGACTTCATTTGCGGCGCCAACGAAGAAGGTTACCACCTCGCCGGCGTCAATTTCGGCCGCGACCTGCCCGAGCCCGCGCTCGTCGCAGATATCCGCAACGTCGTGCCGGGCGACCCCAGCCCCGACGGCAAGGGGCCGCTCGAACTCTGCCGCGGCATCGAGGTCGGGCATATCTTTCAACTGCGCACCAAGTATTCCGAGGCGATGAAAGCCGTATTCCTGGATGAGTCGGGCAAGTCGCGCGCATTCGAAATGGGCTGCTACGGCATCGGCGTGACGCGCATCGTCGGCGCCGCCATCGAACAGAACCACGACGCCCGCGGCATCATATTTCCGCAGCCGATCGCGCCGTTCCAGCTGGCGCTGGTGCCCATCGGCTACAAGAAGAGCGCGCAGGTGCGGGAAACCTGCGAGCGGCTGTATCAGGAATTCGGCGCGGCCGGCATCGAAGTGCTGCTCGACGACCGCGACGAGCGTCCGGGCGTGATGTTCGCCGACATGGAACTCCTCGGCATTCCGCATCGCGTCGTCGTGGGCGAGCGCGGGCTGAAACAGGGAAAACTCGAATACCAAGGGCGACGCGAGCAGGCGCCGACGGCAGTCGCTGTGAACGAACTGCTCGCCTTCGTCAAAGCGAGGTTATGCGCGCACTAGCGCGCTGGGCTCTGGGCCTGGCATTGCTGTGCGCACAGAGCGCGGCGGTGGCCGGAGCGCAGGTGTACGAACCGCTCGCCACGGACGTGCAAACCGCGCTGTCCAAGGCGGTGAGCGATAGTGCGCCGCTGATCTCCGCGTTCAGATCCAAAGTCGACGAGGTCAACTGGCTCAGCGCCATGTCGCGGCGGCTGGACACGCGCATGCACGACTACAAGACGCGCATCGCGTTCCTCAAATCGGTGCACTACGAAGCGACCCGCGCCGGCCTCGACCCGCAGCTCGTGCTGGGCCTGATCCAGGTCGAAAGCGGATTCAAGAAATACGCCGTCTCCCGCGCCGGCGCGCGCGGTTTCATGCAGGTCATGCCGTTCTGGACCAAACTCATCGGCGCGAAAGGCGACGACCTGTTCGACATGCGCAAGAACATCCGCTACGGCTGCGTCATCCTGCGCCATTACCTCGATGTGGAGAAGGGCGATCTGTACCGTGCGCTCGGACGCTACAACGGCAGCCTGGGCAGGCCCGAATACCCGCGCGCGGTGGAGTCGGCGTGGAAGCACCGCTGGCACTATGACGGCAAGCTTTCCTGATGGATGCCGGCAAGCCGAATTCGTTCTGCTCCTTCCGTATAATGCGGGTGTCCGCCCGCTAGTTGGCCGCACATGCCGGAAATACTGGTCCTGTATTACAGCCATCGCGGCGCCGTCAGGGAAATGGCGCGGCTGGTGGCGCGCGGCATCGAGCAGGTGCCCGGGGCCAGTGCGCGCGTGCGCACGGTGCCTCAGGTCGCGAGCGTCACCACGCTGGCGCAGCCGCCGGTACCGGAGACCGGCGCCCCCTATTGCGAGCTTGCGGACCTCGAGCAATGCGCCGCCATTGCCCTCGGCAGTCCGACGCGTTTCGGCAACATGGCCGCACCGATGAAGTATTTCTGGGACGGGACCGGTGCACTCTGGCTCAAAGGCGCGCTCGCCGGCAAACCGGCCGCGGTGTTCACTTCCACCAGCAGCCTGCACGGCGGACAGGAGACGACGCTGCTGTCGATGATGCTGCCGCTGCTGCATCACGGCATGCTGATCGTCGGCTTACCTTACACCGCGCCCGAATTGTCCACGACCGAGACCGGCGGCACCCCCTATGGCGCCAGCCACGTCGCCGGCAGCGCCAGCGACCGTCCGGTCAGCGCCGAGGAAAAAAACCTGTGCATCGCACTCGGCAGGCGCCTGGCCGAGGTGACGCTTAAGCTGGCCGGCTAGCTTGCGCAGAACCCTTTACCTCGGCGCCTGTCTCAGTTTGCTGGGGCTCATATTTCTGTGCCTCGCGTGGGAATTGTGGCTCGCGCCGCTACGGCCCGGCGGGTCCTGGATGGCGCTCAAGGCCTTGCCCTTGCTTGCGCCGCTGCTCGGCGTGCTCAACGGCAGGCGCTATACTTATCAATGGGCATCGATGCTGATCCTTGCCTACCTTGCGGAGGGCGTAATGCGCGCAGCCAGCGAAAGCGGCCTGGCCGGCGCATTGGCGCTGGCCGAGGCGCTACTCGCGCTGGTATTCTTCGGCAGCGCCGTTTTCTACGCCCGCAGCAGCCGCTCAGCTTGAAGGAGGATAAGCAGATGCGCATCGTCATTGCCGCCCTACTCGCGTTGCCGCTACTTGCCGTGGCGCAGCCGTTTCCCAAAGGCAACCCCGCCATCGGCAAGAAATTGGCCATGGCCGCGGATTGTGCCAAGTGCCATAGCCAGCGCGTCGGCGGCGACGGCTCGCGCATGTACACGCGCCCCGAGCGCAAGGTTAAAAATCCCGGTCAGCTGCTGGCTCAGGTGCGCGCGTGCAATACCATGCTCAACACCGGGTGGTTCCCGGAGGACGAGGAAAACGTCGCGGCCTATCTCAACCGCGACTACTACAAGTTCAAGTAGCGTCGGCCGCTCAGACCGCCGCCTGCCCCGCTACAGCTGCGGGTTGATGCGCTCCACCTTGCTGTGCAGCTTGTTCAGCGCCGCGAGATAGGCCTTGGCCGAGGCGACGACGATGTCGGTGTCGGCACCGACGCCGTTGACGATGCGGCCGGCTTTTTGCAGCCTCACCGTCACTTCACCCTGTGACTCCGTACCCTGGGTAACCGCATTCACCGAGTACAGCATGAGCTCGGCCTCGCTATGGGCGACGCTCTCGATCGCCTTGAACGTGGCATCCACGGGCCCGTCGCCCTGGGACTCGGCGCGGCGTTCGGTCCCGCCCTCGGACAGGACCACATGCGCGTGCGGCCGCTCGGCGGTGCCGCTCGCCTGGTTCATGACGACTAACTTCCAGTGTTCGCTCTGCGCCGCGACCGCCTCGCCCGACATCAAGGCGTGGATGTCCTCGTCGAATATTTCGTGCTTCTTGTCGGCCAGATCCTTGAAGCGTGCGAAGGCGGCGTTGATCGCCTGGTCCGATTCGACTTCGATGCCCAATTCCTTCAGCCGCGCCTTGAACGCGGTGCGGCCTGAATGCTTGCCCAGCACGAGCTTGTTCGCATTCCAGCCCACGTCCTCGGCACGCATGATTTCGTAGGTTTCGCGGCTCTTGAGCACGCCGTCCTGATGAATCCCCGCCTCGTGCGCAAATGCGTTGGCGCCGACGATGGCCTTGTTCGGCTGCACCGGGAATCCGGTGATGCCCGAAACCAGCTTGGATGCGGGCACGATCTGCGTCGTGTCGATGCGCGTGTCGCAGGAAAACACATCCTTGCGCGTGCGCACCGCCATCACGATCTCCTCGAGCGAACTGTTGCCGGCGCGCTCGCCCAGGCCATTGATCGTGCATTCCACCTGGCGCGCGCCGTTCATCACCGCGGCGAGTGAATTGGCCACGGCGAGGCCGAGGTCATTGTGGCAATGCACCGACCAGACCGCCTTGTCCGAATTCGGCACGCGCTCGCGCAGCGTGCGGATCAGCCCGCCGAACTGCTCCGGCAGGGTGTAACCGACGGTGTCCGGAATGTTGACCGTGCGCGCCCCTTCCCTGATCACCGCTTCGAGCACGCGGCAGAGAAAATCGACGTCGGAGCGCCCGGCGTCCTCCGGCGAGAACTCCACGTCGTCGGTAAACTTGCGCGCGAAACGAACGGCGTTGACGGCGTCGGTCAGCACCTGCTCCGGCGTCATGCGCAGCTTCTTTTCCATATGAATGGGCGAAGTCGCGATGAACGTGTGGATGCGGCCGGATTTCGCCGGCTTGATCGCCTCCGCCGCACGCGCGATGTCCTTGTCGTTGGAGCGCGACAGGCCGCACACGGTGCTGTCCTTGATGATTTCGGCCACCGCGCGCACCGCCTCGAAGTCGCCGTTGGACGCCGCCGGAAAGCCCGCCTCGATCACGTCCACGCGCATTTTTTCCAGCAGGCGGGCGATGCGCAGCTTCTCTTCCTTGGTCATGGAAGCGCCGGGGCTCTGCTCGCCGTCGCGCATGGTGGTATCGAATATGATCAAGTGGTCCTTCATCTCAGCCTCCTGTGAACGCATGCAATCAAGAATGGAACAATGCCTGCCTGCGCCGGGTTGGCGCAGGAGTCAAACGAAACGCAAATTGTGGGGTGGGTTATGTGCGCGCGGGGCGCAGCAGCAGCAGGCCGGCCAGCAGAAGCAGGCTGCTAAGGAGAGCGGTCAACACTGTGGTGTTGGAAACCATGGCGAGCAATATATCGGCTTTCCCGCGGTTACGCAATAGTTCGTTTTTTGCGCCGATTCCACAGCCAAACCACGTAGCCCGACAGCGAGTAGGCGACGAACAGCAGGAACAGCACCGTCGGCGGATGGGTGGAAATCAGGATTACCGCGAACACCACCAGCAGCAGCGCCCAGAACGGCACGCTGCGCCGGAAATTGACGTCCTTGAAACTGTAGAAGGGAATGTTGCTCACCATGGTGAGCCCGGCGAACAGGGTGATGATGCAGGCGATCCAGCGCATGGTGCCGACCGCCTCGATCTTGAAATCGTCCACGACCCAGATGAAGCCGGCGACCAGCGCCGCCGCCGCCGGGCTCGGCAGGCCCTGGAAATAGCGCTTGTCCACCACCGCGAGGTTGGTGTTGAAGCGCGCAAGCCGCAGCGCCGTGCCGGCGCAATAGACGAAGGCGGCGATCCAGCCGATGCGATCCATGCTCTTGAGCGCCCATTCGTACATCACCAACGCCGGCGCGGCGCCGAAGGACACCATGTCGGAGAGGCTGTCGTACTCGGCGCCGAACGCGCTCTGCGTGTGCGTGAGGCGCGCGACGCGCCCGTCCAGGCCGTCCAGCACCATGGCGACAAAAATGGCCACGGCTGCCTGCTCGAAACGTGCATTCATCGCCTGCACGATTGAATAGAAGCCGGCGAACAACGCCGCGGTGGTGAACAGATTGGGTAGCAGATAGATGCCTCGCCGCCGTATCTCCACGTTGATCAGCGGTTTCTTGCGCTTGTAGACCGGCATCGCTTGAGCTATTCCAGACTGGCTAGAACGGTGCTCGCAGCATACACCTTGTCGCCCAGCGCCGCCTTGATGCGCGCGCTCGGCGGCAGGTACACATCGACGCGCGAGCCGAAACGGATGAAGCCGTAGCGCTCGCCGCGCGCGAGCTTGTCACCGGCCTTGACGTAACACAGGATGCGCCGCGCGATCAGCCCCGCCACCTGCACGCACACCACATCGGCGCCGGCGTCGGCGCGCAACCACAGCGCGTTGCGTTCGTTTTCGCTCGAGGCCTTGTCCAGCGCGGCGTTGACGAAACTTCCGGCGTTGTACCAGACCTGCTTCACTTCGCCGTCCACCGGGGCGCGATTGGAGTGTACGTTGAACACGTTCATGAACACGCTGATCTTGATCGCTTCGCGATCGAGGTAGGGATCGCGCACCTTCTCCACCGCGACAATGCGCCCGTCTGCGGGCGAGGCCACCGTGTTCGCGTCTCCCGGCGTGGCGCGCGCCGGGTCGCGGAAAAACTGCAGGACGAACACCGCCACGACCCACAACGGAAGCGCCCAGAGCAAACTGTACCAGGACACGAGCGCCGCCGCCGCGACCGCCACAGCCAGGAAAGGCCAGCCTTCCCGGGCGATGATTGGGTGGGGATAGTTCATCGAAGGCAGGAGGGGCAGTGCGGGAGAGGCTGATCGGATGCCGAGGTCGAGGCGTTAATCAGCTTCCCGCACCTGCGCTCTCAGTTCTTGCTTTGATCCACCAGCTTGTTCTTCCTGATCCAGGGCATCATGGCGCGCAGCTTCTCGCCCACCACCTCGATCTGGTGCTCGGCGGTAAGGCGGCGGCGCGACAGCAGCGTCGGCGCGCCGGCGCGGTTCTCCAGGATGAAGCTCTTGGCGTATTCTCCGGTCTGTATGTTCTGCAGCGCTTCGCGCATGGCCTTCCTGGTCTCGTCGTTGACGATTTTCGGACCGGTCAGGTACTCGCCGTATTCGGCGTTGTTCGAGATCGAGTAGTTCATGGTGCCGATGCCGCCCTCGTACATCAGATCGACGATCAGCTTCAGCTCGTGCAGGCATTCGAAATACGCCATCTCCGGCGCGTAGCCTGCGTCCACGAGGGTCTCGAATCCGGCTTTGACCAGCTCGACGCAGCCGCCGCAGAGCACCGCCTGCTCGCCGAACAGGTCGGTTTCGGTTTCTTCCTTGAACGTCGTTTCGATCACGCCGGCGCGCGCACCGCCGATCGCCGCCGCGTAGGACAGCGCCAGATCGCGCGCCTTCTTGCTCGGGTTCTGATGCACGGCGATCAGCATCGGCGTGCCGCCGCCCTGCGTGTAGGTCGAGCGCACCGTGTGGCCCGGTGCCTTGGGGGCGATCATCACCACGTCGAGATCGGCGCGCGGCGCCACCTGGCCATAATGGATGTTGAAGCCATGCGCAAAGGCCAGCGTCGCGCCTTTCTTGATATTGGGCTCGACCTCTGCGGTGTAGGTCGCGGCAATGTGTTCATCCGGCATCAGCATCATCACGAAATCGGCGCTCTTGACGGCTTCGCCTACTTCCGCCACCTTGAGCCCGGCTTTTTTCGCCTTGTCCCAGGACGCGCCGCTCTTGCGCAAGCCGACCGTAACCTTCATGCCGGAGTCATGCAGGTTGAGCGCGTGGGCGTGGCCCTGCGAGCCGTAGCCGACGATGGTCACCTTCTTCCCCTTGATCAGAGAAAGGTCGGCGTCTTTGTCGTAATAAACTTTCATGATTTCCCCTCGGATTGAGAGACTGGAGAGCAGCGGCTGGAGTCTAGCTGCGGCACAGCCTGACTAGATTCCGGACTCTGCCTTTCGGCCTCTGTTTATTAAATTCTAAGAACCCGCTGCCCGCGCGATATGCCGCAGGCACCGGTGCGCGCCGTCTCGAGAATCACGGTGCGGCCCAGCGCTTCGATGAAGGCATCCAGCTTCTGCCCGGTGCCGGTAAGCTCAATGGTGTAGGTGTCCTCGGACACGTCGATGATGCGCCCGCGAAAAATATCCGACATGCGCTTCATGTCGTCGCGATCCTTGGCGCTCGCGCGCACCTTGATCAGCATCAGTTCGCGCTCGATGTGGGGCGCCTCGAACAAATCCACCACCTTGACCACTTCGACCAGCTTGTTCAGCTGCTTGGTGATCTGCTCGATCACGTCGCCCGAGCCCGAGGTGACGATGGTCATGCGCGACAGCGATGGCTCCTCCGTAGGCGCTACGGTAAGCGACTCGATGTTGTAGCCGCGGGCGGAAAACAGCCCGGAAACGCGCGACAGCGCGCCGGCTTCGTTTTCGAGAAGGATGGATATGATGTGTCGCATGTGGATCGGCGTCGATAAGTTGCGCAGCGGTTACAGTTCTTCGGCGAGAATCATCTCGGTCAGGCCTTTGCCGCCGCCGACCATGGGATAGACATTCTCGGTCTGATCGGTCATGAAATCCATGAACACGAGCTCGTCCTTGCGCTTGAACGCCTCCTTCAGCGCGGACTCGACATCCCCCGGCTTTTCGATGCGGATGCCGACGTGGCCGTAGCTCTCGGCCAGTTTGACGAAATCGGGCAGCGCGTCCATGTAGGACTCGGAGTAGCGGTTGCCGTGGAAGAACTGCTGCCACTGCCGCACCATGCCCATGTAGCGGTTGTTCAGGTTCACAACCTTGATCGGCAAACGGTACTGCTTGCAGGTCGAGAGTTCCTGGATGCACATTTGGAAGCTCGCCTCACCGGTGACGCACACCACCGACGCGTCCGGATTGGCCATCTGCGCGCCCATCGCTGCAGGCAGGCCGAAGCCCATAGTGCCCAGCCCGCCGGAATTGATCCAGCGGCGCGGCTTGTCGAATTTGTAGAACTGCGCCGCCCACATCTGATGCTGGCCCACGTCGGACGTGATGATGGCGTCGCCCTTGGTGATTTCGTACAGCTTCTCCAGCACGAATTGCGGCTTGATGATCTTGCTCTTGCGGTCGTAGCGCAGGCAATCCTTGGTCTTCCACTGCTTGATCTGGTCCCACCAGGCGCTGATCGCCTTCGCTTCCGGTCGTTGCTTGCCCGCCTCGATCAGCTGGATCAGGTCGTCGAGCACGTCGGGCACGTGGCCGACGATGGGCACATCGACTTTAACCCGCTTGGATATCGACGACGGATCGATGTCGATGTGAATGATCTTGCGCGGCACCTGGCCGAAATGCGCCGGGTCGCCGATGACACGGTCGTCAAAGCGCGCGCCGATCGCAACCAGCACGTCGCAGTGCTGCATCGCCATGTTGGCCTCGTAAGTGCCGTGCATGCCGAGCATGCCGACGAAATGCTTGTCGGTTGCCGGAAAACCGCCCAGGCCCATGAGCGTGTTGGTGCAGGGAAAGCCCAGCATTCTGACCAACTTGGTGAGTTGCGGCGCGGCGTCCGACAGGATCACGCCGCCGCCGGCGTAGATCATCGGGCGTTTGGCTTCGAGCAGCAACTGCGCCGCCTTCTTGATCTGCCCCGAATGTCCCTTCACCACCGGATTGTAAGAGCGCATCGAGATCGTATCGGGATACTCGAACTTGCACTTGGCGACAGTCACGTCCTTGGGCACGTCCACCAGCACCGGCCCGGGGCGTCCGGTCGTCGCGAGGTAGAACGCCTTCTTCATCGTCAGCGCGAGGTCCTTGACGTCTTTCACCAGAAAATTGTGCTTGACGCAGGGGCGCGTAATCCCCACTGCATCGCATTCCTGGAACGCGTCGAGCCCGATCGCATGCGTCGGCACCTGGCCCGAGATGATCACCATCGGGATCGAATCCATATACGCGGTGGCGATGCCGGTTACGGCATTGGTGACGCCCGGGCCCGAAGTCACCAGCGCTACGCCGACTTTGCGGCTGGAGCGCGAATAGCCGTCGGCCGCATGCGTGGCGCCTTGCTCATGCCGCACCAGCACGTGCTTGACCTTGTTCTGCTTGAACAGTTCGTCGTAGATGAACAGGACCGCACCGCCGGGGTAGCCAAAAACATACTCGACTTTTTCCGCCTGCAGGCACTTGATCAGGATTTCCGCGCCCGATAATTCCATGATTCTCGTTGGCTTTTACCGAAAACCTTGAACACTAATGCCTGCCCCCCGTTTGGTCAAGATTTTTTTGTGCGGCGCAACTTGCCGGGCGCGGCAATTAGGCAGCGCAACATCGGGTTAGGCACTAGAATCGCGAAATATTTTGAGGATATTGCCCTGGCTTCCCGCATCGAACTTTCGGAGTTTCTCGCCGCCGTCGAACGCCGCGCCTACAAGCAGGCGCGATTTGCCGTGCGCGACGAGCAGGCAGCCTTGGATATCGTGCAGGATTCGATGCTAAAGTTGTCGGAGAAATACGGCGCCAAGCCGGCTGCCGAACTGCCGATGCTATTCCAGCGCATCCTGCAGAACACCATCCGCGACTATTACCGCCGGTTCAAGGTGCGCGCGACCTGGATGACGCAGCTGTCCTCGATTTTTTCAGGCAAGGACGGCGGCGAGGACGCAGATCCCCTGGAAACTTTAGCGCCAGCTGAGGACTCCAACCAGGCGTTGGGACCGCCGGATCACCTTGAAAAATCGCAACTTATTGTTTTGATTGAGACCGAGTTGAAAGAACTGCCGCCGCGTCAACGCGAGGCCTTCCTGCTGCGTTATTGGGAGGAGTTGGACGTTGCCGAAACCGCGCAGGCTATGGGCTGCTCGGAGGGCAGCGTCAAGACCCATTGCTCGCGCGCGGCACATACCTTGGCCACTGCACTAAAGCGCAAAGGGGTTGCATTATGAACGAACGTGAATTCGGCTACCAAATCAAGCAACATCTCGATCGTGCGCTCGATCTCAAACCAGCCGAGCTGAAGCGGCTGAAGGTCGCGCGCGAGCAGGCTTTGCTGCGCCAGCGCACGAGCGAACCTGCGTTTGCGCTCGCTTGGGTGGATGCCGCTGTCGGGCGCCTGTCGGGCAGCCCGGTACAAGCAGGCATCGCGCTGGCAGGCGCGGCCCTGATCCTGGCGCTGGTCGGCATGCAATATTGGCAGCGCCCGCCAAGCGTGGAAGAGATCGAGGAAATCGATGCCGCGCTGCTCACCAGCGATCTGCCGATCAACGCCTATCTGGACAACAGTTTCGATTCATGGTTAAAGCGCTCGCAGCATTAATGCTCGGGCTGTGTTTCGCCTTCTCCGCCTTCGGCGCCACGCCTGAGAAGAAGCAGCCCGACTGGTCGCAGCTTACGCCTGAGCAGCAGCATATCCTGGCGCCGCTGGCCAGCGATTGGAACAACTTCGATAATACGCGGCGCAAGAAGTGGCTGCTCCTCGCGAAGCGCTATCCCAAGATGAAACCGGAGCAGCAGCAACGCCTGCAAACGCAGATGCAGGAATGGGCCAGGCTGACGCCGGCACAGCGCCAGATCGCGCGCGAGAATTACAAAAAACTGGCAAAGCAGCCTCCGGAGAAGCGCGAGGTGGTCAAGCAGAAATGGCGCGAACGACAGAAGCTGAAGCAGGCTGCGCCCGCCCCTGCGGCACCTGCGGCCGCGGCGGCGCCTGCGTCACCCGGGATCCCCGCGGCAGCAGCGGCACCGGCCGGAGCCATGCCTGTGCCGCCCCAGGCGCCTGCCGCCGCAACGCGCTGACGTGCCGGCTGCAGCCGGCGCAAGCGCGCACCTACTCGGTCCCAGCATCAAGCGCCGGCTCATCTGCATGGTGTACGAGTCGCTGCTCCTTTGCGGCATCACATTTTTCGCCGGCCTGCTGTTCCTCGGCCTAAGCGGCAGCGCGCTCAGCGGATGGCTGCGCCATGCGTTCCAGCTCTATCTGTTCCTGGTGATCGGCCTGTACTTTGCCGGCTCGTGGCGCCGCGGCGGGCAGACGCTGGCGATGAAAACCTGGAAGCTGCGCCTGGTCGGGGCCGACGGCAGCAGAATCAGCGCGCGCCAGGCCGTGGTGCGCTACCTCTACGCCTGGCCCTGCCTCGCGCTGGGCGGGGTCGGCATCCTTTACGCCCCGTTCGACCGCGAGCGGCAGTTCCTGCACGACCGGCTGGCCGGCACCAAGATCGTTTGGGGATAGCGACCCGCCTGCGCGCGCGCTGCGCACCCGGCGGGGACCTGCGCTTCAGCGCCGCTCCACCCACCACATCATCAGCACCGCGGCGCACATGAACAGCACGCTCGGCAGCGCCGCGGAGTAGAACGGCGCCCAGTTCTGGATAATGCCGATGGAGGAGGACAGGCCATTGAGCAGGTGGAACAGCACCCCGAGCATGATCCCGGAAAAGATTTTCACCCCCATGCCGCCGAGGCGCACATGCACGTACGCGAAAGGCAGCGCCAGCGCCATCATCACCAAGGTAGCGAAGGGATAGAGCAGCTTTTTCCACATCGCGATCTCGTAGCGCTCCGTCTGCTGCCGGTTCTCCGACAAGTGGCGCGTAAATTGGTACAGGTTGATGACCGACATCTTTTCCGGCTGCACCAGCAGCACCGACAGCAGGTCGGGGGTCAGCACCGAGCGCCAATCGGTCTGGGCCAGCCTGGACACGCTGGTGCCGCCGCTATCGAAGGTGGTGCGCACCACATCGCTCAAGCGCCAGGTTTTGTCTTTCTCGTACACGCCGCGCGCCGCATAGCTGATCGAGCGCAGGCGGTAATCGTTGTCGAACTCGTAAATCTTGATGCCGCTGAGCGAGCTGTCGGGCTTGACCTCGCGCACATTGATGAAGCGGGATTCGTCCTTGACCCAAAGCCCGGAACGGAACTCCTGCGCCACCACCGCGCTCATCGCGCCAAGGCGCAGCTGCTGCGCGGCGCGCTCGGCAAAAGGCGTGACCAGTTCGCCAAACGCAAGCGTCAGCACGACGAATATGACGCCGATGCGCACCAGCGCGGCACCGGCCGCATAGGGCGACAAGCCGGAGACCCGCATCACGGTGTATTCGGAATTTGCGGCGAGCTGCGACAGGGCGTAGAGCGTGCCGATCAGCACCGCGATCGGGGCGAGCTCATACACGTGCCCGGGCAGGGACAGAAACACAAACAGCAACACATACTGCAGGCGGTAGTTGCCGCGGCCCAGATAGTTGAGCTCGTTGATCAGGTCGAAAAATGCGAACAGCATCAGGAAAGCAACCAGAACCAGCAGCGTCGCCGCGTAAATTTCGCGCGCAAGATACTTGCGCAGGATGATCAACGCCCTCTCCTGAAGGTCGAGTTGATGCTCATGCGGCGATAGAACAGCCCGAGCAGCAACAGCAGCATCGCGACGTGCACCGCCCACCAGCCGATGTGGAACGACAGCTTGCCTTGCGACACCCAGGCCTGGCTCACGCTGATCAGGTTGCTGTACACCATGTAGGTGAGCAGGGCGAACACCAGATTGCCCGAGCGGCTCGCGCGCGGGTTGACGAAGGCAAGCGGGATCGCGAGCAGCGTCAGGTTCAGCGCCGAGAGCGGCAGCCCGATGCGCCAGAGCAGCTCCGCCAGGTTGCCTTGGTGGGGATCGTCGATCAGCGTCTGCGTCGACAGCGCGCGCGCCGGAATCTGCCCGCCCTTGGCCTCGCGCGTCTCGATGCGGGCCGCGTAGCGCTTGAACTCCATCACCCGGTATTCCGCGTCGCCCGGATTGCCCTCGTAGCGCCTGCCATCGGCGAGCACAATGAACTTATCGCCGT
>JAJZPQ010000080.1 GCA_021811085.1 Pseudomonadota bacterium | reverse complement strand
CATCGGCGCTGCGCCGCAAAATATTATGGCACTACAAAACGATTTGCCGAATCACCTCCAAACAAATCCGGCACTTACGTCCACCCACCCAAGCTTTTTCGGAAAATCGTGTTAAAGATGGGCTAGCCCGCAGTCGGCGCCGCTTCGGCTGCGGTCCTGATGCGCCGTGCCGGGAACACCGCGGAAAAGCAGCTACCCTTTCCCGGTTCGCTCTCGATTTCCAGCGCCGCCTGGTGGCGCGTCAGCACGTGCTTGACGATGGCCAGACCGAGGCCGGTGCCGCCGGTCTCGCGCGAACGGCTGTGGTCGACGCGGTAGAAACGCTCGGTGAGGCGCGGGATATGGCGCGGCTCTATCCCCGGACCGCTGTCGCTGACGCTGAACACGGCTTGCGCGCCGCGCCGCCCCCAGGCGAGGCGTATATCCCCGCCCGCGGGCGTGTAGTGCACTGCGTTGCTGACCAGGTTGCCAAAGGCGCTGCGCAATTCCTGCGCGTTCGCGAGCAGCCGCAGAGGCTCCTCGATACGGAGTTCGATGCGATGGCGCCCGGCGCTCAGGGCCAGCGCTTCGTCGCGCACGCCGGCGAGCAGCGCCGCGACATCGACCGCAGTCTCGTCGGATAAGCCGCGGCTGGCCTCCAGCGCCGACAAGGTGAGCAGATCTTCCACCAGGCGCTGCATGCGCCCGGTGTGCTCGCGCATCATGTTCAGATAGCCCTGCCGGCGCGCCTCGTCCAGTTTGAGTTCGCCGTCGGTGAGCGTCTCCAGGAATCCGGCCACCACGGTCAGCGGGCTCTTGAGTTCATGCGAGACATTGGCGACGAAATCGCGCCGCATGGTTTCGACTTTCTCCGCCAGCGTGATGTCGCTCGCGAGCAGCAGCTTTTGCGACTCGCCGTAGGAAATGATCGCGAGCGAGAGCACCCGGCCTTCGCCGCGCGCGAGGCGCAGGGTGAGCGGCTCGGCGTATTCACCCTGCTCCAGATAGGCGGCGAGATCGGGGTGGCGCACGAGGTTGACCAGGGGCTGGCCCAGGTCGCGCTGCTCGTCCAGCCCGAGGTACTGGCTCGCAATCGGGTTGCACCACTCGATATGGCCGTGAACGTCCAGCAGCACGACGCCGTCGGGCAGGGCCAGACCCGCGTTGCGAAAGCGCTGCAGGTCGCCACTGAGTTGCTCCTCCTGTTTGATGCGGGCGCGCACGAAGCGGTAGAGCCCGACCAGCACCTCGTCCCAGACGCCGCTGCCCTGCGGCACCGGCTTCGCCGCGGGGTCGCGCAGCCAGGCCTCCAACGCGGCCAAATTGGCGATATGGCGCGCGAGCAGCAGCACCAGGCCGATGCAGACGACAGTTAGCGCCCACTGCGCGTCCGCGAGCAGCCAGGTAATCAGACCGGCAACACACACTGCGGCCAGCGCCGGGGCGCTGCGTGTCCAGACAGAACTCACTCGATGGACCTCGTTTGCGGAAGCCGGATTATCGCATGCCCGCGACGGGCTCCCCCTGGGCAGCCCGCCTCAGGCTGCGGCGGCGAAACGGTAGCCGGTGCCGCGCACGGTCTCGATCAGCGCATCGTGGCCACTCGCCTCCAGCGCCTTGCGCAGGCGCCGGATGTGCACGTCCACGGTGCGCTCCTCCACGAACACATGGTCGCCCCAGACCTGGTCGAGCAATTGCGTGCGGCTGTGCACGCGCTCGGCGTGGGTCATGAAAAAATGCAGCAGGCGGAATTCGGTCGGCCCGAGTTCGAGCGTGAGGCCGTTGCCGCTGACCCGGTGCGCGGCCGGGTCGAGGCGCAGGCCGCGGGCCTCGACCACATCCTCGGTCATTTGCGGCGCGCGCCGGCGCAGCACCGCCTTGATGCGCGCCAGCAGTTCGCGCGGCGAAAACGGCTTGGTGATGTAGTCGTCCGCTCCGGCTTCGAGGCCGAGGATCTTGTCCGGTTCGGCCGATTTGGCCGTGAGCATGATGATGGGAATGCTGCGCGTGCGCGCGTCGCCGCGCAGCTGGCGCGCCACCGCCAGGCCCGACTGCCCCGGCAGCATCCAATCGAGCAGCACCAGATCGGGCAGCGTCTGGCGTATGCTGGCCAGCGCCTGCTCCGAATCGGCGGCGCGCAAGGCATGGTGGCCTGCGCCCTCCAGGTTCACCGCGATCAGTTCCTGGATCGCGGGCTCGTCTTCGACTATCAAAATATTAAGCGGCATCGTGGGCGCAATGGTATGTCGCTGGCATGACATTTTGGTTACAGCCGCAAGGGGGCTGGCCGCGGTATCATAGTCGCCCCGGCCGCGCGCTGCACGGCCTGAGGGAACCCGACCGGATGGAAGCTGCGATGAACGGCAAGACCCACTTTGGCTACGAACAGGTAGACGTGACCGAAAAGGCGCGCAAGGTCGCCGACGTGTTCGACTCGGTCGCGCCCAGCTACGACCTCATGAACGACCTGATGTCGGCCGGGATGCACCGCGCCTGGAAGGCCTTCACCGTCGCGATCGCCGGCATCCGAACGGGCGAACGCGTGCTCGACGTCGCCTCCGGCAGCGGCGATCTGGCGCGCGTATTCGCCCAGCGCGCCGGCGCCACAGGGGAAATCTGGCTCACCGACATCAATCGCGCCATGCTCGAGCGCGGGCGCGACCGGCTGCTCGACGAGGGGCGCGCGCTGCCGCTGGCGCAGTGCAATGCCGAACACCTGCCTTTCCCCGACGATTATTTCGACTGCGTCAGCGTCGCCTTCGGCCTGCGCAATATGACGCACAAGGAAGCGGCGCTGGCCGAGATGCGCCGCGTGCTCCGTCCCGGCGGGCGCCTGCTGGTGCTCGAATTCTCGCGCGTGTGGCAGCCGCTGACGCGCGTCTACGACTGGTATTCGTTCAGGGTGCTGCCCTGGCTCGGTGCGAAGATCGCGCGCGACGCCGACAGCTACCGCTACCTGGCCGAGTCCATACGCATGCACCCGGACCAGGAGAAATTGAAGAATATGATGGAACAGGCGGGCCTGACGCGGGTCGAATACTTCAACCTGAGTGCAGGCGTGGTCGCACTGCACCGGGGCTACAAAATCTAAAGCCGGGGACATACCCGGCCGGTTTACACAACATTAAGAGGACATGACATGAGACAACTGGTTTCGACTTTGGTAGTGGTGGTACTTACGCTCGCATTCGCGATGGACGACGCCGAGGCCAGGCGCCTGGGCGGTGCCCGCAGCATCGGTACGCAGCGCTCCAGCGTGACGCCGAGCCGGAGCCTGCAGCCAACGCCGCCGACACAGGCGGCCGCTGCCGCGCCCGCCGCGAGCCCGACTGCAGCCGCGCCCAAGCCCGCAGGCAACCGCTGGCTGGGTCCGATCGCCGGCCTCGCCGCCGGCCTGGGCCTGGGCTGGCTGATCGGCCAGGGCGGGTTCGGCGGCATGATGGGCACGGTGCTGCTGATGGCCTTGCTCGGTATCGCCGTGGTGTTCGTGCTGCGCCTGTTCAACCGGCCCCGGACCGAAGGCAATCTGCAATATGCCGGCATGAGCAGCCAGCCCGAGGCGATTCCGGCGTTGGCGCCCGCCGCCGGCGCGCCGGACTTCGGCGCGCAGCTGCGGCCGAGCATCCCGGCCGGATTCGACAGCGAAGGCTTCCTGCGCCAGGCCAGGCTCAATTTCGTCAGACTGCAGGCCGCGCACGACAGCGGCAAGCTCGACGAACTGCGCGAATTCACCACGGACGAGATGTTCGACTCGATCCGGCGCGATGTGCAGGAACGCGGCACAAGCGCGCAGCAGACCGACGTGGTCACGCTCAACGCCGAGCTGCTGGAAGTGCTCACCGAAGGCGACAGCCATTGGGCCAGCGTGCGCTTCTCCGGCTTGATCCGCGAAACCCGCGATGGCCAGCCGGAAGGGTTCGAGGAAGTGTGGAACCTGGCGAAACCGGCATCCGGCGCGACCGGCTGGGTGCTGGCCGGCATACAGCAGCTGCAATAGCCGGGGCTCGTACCAGCCGTGCTGCCGCACCCGGGAATACTCGCGCTCAACCATCTGCTCGAGGCCGAGGCTTGGGCGCGCGACAAGCTCAAACCCTATGCCGCGCAATGCGTGGAATTCCGCTCCCCGCCGCTGCCCGGGCTGTGCCTGGAAATCCTCGACACCGGGCTGCTGCGCCGCGCCGCCGAGGACGCGGTGCCGAATCTGGTCGTCAACATAGGGCCGGGCGCGCTGCCGGCGATGCTGCGCGGCGAAGACGCCTTGCTGCGCGAGATCGGCATCGAGGGCAATGCCGACCTGGCCGGCACGGTGCAGTACCTGTTCCGCCACCTGCGCTGGGACATCGCGGAAGATCTGTCCAAGGTGTTCGGCGACGTGGTCGCCGAACGCATGGTGCGCGAAGGCAAGCGCTTCGCCGCCTGGAACGTCGAGGCCGCGGAGAAGCTGGCGCAAAACTTCAGCGAATATTTGATCGAAGAACAGCCGCTCCTGGCCCGCCCCGCCGATGTGCGCCAATTCCTCGCCGACGCGGACCGGCTGCGCGACGACCTGGCGCGGCTGGAGAAACGCATCGACCTGCTCACCCGGAAAGCCTGAAGCGCCAAAGGCGTGCAGAGGACGCGGCGCAACAACAATCAGCGCCTTTGCCGCCGCAGCGGTTAAAATCCATCTTTCGCATCCCGTCTACACCCTAAATTGCAGCGCCTACTGCGTCTCGCCCGTATCATCAGTGTAGGCATCCGCTTCGGCCTGGATGAGTTCGTGCTCGCCCATGCGCGCACGCGCTTCCTGCTGGTGCTGGTGCAGCGCGTGCTGTTCTGGCGCCGGCTCACCGAGCCGCGCGCAGTCCGGCTGCGCCTCGCGCTGGAAGCCCTGGGGCCGCTGTTCGTCAAATTCGGCCAGGTGCTCTCCACCCGGCGCGACCTGCTGCCCACCGATATCGCGGACGAACTCGCGCGGCTGCAGGACCAGGTGCCGCCGTTCTCGACCGAAATCGCCTGCGCCCAGCTCGAGCGCGCGTTCGGCAAGCCGGTGGCGGAAGTGTTCGAGCAGTTCGAGGCGCAGCCGGTCGCGAGCGCCTCCATCGCGCAGGTGCATTTCGCGGTGCTGCCCGGCGGGCGCGAATGCGCGGTGAAAATCCTGCGCCCGAACATGCAGCAGGCGATAGAAAAGGACGTGGCCCTGCTCGACAGCGCCGCGAGCCTGATGGAGGCGCTGTGGATAGACGGCAGGCGCCTGAAACCGCGCGAGGTGGTGGCGGAATTCGCCATGCACCTCAACGACGAACTCGACCTCATGCGCGAAGCTTCGAACGCAAGCCAGCTGCGGCGCAATTTCGCCGGCTCGCAGCTGCTCATGATTCCCGAGATCTACTGGGACTACTGCTCGTCCTCGGTGATGGTGATGCAGCGCATCAGCGGCATCCCGATCAGCCACATCGAGCGCCTGCGCGCAGCCGGCGTGGATATCCCGCGGCTTGCCCGCGCGGGGGTGGAGATCTTCTTCACCCAGGTGTTCCGCGACGGCTTTTTCCACGCCGACATGCACCCGGGCAATATCTTCGTCTCCACCGACACCGACCCGCGCGGCCAGTATGTCGCCGTCGATTTCGGCATCATGGGCACGCTTACCGACGTCGACAAGAATTACCTGGCGCAGAATTTCCTCGCGTTTTTCCAGCGCGACTACAAGCGCGTGGCGCAGGCGCACCTGGAAGCCGGCTGGGTGCCGCCGGACACGCGCGTGGACGAGTTCGAGAACGCGATCCGCGCCGTGTGCGAACCGGTATTCGACCGGCCGCTGAAGGACATCTCCTTCGGCCGCGTGCTGCTGCGCCTGTTCCAGACCTCGCGCCGCTTCCACGTCGAGATCCAGCCGCAGCTGGTGATGCTGCAGAAAACCCTGCTCAATATCGAGGGCCTGGGGCGGCAGCTCGACCCGGAACTCGACCTGTGGAAAACCGCGAAGCCCTTCCTCGAACGCTGGATGAGCGAGCAGCTGGGCTGGCGCGGCTTCGTGCGCAACGTACTCACCGAAGCGCCGCGCTGGGCCAATATGATGCCGCAGCTGCCGCGCCTGGTGCACCGCGCCCTGGACGCCGACCACGCCGCCGGCATCGAGCGCGCGCTGGAGCGCCTCGCCGCCGACCAGAGGCAGCACCACCGCAGCACGGTCATGCTCGCGCTGCTGCTCGCGGCGCTGCTCGTCTGGCAGATTTACCTTTCGCTGTAGCCGTGCCATAAGGGTAGCGCGCAGTTCGCACACGGCGGGGCGCAGGATATAATCGGCGCGCCTTCGCGAACGAATAGACCTTTTGCCATGCTGCTCTGGTTCGTCATCATTTACTGGATCATCTCGATCGGCATCGGCCTGTGGGCCGGCACGCTGGTCAAGAACTCCAAGGATTACGCCGTAGCCGGGCGCGCGCTGCCGTTCTACATCGTCACGGCCACGGTGTTCGCGACCTGGTTCGGCTCCGAGACCGTGCTCGGCATACCGGCGTCTTTCCTCAAGGACGGACTCGCGGGCGTGGTCGCCGACCCCTTCGGTTCGAGCCTGTGCCTGGTCCTCGTCGGCCTGTTCTTCGCGCGCCCGCTGTACCGCATGAACCTCTTGACCATAGGCGACTTCTACCGCAAGCGCTTCAACCGCACGGTCGAGGTGCTGACCACGCTGTGCATCGTGATTTCGTACCTGGGCTGGGTCGCGGCGCAGATCAAGGCGCTCGGCCTCGTGTTCAACGTCGTGTCCGAAGGCGCGATGTCGCAGCACACCGGCATGATCGTCGGTGCCGCCACGGTGCTGATCTACACCATGTGGGGCGGCATGTGGTCGGTCGCGGTCACCGACTTCCTGCAGATGATCATTATCCTCGTGGGCATGGTGTACATCGCGTTCGAGGTCAGCGGCATGGTCGGCGGCGTCGGCGCCGTGGTCAGCCACGCCTCGGCGGCGGGCAAATTCAACCTGCTGCCAGCGCCCGAGCCGAGAGAGATACTCTGGTTCATTGCCGCCTGGATCACCATGATGTTCGGCTCGATCCCGCAGCAGGACGTGTTCCAGCGCGTCGCTTCTTCCAAGAACGAGAAAATCGCCGGCAACGCCTCGATCACCGGCGGCGTGCTCTACTTCTGCTTCGCGTTCATCCCGATGTTCCTCGCCTACTCGGCGACGCTGATCGACCCGAAAATGGTGGCCGGGCTGATCAACACCGACCCGCAGCTGATCCTGCCGAGCCTGATCATGCAGCACGTGCCGGTGTTCGCGCAGGTGATGTTCTTCGGCGCGCTGCTGTCGGCGATCAAGAGCTGCGCCAGCGCCACGCTGCTCGCGCCCTCGGTCACGTTCACCGAGAACATCCTGCGCGGCGCGTTCAAGCATTGGACCGACCGCCAGTTCCTGTTTGCGATGCGTACGGTGGTGTTGCTGTTCACCGCGATGG
This sequence comes from Pseudomonadota bacterium, assembly GCA_021811085.1. Taxonomy (GTDB): domain Bacteria; phylum Pseudomonadota; class Gammaproteobacteria; order Burkholderiales; family SG8-39; genus 2-12-FULL-64-23. The sequence continues at coordinate 8,424 of JAJZPQ010000080.1, read as the reverse complement.
TGACGGTGTTCGCGCTCAACACCGACGCGAGCATCTACAAAATGGTCGAGAACGCCTACAAGGTGACCCTGGTCGCCGCGATCGTGCCGCTCACGTTCGGCCTGTACTGGCACCGCTCGACCAGCCTCGGCGCGACGCTCGCGATCGTGCTCGGGCTGGCGACCTGGATCAACCTCGAAATCATCAACCCGAACGGTTTCGTGCCGCCGCAACTCGCCGGCCTCGGCATGAGTCTCGTCGGCATGCTCGTCGGCTCGCTGGTTTCCATCGCCGGCGGGCAGAAGCGGCCGCGCATCAACTGGTTCGCACGGCGCTAAGACCCGCGCCAGCCGGCAATCTGCGCCGGCATTGAGGATTCTCAACAGCAGCTAGGCCGCTTATTCCTATGCTTGCCTGATTGGTTCTCATCGGGCGACCATGCCGCTGCTCGAAATCCGCAACGTTACCCGCCGCTTCGGCACGCTGACCGCAATCGACCGCGTGACGCTGTCGATCGAGGCGGGGGAGTTCTTTACGCTGCTCGGCCCTTCGGGCTGCGGCAAGACCACGCTGTTGCGCATGATCGCGGGCTTCGACGCGCCCGATGCGGGCAGCATTTTCCTCGACGGCAGGGATCTCGCCGACAAGCCGCCGGAGCAGCGCCCGGTGCACACCGTGTTCCAGAGCTACGCGCTGTTCCCGCATATGAGCGTGGCGCGCAATGTCGCGTTCCCGCTGCAGATGGCGAAAAAGCCGCCGGAAGAGATCGCGGCGAAAGTGAAACAGGCGCTGGCCGAAGTGCACCTCGAAGACAAGGGCGCGAGCTACCCGCACGAGCTCTCCGGCGGGCAGAAGCAGCGCGTGGCGCTGGCGCGCGCCCTGGTGACCCGGCCGCGCATGCTGCTCTTGGACGAGCCGCTCGGGGCGCTCGACGCGAAACTGCGCGAGCAGATGGAAATCGAGCTCATCAGCCTGCAGCGCGACGTCGGCATCACGTTCGTGTTCGTCACCCACGCGCAGCCCGAGGCGCTCGCGCTGTCGCACCGCATCGCGGTGATGCGCGACGGCCGCGTGGAGCAGATGGACACGCCCTCGCGCCTCTACGGCTTTCCCGCGAACCGCTTCGTCGCCGACTTCATCGGCAACTGCAACATGCTGCCGGCGACGGTGAGCGAGGCCACGCCGCACGGCCTGCGCCTCGCGGTGGGCGCGCTGGGCGAGGTCGCGGCGCCGCCGGCCGAACGCGCGCGCGCGGGGCAGGCCGGCGTGCTCGCGCTGCGGCCGGAACAGGTGCACATCGTCGCGGCCAATGCGGCGCACGAGCTGAAAAACCATTTCGCGGGCCGCGTGCGCGACTTCCTCTACATCGGCGACGTGACCACTTACGTGGTCGAGCTCGAGAACGGCACGCGCATCGAAGCGCTGCTCGCGAACTCCGCCCCTGGGCGCGCGCGCTTTTTCGAAGTCGACGAACCGGTGAAAGTGGCCTGGCGCCACGACGCCGGCATCTTTCTGCTCGATTGACATGGCCGTCCCGCGCGCCGAACGCGTAACGAAATGGCTGATCGCCGGTCCGCCGCTCGCGTTCCTGCTCGCGTTCTTCCTCTTGCCTTCGCTGATCATGGCGCTCGCCTCCTTGCGCTATCCGGGCGAGTTCGGCGGGCTCGCGCCGCTCGCGGCGCGCCCGGGCGAGGAAAGCGGGCTCACGCTCGAGAACTACGCGCTGTTCTTCGGCGACTGGGTGTACGCGCAGATTTTCGCCAAGTCGCTAGTCATCGCCGCGCTCACCACGTTCGCCTGCCTGGTGCTGGCCTATCCGCTCGCGCTGCTGATCGCGCGCAGCCCGAAAAAGCGGCGCGACTTCATGGTGCTGCTGGTGATCCTGCCTTTCGCCAGCAACTTCCTCGTGCGCGTGTACGCCTGGATGATCATCCTCGGGCCGATGGACCTCCTGTTCACGCGCTTCGCCGTGATCGTGGGCATGGTGTACGTGCACCTGCCGTTCATGATCCTGCCGCTGTACACCAACCTGGAGAAGCACGACCCGACGCTGCTCGATGCGGCGCAGGACCTCGGCGCGAACGCCTGGCACACGTTCTGGCGCGTGACCTTCCCGCTGTCGTTGCCTGGGGTGTTCTCAGGCTCCGCGCTGGTGTTCATCCCGGTGCTGGGCATGTTTGCGATTCCGGAGCTGCTCGGCGGCAAGGACGACTGGATGGTCGGCAACATGATCAAGGAAGCCTTCCTCGGCACGCGCGACTGGCCGTTCGGCTCGATGCTGTCGCTGATGCTCACGCTGGCGGTGCTCGCGATTGCCGGCGCGGCGGCGCTGTTCGCGCGCAGGGGAGCGCCAAATGAATAGGTCCGGCTGGCTGTGGGCGCCGTCGCTGGCGGTGTACGCCTTCCTCTACGTGCCGCTCGCGATCGTGGTGCTGTTCTCGTTCAACGACTCGCGGCTCTCGGCCGAGTGGGTGGGCTTCACGCTGGACTGGTACCGCAAGCTCGCGACCGACGACGCGATGCTCGCCGCCGCGCGCAACTCGCTGCTGATCGCGCTGACTGCGGCGCTGATCGCGACCGTGCTCGGCACCATGGCCGGCATCGCGATGCACCGCTACCGCATCCGCGGGCTGACCTTCCTCGTGCTCACGCCGGTGGCGATGCCCGAGATCCTGCTCGGCGTGAGCCTGCTGGTGTTTTTTATTCAGGTGCTGAACCTGACGCTCGGCCTCGTCTCGGTGCTGGTCGCGCACATCACGTTCTGCATCGGCTTCGTCGCGATCATTGTGCGCGCACGCCTCGCCGGCATGGACGAGAGCATTTTCGAGGCGGCGCGCGACCTCGGCGCCACACCCTGGCAGTCGTTCCGTCTGGTGACGCTGCCGCTGATCATGCCTGCCGTCACCGCAGGCGCGCTCATGAGCTTCACGCTGTCGATCGACGATTTCGTGATCACGTTCTTCACCGCCGGCGTAGGCGTGTCGACGCTGCCGCTGCAGATTTTCACCATGATCAAGGTCGCGGTGACGCCCGAAGTCAACGCGGTGTCGACGCTCTTGATGCTGGTCACGCTGACGCTGATCGTGCTCGCCTCGCGCGTCGCGCCGGACGCGCTCAAGGGACGCACCTGAATGGACGCGCTGCGTGCCTTGCGCGGCCTCGCGTTTGCCGCACTCTTGGCCGGCGGCGGCGCGCAGGCGCAGCAGGACCGGCTGCACGTCTACAACTGGAACAATTACATCACCGAGGACACAGCCGAGCGCTTCGAGCAGACCTGCCGCTGCCGCCTGGTGCAGGACTACTATGCCGACAACGAGGAAATGCTGGCGAAGCTCGCCGCCGGCGCTTCGGGCTACGACATTCTCGTGCCCACGGGCGATGCGGTCGCGACGCTGATCCGCCAGGGTGCGCTGCGGCCGCTCGATCGTGCGCGCCTGCCGAACCTCGCCAATCTCAAGCCCGAATTCCTCAAGCTCTGGTTCGATCCTGCGAATCGCTACTCCGTGCCCTACGCCTATTCGGTCACGCTGCTCGGCTACAACGAGCAGAAAATGCGCGAGCTCGGCATTCCCACCGACACCTGGGCCGCGATCTTCGAGCCGAAGTACCTCGAGCGCCTGCGCGGCAAAGTCACGGTGCTCGACAGCCAGCGCGAACTCATGGCCGCGGCGCTGATCTACCTCGGCTTTGCGGCCTACGACACCGACGCCGCGCACTGGAAGCAGGCGCGCGAGCTGATCCTGCGTGCCAAGCCCTACTGGGCCGCGTTCAACGCCGCGAGCTACATCAAGGAGCTGACCGTGGGCAACATCTGGCTCGCGCACGGCTACTCCAACGACATGCACACCGCGCGCCAGGACGCACTCAAGGCGGGGCGCAAATTCACGATCGGCTACTCGACGCCGAAAGAGGGCGCGGTGTTCGCGGTGGACAACCTCGTGATGCACAAGAGCGGGCGGCGCCCCGACCTCGCCTACCGGTTCATGAACTTCCTGCTCGAGCCGGAGAGCTCCGCCGCGCTGTCGAACGCGATCGGCGCGGGCAGCCCCAACGCCGCGGCGATGCGCCTGATCCGGCCGGAGATCGCGGAGAACCGCGCGATCTTCCCCGGCCCCGAGCAGCTCGCGAAAATGCAGCAGCTGCACGAACTCACCCGCGCCGAGCGGCGCCTGCTCAATCGCATGTGGATCGAAATCAAAGTGAGGTGAAATGGCTGGCGAATGGCTACTGGCGCGGAGTGCCGGGCGTTACCGTTCTCAGCGACCGGTGCCAGTGCGCCCCTTCGGCGACATACCGAGCAGTCGCACACGCGCGCGCGGTCGAGATCAGCGTCGACCTCAAACTGCACCTTTCCGCAGTGGCAACGGCCCCGGTACGTTCTCTTCATGGCGTATAACGTTCGCAGTCACCCGGTATCCCCCCCGATAACTCACCAATATATCCATATTTACGCTTGCAACCGGGAGGTTACGGCCGCTAAATAATCAAAATGGTTCTTTTGCGCACAGCACGAGCAAGCGGCAAGCACCTGCTCGCGTCCTAGTTTCGCTTGCGCTCCTGGGGTGGGCTAGCGACTTAGGCACTCGCGTAAGATCTCTTGCAGCGATGGGTATGCGTCCAGTTCCTTCACGAGACGTCCATACAGCGGTACGATTGATTTCGTCATAGCCTTGGGGGCTGCCTTGAACGCGCGCGTTAGCGCTTGTGGGTCAGTCTCCAACAGCACTGCGGCGAGGACCAGCCCTTGGCGCCGGTCTTTGGCCGCCTTCTCGGGAACCCCGTGCCGCTTGCTGCTGGAATATAGCTTGTGCCAAACAAGCCTTGCCGCTTGCGGCAGGCGCACCGGAATACAGTGTCCACCAGCTAGCAGGGCCCCCGGCTCAGGTTCCTTGAGCAAGTAATCGTAGTGGGGTATGCCCTGTGCCGCCCAGTTGAGCTCGGGCACACGCACGATGGCACCAAGGGTGTTACCTGGCGCGAGGACGTCCACCCGTAGGCCTTGCACCCCGGGCAGCTTGACCGAAGTCGAGACGCCTTTCGCAGGCAAAGCTGGAATGGATGCAAAGGGCAACCCAGTTGCCTGCAGGGTTGTCAAGAAAGGCAGTGGGGCTGCCAGCTTCAGCCGCTGACGGCGAGCCAAGTCAATATCGAGGGTTCGGGCGCTTACGGCCATAGCGCCAAGCTCGTTTAGCCACGCCATGTAGCCGAGGGTCCCCACCAAGACAAGGCCTGCTTCGAACGCTCCGCGATTGTGCAGCTCAACGAGCACTCGAGCCACCGCCTTGTCAGCCGTTTGGAAACCAAGCTTACGCAGGTTGGATACCTGTGCGCAGACCCATGCGCTGAAAGCAATGCTTTCACGCATAGCCTGTAGCGTATCGGTATCGCCGTCTTTGCACACGAGGTCCTCGGACTGCTTGCCCGGCGCAGGATAAAAAACGCGATACCAGTACGAATAGCCAGTGCCGGCTCTGCGCACCAGCGTCCCTGGCGTACCTGGCAGAATGTTTCCTGATGCAGTAACTCGCTCTTTCAACTCGGCATACTGCGTGCGAAACGCCAATTCATGTTCGCGAAACAGCGCGATTTCGACCATGAGCATTTACCCCATAATTCTGTCGATTATTGGGTAAGTATAGCAGAGCGTTTTAATTACCCCACAAATGGCCATTTTGTTGGGTAAATTGCGGCTGCCACGTCGAGTTGGTTTGTCGGGTTATCTAGTGGGCCCCCTTGGTGAGTTATCGGGGGGATGCCGCAGTCAACGGCGCGAGCCCCTCTTGCGCGCGTCCGATGCCCTGCGGTGTCAGGCGCCGGCGCTTGAACGAACGACGCCGTACTGCGCGAGAACACGCCTTGCCTCCTCGGGCCCTCTTGCCACATGAGCATGCATCCCCAGTTTCAGCGCCGCATCAATGTTGCGCAGGCCGTCATCCAGAAACAGAACGTCCGACGGTGAGAGGCCCATTCCTTCGAGCGCGACCAGGAAGGCCTCGGTGGCGGGTTTCAAACATCCAATTTGGTGTGACAGATACGTCCGGTCAAACCGATCCACCAAACCCATTGCCCGGATCTTGTCCCAATGCACCGCACTCGTATTGCTCAGCGCGGCCACGTGATAGGTGTCCGGTATTTCATCCAACAGTTGCAGCGCGCCTGGCAAGAGCCCCTTTGGCCAGTTGCAGAAATCGTGCAGGAAGCGTTCGGCGGTGACTGGCAATCCGAGGTCTGCTACGACGCCAGCTGCGAACGCTGCCGCATCGATCTTCCCGGTTTCGTGTGCCACGACCGACGGCGAAGCGATCCACATTGCGTGGAGAGCTTCGTGCTGGGGCTCCACGCCGAGCAGCTTCGCCATAGACGGCACCCCGTCGAGCGCCACCAGCACCCCACCAATATCGAAGAGAATGCCCGCGATCTTGTGGCCCATGATCGGAGTGCACCTAACGTGTTGTTCTGCGGCGGGCGGGCGCGGTGCTAGCACCTGCGCGAAGCTGACGGCTCGTCCGCAGCAACAAAGGGTTGGGCGTCATGGTCGCGATGGCTCGGACGCTCTTTGAAGCGAGCGACAGCAAACCGACACGAACGAACGTCCCGGCGTCGCGGCTCATGTCGATGCTCAAGTAGTGGCGGCTTCTGGTGGCGCCCACTTGATGAACCCCCGAACGTTCATAGCGAAGAAGCCCAAATTGGCAATGAGCATTGCGTAGCTGTGTGCCCATACGCCAATTGCGGCCCAACACAGGTTGCCAATCATCATAACCACGAACCCCTTCCGGCTCTTGTTGCCAAGAAGATAAATGGCGGAGAACGTAAGGCACATGGCCAGCCAATCCAGGCCGAGATATTGAGTCACGTGTTCTCCTGATATGACGCCCAACTTTGAGGTGACCGGCGCTGCGCGGCTTTATCGCGCAGCGTCCAGCGGCCGAAGGGAGCGAGGTTGAGCGCCATGTTAGAGCGCAAGCAGCCGCTGCTCGGAGTCAAAGTAGTAGATCTCCTCATGCTTGAAACCCCAAGCGCCGTTGGTTTGTCGAACATGGGGCTCAAACGTGAAGAATGGCACAGAACCAAGCGGCATAGTGTTTTTGGGTTCAATGTAACGCCTGTCCTCGCGCGTAGACGCGATGCTATGCCCGAGATTGCCAAGGAAGTCCAAGTTTTCGAAGCCGAGGCGTTTGATTTCGGCATTGCCAAAGGCAAACAACTCCTCAAACGTTGTGGCTGGCGTAACGAATGCCTGCATCGCTTGGTGCAGACGAGACTCCACTTCGATTCCGCGCGCGAACTCGGGCGATTGAGGCACGAACGTACAGCGCCCATCCTCAATGGGGAAACTTCTCGCGCAGTCGCCCCAGACACCATTACGGAGCGGACTCAAGTCGACAGTGATAAGGTTGAATGATCCTGCCGGCTCGTCCGATGGAACATAGCTCCGGCCAGAAATGGACAAACAACTCCGTGACCCAAGAAGAACAAAGGCGGGGCAGTTGTAGTACCAAGTTTCGGTGATTCCTCGATCAGCAAGAAGCAACGCCGCTCGCTCAGCGACGGTGCGTTCAGTGTCGGCGGCGCTGATCGAAAGCGCCAGATCAGACAGCACGGTTTTCGCGATGGTCTGTACTTCGGAATGTGCGGTGAAGCTACCCACGGAATATGCGCTCTACTTGTATTAGCTGACATTTTTAGTTGACAGTCTGTCATCTATTTCGATGTCGCAATCTGCGGTTTTGCCTCGATAGTCGTGGCGACACAACGTGTTGCGCCATTTAAGCTTTCTGGCTAAACCGCCAGACGGTCCCGCAATCTTTGCGCGCGGGTCGCACACCGGCGTTGGCGCAGGCCGGGTCCGGCCGAGCACTCGGGAATTCGCTCTTACTCTAGCGGATTGCAGGTCGCGCGGATAGCCGCGGCGCCTCGTCTGTTCGGACCAGGCCGTACGGACCGCCGTGGCCGGCGCTTGCGCCGGCGATCCCCCCCGGAACCAAAATTGGTCGCTGAACACTGCTTCTCAATTGTTCCAAGTCGTTCTTGAACACGCCTAACCTACGTGTGCCTCGATGACCGGACGCCACAGGGCCGCCAATTTTCGATAGCCGGCCGGCGTTGGGTGGATTTCGTTTTCCCAGTCGTTGCTCGGGCCGCTCGTATCCGGCTGCGCTGGAATCAATGCCCGCTGCGTCCCGACGAGGTAGATCTGCCTGTCCCTGGGCTGGTTGAGTTCATCCACGATCCGGCGCAGAAGGGCGGCCAGCCGATCGATCAATTCAGTCGCGACGGCGAGCCAGTCGCCCTGCGGTATCCCGTAGGCGACGACAGCCGGGTACAGCCAGGGCCCCATATGGAACAGCTCCGAAGCCGGCGCGTTGCGCGGCATCGGGTAGGCGTAGGCGTGACAGAAAAGAGGCACGCCGCTATTGGCGCCGCTGTCGCGCAGCGCCACGA
>JAJZPQ010000146.1 GCA_021811085.1 Pseudomonadota bacterium | reverse complement strand
ACAGCGTGCGGATCGATGCGGTCGGGTAAAAGGGCGCGCCCTGCTGTCCGAGATCGCGGATGCGGCCGCTGCGAATTGCCGCCGCGACGCCTGGATGGCCGAGCAGATGGCGCGCTTGCCAGGGATGAGTTGGAAGGAGGAAAAAGTCCTCGTCCGTGGCAAGTCCGGCCGGCGCCTGTCCGGCGACGATCTGGTCGCACGGCTGGTCGAGCACCGATTGCTGCAGCAGGCATTCGCGGCGAACGGCGAAGTAATGCAGCGCAAAGCGCGTGCCCATTTCCGGCGAGTAGCGCTGTATGTCCTCATGCGAAATACCCTGGCGGCTTTTCGGGGCGGGGTGGAAGGGATGGCCGAACACCAGCGACTGTTCGGACTCGACGAAGGCCTGCAAGGGCGTAGTCGAAAACGGTTTGGGGCACGCCGCGCTCAGCACGGCGGAGGTGACCGCCACGCTGTCCTGGATCTGTTGCATCAGTTCGGCGTTCGCCGGCTGGCCGTATTTGACCGCCAGCTCACGCAGCAACAGCCCCGCCAGCGCCTGCCAGTCGAGCAGGGCCCAGGGTTTGCCCGGGGCCTTGCAATACATCGGCGACAGGTAACGGTAGTTCCCGGTGGCGGACGCGCTGTCGACCACCGTCAGCAGGCGCTCGCCAGTCAGCGGCAGGCGGATGTGCATGGCACGGCCGCCGGTGCGGTGCAGGGCCAGGCGCACCGATGCCGGGCTGTCGCTCTGCCCGAACAAGGGGCCTATGCTTAACTGCCCCTCCAGCCCCGCGACCTCACGGCAATAACAGTTGAGCATCGTTTCCATGGAACGCCTGCCGGCTCCCTGTAGCGCCAAGGATGCGGGATCGATTGGACCCGCGAGATTGTATGAATGCATGCTTGCTCCCGAAGTCAAGAATTTCGCAACCGTAAACGATGGAATGCCACACCAGCGAGGTAAGTGCCGCTGGCGAACAGGGTGAATGCGCCAATAAAAAATGGGGCGCGCAGATCGAATGCCTGGACGGCCGTGCCGGCGATCAGGCCGGCGCCGACGGCGCCCCACTTGGCGTTGCTCTCAAACCAACCAAAGGTGCGGCCGGCGTTCTCGTGCGTCACGACCGCCGCGATCAGCGCGTGCAGACTGATGAAGCCAAGCGTCATTCCGAGGCCCATCGCGATGCGTCCGGCCGTCAATCCCGCGAGCGTCGGAAACAGCGCCTGGGCGACCAGCGCGCCCGCAAGTAACAGGAATGACGACGACAGCGTGACGAGGAGGTGGCCCTGTCCTAAATAGCGGCTTAGTGGCATCGCGCATAGCAGGTAGACCAAGTGCGGGATGCCGAACAACAGCCCGGCCATGGCCAGAGACGCAGGCTCCGCACCGGTCTGGGTGAAGGGCACGAAATACGGAAATGTCAGCACGGTTGCGAATACGAACGCGAACTGCGCCGCGTAGATCTGGCTTGCACTCGCTTCCAGCGCGCCGCCCTTGGCGTGGGTCACCCGTTTGGCGCTTGCTTCGTGCGGGTGAGCGGGCTGCAATCGCGCGATCAACAGCGCGGCGACGAGCGGCAAACCCGCCAGGTAACGATAGAGCTCGAGCGGCGATTCGATCGTCATCAGCAGGCCCAGACCAGCCGGTGCGGCAACCAGCGCCGCCCGCGCCGACCATTGCATCAGGTTCAGGCTGCGGGTGAGCGCGGCACCGCTGACCACCGTAGACAGATAGGCGTTGGACGCGGCGAAGGTGCCGCCGAGCAGGCCTTGTAATGCAAGGGCAAGGGCAAACACCCAGGCATTGGGAGCGAAGCCTGCCAGCAGGAAACTGCCCGCGAGGCCCAGCTGGGCACGCAGCAGCAACGGCTTTTTGCCGTATTTATCGGCAAGCCGTCCCCACCATGGACTGCTTACGGCCGTAAAAAATATCGGCACGATGTAGAGCCAGCCGGCCAGATAGGCGGTATCGCTGTGCAGCGATTTGTCGAGTATCAGCGCAAAAAAGGGCGGCATTCCGAGCGCCGCGAACGCAGCGATGAAATGGCAAACCATGATCGTGGCCACAATGCGCCGCCGGTCGACGATCATGGCGCCCTCAGGAAGTTGGGTGTGCTGCGGCCGTAGAATTTGTTGACGTCGGCCGCGCCGGTTTCGGTCTTCTCAGCCAGGGTGGCGGCGATCAGCAGATACTTGATATAGAGCCGGTCGTCCTCGAGCAATAGGCGGCGCGCCGGCGCCACGTCCTCGCCCTCTGCCGCCAGTTCCCCCAGAATGGCCTCGATCCGCCGCCGCACGCGGCCATACAGCGCGGGGGCCGGCACGCCGAGCACGCCGGCGTAGCCCTCGGCCAATACCGCAATGTTGAGCTGCAGGGTGATCGTGGTGAACATCTGTGCCAGTGGCAGAGCGTCCGTGACGAAAATGCGGCGATCCTGCAGATCGGCCGCGCGGCTTGCGAGATCCGGCCAGCGCCGCGCCAGCTCGTCGAAATGGATGCGCCCCGCATCGTTGTCTTTCAGCAGCAGGCGCAGACGCGGCGCCTGCCGGCTCAAGACGAGGACCGAGTTCTGCTGGTTCGATTCGAGGGCGACGCCGTAGCGCAGCCACAGCAGCAGGTGCAGTCGGAGCGTCAGGTCGAGGTAGTCCTCGAAGAATGCTTCAAGGTCGCCCGCATAGAATTCCGCCGCTGCTTCTTCGGCGACGGTGTTTCCGGAGGGCGCCTGGGCCAGCAGCGCCGCCACCGGAATCAGCGTGCTCTCGCCCAGCGCCTCGACCGGATAGCGGCGCAGGATATGGCCTAGGAACATCCGGTTGTCGACGTGCCCGCCGCACGCTTCGAAGGTCAGCAGCAAGCGGTCGGCAATCGTCGGCTCGCGCG
>JAJZPQ010000002.1 GCA_021811085.1 Pseudomonadota bacterium | reverse complement strand
GCGCAGCCGAACTGATCGCCGACGGCACGCGCTTGCTGGAACAAGGCAAGCTGGAGCCAGCGCGGGCGGCCCTCGAGGCCGCCGCCAAGGCCGACCCGCGTTCCGTTGAAGCCTATATGAAACTGGGCGGCGTAAACATCGCCCAGAACAATTTCAGCGCCGCTATCTCGATCTACAAGCACGCCATCGGCCTCGATCCGAATAATGCGAAGGCCTTCATCGGGCTGGGTATCGCCTATCTCCACAGCGGCGACAAGTCCCTGACGCGCGCCGCGCTGGTGGAGGCGATGCGCCTCGAACCAGGGCGCAAGTCGCAGCTCGCCCCCATCATAGCCACGTTGAACGCTCCCGATTAGAAAAAGCGTACGACGGATTCCAATCCACTAGAGCCTATGCGTTTGGAAGCCGGCCGATGGCCGGCTTTGTTTTGTCGATGCAGCGGCACGACGGCACCGAGTGCGATGCTCGGCCTAATCGCCAGCGACACGCCGAAAAAACGTCCATCCATTTTCATGAGACTTTGCCCCTGCGCGGCGAGCGGCGCCAATCGCGGCTTATTTGGCGTTACTCCCATTTTGCGCGGCTGGTCCCGCAGGCGCCACTGAGCATCCATGGCGCTGCCCGCAAAACAAGAAGGGACGCGGCGTTTCAGGCCATTATCGTTTACGGTGATCTACTACCAAGTGAGTAGAAGCGCCTACTCGGCGACGTTTCCGGTCTATTCCACTGGGCTTCGCGCGCGCCTAGACTGCATCCGAATTTGATCGCACGCGAAGATAGATAGATTAGGCACATGGCGGTTCAGACTTGCAACAACGGGTCGGCGGCAATGGCTGTCACGACCGCGTTTACGGCCGGTTTCATACAGGAGCGATGGCGCGATGAAAATGCTAGTTTGTCACGATGGATCAGAAAGAGCCCAGTCCGCGTTGGAGAAGTCCGTTGCGATGTTCAAGCGCGAAAGACCGGAGATCATCCTGGTAACCGTGGTCGAGGAACCGGCTGATGCCAGCAGCCATGATGAAGCAGCGTTCGAGGAGTTGCGCGCAACCAGAGAAGCGGATCTGAGACGGGCGGCCGAGTGGGTGACCAGCCAGGGTCTCGACGTTGAGGTCGTGGTGGCGGTCGGGATCGGCGACCCGCGCAAAATGCTGCTGGCGGCTGTGGGCAAGAAGAATCCGGACGTCGTGGTGATTACCTGCCGCCCTCCCAAAGGAGGAGTTCGCTTTGGCAGAGTCACCGTGAGTGTCAGCGACTACCTTATCCACCATATAGACAATTGTCCTGTGCTGGTCATGCACTAGAAGGCCGAAACAGCGCTCGGGTTTGTTGGGTTTTTCAAGCTAAAAAGGAATTTGGAAATGTCCGAATCTGGAAGAACAAACGAAAAGACGATGGGCTGGGCCGACTTGCTGGAAATTGGCAGACCCGAGATCGCGGCGCTGCATAAGACGTGGATTGCCTTCTTTATCACATTCTATGTCTGGTTCAACATGGCACCGCTGGTGTCGACGATCATGAAGGATACCGGTCTTACCCTGGATCAGCTCAAGGTGCTTGCCATTTGCAACGTGGCGCTGACCGTACCCGGCCGCGTCGTTATCGGCATGCTGTGTGACAGGATAGGCCCGCGAAAGACATTTTGCATCGTGATGTGGTCGATGGCCTTGCCCAGCATCTGGTTCGGCTTTGCCTCTTCCTATACCGAGATGCTGATCTCGAGGCTGATCCTGAGCATGGTGGGGACGGGCTTCGTCGTCGGTATTGCAATGACCTCGCTCTGGTTCAAGCCCAGGGACGCGGGCTTTTCCCAGGGCGTTGAGGCGGGTCTGGGCAACTGGGGTTCGTCGCTGGCCGCAATAACCGTTCCGGTCCTGGCGCTCACGGTTCTTGGCAGTTGGCGCTGGGCCATAGCTCTGACCGGCGTTGCGATGGCTCTCTATGGGGTGTACTACTGGTTTGCCATTACCGACGGTCCCAAAGGGACGGTCAGGCCGGTATCGAGAAAGGCGCAGGCAATCGAAGTATCCACCTGGGGCGATTTGATCATTGCAATCGTCTGGACCATACCCATCTGGGGCGTGCTCTCGCTGTTGGTCAGGATGGTGGCGAGCAAGGGCTATGTCACGGCCGAGACCTCGTACATCCTGTATGCGGTCGTAGCGGCCGGCGTGCTGTATCAAGTCTTTGGCCTGCTCAAGGTCAATGTGCCTATTCTCAAGAAAGGCGTTCCGGAAGACGACAAGTACAGATTTACGCAGATAGGCACGCTCAATGCGTCCTATGTCGTTACATTCGGCGCGGAGCTCGCGGTTATTTCGATGCTTCCGTACTTTTTCCAAAAGACCTTTGCCTTGAGCCCGGTGATGGCCGGCCTGTTTGGTTCGATGTTCGCGGTGCTCAATTTCTTTTCCCGAGCGCTCGGCGGTTATGTGTCGGACCGTACGCCCACGAGGAAGCTTGCCCACCTGATTTATCTTGCAGGCGTGACCGCAGGTTTCATGCTGATGGGCATGATTACGCCTCAATGGCCCTTGGCGGGGGCGGTTCTGGTAACGGTACTTTGCGCGCTGTTCGTCACCGGCGGTTGCGGCACGACGTTTGCCCTGGTGCCGTTTGTCAAGCGGCGCATTACGGGAAATGTGGCGGGATATGCCGGAGCCTATGGCAATGTGGGCGCCGTTGTGTTTACCTCCGCGTTCGTATCTATGACCGACAGCCAGTTCTTTCACATGATCGGCGCCGCCGCTGCCGTGACCTTTGTTTTCTGCCTGTTCTTCATGAAAGAGCCGGCCGGCGCATTTGCGAAGGAATATCACCTATCGTCGGTCGACAAGAAAATGATGGCTGGTGGCGGGCGTTGAGGCGACTGGCTCGACGGAGATCTAGTAAATGAAGTATATTTTTCGGAGGAACTAAGCATGTCATATATCAAGATATGGGACGTGGAGGACGAGAAGTTCTGGGAGTCCACCGGCAGGCGCATCGCCAGCCGCAACCTGTGGATATCGATCCCGTCGCTGACGCTCGCGTTTGCGGTGTGGATGGTGTGGAGCGTCGTGGTGGTGAATCTGCCCAACGTCGGCTTCAAGTTTTCGACCAAGGAGTTGTTCTGGCTTGCCGCGCTGCCTGCGCTGTGCGGCGCCACGCTGCGGATTTTCTATTCCTTCATGGTGCCGATATTCGGCGGCCGGCGCTGGACGGCGATCTCCACCGCATCGCTGCTGCTGCCGACGCTGGGCATAGGATTCGCGGTCAGGGATCCTTCGACGAGCTATTCGGTGTTCATCGTGCTGGCCCTGCTGTGCGGTTTCGGCGGCGGCAACTTCGCCTCGAGCATGGCGAACATCAATTTCTTTTTCCCGAAGTCGCAGAAAGGCACGGCGCTGGGGCTCAACGCGGGCCTGGGCAACCTCGGCGTGTCGCTGGTGCAGTTCGTGGTGCCGCTGGTCATCACGGCCGGGGTGTTCGGCGCACTCGGCGGCGAGCCGCAGGTCTGGACCAAGGGCGCCGAAGTCAAGCAGATGTGGCTGCAGAACGCAGGCTTCATCTGGGTCCCGTTCATCGCGATATTCGCCGTGGCGGCGTGGTTCGGCATGAACGACCTCGCCAGCGCCAAGGCCTCGTTTTCCGATCAGGCGGTGATTTTCAAGCGCAAGCACAACTGGATCATGTGCTGGCTGTATCTCGGAACCTTCGGCTCGTTCATCGGCTATTCGGCCGGCTTCCCGCTGCTGATCAAGAGCCAGTTTCCGCAGATCAACGCGCTGTCCTACGCCTGGCTCGGCCCTCTGGTCGGCGCGCTGATCCGTCCGCTGGGAGGATGGCTGTCGGACAAACTCGGCGGTGCGCGCGTAACCTTCTGGACTTTCACTGCCATGGTGGTGGGCGTGCTGGGGGTGCTGTACTTCCTGCCGCAGGGCGGGCAGGGCGGCAATTTCTACGGCTTCCTCGCGACCTTCATGGCGCTGTTCGCGGCCGCGGGGATCGGCAACGGTTCGACCTTCCGCATGATCCCGGTGATTTTCATGAACGAGCGCCAGCGCGAAGCCTCCGGCAAGGGCAAGGCGGCCGAGGAGCAGGCGGTGCGCGATGCCAACAAGGAAGCGGCGGCCGTGCTCGGCTTCTCCTCGGCGATGGCGGCCTACGGCGGTTTCTTCATCCCGATGAGCTACGGCATAGCGATCTCGACGTTCGGCGGACCGGCCTACGCGCTGTATATGTTCATCGTGTTCTACGTCACCTGCATCGTGATTACCTGGTGGAATTATTCCCGGCGCGACGCTCCGATGCCCTGCTGAGAGTCGCTTTGCACGCTATCGACGCACCACACTATTTGCAGAAAAGAGGACAACCATGAGTCATTTTCTAGACCGCCTCAGCTATTTCAGCCAGGAACGGGAGAGTTTTTCCGACGGCCACGGCCAGGTGACGCGCGAAGACCGCACCTGGGAGGACGGCTACCGCCAGCGCTGGCAGCACGACAAGATCGTGCGCTCCACGCACGGGGTCAACTGCACCGGCTCGTGCAGCTGGAAAATCTACGTCAAGGGCGGCATCGTCACCTGGGAGACGCAGCAGACCGACTATCCGCGCACGCGCCCGGACCTGCCCAACCACGAGCCGCGCGGCTGCTCGCGCGGGGCCTCGTATTCCTGGTACATGTACAGCGCCAACCGGGTGAAATACCCGATGGTGCGCGGCAGATTGCTGCGCGCCTGGCGCGAGGCGCGCAAATCGCTCGGACCGGTGGAGGCCTGGGCCACCATCGTCGAATCGCCGCAGGCGTCCAGGGACTACAAATCGCGCCGCGGGCTCGGCGGATTCGTGCGCTCGAGCTGGGACGAAGCGAACGAGATCATCGCCTCGGCCAATATCTATACCATCAAAAAGCACGGCCCGGACCGCGTGGTCGGATTTTCTCCGATTCCGGCGATGTCGATGGTGTCCTATGCCGCCGGCAGCCGCTACCTGTCGCTGATCGGCGGCGTGTGCATGAGTTTCTACGACTGGTACTGCGACCTGCCGCCGGCGAGCCCGCAGACCTGGGGCGAGCAGACCGACGTGCCGGAATCGGCCGACTGGTACAACTCCACGTTCATCATGGCCTGGGGCTCGAACGTGCCGCAGACGCGCACGCCCGATGCCCATTTCTTCACCGAAGTGCGCTACAAGGGGGCGAAAATCGTATCGATCACCCCGGACTACGCCGAGGTGTCCAAGCTCGGCGACCTGTGGCTGCACCCCAAGCAGGGCACCGATGCGGCGCTGGCGATGGCGATGGGGCATGTGATCCTGAAGGAATTCCACCTGGACAAGCCTTCGGCCTATTTCCAGGACTACGCGCGCCGCTATACCGACCTGCCGATGCTGGTAAAGCTGGTCAAGCGCGACGGGCGCTACGTGCCCGACCGCTTCGTGCGCGCCACGGACTTCTCCGACAAGCTGGCGCAGGCGAACAACCCCGACTGGAAGACCGTCGCTTTCGACGAACACTCGGGAAAAGTGGTGGTGCCGAACGGTTCCATCGGATTCCGCTGGGGGCAGAGCGACGGCAAATGGAATCTGGAACAGAAGGAGGCGGGAGGAGGGGAAGCGAAGCTGTGTCTGTCGCTGATCGACCGGCGCGACGATGTCGCGCCGGTCGCCTTCCCTTATTTCGGCGGCATCGTCACCGAGAACTTCAACCACAACGAGCAGGGCAAGGACGTGCTGCTGCGCAACGTGCCGGTGAAGAAACTGCAGTTGGCGGAAGGCGAGGTACTGGTGGCGAGCGTATTCGACCTGCTCGTCGCCAACTACGGCATCGATCGCGGCCTCGGCGGCGGCAATGTCGCCAGCAGCTTCGAGCAGAACGTGCCCTACACGCCGGCGTGGCAGGAGGCCATCACCGGCGTCAAGGCCGCCGACGTGATCCTGGTCGCGCGCCAGTTCGCCGACAACGCCGACAAGACGCGGGGCAAATCGATGGTGATCATCGGCGCAGGCATGAACCACTGGTATCACTGCGACATGAACTACCGCGGCATCATCAACATGCTGGTCATGTGCGGCTGCGTCGGCGTGTCCGGCGGCGGCTGGGCCCACTATGTCGGGCAGGAAAAACTGCGGCCGCAGACCGGCTGGACTGCGCTCGCGTTCGCGCTCGATTGGCATCGCCCGCCGCGGCAGATGAATTCGACTTCATTCTTTTACGCGCATACCGATCAATGGCGCTACGAGAAGCTCGCGATCAGCGAGATCCTCTCGCCGCTGGCCGATCCGAAGGAATACACCGGCTCGCTGATCGACTTCAATGTGCGCGCCGAGCGCATGGGCTGGCTGCCCTCGGCGCCGCAGCTGCAGACCAATCCGATCCAGGTGGTCAAGGATGCCGCGGCCGCCGGCATGGATCCCAAGGATTACGCGGTGAAGTCGCTCAAAGACGGCAAGCTGCGCCTCGCCTGCGAGGATCCGGACGATCCGGCCAATTTTCCGAGAAATCTCTTTATTTGGCGTTCCAATCTGATCGGATCCTCGGGCAAGGGCCACGAGTATTTCCTCAAGCATCTCCTGGGGACGACGCATGGGGTGCAGGGCAAGGACCTCGGTAGCTTCGGCGGCACCAAACCGGAGGAGGTGACCTGGCGCGAAGAGGCGCCCGAGGGCAAGCTCGACCTGCTGGTGACGCTGGATTTCCGCATGTCGACCACCTGCCTGTATTCGGACATCGTGCTGCCCACCGCTACCTGGTACGAGAAGAACGACCTCAACACCTCGGACATGCACCCGTTCATCCACCCGCTGTCGGCCGCAGTGGATCCGGCGTGGGAGGCGAGGAACGACTGGGAGATTTACAAAGGCTTTGCCAAGAAATTCTCCGAACTGTGCGTCGGGCACCTGGGGGTGGAGAAAGAACTGGTGCTGACGCCGCTGATGCACGACACGCCGGGTGAGCTGGCGCAGGCGCTCGACGTCAAGGAATGGAAAAAAGGCCAGTGCGAGCTGATTCCCGGCAAAACCGCGCCGGCGATGACGGTGATCGAGCGCGACTACCCGAACACCTATAAGAAATTCACGGCGCTCGGGCCGCTCATGGCGAAGGTCGGCAACGGCGGCAAGGGCATCGCCTGGAACACCGAGCACGAAGTGCAGCAGCTCGGCGAACTGAACTACGCGGTGACGGACGAGGGCATCACGCGGGGCATGCCCAGGATCGACACCGACATCGACGCGGCCGAGGTGATTCTCTCGCTCGCACCGGAGACCAACGGCGAGGTGGCGGTGAAGGCCTGGGAGGCGCTCTCCAAAATCACCGGGCGCGAGCATGCGCACCTGGCGCGGGCAAAAGAGGACGAGAAACTGCGCTTTCGCGATCTGCAGGCGCAGCCGCGCAAGATCATATCCAGCCCGACCTGGAGCGGCATCGAGTCGGAGAAGGTCAGCTACAACGCCGGCTGGACCAACGTCAACGAGCTGATTCCCTGGCGCACCCTGACCGGACGCCAGCAGTTCTACCAGGATCACAAGTGGATGCTGGGTTTCGGCGAAGGTCTGTGCGTGTACCGCCCGCCGGTCG
Source organism: Pseudomonadota bacterium (assembly GCA_021811085.1). Lineage (GTDB taxonomy): Bacteria > Pseudomonadota > Gammaproteobacteria > Burkholderiales > SG8-39 > 2-12-FULL-64-23. The sequence goes on along the minus strand of JAJZPQ010000002.1, from coordinate 190,772 downwards.
ACTTGAAGACCACTCGCGCGATGCGCGGCGTGCGCGGCAACGGCAACCCCGAGGTGCTGCTGAATTTCATCACGCCGCACCAGAAGTGGGGCATCCACTCGACCTACACCGACAATCTGCTGATGCTGACGTTGTCGCGCGGCGGTCCGATCGTGTGGCTGTCGGAGGACGATGCCAGGAAAGCCGGCATCGTCGACAACGACTGGATCGAACTCTATAACGTGAACGGCGCCATCGCGGCGCGCGCGGTGGTGAGCCAGCGCGTGCTGCCGGGCATGTGCATGATGTACCACGCGCAGGAGAAGATCATCAACACCCCGGGCTCGGAAATCACCGGTACGCGCGGCGGCATCCACAACTCGGTCACGCGCATCGTCACCAAGCCGACGCACATGATCGGCGGCTACGCGCAGCTGTCCTACGGCTTCAACTACTACGGCACCATCGGCACCAACCGCGACGAGTTCGTGGTGGTGCGCAAAATGAAAAAAGTGGACTGGTTGGACGAAGAGGCGACGGCCGAATTGGCTGAAGGAGTGAAGTCATGAAAGTACGCGCTCAAATCGGCATGGTGCTCAACCTCGACAAATGCATCGGCTGCCACACCTGCTCGGTCACCTGCAAGAACGTCTGGACCAACCGCGAGGGCATGGAGTACGCCTGGTTCAACAACGTCGAAACCAAACCGGGCATCGGCTACCCGAAACAATGGGAAAACCAGGAGAAATGGAACGGCGGCTGGGTGCGCAAGGACTCGGGCAAAATCCAGCCCAAGCAGGGCGGCAAGCTTGAGGTGTTACTGAAGATTTTCGCGAATCCGAACCTGCCGCAGATCGACGACTATTACGAGCCGTTTACCTACGATTACCAGCACCTGCACAATGCGCCGGAAATGAAGGCGCCGCCGACCGCACGCCCGCGCTCGCTGATCACAGGAGAGCGCATGGAGAAAATCGAAGGCGGGCCCAACTGGGAGGAAATCCTCGGCGGCGAGTTCGCCAAGCGCGGGAAGGACTCCAATTTCGAGGACATGCAGAAGGAGATGTACGGTCAGTTCGAAAACACCTTCATGATGTACCTGCCGCGCCTGTGCGAGCATTGCCTCAATCCGACCTGCGTCGCATCCTGCCCGTCGGGCTCGATCTACAAGCGCGAGGAAGACGGCATTGTCCTGATCGACCAGGACAAGTGCCGCGGCTGGCGCATGTGCGTATCCGGCTGTCCGTACAAGAAGATCTACTACAACTGGTCCACCGGCAAGGCCGAGAAGTGCATTTTCTGCTATCCGCGCATCGAATCGGGGCAGCCCACCGTTTGCTCGGAGACTTGCGTCGGGCGCATCCGCTACCTCGGCGTGATGCTCTATGACGCCGACCGCATCCTCGATGCGGCGAGCGTGGAGAACGAAAAGGATTTGTACAAGGCGCAACTGGGTGTGTTTCTCGATCCGCATGCGGCCGAAGTGCAGGCGCAGGCGCGCGCCGACGGCGTGCCCGAGGCCTGGATCAAGGCGGCGCAGGAATCACCTGTGTACAAAATGGCGATGGAGTGGAAAGTCGCGCTGCCGCTGCATCCGGAGTACCGCACGCTGCCCATGGTCTGGTATGTGCCGCCGCTGTCGCCGATCAGCGCGGCCGCCAATACCGGGCAACTCGGCGCGTTCGGTGCGCTGCCCGATGTGCGCAGCCTGCGCATCCCGCTGCAGTACCTTGCCAATCTGCTCACTGCGGGCGACGAGGCGCCGGTGGTGGCGGCGCTCGAGCGCATGCTCGCGATGCGCGCCTACATGCGCGGCCGGCACGTGGAGCAGCGCGAGAACACGGAGGTGCTGAAGCAGGTCGGCCTGTCCAAGGCGGAGGTGGAGGATATGTACCGCTACATGGCGATCGCGAACTACGAGGACCGCTTCGTCATTCCGACCACGCACCGCGAATATGCGGAAAACGCCTACGACCTGCGCGGCGGCTGCGGCTTCTCCTTCGGCAACGGCTGCTCCGACGGCCAATCCGAGGCCAGCCTGTTCGGCGGCAAGAAACGCAAGACCATCCCGATCAAGTCGCTAACCTAGTCGCCAGGAGATGACAAGATGAAGAACCTCAAACTGCTTGCGGTCCTGCTCAGCTATCCCTCGGAGGAACTGGTGACCGCGCTGCCCGAGATCGCGCGCAGGCTGGGCGCGGAACCCGCGCTGCGCGGAGCGACCCAAGATGACCTTGCCGGACTGCTGGCCGAACTCAAACGCGAGGATCTGCTCGATCTGCAGGAGCGCTACGTGGCGCAATTCGACGCCGGACGCTCGACTTCGCTGCACCTGTTCGAGCACGTGCACGGCGACTCGCGCGATCGCGGCCAGGCGATGGTGGACCTCAACGCCTTGTACCGGCGCTCGGGTTTCGTACTCGCAGTGAACGAACTGCCGGACTATCTGCCGGCGCTGCTGGAATATCTGGCGACGCGGCCGGCCGCGGACGTGCACGACTTGCTCGAGGACTGCGTGCATATCCTGCGCGCCATCGGCGAGCGTCTGGCCGCAGGCGGCAGCCCCTATGCAGCGGTTTTCGCCGCACTGCTGGACCTGCACGGCGCGGCGCCGCTGGCTAAGGCCCAGCGCCCGGGCAAGGCGCAGGCGGCGCCATCCCTGGATGAGGATTGGGACGAGACTCCGGTGGAGTTCGGCCCGCCGGCCGGTCTTAATGCGGCCGCGGCACAGGGCGCGCAGCAGTCGCGCCCGCAATTCATCCGCTTCGTACCCAAGAACCCCTGAATCAGGAGCCACGCATGGACCTCAACGCCTATCTGAACCAGTTCCTGTTCGGCTATTACCCGTACATCTGCCTGGTGGTGTTTTTCCTCGGCAGCCTGATCCGCTTCGACCGCGAGCAGTACACCTGGAAGAGCGATTCGTCCCAGTTGCTGCGCCATGGCCAGCTCAGATGGGGGTCGAACCTGTTCCACATCGGCATCCTTGGCATTTTCTTCGGCCACCTCGGCGGCCTGCTCACGCCGCACGCGGTGTGGAACTTTCTGGGAGTACCGGCGAGCGAAAAGCAACTGACAGCGATGATCGCGGGAGGAATTTTCGGGGTGATCCTGACCGCGGGATTGCTGATTCTGCTGCTGCGCCGTCTCGGCGACGCGCGCATTCGCGCCACCAGCAAACCGAGCGATATCCTGGTGCTCGTGTTGTTCCTGGTGCAGGTCCTGATCGGTCTCGCCACGATCCCGGTCTCGGCGCAGCACCTCGACGGCTCGGAGATGCTGAAACTGATGGATTGGGCGCAGCGCATCTGGACCTTCCGCTCGGGAGCGGCAGACCTCATCGCCGGCGCCTCGATCGTGTTCAAGCTGCACCTGACCATCGGCCTCACGATCTTCCTGCTGTTTCCGTTCACGCGCCTGGTGCATATCTGGAGCGGCTTCGCCTCGGTGTTCTACCTGCTGCGGCCGTACCAGCTGGTGCGCAGCCGCGGCGCGGGACGCTGATTCCCCGAGGGGCAAAGCGCCAGGTACGGGCGCCGGAGAAAAGTCAGGACGGGAAATTCCTCTCCCGGTGAGGCGGGAGAGGGCGGGCTACGCGCTCAAAGTTCGGCGGGGAATCGGCCGCAGAGCGAGGAGGGACGCGGAGTTTAGGGCTTTTCCCCTCTCGCGATTTTCCTGTCTGCGAGCAAACAGGGCGGCGGTCCTCGTATTGGTGCCGTAATCGCTTTGCCGCCAGGGGCGGACCTCGATCACGCTTGATTAACCGGCCGTATCCGACCCAAAGCGATCATTCCCAACATCTTGGACTTGTCTCGCAGCCGTTGCAACGAAGCCCAGGTTTAGGGTCGCTAATCTTCGCCCCCCACACCGACTCAGGATAAGCTCTGTTCTGATTTATCACATCACTGTTGCGAGCTCAAAGAACATATGGTGCAGCGAAATTGCGGAGGAGGAAGCTCGGCCATGACGACTAGCCCACGTCGCTGCTGCCGAACCCGAGCTGCGAAGCTCTTCATCAGTGCGGCCTTGCCGGTTTAAATAGCCATTGATACCCGCGACCGCCTCTGCATCGGTGCCACAAAGCAAATATCCGACCATAAAGCCGACAGCGTGATTGAACCCATACTTGCCGGACCGGAACCGGTCTATGCCTTCGATCACATATTCGCGGCAAAGGGATGTGTCCGAGCCAGCGATCCGCTTACATTCAACGATCGCATGCGGATCATGCTCGCCGTGCCGAAGAAAAATCTCAAGCCATACGAGCGGGATATCGGTCCGACCATCTGGAACAAGCGCTTCCCGTGATCGCGCCTCCGTTCCGGGTAGCACCAAGAGCATCTTGGCCCACGGATATCCATCCAGCTTGAGCGCTTGTCTCATACCGTCCCGAAGACGCTCTGTGACAGGTACCTCACCAGCCTGCGTATTTACGTCGCGGTATGCTTTCGCACGGCGCCATCCAGCGGTCAGAATAGTGAGTATCGCGACAGTGACGTCCGTAGATAGCGCAATAAACTCGTGGCCGAGCGCCGCCGGGGCCTCGTCGGGCAGTTTCATTCAGCGGTACCGGCGAGGCTTTCAGCCACCACGGCATCAGCATCATCGAGGGCGCAAACGCCCATCCAATAGCGACGAGCCGACGGCTTCACGATGACGACCTCGTTTCTGCCATGGACGCGTAGCTCCCGGCTCGCGCTCAATGCGCTGGCGATTTTTACATTGAGCCGCTTGCCAATGTTCGCTAGCACCTCGTTAAGTTCGCAGTTGACTTGAACCACATTGATGCTGGACGGTCCTGATCCTGGTTCAAGTATAAATCTGATGACTCGCAGTGCATTTCGCGCTGGCACGTCGAAAATCTCCGCGCGCATATGCTGTTCATTCCGAATAGAAAGCCAGCCTGAAACCACGGATAGAAATAGTCGAGCGTAGTTGGGGAGATCCAAGTCGATGCTTGCAGCCGACACGGATGCTTCCCTTCCGGCCTGCCATTGCCAGCTTGCTCGGAACCAACCGTCTTGCACCACTGCGCGGTCTGCGTCATCAAGCCCATAAAGATCGAATACCGCTAGGTCTAAGGCAGCCCAATCATCGGCGCCTCCGACTTGCCCATGCATCTTCCTCGACAGACGCAATAGCTGCTTGCCAACGGAAGATGCCGCGGCCGCCTTAAGATCCGGGATCGGCAAGAGATTCACGTCCCGAATCAGGAGTTTCCGCTTCCAGATCGCGAATTCAGAAGCAGTCATTGTGAAGAACCACGACGCGACCGATGAGCTCAACACCGCGACGAGAAGATGCGCGATTGGAGCATAACTCTTGGGCAGAGACACGCCGAAAAATGCATCAGTAAAAATAAGGTCTCGCTCAGATACGGCCGCTATTGCCCGGGCATTGTCTCCAACCATTTCCTTGATAATCACGAGTGGAGCGCGATACGTCTCTTGTGTCCGAGGCCACTGAGCTCTTAACAGCGTAAAGCGCGGGAGAGAGTCTGGAATTGACATCGGCCTGATATTTTTGGCGTCGAGTACCTCAAGCCCCTTCAGGGCGCGCGCATCGCGAGTCTGATTACTTGGTGAACCGTGGGTAAGCCCATCGCTCAGTTTGGTTTGGAACAAGGTAAGCTGTGCGGCCAACGTGGAGAACGAAGAGCCGAGATCGTCGAGAAGTGCCAGATCGCGGCGCCGGCCCACTGCAGCCGCCTTGAGTTTGAACGGATTCTTCTCGACCTCCGCGAGTGTTAGCCGTATGACATCACTCCGTGAAACCTCGAACGTGTGTGTCCGGGTACCAGCGGCCGACCAAGGTACTTGGACAACTGTCAATTGATCAGGTCGTTGCGCGCGATGCCGCGCGTAAAGGACGACCGCTGGCGCACTCGCTGTGGCGAACAACCAGCCAGATAGCGAGGACAGATTTACTAAAGTGACAGGAGCCAGAAGACGCAGAACGTGCTTTGCGGCCGCGATGCCAGTGGCACTCCCACTGAAAAACGACATTGCGTTAAGAATCACCCCGAATCTGGTTCTCTCGTGCGAAAACGCTATTGCGCGATGAAGAAAATCCAGCCCTTCACCGCGCGGTTGCGCGGGCACACCGTGGGCTCGACCTTTGCGTCTGGCAGCTGTCCCACGTTTGCCTTTGAAGCTCCAAGGCGGGTTACCTACGATTAGATCGAACTTTTTCAGGGCGCCATCTTCCGTGAGCCGCGCCGCGCCTTCTCGAGTTAGCTCGATTGTGTGAGCGTTTCCCGCAAAAAGCGTTCGATTAACTAGAGGATCGAACTTGAGTTCCTCTGGGGGATGCGGATCTGGGTCCAGCTCAAGCGCCGAAAGGTACAAACTGAATGCCGCAACCCGAATCGCGGCCTCGCTCAGATCGATTCCGTAAACCTGCTGATAAAGCGTCTTCCGGATTACATCGCGCGACGGACTTCCATCAGGAGTTTGCAGCGCAACGAGCCGGCGCAACGCCTCGACAAGGAAAACCCCGGAACCGCAGGTCAAATCGAGCACACTTTCCCGTCCCGTGAGTCCATTCATGACCTCGTCAAGGACCAACGAGACTGCGGAGAGCCGCGTGTAGTGAATTCCATGCTTTCGAGCGTCTACGCCGGCCTTGGATTCGGAAGCCGAGTGGGCGAACTGCTCGTAGATCGAACTAATCAACTCAACGGGGATCACGTCAAATTGATAAGGAAAGAATGAAGTTTGCCCCGAGACCGGATCGGTTGCGGCGAGAAAATCTGCTACTCGGCCCAAGTAGGAGGTGCGTGGAGTGTTCGTTGCTGAAGATGGCGGGAACATGTCGCCGTTGAACGTCTCGCTTAGCCACGCAAAGAGCCGGGCAGTAGCATTTCGGTCTCGAAGTATTGGCGGAAGTGTCGAATGTCCGGTCAGCTTCTTGAGCCGCAAGGAACTAACGATTCCACGGTCGATGAGATATTGCGTGAATATGGTCCTGCCGATTAGTGCCTGAGCCGCGTGCCTATCGAGATTCATCTCAACTAAATCGTGTTCCAGGTGCGCCAAATCGGACAGTAGTCTCTGGTCGACGCTCGACTTCCGGTCGATCTGTGGCATTTGACGCCAGGACTGACCCGTCTCAAGTGCCACACGACCTGCTAGGGCATCCAGCTCACGAAGTTCAGAATCGATGTTTCGAAAGGTAGCGATCCGGTTGGCCTCAGCATCACCGCTTTCCATCGGCTCGCCAAAACCATTGAAAAGCTCAATTTTGTCCGGTGAGACAATCCACAATAGTGGTGAGAATCCTTCGTTCCAGATCTCGCGGCGCCATTCACCGATGACGCTGTTCAAAGGTATGCTCGGTTCGAACTTGAAGTAGACCTTGAGTGCGGAAGGGCTTCGCCAGGATGCATCGGGCGAAAATACCCGCCCACGACGTTCACGGGCCTTGGCGGCTAACTGAAGTCCGCGCGCAGGTTCTCCATCCGGAAAGAAGCCAGTTGCTTCGAGGACTCGTTGGAGCGGCGCGGCGTTCATCGTACTGGACTTTCTTACCCGGCGGCTTTACGTCGACGGGATCGAACCGCGCCGAGCGGAAGCCGAAGGTTCTCTTGGGACGCGTTCCAAGATTGAGCCGCACCAAGGTAACCGTCGACGCGGTCGAAAATGGGCTCAAGCGAAACCATGACTCCTTCCCTAATTGAAGTCTTTTCGCTGACGTACTCGACATGCAGTGGATTGAACGAGATCGCCAGATAGGCGGACCTATCCACTTCCCGCGGGCCAAGTAACGCTTGCCGCAATTTTGGAAGCATCAATCCTATCTGCTTGCGCCGCATGCCTACGCGGCTGTCAAGAGCCCGAACCACTCCGAGCACGATCAAGTCATGCGGCAAGAATTCCCTCGCTACGCGTGCGCTCGGCGCGGGAGACCAAGTGGGCACCCCTTTTAGCAGCGCTTTGAGTTGATCCCTGCTATATCCTGTGACCTCGCAAACATCTGAGGCAGTAAGTTTTCGCGTCTTCATCTGGATATAATGAGCCCAGATATGGGTTAAGTCAACCCAGAACTGGGTTCTCTAGGCTCAGACACCTTCGTGGAGGCGCAAGGCCAATCTGATTTGCGCGCCGTCCCGTGGGGCTGAGACCGATGTTGCTTCCACTGCGCGTGTCTATGTTTTATGGGGAAGCTTAGCCAATGTCGGTTCTGGCCGAAACACGACCCCTTAAGCCGTCGGATAATTCGTTCGCTTTGCGGCAGATAGCGGCCCAAGGTGGGTTGGTGAAGACGAAGGTGCGACACTGGATTTACTGCGAAACAAGTGCATCGCTTGGCGCCGCTATCCCGGAATCTTGCGTTCGTTGATCCAGGGCCAAGCCGCGTCCATGCCTGCGGGTCGAGGCATTCATGCAACACCGAGATAGGTCTGCCGGATGTAATCGTCTGCCGCGAGTTCGGCATCGACGGCGGCTTTGTCGTTCTGCAGATACGCGCCCGGCATCAGCTCCGGGAGTCTGGATTCAGTCCGGAATCTCGACCACCCGCTCCGCCTGCAGCGCACGGATGCGCTCGGCATCGTAGCCGAGTCCTTGCAGCACCTGCTGCGTATGTTCGCCGACGCGATAGGGCGCCGGGCCGCCCGGGGCGACCGGGGCGTGGTCGACATGGAACGGCAGCGCCGTCACGCGTATGCGGCCGCGGCCGCGGTGCTCGATTTCGGGAAACGCCGAGCGCGCCGCGAGCTGCGGGTGGTCGATGACTTCCTCGGGGGAGAGCATGGGCACGGCCGGGATGCGCGCCGCAGAAAGCGTTTTGACCGCCTGTTCCACGCTGTCGAAGCCGCTGAGCCACGCGCGCAGGATTTTGAGCAGGTCATGCCAGTTCGCGCGCCGCGCCATCGGCGTGGAAAAGCGCGGATCGGTTTCGAGTTCGGGCCGGCCGATCAGGTTCACCAGGCGCGACCACAGGTGCGGCGCGCCCGCGCTTTGCATCGCCAGGTAACGCCCGCCTATGGGATGCACCACCATGCCTATGCGCGGCTCGCGTTGCACCTTGCCGCCGTTCAGGATCGCGCCGTAGGTGAGGTCGTCCGCGGCGACCAGGCACTCGAGCATCGACACGTCCAGGTAGGCGCCGCGCCCGCTGCGGCCTCGGCGCACCAGGGCTGCGCAGATCGCGCCGAATGCATGGGCGCCGGCGAGCACATCGGCCGCCTGCAAATAGGCCACGCGCGGCTGCGCCTCGCTGCCGCGGTCCAGGTCCATCATGCCGGAGATGGCATTGATCAGATGCGCGTAGGCCTGCATCGAAGCGAGCGGTCCGGTCTGGCCGAAGCCCGAGATCGAGCAGTAGACGAGGTCGGGGCGCAGGGCGCGCAGCGCGGCATCGTCCAGGCCGTAGCGCGCCATCACGCCGGGGGAGAAATTTTCCACCACCACATCCGCGTTGCGCACCAGGTCGAGCGCGATTTCGCGCGCCTGCGCATGCGCGAGATCGATGGCGATGCTCTCCTTGCCCGCGTTCAGCCGCGCGAAATAACTGCTCTGGTCCGTGCGTGCGGGATCGAGTTGCAGCACGGTATGGCGGATCTCATCGCCTTCGCCGGGGCGTTCGATCTTGATCACATGCGCGCCCAGATCGGCGAGCATGCGCGTCGCGTACGGTCCGGCCAGCACGCGGGTGAAATCGAGGACGGTAATCCCGGCGAGCATGGGTTCGTCCGGATTGTTGACTGCGGATTGGGTCATGGAAGTAGCGGGCGCTGGCCGCATTGGTGGCTGGGGCCGCACAGCTTACAACATTGCCGGGGCGCGGCGCCAGCCGGCGCGGCGTGGCATGGCATCCTGGGTCAGCAAAAACGCCAAGGGCCGAGCCCGGTCAGGCTCAGCCCTTGATTTGAGGCCGCCCGTCGGGGTGGCCGTGCGCCTGGCTAGCGGACCTTAGGCATCTTTGCGTGTTTCCACGATTTGCAGTGGCCCGGAGTCGGGGGGCGGGGTGCGCCGCGGACGCGGCCGCGCCGGCACGAACTGAGGCTCGGCTGGCGGCTCTGCCAGCTTCACTTTGCTCGGATCGGTCTGCACCAGCACCAGGCCGCTTTCCTGCAATGCCTTATCGACATCGATCGGCGCAGGCGCCGGCGGCGCGACAGGCGCCGTTGCGACGGCGGGTTCAACGCGGCTGATCGCAGGCGCAGGCGCTGCGGGTTCAGGCACGGCGCTGAGTTCGACCGCCGCAACAGCTGCAGCCGGCTCAGCGAAAATCGCAGCCTCTACGGGTGCCGGGGCAGGCCGATGCTCCTCGGGCATGGCCGACTCCAGCGGCGTGCTCGGTTCGGTTTGCGGTTCAGCTTCGTGCTCCTCGCGCAGCGCGCGCGCGGCGTGTTCGGCTTGCTCGGCGCGCACGCGTTCGGCTGGCTCGGTCCGCTCGCCGCGCTCCATGCGCGGACCGCGTTCACCACGTTCACCGCGGTCGCCTCTTTCACCGCGTTCACCGCGGCCACCGCGGCCGCGCCGGCCGCGACTGCGTCCGGGTTCGCCGCCCTCGGGACGTGCTTCACCCTGCGGCCTGGCTTCGGCGCCGGACTGCAGCTCGCCTTGCGGTTGCACTCTTGGCTGACGCGGCTCGCGTGGTTCACGCGGTTCGCGCTGCGGGCGCTCACCGCGCTCGGGACGTGCTTCCCGTTCCGGCCGCGCTTCGCGCTCGGGGCGTTCACCGCGCTCGGGACGTGCTTCGCGTTCCGGGCGCTCGCCGCGGCTGCGTTCCTGACGCGGCTCGCGCTGTTCCGGCCGGTTGACTTCGCCTTGCGCCGGACGTGCTTCGCGTCCACCGCGCTCCTGCCGGTCGCGTCCGCCGCGCCCGCCACGTCCGCCGCGCTCTCCACGATCTCCGCGTTCACCGCGTTCACCGCGATCGCGCTGCGGCTCACGCCGGGGTTCACGGCGCGAAGGACGAATGCCGCTGCTGGGTTCGGCCTCGGCCGCAGGAGTTTCTCCCTTGAACCAACCCATGATGCGGGAAATGATGCCTGGCTTGGCTTGCTCCTGCGGGGCGGCCGGTTTCGCCACCGGCATAGGCGCGGGTTCGGCTGGGGTGATGCCCTGCACCGCGGCCTGCTGCCGCACCGCCTTCGGCTCTGCGCCGGTCTGCGGCTTGGTTTCTTCCTCGGCCGGCAATTGCACCATGTTATAGCTGGCGGGCAGCGGTTCGGCCTGGTTCAGATCGTCGTGGCGCAGGCGCGAAATCTGGTAATGCGGCGTTTCCAAATGCGTGTTCGGGATCAGCACTACATTGACCTTGAGGCGCGCTTCCACGCTGTGAATGTCGGTGCGCTTCTCGTTCAAGAGGAAGGTCGCGACGTCCACCGGCACCTGCGCATGCACGGCGGCGGTATTTTCCTTCATCGCTTCTTCCTGGATGATGCGCAGGATGTGCAGCGCCGTGGATTCGATGCCGCGGATATGGCCGATGCCATTGCAGCGCGGGCAGGTGATGGTGCTGCCTTCGCCTAGCGACGGGCGCAGGCGCTGGCGCGACAGTTCCATTAGGCCGAAGCGCGAAATCTTGCCCATCTGCACGCGCGCGCGGTCGAAGTGCAGCGATTCGCGCAGGCGGTTTTCGACTTCGCGCTGGTTGCGCTGCGACTCCATGTCGATGAAGTCGATCACGATCAGGCCGCCCAGGTCGCGCAGGCGCAGCTGGCGCGCGATCTCCTCGGCTGCCTCGAGATTGGTGCGAAACGCAGTTTCCTCGATGTCGCTGCCGCGGGTGGAGCGCGCCGAGTTGACGTCGATCGCCACCAGCGCCTCGGTATGGTCGATGACCACGGCGCCGCCCGCAGGCAGGTTGACCTGGCGCGAATAGGCGGTTTCGATCTGGTGCTCGATCTGGAAGCGCGAGAACAGGGGCACGTCGTCGCGGTAGCGCTTCACCCGGTTCACGTTGTCCGGCATCACATGCGCCATGAACTGCTGCGCCTGCTCGAAGATAGAATCGGTGTCGATCAGGATCTCGCCGATTTCCGGATGGAAGTAGTCGCGGATGGCGCGGATCACGAGGCTGCCTTCCTGGTAAATCAAGAACGCGCCTTTCTGGCTGGTGGAGGCCTCCTCGATCGCATGCCACAGCTGCAGCAGGTATTTCAGGTCCCAATCGAGTTCTTCCACCGAGCGGCCGATGCCCGCGGTGCGCGCGATGACGCTCATACCCTGCGGCACCGGCAGCTGGTCCATGGTGTCGCGCAGCTCTTCGCGGTCTTCGCCTTCGACGCGGCGCGATACGCCGCCGCCGCGCGGGTTGTTCGGCATCAGCACCAGGTAGCGTCCGGCGAGGCTGATGAAAGTGGTAAGCGCGGCGCCTTTATTGCCGCGCTCGTCCTTTTCCACCTGGACGATCAGTTCCTGGCCTTCCTTGAGCGCGTCCTGGATGCGCGCGCGGCCGACGTCGACACCTGCCTTGAAATAGGCGCGGGCGACTTCCTTGAACGGGAGAAAACCGTGTCGGTCGGTGCCGTAATCGATGAACGCAGCCTCGAGGCTGGGCTCAACACGGGTGATGACACCCTTGTAGATATTGCTCTTGCGTTGCTCTTTCGAGGCCGATTCAATGTCTAGGTCTATGAGTTTTTGACCATCGACTATGGCGACACGGAGTTCTTCGGCCTGTGTCGCATTAAACAGCATGCGCTTCATCTAATATTGCTCCTGCGCGCGCATGGGCAGGACAAATCTCGGGCAGGACAAACCTGGGCCTAAATGTTCAGGGGCTTAGCGATGCATTCCAGTCTTGGATAAGAGGAGTGGAAGGGGAATCGGTTGGGTCTGTCGTACTTGTTTCCGGTACGAATACCGGATGTCGTAATCTGCCGCTGCTTGCAGCGCGCCAAATCAATTACACTCTCGCTACTTCCGGTGAGCGATATTAACCGCATTGCTCAGGGTTACGGCCTTCCGGGCCGCAAAACCGGGGACGTGTTCAGGTCTGAAAATGTCATTTCGACGCAACAAACCCTGTCCCGCGACTGAGCCAGTGCGAACATTATAAGCAAAATGAAGGGTTTAAGTAAAGTTTCCGTGAAGCTGGTGAATATCGGCTCCGAAACCTCTGGGCAGCGCGTCGACAATTTCCTGCTGCGCGAATGCAAAGGCGTGCCCAAAAGCCATATTTATCGCATTCTGAGAAGCGGGGAGGTCCGGGTCAACAGCGGGCGCGTGGACGCGACCTACCGCCTGCAGGAAGGCGACCGGGTGCGCATTCCGCCCTTGCGCCTCGGCGCCAAGACCGCGGCGCCGAAGCCGCCGAAAATCGACTTGCCGCTGCTGTACGAGGACGAGGGGCTGATCGCCGCGAATAAACCCGCCGGGCTGGCGGTGCATGGCGGCAGTGGCATCAGCCATGGCGTGATCGAGCAATTGCGCGCCGCGCGCCCGCAGGCCAAATTCCTCGAACTGGTGCATCGACTCGACCGCGACACTTCGGGGCTGCTGCTGCTGGCGAAGAAGCGCTCGGTGCTCATCGCAATGCACGAACTGATACGCACCGGCCAGATGGACAAGCGCTACCTGGTGCTGGTGCAGGGGCAGTGGCCGGCGGGCAAACAGGACGTGAAACTCAAGCTGCAGCGCTATGTCACCGGCGCCGGCGAGCGCCGCGTGAGCGTGGACGACGCAGGGCGCGAGTCGCATACCGTGTTCGAGCTCAAGCGCGCCTGCGGCGGCTATAGCCTGTTGCAGGCGCAGCTCAAGACCGGACGCACGCATCAGATCCGCGTGCATCTCGCGCACCTGGGTTTTCCGATCGTGGGCGACGACAAGTACGGCGATTTCGAACTGAACAAGCGCCTGGCCAAACAGGGCATGAAGCGCATGTTCCTGCATGCGTGGAAACTCGCGTTCGTGCATCCGGGAAGCGGCGAGCGGCTGAAGCTGGAGGCGCCGCTGCCGCCGGAGCTGGAGAAATTCATGCTCGCGCAGGAACGCGCGCATTAGCGCGAAGTCCAGGGGCGCGAGGCTTGATTAGCGGGCGGTCAGCCCCATTTGTAGGACGGAACATGCAAAGAAGATTTGAACTGCTGGTTTTCGACTGGGACGGGACGCTGATGGACTCGGCCTCGGCCATCATCGCCAGCATCCAGGCAAGCTGCCGCGACCTCGGACTGCCCGTGCCCGAGCACGAGCGTGCCGCCCATGTGATCGGGCTCGGGCTCAAAGACGCCCTGACTTATGCCGTGCCTGAACTGCCGCTGGCAGACTACGGCAAGCTTGCGGAGCGCTACCGCTGTCATTATCTGGCGCGCGATCCGGACATCGAATTGTTCCCGGGCATGCGCGATATGCTGGTGGAGCTGAAAAACCGGGGCCATCTGCTGGCGGTGGCCACGGGCAAAAGCCGCGTCGGTCTCGACCGCGTGCTCGAAGCGACCCAGCTCAAACAGTATTTCGATTCCACGCGCTGCGCCGACGAGACCCATTCCAAGCCGCATCCGGCCATGCTGCAGGAGCTGATGCAGGAACTGCTGGTCGAGCCGGAAGCGACACTGATGATAGGCGATACGGCGCACGATCTGCAGATGGCGCTGAGCGCAGGCGTGCCGGCGCTGGCGGTGAGTTACGGCGCGCATCCCCGGGACAGTCTAACCGAACTCAATCCGCTCGCGTGCATCGACCAGCCGCAGGATCTGGCGTCATGGCTGGAAAAGAACGCCTGAGCGAGCTCAGCGAACCGCTGAGCCAGGCAGTCGCATCCCTGGACGAGACCGGCCCGGCCGGGGCAGGGCACGGCGCACGCCCGATCTGCGCCAGCAGCGATCTCGCCGACGGCGGTGACGGCGTGCGCTTCGAGGTCGAGCACAAGGCGGAGACCGTCCCGGCCTTCGCCATCCGCCACGGCGGGCGCGTCTACGCCTACGTCAACCGCTGCGCTCACATCGCCATGGAACTCGACTGGAATCCAGGGAAGTTTTTCGATACGGACGGTGAGTATTTGATATGCTCCACGCACGGCGCGCTGTATGCGCCTGAAAGCGGCGCCTGCCGCGGCGGGCCCTGCCGCGGCACGGGGTTGATCCGTCTGCAGGTGTTCGAAAACGACGGCAGGGTCTATTTAAGGAAAGATTGAGACGATGGCGCAAGACGAGAAAGATTGGGAGCGCGAGACGCTGGAGAAACTGGCGTTTTCCGCGCTGAAGGAGCAGACCAAGGCCCGCCGCTGGGGCATATTCTTTAAGCTCCTGACGTTTGCCTACCTCACCTTCCTCCTGGTCATGCTGTTCCAGTGGCGCGGCGATGGCGACATCATGGCCGAGGGCAAGCACACCGCCCTGGTCGAACTCGAAGGCGTGATCGATGCCAAGAGCGATGCCAGCGCCGAAAAAATCACCAGCGCTCTGCAAAGCGCGTTCAAGGACAAGAACACCCAGGGCGTGATCCTGCGCATCAATTCACCCGGGGGCAGCCCGGTGCAAGCAGGCATCATCAACGACGAGATGCGGCGGCTGCGCGGCGTTTATCCCAATACGCCCTTGTACGTGGTGGTGGAGGATGTCTGCGCCTCCGGCGGCTATTTCGTCGCGGCCTCGGCCGACAAGATCTATGTCAACAAGGCGAGTCTGGTCGGCTCCATCGGTGTGCTCATGGACGGATTCGGCTTTACCGGCGGCATGGAAAAGCTGGGCGTGGAGCGGCGCCTGCTCACCGCCGGCGAAAACAAAGGCTTCATGGACCCGTTTTCTCCTGTCGATCCGAAGCAGAAGGAGTACGCGTTGAGCATGCTCAACGACATCCATCAGCAATTTATCGCAGTGGTGAAGCAAGGGCGCGGCAAGCGCCTCAAGGACGATCCCGAACTGTTCAGCGGTCTGGTCTGGACCGGGCGCAAGGCCGTGGAACTCGGACTCGCCGACGGCTACGGCAGCGTCGAATCGGTGGCACGCGACGTGATCAAGGCCGAAAACATCGTCGACTACACGCAGAAGTCCAATCCGGTCGAGCGCATCGCCAAGCGCTTCGGTGCTGCTGCGGCGAAGAGTTTCGCCGATTTCACGCTGCGCGAGAGCATCCGCCTGCGCTAGAGCGAGCGGCGGCTCTCCGCGCCGCCCTGCGCCGTCAATGCGCCAGCAATAAGAACAAGGACGGCCTGCGCTCGAGCCGCGGCGGGGCTTTTTTCCACTGTGCGACCGTCATGGTGCGGATATCCTCGGTCGCCAGGCTGACTTCTGCGGCGATGCACAGCAGCGTATCCGCCGCGCAAATGTCGAGAATGCTTTGCACCAGCCGGCCGTTGCGGTAAGGCGTCTCGATGAAAATCTGCGTCTGCTTCAGCCGCCGCGACTGCTTCTCCAAGTCGCGCAAGGCCTTTAAGCGCTCGGCATCGGCCACGGGAAGATAGCCGTGAAAGGTGAAGCGCTGTCCTTCCAGTCCGGAGGCCATGAGCGCAAGCAGGATGGAGGAGGGGCCGACCAGCGGCACCACGCGCATGCCCTGGCGCTGCGCATACAACACGAGTTTGGCGCCGGGGTCGGCGATGCCGGGGCAGCCCGCTTCGGACATCACGCCGAGGTCGTGCCCGGCGCGCAGCGGCGCCGCGAGGCCGGCAATGGCCGCCTCCGCGGTATGTTCGTCCAGCGTGGCAATGTGCAATTCCTGCAGCGGCCTGGCCATGCCGACCTGCTTCAGATAGGCGCGCGCCGTTTTGGGATTCTCGGCGACGAAGTATTCGAGCGTGCGCACGCGCTGCTGCACGTCCTGCGGAATGACCGCCGCCAGCGCGCTCTCGCCCAGCGTGGTCGGAATCAGATACAGCGTGCCGGCCGCCATGATCGAGGCGCCGTCTAGAGGACGTCCACGCCCTGTGAGGCAAGCATTTCGGTGAGCGCGATCAGCGGCAGCCCGATCAGGGCGTTCGGATCGTCGCCGCGCATTTCCGCGATCAGCGCGATGCCCAGGCCCTCGCAGCGGGCGCTGCCGGCGCAGTCGTAAGGCTGCTCGCGCTGCAAATAGCGCTCGATCTGCGCGTCGCTGTAATTGCGAAAGCGCACGCTGAAGGGCACCACGCGCGTCTGCGCGCGTGCGCTGGCGGCGGCGTACAGGCACAGTGCGGTGTGGAACACCACCTCCTTGCCGCGCATCGCCTTGAGCTGGCGCAGCGCGTTGGCGTGATCCCCGGGCTTGCCCAACTGCATGCCCTCGAGCACCGCGACCTGGTCCGAGCCGATGATAATGGCCTGGGGAAAGCGCACCGCCACCGCGCGCGCCTTGGCTTCGGCCAAGCGCCGCGCGGTATCCTGCGGGGCCTCCCCGGTCAGCGCCGTCTCGTCCACCTGCGGTGACGCCACTTCGAATGGAAGCCCCAGCCGTGCGAGCAGCTCGCGCCGGTATTTCGAGGTCGAGGCCAGAACGATTTGAACGTTGGATTTCATGACGGACGGCATTTAACCACGTATTGGAAGACAGGATGCCCGCTGTCAGCGGCAGCGCTGCGCGATCAGCGCTTCGAGCTGCGCCGTGCTGGCTCGGCGTTCCTCGTCGCTTTCATACACGCGTTCGCCCTGGTCGTTTAGCCGGTACAAGCCTCGCGCCGTCTTCATTTGGGCGAGGTGGTCGCGCGCCTGGTTGCAGGCCTGGCGATTTGCCGCGTCCTGCTGCTTTTGCTTGGCCTCGGCCTGTTCGGCTTCGATGCGGCGGCTGCGGAATTCCAGGTCTTTGGCCTTCCAGTCCGGCTCGGCTGCCTTTGCCGGCGCCGGTCCGGGTTTGGACAGGCGCTGCTCCACCTCCTGCGCTTTCCTGCCCTGAGGCGGGCGTTCGCCATAATGCGTCGTGCCCTTTTCGTCGACCCATTTGTACACCTGCGCCGAAGCCGGAGCGAGCGCGGCCCAGAGCAGGCAAAGCGTCAGCAGGGTGTGAAAAATTTTGCTCTCCCTTTGCTACCACATTATCACGCGCCGCTCGGGCGGCAGATACATCCGGTCGCCTTGCTTGACCCCGAACGCGCCGTAGAAGCCAGGCTGATTGGCCAGCGTGCCGTCGCAGCGGAAACGCCCCGGCGAATGCGGGTCGGTTTTCAGCCACACGATGGCCTGGCTTTCACGCGTTTTGCCGCGCCAGATTCGCGCAAAGCTCATGAACAGCCGCTGGTCACCGGACAATCCGTCGATCACCGGGGCCTCCTTGCCGCCGAGCGACAAATGGTAGGCCTTGTACGCGATCGCCAGTCCGGAGTTGTCGGCAATATTTTCGCCCAGCGTCAATTTGCCGTTGACGTGATAACCCGGCACCGGGCTGAACGCATTGTATTGCTCCACCAGCATCTTGGTCTTGGCGGCGAAGTTCTTGTGGTCGTCCTTGGTCCACCAGTCGCGCAAATTGCCGTCGCCATCGTACTGGCTGCCCTGGTCGTCGAATCCATGGCTGATTTCGTGGCCGATCACGGCGCCGATCGCGCCGTAATTGGCCGCATCCTCGGCATTGGCATCAAAAAACGGCGGCTGCAGGATCGCGGCCGGAAACACGATCTCGTTCAATTCCGGATTGTAGTAGGCATTCACGGTTTGCGGCGTCATGCCCCACTCTTCGCGGTCGATCGGTTTGCCCAGTTTGGCGAGCTGGTACTGGTATTCGAACGCGTTCGCGCGCGCCACATCGCCGACCAGGTCGCCTTTGACGATCTGCAGCGCCGAATAGTCGCGCCACTTGTTCGGATAGCCGATCTTCGGCGTGAACTTGGCCAGTTTTTGCAGCGCTTCCTGCTTGGTCTGCGGGCTCATCCAGTCGAGCTCGCCTATGCTTTGCCGGTAGGCCGCGAGCAGATTTTGCACCAAGGTTTCCATGCGCGCCTTGCGCTCGGCCGGGAAATAGCGCGCGACATAGAGTTTGCCCAGGCTCTCGCCGATCGACTGTTCGAGCGTGAGCACGCCGCGCTTCCAGCGTGGCAGGTTCTGCGGGATACCCAGCAATACCTCGCCATTGAAGGAAAAGTGTTCATCGACGAATGGCTGCGACAGGTAAGGCGCGTAGCTGTTGAGCAGATGAAATTCGAAATACGCTTTCCACGCCGACAAGGGCATTTTTTTCAGAACCCGGTTGAGGCCGGTGAAATAGCTCGGCTGGCTGACGATCACGTAATCGACCTTGCCGCTGATGCCGGCGGCATCCAAATACGCTTTCCAGCGGTAGCCGTGTGCCAGCTGGCCGAGCCGGTCGAGTTCGACCTTGTTGTAGGTTTTGACCGGATCGCGGTTTTCGACCTTGGTCCACTGGACTTTGGCCAGCCCGGTTTCCAGTGCCAGGATTTGCCCGGCGTGTGCAGCGGCTTGCCGATCGCCCGCGAGCTTCAGCAGCTCGTCGATGTAGGTCTGATACTTGGTGCGCGCTGCGCCCAGCTTGGCGTCATCGCGCTTCAAGTAATAATCGCGGTCGGGCATGCCCAAGCCGCTTTGTCCCAGGTCGACGACGTATTTGGTCGAATCGCGTGCGTCCTGATGGATCGCCACGCGGTAGGCGGTCTTCACGCCCAATTGTTGCAGATGCGCGATCAGCGCCGGAATCTGCCGCTTGTCCTTCAGCGCCGCGATATGCGTGAGTTCTTGCGCGAGCGGCTTCAGCCCGAGCCGGTCAAGCGTTGGTTCATCCATGAAACTGGCATAGAAATCGCCGATTTTTTGCGCGTCGGAACCTGGCGCTGCATGCGCATCCTGCGCTGCAGTCTCGATGATTGCGCGCAATTGGCTCTGGGTATCGTCGCGCAGTTGGAGAAACGAGCCCCAACTGGATTTATCGGCGGGGATCTCGGTGGTGGCCAGCCATTTGCCACTGAAATACTGGAAAAAATCGTCCTGGGGCCGAACCGCGCTGTCTACGTATTCGAGGTCGATGCCGGAGGTCTGCTTGGGCGGTTCGCCAGCGGCCGCGCCAGCCGCGCCGAGTACCAGTGCCAGTGCGCTAAAAAAGTACGATTTCAATGGCAGCTCCATTTCGTGTTGGTGGGGAAGGCGATTTCAGGAAATTTCGGCGATGCGGTGACAAGCAACTTGCCGGCCCTGAAAAACATTCAGAGGCGGAACCTGTTCCCGGCATTGCGTACGCGCATGCGGACAGCGGGTGTTGAAGGCGCAGCCGGGCGGCGGCGCGAGCGGCGAGGGCAGTTCGCCGCTCAAGATGATTTTTTTCTGACGCTGCGCCGGATCGATACGCGGGGTGCTGGCCAGCAATGCCTTGGTGTACGGATGCAGCGGACGCGTGAACACCTCGCGCTTGCTGCCATGCTCGACCGTCTTGCCGAGGTACATCACCAATACCTCGTCGGCAATATGTTCCACTACTGCCAGGTTGTGCGAGATGAACAGATAGGCTACGCCGCTGCTCTGCTGCAAATCCATCAGCAGGTTCAACACCTGCGCCTGAATTGAAACGTCGAGCGCGGACAGCGGCTCGTCGGCCACGATCACCTGCGGGTCGAGCATCAGCGCGCGCGCGATCGCAATGCGCTGCCGTTGGCCGCCGGAAAACATGTGCGGGTAGCGGCCGTAGTGTTCCGGCCGCAGGCCGACCCTGGCCATCATCGCGTACGCGCGCTCGGCCCGCTGTGCAGGCTTCAAACGGGTGTTGATGATCAAAGGTTCTTCCAGCATCGCACCGACTTTCTTGCGCGGGTTCAGGCTGGCATACGGATTCTGGAACACCATTTGCACCAGCGGGCGCACGCGCTTTCTCGCGGCGCGGCCGGCTTGGGCGATATTGGCGCCGGCCATCCACAATTCGCCGCTGGTCGGCGGCTCGATCATCGCAATCTGGCGTGCCAAAGTCGATTTGCCGCAGCCGGATTCGCCGACCACTGCGAGGGTCTTGCCGCGCGCGAGTGCGAATGATACGCCATCGAGCGCACGCGCGAGCCCCCTGGGTTTCAACCAGCGTTGCGCCACCGGATAGTATTTGGCCAGGTTTCGCGCCTGCAGCAAAGCGTCGTGCATGTGCATATCCGCGCGCATCACGCGGTCCGATCCCAGCCGTTGCCCGGATGTCCGGTGGGGTCGAGCGCGAAGTGGCAGCGCACTTGCGCCTCGCTGTCGCCGCTCAAGGCCGGGCGCACAGCGCGGCAAGGCGCGGCGGCATAGGCGCAACGCGGATGCAGCAGGCAGCCGCTGGGCCGGTCGTACTGGCCCGGCACCACGCCCGGGATGGCCTGCAGGCGCTCGCGGCCGAGGTTGCGTTCGGGCAGCGCCGCGAGCAGGGCTTGGGTGTAGGGGTGGCGCGGCGCCTTGAAAATGTCCGGCACGCGCCCGGTTTCGACCACCTGTCCGGCATACATCACCACCACGCGCTGCGCAGTCTGGGCGATGACGCTCAAATCGTGCGTGATCAGCATCAAGGCCATGCCGCGTTCGCGCTGCAGCTGCAGCAGCAGTTCGAGCATTTGCGCCTGCACCGTGACGTCGAGCGCGGTGGTCGGCTCGTCGGCGATCAGCAGCCGCGGGTTGCAGGCGATAGCCATCGCCACCATCACCCGCTGGCTCATGCCGCCGGACAATTGATGCGGATAGGCGTTCAGCCGGCGCTGCGCATCCGGAATCTCGACCTGCTGCAGCAGCGCCAGTGCCCGCTCGCGCAATGCAGTCTTCGACCCTCCCTGATGCACGCGCAGCGTCTCGATCAATTGATAGGCGACCGTGAAGCAGGGATTGAGGCTGCTCATCGGGTCCTGAAAAATCATCGCGATATCCTTGCCGAGCAAGCCGCGCCGTCCGCTGTCGCTCATTCCAAGCAGGTCGCGCCCGTCGAAGCGCAGGTGCTGCGCGCTGACCCGGCCCGGGTAATCGATCAGTCCCATCACGGCGAGCGAGGTGACGCTCTTGCCGGAACCGGATTCGCCCACGATGCCGACGACTTCGCCTGGCGCGACAACGAGGTCGAGGCCGTCGACGGCAGTGACGGGCATTTGTTCCGTGCCGAATTCGACGCGCAGGTCCCGGATGTCGAGCAGCGGCCGCATCATCGCTTCAGTTTGGGATCGAGCGCATCGCGCAGGCCGTCGCCGGTCAGGTTGAAGGCCAGCACCGACAGCAGAATCGCCAGGCCGGGGAAGGTCACCACCCACCACGCGCTCTGAATGAACTCGAGCGCGCTCGCCAGCATCGAGCCCCATTCCGGCGTCGGCGGCTGCGCGCCGAGACCGAGAAATCCGAGCGCCGCGGCATCCAGGATCGCGCTGGAGAAACCGAGCGTGGCCTGCACGATCAGCGGCGCGGTGCAATTGGGCAACACGCAGTCGAACATGATGCGCAGCGTGCCGGCGCCGGCGATGCGCGACGCGTTGACATAATCCTTGGCCATCTCGGCGATCACCGCGGCGCGGGTCTGGCGCGCATAGTGCGGCAGCATCACCACCGCGATCGCATACATGGCATTGACCAGACCGGGGCCGAGCACGGCCACGATCGCGACCGCCAGCAGCAGGCTCGGCAGGGCCAGCATGACGTCCATCAGGCGCATGATCGCGATTTCGGTCACGCCGCGGAAATAGCCGGCGATCAGCCCCAGCGTAACGCCGAGGACGAGCGACAAGGACACCGACACCAGTCCGATAAGCAGCGATAGGCGCGTGCCGTGGATCAGGCGCGAGAGCATGTCGCGCCCGACCGGATCGGTGCCGAGCAGGAATCTGGCGCTGCCGCCGGCCTGCCAGGCCGGCGGCACCAGCGTCGCATCGCGGAATTGCGCGATCGGCGAATGCGGCGCGATCAGGTTCGCGCACAGCGCGAGCAGCGCGATCACGACGACCGCGGCCAAACCGATGACGGCGCCGCGATTCTGGCGAAAATGAATCCAGAATTCGCGCAAAGGATGCGGCGGCGCGGCGGGAGCGGCAACGGTAGCGGCCTGGCTCATGAACTGTGGCGTATTCTCGGGTTGATCACGCCGTACAACAGATCAACGGCCAGATTGACCACGATAATGATCGTTGCCGACAGCAGGATTCCCCCTTGGACCACCGGATAATCGCGGCGGTGTATCGCCTCGACCAGCCACTTGCCGATGCCGGGCCAGGAGAAAATCGTTTCGGTCAGGATCGCGCCAGCCAACAGCGTGCCGACCTGCAAGCCGATTACGGTAACGACCGGGATCAGTGCATTGCGCAGCGCGTGGATGCCGACCACCCTGAAGCGCGACAGGCCTTTGGCGCGTGCGGTGCGTACGTAGTCTTCGCGCAGCACTTCCAGCATCGCCGAGCGCGTCATGCGTGCGACCACCGCCAGCGGTATCGTGCCGAGCGCTATCGCGGGCAGGATCAGGTGCGACAGGGCCGATCGAAATGCGCCCGGCTCGCCCGACAACAGGCTGTCGATCAGCATGAAGCCGGTCACCGGCGGCAAGTCGAACAAGATGTCGATGCGGCCGGAAACCGGAGTCCAGCCCAGGGTGACCGAGAACAGCAGAATCAGCAGCAGCGCCCACCAGAAAATCGGCATGGAGTAGCCGGTCAGCGACACGCCCATCACCGCATAGTCGAACACCGTATTGCGTTTCAGCGCCGCCAGGATGCCGGCCGGCAGTCCGATCGCAAGGGCGATCAGCATTGCGCAAAAGGACAATTCCACGGTGGCCGGAAACAAAGCGAGGAACTCGTGCAGCACCGATTCCTGGGTGACGATCGAATGGCCGAGATCGCCTTGCAGCACGTGCCCGAGGTAGTCGAAATATTGCACGTACAGCGGCCGATCCAGGCCCAATTGATGCACCAGCCGCGCATAACGCGCGGCATCCATGCCACGCTCACCCGACATGGCCTCGACCGCATCGCCCGGAATCATGTGGATCAGCGAAAACACCAGCAGCGTGATGCCGATGA
The DNA here is from genome assembly GCA_021811085.1 of Pseudomonadota bacterium. GTDB lineage: Bacteria > Pseudomonadota > Gammaproteobacteria > Burkholderiales > SG8-39 > 2-12-FULL-64-23. The sequence continues at coordinate 166,985 of JAJZPQ010000002.1, read as the reverse complement.
ACGTCGGAATGATCAGACTGGCGCGGCGCAGGAAAAATCCAAACATGGTGCTGCCTGTTCGACCGGTGGTTGAGTGCTGTCGCGGCGGCTGCGTGAGCCGCCTGCGGTTTTCAATGAAGCGCGATTATCCTGGATTCCTCGGCCGAACAATCGCCGAATTTTACTGACGCAGCGGATTTCCCATTGCGCTGCGCCAGGCTACTTTGCCAAGTCGACCCGGTTGAAGTAGTGGTGCGCCGTCGGATCCATTTTGAAGCCGATCACTTCCTTGCGTACCGGCGTGTACCGGATCGAATGCGCGATTTCGAGCTGTGGGGCTTGTTCATGCACGATTTCCTGCGCCTTTTCATAGAACTTGGCGCGATCGGCCTGTTTCGGCGTCGTTTTTGCCTTCTGGATCAAGTTCTCGAAATCCTTGTCGCACCAGCGTGAAACATTGCCGCCGCCTTTCACCGCTTCGCAGCTCAGCAAGGGACCGAAGAAATTATCGGGATCGCCGTTGTCGCCGGACCAGCCGAACATCATGGTCTGCTGTTCCCCGGCCTTGCTGCGCTTGCGGTATTCGCCCCATTCGAACGTCGTCAGCCGGGTTTTGACGCCGATTTTCGCCCAGTCGGCCTGGATCAACTCGGCCATACGTTTGCCGTCCGGATTGTACGGGCGCGTCACCGGCAAATACCACAGCTCGGTTTCGAAGCCGTTGGGATAGCCGGCCTGCTTCAGCAGCGCCTTGGCCTTGGCAACGTCGTAAGGATAGGGCTGGACCTTGTCGTTGTAGGACCACATGGTCGGCGGAATCGGGTTCTTGGCCGCTATCCCCGCGCCCTGGTACACCGACTTGAGTATCGCCTGTCGGTCGACGGCCAGGCTGAGCGCCTGGCGCACCAGCTTGTTATCGAAGGGCTTTTTCTCGACGTTAAACGCGATGTAACCGATATTCAGGCCTTCCTGGGTTAACAACTTCAACTGCGGATCGCGTTGCATCAGCGCGATGTCGGCCGGTTTGGGGAAGGCCATTACCTGGCACTCGCCGGCCTTCAGTTTGGCGTAGCGCACCGAAGCATCCGGCGTGATCGCGTAGATCAGATTGTCGATTTTCGGGCGGCCGCCCCAATACTGATCGAACGCTTTGTAGCGGATGACCGCATCCTGCTGGTAAGAGACGAATTGGAACGGCCCGGTTCCGATCGGCTCGCGGTCGATGATTTCCGGCGTCCCGGCCGCTTTCATCCTATCCGCATATTCGGCCGACAGGATGGACGCAAAATCCATCGCCATGTCGGCCAAAAAGGGGGCTTCCGGGTGCGTTAGCTTGAAGCGGACGGTGTAGTTATCGATTCTTTCCAGTTTGTCGACGATCTTAGCCAGACCCATGTCTTCAAAATAGGCAAAGGTCTGGCCCGGCGCGGTGTTGTGGAACGGGTGCTTCGGATCGGCCATGCGCTCATAGGTGAACAACACGTCGTCGGCGTCGAAATCGCGCGTCGGTTTGAATTTGGCGTTGCTGTGGAACTTCACGCCCTTGCGCAGATGGAAGGTGTAGCTGAGGCCGTCCGCCGAGACCTGCCAGGATTCGGCCAAGGCAGGAACGATGTTGGTCGTGCCGAGATCGAATTGGACCAGACGGTTGTAAATCGGAACTGACGATGCATCCATGGTGGTGCCGGTCTCGAAGAACTGGGGGTTGAATCCTTCCGGGCTGCCTTCGGAGCAGAACACCAGCGTTTTGGCTGCGACTGCCAGCCCCGCATACACGGATAGCGCTGCGATCAGACCGGTCCTGATGAATCGTTTTTTTGCGTTATGCATATTTGTCGCTCTTTTCAGGATAAACATCGATTAGGATTGGCGAAACCAGACCGGGCGCCTGCCGAAAGGGGGCCGCGCCCGGTGCGCGCAAATCTTCAGCAAGGTGTTGAAAATTTTGTTTTTCCTTTGACAGGGCAGGTCAAAAATAATATCATGCGCGCCTATGTTGCAACCGGCGGCTATTGACGGCCTGGAGTTTGCCCGTTCCGCAGGTGTGCTCAAAGGTCGTCTAGGCATTGAATCCCTGCCGCGGCTGGTCCAATCCGGCTGTTCGGGTTTGGTCCTGGATTTCGTGCTGACGGGCGAAATCAACGAACGGGGCAAACCCGAACTGGGGCTGGAGGCGAGCGGCAGTGTGCGCCTGCAGTGCCAGCGTTGTCTAGGCGAGGTCGAATATCCGCTGCGGTTTGAAGTGCAGCTGGAACTTGCGGCCAGCGAAGCCGAGATATTGGCGGCGGATGACGACGTGGACCGCGTGCTGGCCGGCCGCGACATGAGCGTCGCGGCTTTGGTGGAAGACGAGCTTTTATTGGCCTTGCCCATGGTGCCTAAACATGAGCATTGCCAGGCAGCAGCAGGAACGAATGAGGGCAGTGGGCCCTCGGCTTTTCAGGCGCTCGCCGCGCTGAAAAGATTGAACAAGTAAGGAGCATTGACATGGCAGTCCAACAGAATAAGAAGTCGCCCTCCAAGCGCGGCATGCATCGCGCGCACGACTTTCTGACCAATCCCCCCATGGCGGTCGAGCCGACCACCGGCGAAGTGCATCTGCGCCACCATATCAGCCCCAGCGGCTATTATCGTGGCAAGAAAATCGTCAAGTCCAAAGGCGAATAAGCGCGCCTGGCGCAGCGCGAACGGGTAGCGCGCCCGTTCGCCCGGCATCAAGCCGGATGGATGATCGCCCGACTGCCGCGAACAACTAAATGGATGCCACGGTAGCCATCGATTGCATGGGAGGCGATCACGGCCCCGGCGTGACCGTCCCCGCCGCGCTGAAGTTCCAGAAATCCCACCCGCAAAGCAAGCTGATTCTGGTCGGTTTGCAGCCGGCGATCGAGGCCGAACTGCGCGCGCAGCACGCGACGCCCGGCCCGCAGCTGCGCCTGCACCACGCGACCCAGACCGTAGGCATGGACGAGGCGCCGGCCCTGGCGCTGCGCGGCAAAAAAGACTCCTCCATGCGCGTCGCCGTCGATCTGGTCAAGAGCGGCGAAGCGCAGGCCTGCGTCAGCGCGGGCAACACCGGCGCGCTGATGGCGATTTCACGCTTCGTGCTCAAGACCCTGCCCGGAATCGACCGCCCCGCCATTGCCGGCATCATGCCGACCATGAAAGGCGAGGTGTATGTGCTCGACCTCGGCGCCAATGTCAATTGCACGCCGGAGCATTTGCTGCAGTTCGCCATCATGGGCGCCATGCTGGTTTCCGCGATACAGCACAAGGAGCGTCCCAGCATCGGCCTGCTCAATATCGGCGAAGAGGAAATCAAGGGCAATGAGATGGTGAAGCAGACAGCCGAGCTGCTGCGTGCGAGCGGACTCAACTTCTACGGCAACGTCGAAGGCGACGACATTTTCAAAGGCACTACCGACATCGTCGTGTGCGACGGCTTCGTCGGCAATGTCGCGCTCAAGACCGCCGAGGGGCTGGCCAAAATGCTGCGCGCCTTCCTTACCGACGAATTCAAGCGCAACTGGTTCACGTATCTTTGCGGCGCCGTCGCGATGCCGGTGCTATCGGCATTCAAGCGCCGGGTCGATCCGGCGCGCTACAACGGCGCCAGCCTGCTCGGCTTGAAGGGCATCGTGGTGAAAAGCCATGGCTCGGCCGACAGCTTCGGCTTCGAAAACGCGATCGAACGTGCATTCGACGAGGTGCGCGAGGGCGTGCTGCAGCGCATTTCCCAACGCCTGGCGGCAGCAGGCCCTGACAAGGTGGAAGCGGCGTGATCTATTCCAGAATCATAGGCAGCGGCAGTTATCTGCCGCGCAATGTCGTTACCAACGACGACCTCGCACGGCGCATGGATACCTCCGATGAGTGGATACGCTCGCGCACAGGTATCCGCCAGCGGCATATCGCCGAAGCTGGCGAGACCGCGAGCAGCCTCGCGCTCGAGGCGAGCAAAGCCGCGATCGCCAGCGCGGGCATCGCCGCCGGGGATATCGATCTCATCATCGTCGCCACCTCCACTCCGGACTATATTTTCCCGAGCACCGCCTGCCTGTTGCAGGCGAAGCTCGGCATCAAAGGCGGCGCCGCGTTCGATCTGCAGGCGGTATGCAGCGGCTTCGTCTACGCGCTCGCGACGGCCGACCTCTACATCCGCGCGGGCCAGAACCGCTGCGCGCTGGTGGTAGGCGCGGAAGTGTTCTCGCGCATCCTCGACTGGAACGACCGCGGCACCTGCGTGTTGTTCGGCGACGGCGCCGGCGCCGTGGTGCTGCGCGCGGACGACAAGCCCGGCATCATGGCGAGCGCCCTGCACGCCGACGGCAGCCATGCCGGCATTCTGTCCGTTCCCGGCAGCGTCTGCGGCGGCAAGGTCACCGGCGACCCGTTCCTGCGCATGGACGGCCCCGCGGTGTTCAAGTTTGCGGTGCGGGTGCTGGACGAGGTGGCGCGCGAAACCCTGGCGAAATGCGGACAGCGGATCGAAGACGTCGATTGGCTGATTCCGCACCAGGCCAACCTGCGCATCCTGGAATCGACCGCGAAGCGCCTCGGCCTGCCGCATGAAAAACTGATCGTGACCGTGGACCGGCACGGCAATACTTCGGCCGCTTCGGTGCCGCTGGCGCTGGATCTGGCCATACGCGACGGGCGCATCAAGCCCGGCCACAAAGTCATGCTGCAAGGCGTAGGCGGCGGCTTTACCTGGGGCGCCGTGCTGGTGCAAATGTAATTACTCTGCAACGATGCGGCTCGCCGCTACACACGGTGCAATCGGATCTCACTTTGATGCAGAAACTATGAAACTCGCAATGGTATTTCCCGGGCAGGGTTCGCAAGCGGTCGGCATGATGCAGGCCTACGGCGATATCGCGGCAGTGCGCGAAGTGCTGGCCGAAGCTTCCGCGGCGCTCGCCCAGGACATGGGCAAGCTCATGGCCGAAGGTCCGGCGGAGCAGCTGAACCAGACCGTCAACACCCAGCCGGTCATGCTCACGGCCGGCTATGCCGCCTATCGCGCCTGGATCAGTCTCGGCGGCACCGAGCCGGCTTTGCTCGCCGGGCACAGCCTGGGCGAGTACACCGCGCTGGTGGCCGCCGGCGTCCTGTCGTTTCGCGACGCGCTGCCGCTGGTGCGCTTTCGCGCCCAGGCGATGCAGGAAGCCGTGCCGCAGGGGCAGGGCGCGATGGCCGCGATTCTGGGTCTGGACGAGGAGGGCGTGCGCGCGGCCTGTGCCGAGGCGGCGCAGGGCGAGATCGTGCAGGCGGTGAACTTCAATTCGCCCGGCCAGGTGGTGATCGCCGGCCACGCCGCGGCGGTCAAACGCGCTTGCGACGCCGCCAAGGCCAGGGGCGCCAAGCGCGCGCTGCCGCTGCCGGTCAGCGCACCGTTTCATTCCGCGCTGATGCAGCCGGCCGCCGAGCGTCTGCAGCAGTACATGCAGGGCATCGCGTTCAAGGCTCCGCGCATCGCGGTGATCAACAACGTCGACGTGGCGAGCTACGACGATCCGGCGCGCATCAAGGATGCCTTGGTGCGCCAGGCATTCAATCCGGTGCGCTGGGTGGAGACGATTCAGGCATTCGCGGCGCAGGGCATCACGCATGTCGCCGAATGCGGGCCGGGCAAGGTGCTGGCGGGGATGACCAAGCGCATCGATGGCAGGCTCGAGTCGCTGGCGCTGGCGGACAAAGCAAGCATCGAGCAGGGCGTCAGCCTGGCAAAAGGAGGTTGATCATGCTGCAAGGACAAATCGCATTGGTGAGCGGAGCCACGCGCGGCATAGGCAAGGCGATTGCTCTCGGGCTAGGGGCGCAAGGCGCGAAAGTGATCGGCACCGCGACTTCGGCAGGCGGCGCCCAGGCGATCGGCGATTATCTGGCCGCAGCCGGATATGGCGGCAGGGGGGCTGTGCTCGACGTCAACGACGCTGCAGCCATCGATGCCTTGATGGCGCAGATCGAGAAGGATTTCGGCGCCATTGGCATTTTGGTCAACAATGCCGGCATCACCCAGGACAACCTGGCCATGCGCATGAAGGAAGCCGAGTGGGATGCGGTGATCGACACCGATCTGAAATCGGTGTTCCGCCTGTCGCGCGCGGTGCTGCGCGGCATGATGAAGGCGCGCGCCGGGCGCATCATCAATATCACGTCGGTGGTGGGCAGCTCGGGCAACCCCGGCCAGATCAACTATGCCGCGGCCAAGGCGGGTATCGCCGGGATGGCGCGTTCGCTGGCTCAGGAAATCGCGAGCCGCAACATTACCGTGAACTGCGTTGCGCCTGGCTTCATCGATACCGACATGACGCGTGCGCTGAACGAGCAGCAGCGCCAGGCGATCCTGGGCCGGATTCCGCTGGCGCGCCTGGGCACGGCCGAAGACGTCGCGGCGGCAGTGGTGTTCCTCGCCTCGCCCCAGGCGGGTTATATCACCGGCACCACGCTGCATGTGAACGGCGGCATGTACATGGCGTGAAGGCGCCGAATATTCAAACGCCGGTCGGTGAATTTTGGTAAAATGCGCGACTGTTTTCGAAGCAAAAACGAGGGAAGGAGAATCAAATGGAAAATGTTGAACAACGTGTGAAAAAGATCGTCGCCGAGCAGTTGGGCGTAAACGAGGCCGAGATCAAGAATGAGTCCTCCTTCATCGATGACCTGGGTGCAGATTCGCTCGATACGGTGGAACTGGTCATGGCTCTGGAAGAGGAATTCGAGACTGAGATTCCGGACGAAGACGCGGAGAAAATCACCACCGTGCAGCAGGCGATCGATTACGTAAACAGCCACGCCAAGAAAGCCTAATTCCAAGCGCCAGCGCGCCTTTTGCCGGAGGCATTTTGTCCCGCCGCAGAGTCGTCATTACCGGGTTGGGCATCATTTCCCCGGTTGGTAATACCGTAGCAGAAGCCTGGGCCAGCATCCTCGCCGGCCGCTCAGGCATCACCCGAGTCAGCCGCTTCGATCCCGCGCGCCTCGCCTGCCAAATCGCAGGCGAGGTGAAGGGTTTCGATCTGTCGCTGTACCTGGAGCGCAAGGAAGCGCGCCATATGGATACGTTCATCCATTACGGCATGGCCGCGGGCATACAGGCGATCCGGGATAGCGGCCTGCAGGTCACGCCCGAAAATGCCGAGCGCGTCGGGGTGAATATCGGCTCCGGCATCGGCGGGCTGCAAATGATCGAGCAGACGCAGCGCGAACTGCTCGCCGGCGGGCCGCGCAAGATCTCGCCGTTTTTCATTCCGAGTACGATCATCAACATGATTTCCGGGAACCTGTCGATCAAGTACGGCATGCAGGGCCCGAACCTCGCCATGGTCACGGCCTGCACCACGGCGACGCATTGCATCGGCGAGTCCGGGCGCCTGATCGAATACGGCGACTGCGACGTGATGGTGGCCGGCGGTGCCGAAGCCGTGGTCACCGAACTTGCGATGGGCGGATTCGCCCAGGCGCGCGCGCTGTCGCATCGCAACGACGATCCGGCCACGGCAAGCCGGCCTTGGGATAAAGACCGCGATGGTTTCGTCCTGGGCGAGGGCGCGGGCGTGCTGGTGATCGAGGAATACGAGCACGCCAAGGCGCGCGGAGCCAGGATCTACGCCGAACTCGCCGGCTACGGCATGAGCGGCGACGCGTTCCACATGACGGCGCCGCGCGAAGACGGCGACGGCGCGGCGCGCTGCATGAACGCCGCATTGCGCAACGCCCGCTTCAACGCCGACCAGGTCGATTACATCAATGCCCACGGCACCTCGACGCCGCTGGGCGACCTCGCCGAAACCACGGCGGTGAAGCGCAGCCTGGGTGCGCATGCGAAGAAGGTCGCGGTCAGCTCGACCAAGTCCATGACCGGGCATCTGCTGGGCGCGGCAGGCGGCGTGGAAGCGGTGTTTTCTGCGCTCGCGGTGCATCACCAGGTCGCGCCGCCGACGACCAATATTTTCAACCAGGATCCGCAATGCGACCTGGATTACGTGCCGAACACGGCGCGCCAGATGAAGATCGATGTGGCGCTGTCGAATTCTTTCGGCTTTGGCGGCACCAACGGCACGCTGGTTTTTGCCCGGGTTTGATCCAGACCCTAAGCCTTGCCTTAAGACCCTCCCGCGTTCTAGCACTGGCCCTGACGCTGATGGCCGCGGCGGCTCTCGCCTGCGCCTGGATCAGCCTGCCCGCGCTCGCGTTCGCGCCGATCGCGGCGGGCATGGTCCTCGCCTGGGGCTGGCATTGCGCGCAGGCCCTGCAGTGGGTCGCCGGCGCCGCGCGCGCCCTGGAGTTGAGGTCCCAGGGCGGGGTTCGCCTTCAAGACGGGCGCGGGGCATGGCAAGAGGCGGAAATACTGGCGGACAGCTATGTGTCCGGCTGGATCATCGTCGTGAATTTGGCAAGCGGCGGCGGTCGCCGCTCGTTGGTGCTGCTGCCAGATGCCGCGGCGGCCGAGGACCTGCGCCGTCTGCGCGTATGGCTGCGCTGGCGTCTCGGACGGTGAACTTAATAGGCGGCTAGGGGTCGAACCGTGGTGGTCCTACGTGCGCGAGGTAAGCCTTGAAATTCCCCGGTAGCAGCGCGACGCCAATGAAAATGCTTGAGTTGGACTTCGTCCCGGGGGCCGCCTTCACGCGGCTGCCGGGACAGTTGGGGTATACTGAAAATTGCCTGGGCGCGACAAAGCAAGAACGGCCCCAGGGCTTAGGGGAAGGGCGGCGCATGAGTGAGCGCGACATTGACCAGCAGCTGGTCGAGCGTGCGCAACAGGGTGATAAGCATGCATTCGAACTGCTGGTCAGCAAGTATCAGCGCAAGCTCGGGCGCCTGCTGTCGCGCTTCATCCGCGATGCGGGCGAAGTCGAGGATGTGACGCAGGAGGCGTTCGTGAAGGCCTACCGGGCCTTGCCGTCCTTCCGCGGAGACAGCGCCTTCTACACCTGGCTGTACCGCATCGGCATCAACACCGCCAAGAACTACCTCGCTTCGATGGGGCGGCGCGCGCCCACCACCACCAACCACGATTCGGAAGAGGCGGAGGCGTTCGACGAAGGCGACCAGCTGCGCGACCTCAATACCCCGGAAAATCTGCTGATGAGCAAGCAGATCGCACAAACCGTGAACCAAAGCATGGATCGGCTGCCTGAGGAACTGAGGGCGGCGATCATGCTGCGCGAAATCGAAGGCATGAGCTACGAGGATATCGCGAAGATCATGGAGTGCCCGATCGGCACGGTGCGCTCGCGCATATTCCGCGCGCGCGAGGCCATTGCGGAGCAGTTGCGGCCGCTGTTGGATATATCTAAAGACAAGAGATGGTGACGCCATGAAAGAGACTTTGTCTGCCTGGATGGACGGCGAGTTGAGCGGCGAGCAGACGGGTTCGCTGCTGCCGCAGATCAAGCGTGACGTACAGCTGCGCCAGGACTGGGATTGCTACCACCTGATCGGGGACGCCTTGCGTGGCGTGCAGGGCCCGGATCTGTGCGACGCGATCCGCGCCCGGCTCGATGCCGAGCCCACGGTGCTTGCGCCGCAGCGCCGCAGCAAAGCGGAACGTATGCGCTGGGCGGCATTGTCGCTGGCGGCGAGCGTAGCCGCGGTGGCGTTCGTCGGCTGGATCGCGTTGTCCGGAACGCAGCAGAATGCAGTACAGGTTGCCGTTGCCACTCCGCCGCGGGCGGAGCAAGTCGCAGTGCCGGCAGGCGAGGGTGCGAACGACTACCTGCTTGCGCACCAGCGCTATTCCCCGAGCAATGCGATGCAGGGCGTCGCGTCCTATGTGCGCACCGTGGCCGAAGAGCGGAGCAGCGCGCGTCGATGAGAGTTCTGGTCATGCTGCTGCTCGCGTTGTCGCTGCAGACGGCGCGGGCCGACGGCGATGCGCTGTCGTGGCTGCAGCGCATCCACGCGGCGACGCAGAAGCTCAGCTACACCGGGACCTTCATCTACCGCAGCGGGGACCAGGCCGAGACCTCGCGCATCGTCCATATTGCCGGCCGGCACGGGCCGCAGGAAAAGCTGGAGACGCTCGATGGCCGCCCGCGCGAAATCGTGCGCAGCGGCGACGAGGTGAAGTGCTATCTGCCCGACAGCAAGACCATAAAAGTCGACAAGCAAACGGACCACAAGGTATTCCCGGCGCTGCTGCCGGAAAACCTGCAGGATATCGGCGAGCACTACGACGTCAGCGCCGGGCCGGTGGATCGCGTTGCCGGCCACGAGTGCCAGGCGATCGTGCTCCAGCCCAAGGACACGCTGCGCTACGGGCGCAAATTGTGCGCGGACACGGTATCGGGCATGCTGCTCAAATCCCAGACGTTGAACGACAAGGGCGAGCCGATCGAACAATTCGCGTTCACCGAAATCCACATCGGCAAGGTCGGCCACGACCAGCTGAAGTCGAAATTCCTGGCGCAGTCGCGTGCCTGGCATATCGAGAATTCCGGTGCCGTGGCCGCCAGCCTGGCTGCATCCGGCTGGAGCATAGGCGCGGAGCTGCCCGGCTTCAGGAAAGTGACCGAAATGCGGCGCACCCAGGGCGGTTCGAACGAAGTCGGGCACGTGGTCTATTCGGACGGCCTGGCCGCGGTATCGGTGTTCATCGAGCCTTTGGCGAACAAGACCTCGCTGCCGCCGCCGGGCTTGTCGCATCAAGGCGCGATCAATATCTACAGCAGACAGATCGCCGGCCATCTGGTGACCGTAGTCGGGGAGACTCCCGCCGAGAGTGTAAAAAAACTGGCGGAGTCGGTGGAGTACCATAAGCCGTAATCGATGATCCGCGGCTTATGCGGACTCGTAACGGCGTTTTCTTGTAACACCTTGTGATACGCAATAAGGGGACGTAACGATGCGAAAGACACTGCTCCTATGCCTGGCACTGCTGTTGCCGCTCAGTGCCTATGCCCAGGCGCGCGAATTGCCCGATTTCACCGAGCTGGTGGAAAAACAGGGGCCGGCCGTGGTCAACATCAGCACCGCGCAGACCTTGCGCGCGCATCCGCAAATTCCGCAGCTCCCGAATCTGGACGAGAACGATCCGTTCTTCGAGTTCTTCCGCCGCTTCATGCCGCCCAATCAGGGCGATTCGCCGCGCGAGTTTTCCACCCGCTCGCTCGGCTCCGGCTTCATCATCAGCGCCGACGGCTATCTCCTCACCAATGCCCACGTGGTTGAAGGCGCCGACGAAATCACCGTGCGCCTCACCGACAAGCGTGAGTTCAAGGCCAAGCTCATCGGCACCGACAAACGCACCGACGTGGCGCTGATCAAGATCGACGCGAGCGGCCTGCCGGCGGTCAAATTCGGCGATCCGAACAAGCTCAAGGTGGGTGAATGGGTGCTCGCGATCGGCTCACCCTTCGGTTTCGACAATACCGTCACCGCAGGCATAGTCAGCGGCAAGGCGCGCTCGCTGCCGCAGGAAAACCTGGTGCCCTTCATCCAGACCGACGCCGCGGTGAACCCGGGCAACTCGGGCGGCCCCCTGTTCAATCTGCGCGGCGAGGTGGTCGGCATCAACTCGCAGATCTACAGCCGCACCGGCGGCTACATGGGACTGTCGTTCGCGATCCCCATCGATCTCGCGCTCGACGTGCAGAACCAGCTGCGCGCGAGCGGGCATGTCAGCCGCGGCCGCATCGGCGTGGTGATCCAGGAAGTAACGAAGGAACTGGCCGATTCCTTCGGCCTGCCCACGCCCCAGGGCGCGCTCGTCAATGCGGTGGAGAAGGGCGGGCCGGCGGACAAGGCGGGCGTGGAAGTGAGCGACATCATCCTCAAGTTCGACGGCAAGAACGTCTCGAGCTCGAGCGAACTGCCGCGCATCGTCGGCGCGACCCGGCCGGGCAGCAAAGCGAGCATGCAGGTGTGGCGCAACGGCGCGGCCAAGGACCTGACGGTTACCGTGGCGGAGATACCTGCGGACAAGGTCGCCAACGGCGAGACCAAGCGCGCCAAGCCGGTCGAGGCCGCAGCCAACCGCCTCGGCCTGGTGCTGTCTGAACTGTCCGCAGAGCAGCGCAAGGAGTTGAAGCTATCGAGCGGCGTGCTCGTGGACGAGGTGCGCGGCCAGTCGCGCGCCGATATCCGCAAAGGCGACATCATCCTGGCCCTGATTCACAAGGGCATCAATACCGAAGCCAAGAGCGTGGCGCAGTTCAACAAGGCGTTGGACGCCATAGACAAGTCCGTCACCATTACGTTGCATGTGCGCCGCGGGGAGAATCAAAGCTTTGTCACCGTCAAAGGCCAGAACGGCAAATGACGGGACGGCTGTGATGCGAGCGGCGACTGCTGCGGCGCATGCGCGCTTCGTACTGTATGGCCGCAATTATTGCCATCTGTGCGAGGACATGCTGGCCGCGCTCGCACCGCTGCGCGACGAGTTCGGCTTTGCCGTGGATGTGGTCGATGTGGACGGCGATGCGGCTTTGGAGGCGCGTTTCGGCGAGCTGGTGCCGGTGCTGATGCATGCCGGCACCGAACTGTGCCACTACCATCTCGACACCCCCAAACTCCGTGCTTATTTGGCCAAAATCCGTTAAAATACCGAATGTTATTCTTCAAAGGGTGCCATACAGGCGCCCTTTTTCATGATGCAGCACATCCGCAATTTTTCCATCATCGCCCATATCGATCACGGCAAATCCACGCTGGCCGACCGCTTCATCCAGCTCTGCGGCGGATTGTCGGAGCGCGAAATGGAGGAGCAGGTGCTCGATTCCATGGATCTGGAACGCGAGCGCGGCATCACCATCAAGGCGCAAACGGCGGCGCTGCAATACAAGGCGCGCAACGGCGAAATCTATAACCTGAACCTGATCGACACGCCGGGGCACGTCGACTTTTCCTACGAGGTGTCGCGCTCGCTCGCGGCCTGCGAGGGTGCGCTGCTGGTCGTCGACGCATCGCAGGGCGTGGAAGCGCAAACCGTGGCCAACTGCTATACCGCGATCGAGCAGGGCGTCGAGGTCGTGCCGGTGCTCAACAAGATCGACCTGCCTTCGGCCAATCCGGAGGGGGCGATCCGCGAGATCGAGGACGTGATCGGCATCGACGCCAAGGACGCATTGCGCGTGAGCGCGAAGACCGGTGAAGGCGTGCAGGACATCCTCGAGGCGGTGATCACGCGCATTTCCCCGCCCAAGGGTGACCCCGCGGCGCCGCTCAAGGCGCTGATCATCGATTCCTGGTTCGACAACTATGTCGGCGTGGTGATGCTGGTGCGCATGATGGACGGGGCGCTGCGCCCCAAGGACAGGATACTGCTCATGTCTTCGGGCACGGTGCACCTGTGCGAACAGGTGGGCGTGTTCACGCCCAAGTCGCAGTCGCGGCCGAGCCTGTCGGCGGGCGAAGTGGGTTTCATCATCTCCGGCATCAAGGAGCTGGAGGCGGCCAAGGTCGGCGACACCGTCACCCTGGCCGAGCGTCCGGCGGCGGCCGCGCTGCCCGGGTTCAAGGTGATCAAGCCGCAGGTGTTCGCGGGCCTGTACCCGGTCGAGGCCAATCAGTACGACGGTCTGCGCGACGCGCTGAACAAGCTCAAGCTCAACGACGCCTCGCTGCAATTCGAGCCCGAGGTGTCGCAGGCACTCGGCTTCGGCTTTCGCTGCGGCTTTCTCGGGCTGCTGCATATGGACATCGTGCAGGAACGCCTCGAGCGCGAGTACGACCAGAACCTGATCACCACTGCGCCCACCGTGGTGTACGAGGTGCTCATGCGCGACGGCACGCTGGAGCGCGTGGAGAACCCGGCCAAGATGCCGGATCTGTCGCGCATCGAAGAAATACGCGAGCCGATCATCACCACCACGATCTTCGTGCCGCAGGAGCACGTCGGCGCGATCATGACGCTGTGCACGCAGAAGCGCGGCGTGCAGACGAACATGCAGTATACCGGGCGGCACGTCATGCTGACCTACGAGATGCCGCTGTCCGAAGTGGTGATGGATTTCTTCGACAAGCTCAAGTCCGCGAGCCGCGGCTACGCCTCGCTCGACTACGAGTTCAAGGAATACCGTGCGTCGGACGTGGTCAAGCTCGATATCCTCATCAACGGCGAGCGCGTCGATGCGCTGTCGCTGATGGTGCATCGCGACAGCAGCCGCTACCGCGGGCGCGAACTGGTATCGCGCATGCGCACGCTGATCCCGCGGCAGATGTTCGACGTGGCGGTGCAGGCGGCAATCGGCGCCAACATCATCGCGCGCGAGACGGTCAAGGCTCTGCGCAAGAACGTGCTGGCGAAATGCTATGGCGGCGACATCACGCGCAAGAAAAAACTGCTGGAGAAGCAGAAGGCCGGCAAAAAGCGCATGAAACAGGTAGGCAACGTGGAGATCCCGCAGGAGGCGTTCCTCGCCATTCTGCAGGTCGATTGAGGATATCAGATGAATTTTGCGCTGCTGCTGTTCAGTCTGCTGGTCGTCACCGGCGTCGTCACCGCGATGGACGTGCTTTATTTCGGCAAGCGCCGCGCTGCCGGGGCGCGCGAGCCGTGGTGGATCGAATACCCGAAGAGCTTTTTCCCGGTGATCCTGATCGTGTTCATGCTGCGCTCGTTCCTGGTGGAGCCGTTCAAGATTCCTTCCGGCTCGATGATTCCGACGCTGCTGGTCGGCGATTTCATCCTGGTCAATAAATTCACCTACGGCATCCGCCTGCCGGTGATCAATACCAAGATCATCAGCATCAACGAACCCGAGCGCGGCGACGTGATGGTATTCCGCTATCCGGAGGACCCGTCGGTGGACTACATCAAACGCGTTGTCGGCCTTCCCGGGGACAAGATTGCCTACGAGGGCAAGCGCCTTACCATCAACGGCCACGAAGTGCAGCTCAAGGAGACCGGCGACTATCTGCTCAAGGACAAGATCCAGTACCTGAAGGAGTACACCGAAACGCTGGGGAAGGTCCAGCACTCGATCCTGCTCGACAGCAACGAACCGGCCGCTTTGCCCTATGTAAAACAGTTCCCGTTGCGGGAAAATTGCATTTACAATAATAATGGAGTGATGTGCACGGTCCCGCCGGGGCATTACTTCATGATGGGCGACAACCGCGACAACAGCAGCGACAGCCGGGTATGGGGCTTCGTGCCCGAAGCCAATATCGTCGGCAAGGCTTTTTTCATCTGGTTCAATTTCAGCGAGTTGAGGCGCTTCGGACGTTTCAAATAGGGAGCTAGGCAATCATGCGCAATAAGCAACGTGGGGTCAGTTTTCTGGTGGTTTTCTTGATCGGCGTGGTGCTGGCCCTGGCTGCCGTGGGCGCCATGAAAGTCCTGCCGGCTTACATGGATTTCCTGACTGCGAAAAAGGCTATCGTTGCCATTGCCGCCAGCGAAGGGCGCACCGGCAGCGTTGCCGACATACGCAAGGCGTTCGATCGTTATTCCAATATCAACAGCATTACGGTGGTGACGCCGGGCGATCTGGAGATCAGCAAGGACAGCGGTGAGGTCGTCATTTCGTTCGCATACACCAAGAAGATTCCGTTGTTCGCCAACGTGTCGCTGTTGATCGACTTTGCCGCGAGCACCGCCCCTGGCGGCGGCACGGACAGTCAGTAAGCTCCGAGGTGCGATGGACTACGGGCCGCTACAGCGAAAGCTGGGCTACAGCTTCGCGCAGGCGTCCCTGTTGCAGCAGGCGCTGACGCACCGCAGCCACAGCCTCGCGCATAACGAGCGCATCGAGTTTCTCGGCGACAGCATCCTCAATTGCTGTATTGCAGATGAGCTGTACCGGCGCTTCGGCGAGCTGAAAGAAGGCGAACTGTCGCGCCTGCGTGCGAGTCTGGTGCGGCAGGAAGCCCTTGCCGAACTGGCGCAGCAGCTGGAACTGGGCACTTACCTGCGCCTGGGCGAGGGCGAGCTCAAGAGCGGCGGTTTTCGCCGGCCTTCCATCCTCGCCGACAGCCTCGAGGCCTTGTTCGGCGCGGTGTTCCTGGACGGAGGCTTCGGCGCGGCGCAGGGTGTGATCCGCAGCCTGTACGCCTCTTTGCTCGAGCACCTGGATCCGCAAACGCTGGGCAAGGATCCCAAGACCCTGCTGCAGGAGTCGCTGCAGGCGCGCAGAATTCCGCTGCCGCAATATGCCGTCGTCGCGACCAAAGGCGCCGCGCATAAACAGCAGTTCCAGGTGGAATGCCATATTCCGGAACTTGCGATCCGCACCACCGGTTTCGGCGCCAGCCGGCGCATAGCCGAGCAGGAAGCGGCGCAGCACGCATTCGAGCTGACGCAAAAGTGAAATCGGCCGACTTTCGCTGCGGCACGATTGCCATCATCGGCCGGCCCAATGTGGGCAAGTCCACGCTGCTGAATCACCTGGTCGGGGAAAAGGTCAGCATCACTTCGCGCAAGGCGCAGACCACACGCCATCGCATTACCGGCATACGCACCGGCGCCGACGCACAATACGTATTCGTCGACACCCCCGGGTTCCAGACCAAGAACGCGAGCGCGCTCAACCGCCTCATGAATCGCAGCATTACCCAGGCGTTGCACGACGTCGACGTGATCCTGGTGGTGATCGAGGCCGGACGCATCAGCCGCGAGGACCGGCAGGTGTTCGGACTGCTGCCGCCGGGACGGCCCGCCGTGCTCGCGCTGAACAAGATCGACCGCCTGGCGAACAAGAATCTGCTGCTGCCTCTGCTGGCCGAACTCCAGGCGGATCGGGCGTTTTCGGACATCGTCCCCGTCAGCGCCAAGAGCGGCGAGCAGACCGCGGCTTTGCTGCAGGCGTTGCGCGCGCATCTGCCGCAGCAACCCGCGCTCTACCCGGCAGGCGAATTCACCGACCGCAGCGAACGCTTTCTCGCCGCGGAGTTGGTGCGCGAGAAACTGTTCCGGCAACTCGGGGACGAGCTGCCTTATGGCGCCAGCACCATCGTGGAGAAATTCGAAACCGAGGGCAGACTGCGGCGCATCCATGTCGCCATCATCGTCGACAAGGCCAGCCATAAATCGATGGTAATCGGCAAAGGCGGAGAAAAGCTGAAGCTGATCGGGACCGACGCGCGGCGCGACATGGAGAAACTGTTCGGCGGCAAGGTATTTCTGCAAATCTGGGTCAAAGTGAAGCAGGGCTGGACCGACGATGAGCGCACGCTGAAGAATCTGGGGTTCGAGCCGTGAGTCCGGCGGGCCGTCCCGAGGGGCGCAGGTTCGATATGGGCTTGACGCGCAGCGACCAGCCAGTCCAATGAGCACGCGCGCGCGCCAGGACAATCAGCTCGGCTATGTCCTGCATACCTACCCGTTTCGCGAGACCAGCCTGGTAGTGGAGACCTTCACCCGCGCGCACGGCCGCGTGGGCATGGTGGCACGCGGCGCCAAGCGCCCGCGCTCGGCCCTGCGCGGCAGCATCATGGCGTTTCAGCCTCTGGGACTGAGCTGGTCCGGCCGCGGCGAACTGCGCCTGCTGCTGCGTGCGGAATGGCAGGGCGGGCAGCCGCGCCTGCAGGGCAGGGCGCTGCTGTGCGGTTTCTACCTTAACGAACTGCTGTTGAAGCTGCTGCCGCGCGAGGACGCACACGAGCAATTGTTCCTCGATTATCAGACGGCGCTGGCGCGCCTGGGCGAGGAAGCCGAGCCGGGGGCGGTGTTGCGCCGTTTCGAGAAGGCGCTGCTGCGCGAACTCGGCTATGCGCTTGCCCTGGACCGGGACAGCGCCAGCGGCGCGCAGATCGAACCGCAGGGATCTTATGCCTACGAACCGGAACGCGGGCCGGTCTCGATCAACGGCGGCGCACCTGCCGGGCTGGTGCTGTCGGGACGCACACTGCTCGATATCGTGCGCGACGACTACCGCGACCCGCAGACCCTGCAGCAGGCGAAAGCCCTGATGCGCCTGCTGATCAGCCATCGCCTGGAGCAGAAACCGCTCAACAGCCGGCGCATATTCGAGGAGCTGCAGCAATTGTGATTGAACTCGGCGTGAACATCGACCATGTGGCTACGCTGCGCCAGGTGCGCGGCACGAGCTATCCGGATCCGCTGCGTGCAGCCCTGCTCGCCGAAAACGCCGGCGCCGATGCGATTACGCTGCATCTGCGCGAAGACCGGCGTCATATCCAGGACCGCGACGTGCAGGCGCTGCGCGCACAGCTGCGCACGCGCATGAACCTGGAGTCCGCGGTGACGCCGGAAATGCTGCAGTTCGCGCTGCGCATCCGGCCGCACGATGTCTGCCTGGTGCCGGAGCGGCGCCAGGAGCTGACCACGGAAGGCGGCCTGGATGTGGCGAGCCAGCTCGTACGCGTGCGCGAAGCCTGCCAGCTGCTTGGTGCGGCGGGAATTCGCGTGTCCCTGTTCATCGATGCCGATACGGCGCAGATCGATGCGGCGAAGGCGGCCGGCGCGCCGGTGATCGAACTGCACACCGGCCACTACGCCGACGCCGCGCAAGACGAGCAGCAAGCCGAATTCAAGCGCATTTGCGCCGCCGTCGAATACGGCAGGCGCATCGGCCTGAAAGTGAACGCGGGCCATGGCCTCAATTACGACAACGTCGGACCGATCGCCGCCGTGCCGGGCATCGCCGAACTCAATATCGGGCATGCGATCGTGGCGCAGGCCATTTTCACCGGCTGGGAGGCGGCGGTGCGCGAAATGAAACGGCTGATGACCGAGGCCAGGCGCGCGTGATCCTCGGTACCGGCACTGATCTGATCGATATCCGCCGCATCGAACGCGCGCTGGCGCGCTTCGGCCACCGTTTCGCCCTGCGTGTGCTGGTCGAACACGAATACGAGCGCTTTTGCGCGCACGTGAAACCCGCGCATTACCTGGCCAAGCGCTTTGCCGCCAAAGAGGCGTTTTCCAAGGCCATGGGCACCGGCATCCATTTCCCGGTCAACTGGCATAACGTCAGCGTCGCCAACGAACGCTCGGGCCGGCCCTACCTGCAGTTTTCCGAGCCGCTCGCCGCGCTGCTCGATCAGCGCGGCATCCGTCACGCCCATCTCAGCCTGAGCGACGAAGTGGAGATGGCTTGCGCTTTCGTGGTGCTGGAGGGAGAAGACCATGGCTGAGGCGCGTCAGGACTTGGGACCGGTGATGCTCGACATAGCCGGCACGGAATTGAGCGCGGCGGAATGCGAAATCCTGCGCCACCCCCTGGTCGGCGGCGTGATTTTGTTTACCCGCAATTACCGCTCGCCGCAGCAGCTGTGCGAACTGACGGCAGCAATCCGCGCCTTGCGCGCGCCCGAACTGCTGCTTGCGGTCGACCACGAGGGCGGCCGGGTACAGCGCTTTCGCCATGGTTTTTCGGCGATACCGCCGATGCGGCGCCTGGGCGAGGCCTGGGACCGCGACCGCGCAGCTGCCTGCAAGGCGGCCGGCGATATCGCCTACGTGCTCGCGAGCGAGCTGCTCGCTTGCGGCGTGGACTTCAGCTTCACGCCGGTGCTGGACGTGGATTTCGGCGCGAGCGGCGTGATCGGCGATCGCGCCTTGCATTCGGATCCCGTGGCGATCGCGCAGCTGTCGGCGGCATTGCTTGCGGGCCTGCGTGAAGCGGGCATGGCGAACGTGGGCAAGCATTTTCCCGGACACGGCTATGTGCGCGCCGATTCGCATCTGGCGCTGCCGGTAGACGAGCGCAGTTATGCCGACATCGAGGCGGCCGACCTGCTTCCCTACAGGGATCTGATCCAGCACGGCTTGGCGGCGGTGATGCCGGCGCACGTGATCTACCCCGCGGTCGATGCGCACGCGGCCGGATTTTCTTCGCTGTGGCTGCGCCGAATCCTGCGCCGGCAACTCGGCTTCGACGGCATGATATTCAGCGACGATCTTTCGATGGAAGGTGCCAGCGTTGCCGGCGGTGTGGTCGAGCGGGGGCGAGCTGCACTCGATGCGGGATGCGACATGGTGCTGTTGTGCAATGCGCCCGCAGCGGCGCAGGAACTGCTCGACGGCCTGGACGGAGCATCGCTTGACCAGCGGCGCGCCGCCGCGATGCGCGGAGTGCGCCTGGCGCCGGGGCTGGCCACGCTGCATGCGCATGCGCGCTTCCAGCTGGCGCAAGAGGGACTCGCGCGCTTCGTCGCCGCTCTGGCTTGAGCTTGCGGCGGCCGCGCGCGCATCGCCCATGACCGTTAGCTTCGACCTCGATTGCCGCGATTGCGCACGCCTCGCCGACTTTCTCGAGCAGGTGCGGCAGGAGTATCCCGGCTACCATGCGCGGCCGGTGCCTGCGTTCGGCGACGCCGCAGCCGACCTGCTGATCGTGGGCCTTGCGCCCGGCATGCACGGGGCCAATCGCACCGGGAGGCCCTTCACCGGCGATCATGCGGGCATCCTGCTGTACCGCAGCCTGCATCAGTTCGGCTTCGCCAGCCAGGCCGAGTCGGTGGCGGCCGACGACCCGCTGGTGCTGAAGAGCTGCCGCATCAGCAACGCAGTGAAGTGCCTGCCGCCGCAGAACAAGCCGCTGCCGCAGGAGATCCGCTGCTGCAATCGCTATCTCGCGGCCGAACTGCGGGCGCGGCCGCCGCGCGTGATCCTCGCTTTGGGCAGCATCGCGCACGAGGCGGTGCTGCTCGCTTGCGGGCTCAAGCGCGCGAGCCGCAAATTTGCGCATCACGCCGTGCACGACCTGCCGACGCCGCACGCTTCTGCAGGCATCAGGCTCTACGATAGCTATCATTGCAGCCGCTACAATACGCAGACCAAGCGGCTCACCGAGGCCATGTTCCACGCGGTATTGCGCGACATCGTTGCCGAATTGGGGCCGCCATGACCGCGCCTGCGCAAGCCGCGCCGGCTTTCGACGCGCCGGCGCTGATCAGCCGCCTGCCGCATTTGCCCGGCGTGTATCGCATGCTCAACGCGAAGAGCGACGTGCTCTACGTGGGCAAGGCGCGCGACCTGAAAAAGCGCGTGAGCTCGTATTTCCAGAAGACCCAGCAGAGCCCGCGCATCGAGCTCATGCTGACGCAGGTCGCAACGATCGAGACCACGGTGACGCGCTCGGAGGCCGAGGCGTTGATCCTGGAAAACAACCTGATCAAGTCGCTTGCGCCGCGCTACAACATCCTGTTCCGCGACGACAAGTCCTATCCCTATCTGATGCTGAGCGGCCATGCCTATCCGCGCCTGGGCTTTCACCGCGGCGCGCTCGACGGCAAGAACCGCTACTTCGGCCCGTTCCCGCACACTGGCGCGGTGCGCGAAAGCATACAGCTGCTGCAAAAGATCTTCCGCCTGCGCACCTGCGAGGATTCGGTGTTCCAGAACCGCTCCCGGCCCTGCCTGCTGCACCAGATTCGGCGCTGCTCGGCGCCCTGCGTCGGGCTGATCGACAGCGACAGCTATGCCGCCGATGCGAAAAATGCCGAACTGTTCCTGCAGGGACGCGAGGACGACGTGCTGCAGGCCCTGGGCGAAAAAATGCGCGCGGCCGCGGAGCTGCAGCGCTACGAACAGGCTGCGTTCTACCGCGACCAGATCCAGGCGCTGGCGACCATGCAGCACAAGCAGTACGCCGAAAGCAGCACGGGCGGCGACGCCGACATCATCGCCTGCGCCGAAGCCGCGGGTGCGGCCTGCGTCAACCTGACCATGGTGCGCCAGGGCCGGCAGCTGGGCGACAAGAGCTTTTTTCCGCACAACGCCGAGGAGCGCAGCGCGTCCGAGGTGCTGCAGGCTTTCCTCGCGCAGCATTACGTGAACCGGCAGGTGCCGGCGATCATCGTCGCCGGGGCGGAGTTCGATGCGCAGGAGATCGAGGCTGCGCTGGCGCAGCAGGCAGGGCATGCGGTCCAGATCGTCGTGCGGCCGCAGGGGCAGCGCCGCGCCTGGGTCGAGATGGCGCAAAAGAACGCCCAGCTGGCGCTGGCGCAGCGCCTGTCGGAGGCCAGCAACCAGGAAGCGCGGCTGGCCGCGCTGCGCGAGGCCCTGGCGCTGCCCGATACGGTTCAGCGCATCGAATGCTTCGACATCAGTCATACCCAGGGCGAGGCGACGGTCGCCTCCTGCGTCGTCTATGACCGCGCGGAGATGCGCAATTCCGAATATCGGCGCTACAACATCGCCGGCATACAGGCCGGCGACGATTATGCCGCCATGCGCTCGGTGCTGCAGCGCCGCTACGAGAAGATTTCGCGCGGGGAGGGGGTCGTGCCCGACCTGATCCTGATCGACGGCGGCAAGGGCCAGGTCGGCGTAGCGCGCGAGGTGCTGGCCGAACTCGGTTTGAGCGACATCTATCTCTACGGCGTGGCCAAGGGCGAGGCGCGCAAGCCGGGCCTGGAACAGCTGATCTGCGCCGACGGCAAGAGCAGCATCCAGCTTGCGCGCGACAATCCGGGCCTGCATCTGATCCAGGCGATCCGCGACGAAGCACACCGCTTCGCCATCACCGGGCATCGCGCGCGCCGCGGCAAGGCGCGCGTGACTTCGTCGCTGGAAGGCATCAGCGGCATCGGCGCGAAACGGCGCAGGGAGCTGCTGGCGCGTTTCGGCGGCCTCAAGGGAGTGATCGGCGCGAGCATCGACGACCTGGCCCAGGTGCAGGGCATCAGCCGCAAGCTGGCCGAAAAAATTTACCGGGAGTTGCACTAAGCTGCGGCCGATTGAGGTATCTTGACGGCTGGTATTGCAACCCGGTGCGAGCGGCGGTCGGCGCTTCCGGGCGCGGCTGGCACGCGAGGAAGCCTGCATTTTTGGATATTCGCCATGCGTTTCAATGTTCCGAATGCGCTCACCTGGATGCGCATTGTGATGATTCCGCTGTTCGTGGGCGTGTATTATTTCCCGCCCACCTGGCTCACGCCGCCGCAACAAAATCTGATCGCGACCGTCATTTTTACGGCTGCAGCGCTGACCGATCTGCTCGACGGCTATCTCGCGCGCAAGCTGAACCAGGTGTCCGCGTTCGGCGCTTTCCTCGATCCGGTCGCGGACAAGCTGATGGTCGCTGCGGCGCTGATCGTGCTGGTCGACCTCAACCGGCTGAACGCGGTGATCGCGGTGATCATCATCGGCAGGGAAATCACCATTTCGGCGCTGCGCGAGTGGATGGCGCAGCTGGGCGCAGGCAAAAGCGTCGCCGTATCCATGGTGGGCAAGATCAAGACCGTGTCGCAGATGGTCGCGATCCCGATGCTGCTCTACCACGATGCGATCGGCGCGTTCCGGCCGCAGCCTTGGGGCACCGGGCTGATCCTGCTCGCGGCAGTGCTCACCCTGTGGTCCATGTTTTATTACCTCAAAATGGCCATGCCCACAGTGATAAAACATGGTTGATCCCCGGGGCAAAACCCCGGTATAATTCGCATCCTCTTGCGGCAGTAGCTCAGTTGGTAGAGCGCAACCTTGCCAAGGTTGAGGTCGAGAGTTCGAGACTCTTCTGCCGCTCCAAGATTCGAAGGGAAGGCGCGTAACGGCCTGCGGCGCAAGCCGCAGGCGCGCTCCCCGTTCCAGATTGCCGCAGCGCCTGGCTGGCGCGTGCTCTATACGGCTGGGTGGCAGAGTGGTCATGCAGCGGCCTGCAAAGCCGTGTACGCCGGTTCGATTCCGACCCCAGCCTCCAGGTTTCCACGCTGACTGCTCGACCGGCCGATTCCCGATTTCGAGAAGGGGAAAGATTCCGCTTGAGCAAGCGGCGCTGACACTGCAGAACCTGCGTTTTGTCCCGGCATCGGCGCACGGCGCGTTCAGGCCGAATGGCGGACTGCCAGCACGGCCTGGTTACGCAAGGTGCGCAGGAGTTTGATCTCGTCTTCCTCAATCCTGACCGAGTTCGCGCGGGCGGCGTCGGCGTAGATCATGCCGAACGGCTTGTCCTTGACGACGATCGGAAACAGCAGAAACGCCCCCGCCGCAAACGCCTTGCGGTACCACTGCGGGATGCGCGCCGCAATTTTGGGGTCGCCGGTATCGCTGATGAATACGTCGATGTTCCTCTGCAGCGCGACGTGAAACACATCGGGCACGAAATCGAGGGTGAAATGAAACTGCTCGACCAGGGTATCGATCCCATCGCCCAGTCCGAACCGCCCGGTCATGGCCGCGCTCCTGGATTCGCGCAGGGCGAAGATCACATGATCGAAGCAGATACCGGTATAGATCGTCTCGATGATGATGCGCAGGATGTCGTTCAGGCTGCTGCCTTCGACCATGGCATTGGTGATGTCCTGTATTCCCCCGGACAGCACGTCCTTGTTCCGCCGCGCGAGTTCCAGTGGCGGCGCGGACGGCGCGGCCGCCACGCTGCGCACGCCCATGCGCATGGTGTTCTCGATGTCCTCGGTTTGCGCGGGTGCAGGCGGCAAGAGTTGAGTGACATCGGCGCCGGCATCGTCTTCCGCTAGCTGCAGCATGCCGAGCCTATCGGCGATGCCCTGGTCGAGTTTCCACCCTACCGCCACGGTGTATTCTTTGAATTTTTCCAGAGAGCGCAGGAACATGCCATCGGCCGCATTCGGATTCAGCTTCAGCCGGCCCTTGTATTTTTCCAACGCCTCGGCGGAGCGTTTCTTTTGCTCCCCTGGATCGCCGGTCACCACCGCGGCGGACAGATCGGTTGCCATGCACGCAATCAGGCGCGTGGTCTCGTCCGGATTGGGGCGCCCGCGCGGCGCATTGTGCGGCGGATTCTTGTCCATGCTGCCGATGATTTTCTGCGGAAATCCCCATGATTTCGCGACGCCCTGGCCGAGTTCGGTGTAGCTCGCGCCGAGCACTTTCCTCGAGATTTGTTCTTCGTCGGCTCCGCCCAGCGCCAAGAGTTTTCTGATTTCCTCGGTCTCTTCGGGGAAATAGTAGATCGACAGCAGGCGTCCGAGATTGTGCATCATGGCGCAGACAAATGTTTCTTCGGCGTTGGCGTAGCCCTGGGAAATGCAGATCTCCTTGGCGATCGCCCCGCCGAGGATCGCCTGCACGCACTCGGCCATCAGATCCTGCGCCTGGTTGCGGTCTTTTACATGGTCGAAAAGCAGCAGGCCCAGCACGATATTGCGGATGGTGTCGAAACCGAGTCGGTAGACTGCGCCGGAAATCGTGCTGATGTTGCCGCGGCCCGACGGGTTGTAATAGCTGGAATTGGCGAGCTTGATGATCTTGTTGGTGAGCGCGAAATCCTTGAGCACCGCATTCGTCAGCGTGGTGACGCTGCCGCTATCGGAAAAGATGATGTTGTTGACGTTGGATATGGACTCCGACATCGCCGGAAACTCTTTTTTCAACTTGATCCGGCGCAGCAGAAATTCCACGGTGCCCTGGCCTTCGGCTGCGGCAGTCTTGCCCGATCCGGAATCGGTGGCCCGCAGCAGGGCCTCCTTCATTTCCACCACCGACTCGTAGCGCGCCTGCGGATCCTTAGCCATGGCTGTCAACAGCCATGCGACTAACTTCTCGTTCAGGCCGGGGCCCTTTGGCAGCACAATGGGATCGTTGACGATCTTCAGCAACAGTTGATCGACACTGCCACCATTGCCTCTGAAAACGCGCTGGCCGGTCAGCATTTCGCAAAACACCAGCCCCGCGGCGAATATATCGGTTCCGGCGGAATACTGTTTTTTCTCGATGTATTCGGGCGCCATGTAGGCAGGGGTGCCGACCAGATCCTCGTCGACGCCGACATGGACCCCTTCGAGCCAGCTGACGTGATTCCTTGAGGCGGCGCCGAAATCCATGATGCGCGGCATGCCATCGCTGTTCAACATGATGTTCGCGGGCTTGATGTCCCGGTGCAGCACGCCGTGTTCGTGGGCATGGGCCAGACCGTCCAGTACCTGTGCCGCGATTTTCAGGGCGCGTTCCGTCGGCAGCGCGCCGCCGCGCTTGATCAGTGCGTCGAGCGTCTCGCCGGTGACGTATTCGAAAACGAGGTAGGGGGTACCGTAATAATCGCCGGCTTCGAACACCGGTACGATACAGGGGTGTTGCAAGGCGCTGACGGCGCGCGCTTCATGCAGCAGGATCTGCATCTCGTCACCGGTCGCCGCCGTCAGTGTCTTGATCGCCACCTGGCGCTTCAATTTCGGGTCGTGCGCGAGGTATACGATGCCCTGTCCGCCTTCGCCCAGGACTTGCCTGATCTCGAATCGGTCGATCTTGCTTACATCTGCTTCCACTGCATCACTCATAGACGGCTGCTCGCAATCCCCCGGTACAGCCATTACGTCAACAAGTACGGGGAACTTGAGCCGATGGCCGATTCGACGGTTCTGGAGTGGCGTTTAGGCGACTAGGCGGCGACGCCGAGCAACTCCTCGGTCAGCTCGACGATATCGTCCGCGCCGATGCCGAGGGTGGCCAGCACGAAGCGCTCTGCACCGATCCAGTCCGGGCACAGGCCTTGGTTGGCGTGCAGCGCGGCGATTTGCTCCGCCAGCAGTCCGAAGGCAAGCAGCTTCGGGTTTGGCAGCTGCGCCGCGAGCGCATTCTTTTCCGCCAGGGCAAAATCATGATGATGAAGAATCGCTGCGCAAAGCGGTTCAGACAGGAACCAGCTTCGGGCGAGCGCGCAGGCGACACGCGCGTGGTTGAATCGGAACTGGGTGTCCTCGAGGCGGGTGAGTTGCGCGCCGGGAATCTTCGCACTTTGCTCCATGATGCCGGCGTAGTGCGGATATTTGCGCAGCATCACCAGCATGCCGCAATCGCGAAACAGGACATAGGTGTGCGCCTCGCTTTTGTCGATGTTCTTGAGGCGCGCGGCGATCGCGGCGGCCAGTCCCGCTATCTGCATCGAGCGCTCCCAGAATGCGGTCATGGCGGCGTTTATGTTTGCCGGAAAAGCGCGACGAAGCAGGAGCCCGCCGACCAGGTTCGCGCTGGTGCGCAGTCCGAGTATCCACAGCGCCTGTTCGATGCTGGTCGCCTTTTTGGCCAGACCGTAGAACGGCGAGTTGACGGTCTTGATCAGCGTGGCCGACAGGCCGATGTCGGTGCCGATCAATGCGGCGAGCCTGTGCAGGTCGGGCTGTGCGGCGTGAAACTCCTCGTCGAACCTGGCGAGGAGCGCCGGGCACGGCGGGATATCCAGTTCCCTGGCGCAGCGCGCAGCCTCAAGTTCGATCATATTGAAGGCTTGCTGGCACCCGGTCATGGCGACATTTTGCAGCCGCTCAGGACGCGATCCTTGAACGCGCGGCTGGCAATATCGCGGGTGGCTCCGACGCGGTTCGCGATATCGCGCTTGGGCAATCTTTCCGTGATGACGCGCTGTCCATTCTCCTCGGGAGCCATGCCGAGCGACAGCCGCGCCACCCGGTCGGAGAGATCCAGAAGTGCGAGGCTTTTTACGTTCTTCAGCAGCGCCCTGGTGCGCGCGATCAGCCGTGCGGCGCCGCCGGCTGTTGCGAGATCGGATCGTTGATCCATGGCAGCCATCCTCCTGACACCGGCCTGCGGGCGATACGCGCCGCGATACGTCCGTTCGCTCGGTTAACGACGGCGCCGGCCGAAAGATTAGCCTGCGATCCGGAGCGCGGCGCGCAGGCGGGAACGGACGCTCAAGTTTCAACACTGGCGGTCGATACATGTGGGTCGCAGCGGCCACGATCCGAGGTGTTTCTTGACTACAGCCCGTGCTCCCGGTGCAAGCCGCACGCTGACGCGTGATGACGAGGTGGCGGCAGAAGATCCCGCCGCCACCGAGGCCTGGCCGGTTCGCGCGCGCCTATGGCTGCGCATGCGCACGAATGCGCTGTCCGCGCGCGGCAAACGCGCGCTGCTTGCGGCGGCAGCGGCTGCGCTCGATAAGGGCATCGCGTCTTTGCAGGCTTTGCGCAAGTGCGCGGGAACTGCGCAGGTGCAGGACGCGCCGCGCGAGCGCGGCCGGCCGGAAAAGCGCGCACTGGCGCAGCCGCCGGGGCATGACCCGGCCGTCGCGGCGAAGATCGCGCCAAGACCGCGGCGGCGCCTGCGCGCCTTGCTGATCTACCTCGGCGTGGCGCTGGCCGGCGGCATGCTCGGAATGGCACTCGCCTACGACCTGCTGGCGCAATTGCTCGAGCGGCGGGCGATGGCAATCGAGCGCCAGGAAGCGAAGCTGTCCGGCTATGCCAAATCGGTGGAGGAATTGAAGAAAGCGCTCGCGCAGCAGCGGACCGAACGGACTGCGACGGAGGCGCGCCTCACGGCGTCGCTCGCAGAAAGCGAGAAAAAACTCGGCCAACTGCAAGCGCCTGCCGCGCCGGCAGGCGAAGCGCGGCCGCAGGAAGCTGCGCCCGGTGGCCAGGCTGGCTGGACCCGCTCGGGCAGCTGCATCCTGAGCGGCGGCGACGTGCGCGCGGCGCTTGCCGGCTGCATCGCCGACATGAACCGCAAGTAGCGCGGCCATCGCCGCGCTTGCCAGGCTCAAGTTAGGCGCGCGCCTGCCGATAATCAAGCGTAAGTGTGACGCTTCGATTAGCGGATTTGCGACGCGGCGCGCACTGCGGATGACAAACTATCTATGAATCAATTTGGTAGAGCAGCTCGACTGCGGTGCGCTGGCCACATTCTGGATTGCGGCGGCGCCGCGCCGCATGGTGGTGTGGCGGCCGGGTCGCTGTCGCGAAAGTCGCGGCGGGCGTACCGCCTGCGCCTTCGAGCCGAAACGTCGCGCCTGTCCGACGGCGGCGTACCTTGGGTGCAGCCATGACCAACCAGCACATCCGCCTTCTCATAGTCGAGGACTCAGAGGACGACGCGCGTCTTTTGTATTCCGAGCTGACCCGAACGAACACCGATATCACCTACACCAGGGTGGACTGCGCCGAGGATATGCGCTCCGCTCTGCTCGATTCCGAATGGGACATCGTCATTTCCGACCATTCGATGCCGCGCTTCAGTTCGCTCGAGGCGCTCGACCTGCTGAAAGAGTGCGGCAAGGATATCCCGTTCATCATCTATTCGGGCGATGTCAGCGAGCACGTCGAAGTCGCGGCGATGTGCAGCGGGGCGCAGGATTCGATTGTAAAGGGCAATTTTGCCCGCCTGCTGCCGGCGATGGAGCGCGAAATCCATGGTGCCGCCATGCGGCGCGCGAAGGAGCAGGCCGACGCCCGCGTGCACAAGCTCGCTTTCTACGAGAGCCTGACCGGGTTGCCGAACCGCAATTTGTTCTGCGATTATGTCGGCCGCAAGACGGGGCAGGCCGACGCACAGTCGGCCGCGATCTACGTTCTGGACGTCGACCGGTTCCTGCGCATCAATAACTGCTTCGGCCACAAGGTCGGGGACGCGCTGATCCGCCGGATCGGGCAACGGCTGCAGGAGTGCGTGCCCGAGGAAGGGATGGTGGCCAGGCTGGGCAGCGACGAGTTTGCGGTATTTCTCGGCAATACCTCTGGCGACGAGCAGGCGCGCGATGGCGCCGAGCGCATCCGGCAGGCATTTTCCAGCCCTTTCGTCGAGGGCGTGCTGGAGTTCTACATATCCGTAAGCATCGGCATTGTCGCGTCGCCGCGGGATGGCGATGACATACCCGAACTGCTGATAAACGCCGAGACCGCGATGTTCCGCGCGAAGAGCATGGGCGGCAACAATTGCCAGTTCTACGCGCGTGAAATGGGCGCTGTGGCAAGCGCGCAATTGGTGCTTGAGAGCGCGCTGCGCAAGGCCGTGGCGCGGGAGGAATTGCTGATCGAGTACCAACCGAATCTGAACGCGGTCACCGGGGCGCTGACCGGCGTGGAAGCGCTGGTGCGCTGGCGCCACCCGGAGATGGGGCTGCTGCAGCCGGATGAATTCATTCCGCTTGCCAACGAGTCGGGACTGATCACGGAGATCGGCAACTGGGTGCTGCTCAATGCCTGCCGCCAGGCCAAAGCCTGGCATGACGCCGGGCATACCGGACTGACGATCGCAGTGAATATTTCCGCAGTGCAGTTCTGGCAGCCCGGCCTGGTGCAGGTGGTCGAACAGGTGCTTGCGCATACCGGCATCGACCCACAATGCCTGGAGCTCGAAATCACCGAGTCGGTGCTGATGCGGCATGCCGATACGACCATCGCGACGCTGCAGGCGCTGAAGAGCATGCGCGTCAAGATATCCGTCGACGATTTCGGCACCGGTTACTCGTCACTGAGCTATCTGCGGCGCTTCCCCATCGATATTCTGAAGATCGACAAGTCGTTTTCCTGCGACGTCATCAAGGACGTGGAAAGCGCGGCAATCGTGCAGGCCATAGGCGCGCTTGCGCGCGGGTTGGGTCTGGTCACGGTAGCGGAAGGGGTCGAAACTGTCGAACAGCTGGAATTCTTCCGCCAGCAGCATTGCGACCGGGTACAGGGTTTCCTGTTCAGCCCGCCGCGCAGCGTCGCGGACATCACCGAAATGCTCGGCGCACGCCCGGGCGGGCAGGCGCTGCAGCGGCCGGGAATCGGCGCGCGCGATCATCAAATGAACCATCATGTAGGACAAATTCTTACACGAGAATTCGCGCGAGGAGACGCGTAAACACAGACAGACTCCTATTTGTCCGGTCCGGCGCCGCGTCCAAAATGCGATCGTGCCTGGAGAGAGGGCGCGTTAACCGCAAACAGGGAGAACATAAATGAACAAATCCGACATGCTGGGTGAAATCAAGGAACTGAATCTTACCTACCTGATGCTGGCGCAGCACATGATTCGCGAGGACAAGTCCGCGGCAATATATCGCCTGGGAATCAGTCAGCAGCTGGCCGACATCCTGGCCGATCTGACCGCGGGCCAGGTGCTGAAAATGGCGGGCGCAAATGTGCTTCTATGCCGCATGCGCTTCGATGACCGGCTGATACTGGGCTTGCTCACGAGCCACGGCAAGGACGGCGCCATGCCGCAGTCGCACGCGGCCATCCTGCTTGCGGGACAACCCGTCGAAGAGCTGGCCTGAGTCCGGGTCGGGGGAGCGATGCGCAACAAAAGCGTGGTATCCGAAGGCAACGAGATACGGCTCGCGATCGAGCTCATCCACCTTGGCGCCCGGCTGCAGGTGCTGGAAACCGAGACCGGACTCAGCCGCGAGCGTCTGCTCAAGCTGTACAAGGAGGTCAAGGGTGAATCCCCGTCGAAAGGAATGCTGCCGTTTTCGGCCGACTGGTTCCTCGGCTGGCAACCCAACGTTCATTCCTCGTTGTTCGTCGACATCTACCATTACCTGGTCGCGCATACCGAACTGCGCGGCGTGCACGCGCTGATCAAGGGTTATCGCCTGTATCTCGAGCACGTGCACGCCAACAGCCTCGAGCCGATCCTGACGCTCACGCGGGCCTGGACGCTGGTGCGTTTTCTCGGCAGCCTGCTCGAGACCGTGCCGTGCACGCGCTGCGGCGGCAATTTCATCACCCACAAGCTGGAACTCAACCGCAATTACGTTTGCGGACTGTGCCGTCCGCCGTCGCGCGCCGGCAAGTCGAAGAAGCCTTCGCGCGTGGGGACGCACACCGCTGCTGCTGCGGTCTGAACGGCAGGCGCGCCCGGGGCAGCGCGGTCGCCGCTCTGCTTCGGGGGCCGTTGCCGCCGGCTCGACCGGTTCGTCCACCCGGTTGCGGCAATAGCGGGGTGATTGCAGCGCTGTTTCCGGTTTAGGAGCGGGGCGGCGCCTGTTACCTTCTCTGCGCGGCCCGGTAAGACCCGGCCTGGAATTCGGTGATCATTCTGGCGGTCGGTTCGGGCGTAGGGAGAATTTTGTGCTGGTTATCGTCGGTTACGTCGCGATATTGGGTGCTGTATTCGGTGGCTTTGCGATAGCCGGCGGTCACCTCGGATCGCTGCTCCAGCCGGTGGAACTGCTGATGATCGGCGGCTCCGCCCTGGGATCGTTCCTGGTGGCCAATCCCTCCAAAGTCATCAAGGCGACGCTGAAAGCCCTGCCCAGCCTGCTGCGAGGCTCGCGCTTCAGCAAGACACTGTACCTGGAGACACTGTCACTGCTTTACGACATCCTCGCCAAGGTGCGCAAGGAGGGGCTGATGTCGGTCGAGGCCGATGTCGATGCGCCTGAGCAGAGCCCGGTGTTCACCAAGTACCCCACAGTCGTCTCCGATCACCACGTGGTGGAATTCCTGACCGATTACCTGCGCCTGATGGTCGGCGGCAACCTCAATGCGTTCGAGATCGAGAACCTGATGGACAACGAGATAGAAACCCATCACGAAGAGGGGACGATTCCGGTCAACGCGCTCGCAAAAATGGCCGACGCTATGCCGGCGTTCGGCATCGTCGCCGCCGTCATGGGCGTGGTGCACACCATGGAGTCGGTCGGAATACCGCCGGCCGAACTGGGCAAACTGATTGCCGCTGCGCTGGTCGGCACTTTCCTCGGCATTCTGCTTTCGTACGGTTTCGTCGGGCCGCTGTCGCTGCTGCTCGAACACAAGCTCGCCGAATCGACCAAGATGCTGCAATGCATAAAGGTCACGCTGCTCGCCAGCCTCAACGGCTATGCGCCGCAGGTGGCGGTGGAGTTCGGGCGCAAGGTCCTGTATTCGACCGAGCGCCCCACCTTTACAGAACTCGAGGAAACGGTGAAGCAGCGCAAGGCGCGCCCGCCGCCGGCGCAAACACCATGAGCGAAGATTCACAACGGCCGATAGTCGTAAAGCGCGTGAAGAAACACGCTGGCGGCCACCATGGCGGCGCGTGGAAGATCGCTTATGCCGATTTTGTCACAGCGATGATGGCATTTTTCCTGCTCATGTGGCTGCTCGGCACGGCCAGCGCCGGAGACTTGAAGGGCATATCCGAATATTTCCAGACTCCGCTCAAAGTGGCTCTGATGGGCGGCAGCGGCAGCGGCGACAGATCCAGCATGATCAAGGGCGGCGGCCAGGATTTCACCCGCGCCGAAGGTCAGGTTACCAAGGGCGATATCCATCATGGCAAGCACGACGTCGACCTCAAGGCGGCAGAAGCCGAGCTTGCCCGCAAAGAGAAGCTCAAGTTGCGGGATTTGCAGGACCGCATCGAGAGCGCGATCGAGAGCAATCCGGCGTTGAAGCCGTTCCGCAAGCAGATGCTGCTCGATCTCACCACCGAGGGTCTGCGCATTCAGATCGTGGATGAATACAACCGGCCGATGTTCGCCAGCGGCAGCGCGCAGCTGCAGCCCTATACCCGCGATATCCTGCGCGAGATCGGCAAGGGGCTGAACGACGTGCCTAACCGCATCAGCATTTCCGGGCACACCGACGCGCAAGCCTATTCCGGCGGGGACAAAGGCTACAGCAACTGGGAATTGTCGGCCGATCGGGCGAACGCGGCACGGCGCGAACTGGTCACTGGCGGCATGAAGGAAAACCGCGTGCTGCGCGTGGAGGGGCTGTCCTCAGCGGTTCTGTTCGACGCCGACAATCCCCTGAATCCGATCAACCGCCGCATCAGCATCATCGTCATGAACAAGAAAACCGAGGAGGCGGTGAGCAAGGGCGGGGGCACGCTGGAAGGCGAGGCGAAACCCAATGCAGAGCCCGACGTTGCGAATGAGAATGCCGCTGCCAAGCCCTGAGCGCGCCGTCGACGCCGTGGCCCGGTCCGCGGGCGCCTATCGGGCGCGCGTGCCGTTGCTGCATGCGGCCGCTGCGCAGGTCGGGGCGTCGCTGGTGGTGCTGACGCTGCTTGCGCTGACCGCACCGGGTTCGGATGCGGCGGCGGGGAGCGGCAATGCCATGGCCTGGGCAATGCTGCAGGGGATCGTCGCGGCGAGCTTCGGGCGCGTCCTGGGGATGGAAGCCTGGTGGCTGCCGATCCATCTGCTGTTCGTTCCGGGATTGGTGTGGACGCTGGCATTCGGCTTGCCGCCCGCGTACGCACTTGGCGCGTTTTGCCTGATGGCCTCGCTATACTGGGGTGTGTCGCGAACACGGGTGCCGCTGTTTCTGTCAAGCCGCGCCGCGGCGCAAGCAGTCGCCGGCCTGTTGCCGCAGGAGCGCAGTTTCACCTTCCTCGACCTGGGCTGCGGGCTCGGCGGGGTGCTTGCCTGGCTTGCGCGCACGCGTCCCGCGGGCCGCTACTACGGCATCGAATCGGCGCCGGTGCCATTCCTGCTGAGTTGGCTGCGCGCGGCGCTCGGGCGCCGGTCCTGCCGCATCAGCTGGGGAGATTTCCATAAACTCGACTTGAGCCGGTATGACGTCGTCTACGCCTACC
This sequence comes from Pseudomonadota bacterium, assembly GCA_021811085.1. Taxonomy (GTDB): domain Bacteria; phylum Pseudomonadota; class Gammaproteobacteria; order Burkholderiales; family SG8-39; genus 2-12-FULL-64-23. The sequence continues at coordinate 132,919 of JAJZPQ010000002.1, read as the reverse complement.
TGTCGCCTGCGGCGATGGGCGGGCTGTGGCGCAAAGCGCGCCGCGAAATGCGCTCCGGCAGCCTTCTGATCAGCAACGGCTTCACCGTGCCCGGCGTGCCGCCCGAGTTGACCGTTGCGATCGGCGCGCAGGGCGGCTCGAGATTGCTGCTCTGGCGCATGTGAAGCGAATGAGATGATATTTGCCGAACCGCCGCGCGATGAATCGGCCTGGGTGCGCGCCCTGGATGTGGTCGAGATCCCGGTGCTGCGCCGCACCGTCGAGGAACTGGTGCGCTTGCGCGAGCACGAGGAGCGGGTCATCGCGCGCGACATCGCGCGGGTGCTGCTGCACGATCCGATGTTTACCCTGCGGGTGCTGCGCTACCTGCAGGAGCATCGCCGAGCCGCCCAGATCACCGATATCACCACCGTCGAGCACGCCCTGATGATGCTGGGCATAACGCCGTTTTTCGCGCACTTCGGCGATTTGCCCGCGGTGGAGTCGACGCTGGCGGGCAAGCCACTGGCGCTCGAAGGGTTCATGCGCGTCGCCTACCGCGCGCATCATGCGGCGTTGTACGCGCATGACTGGGCCATTCTTCGCCATGATGTGAGGGCGGACGAAGTCGCGATTGCGGCCTTGCTGCACGACCTTGCCGAAATGCTGCTGTGGTGCTTCGCCCCGGAGATATCGTTACAGATTGCGGCCATGCTGCGGGCGGACCCGGACCTGCGCAGCAGCGCGGCGCAAGCGAAAGTGCTCGGGTTCAAGCTTGCCGGTCTGCAGAGTGCGCTGATCGCGGAATGGAGGCTGGCGGCGCTGCTGCAGTCTCTCATGGCCGATATGCACGCAACGCATCCGCGCGTGGTGAACGTGGCGCTGGCGGCCAATCTCGCCCGGCATTCGGCCCTCGGCTGGGACAATCCGGTGCTGCCCGACGATTACGCCGCCATCGGGCAATTCCTCAAGCTGCCGCCGCCTGAAATTCTGGCGCGGATTCGGCGCAGCGCGCTGCAGGCGGAGATCGCGCGGGACTGGTTTCACCTGGAAACCGTGCCGATCCCCGCAGACCTCGCAAGTCCTTCACCCGGTGTTCAAGATTGCGGGAAATCTGACGATAGTTAGCGCATGGCTCGAAATCCACGCGGTGCGAGATTTGACGGTTGAACTGGAGCGATACATGGCGGATCCGAATATGAAGTTCCTGGTGGTGGACGATTTCTCGACCATGCGCAGGATCGTGCGCAACCTGCTCAAGGAACTCGGCTTCCACAATGTGGATGAGGCCGAAGACGGGGTGGATGCGCTCGGCAAGCTTCGCGGCGGCAGCTACCAGTTCGTCATCTCCGACTGGAACATGCCCAACATGACCGGCCTGGATCTGATCAAGAACATCCGCGCGGACGCGGCGCTGAAGGGCTTGCCCGTCCTCATGGTCACCGCGGAAGCGCAGAAGGAGAACATCATTGCCGCCGCCCAGGCCGGTGCCAGCGGTTACGTGGTCAAGCCGTTCACGTCCGTGACCCTGGATGAAAAGCTCAACAAGATATTCAAGACCATGGAAGAAGGAGTCAAGGCATGAGCGCGATCGTGGCGGAAGCGGATTCCGAGGACCTGCAGGCGCTGTTCGACAGCATTGTCAAGGACAACGCAGCGCACGCGCGCGCTGCCGCGCCGAAAGCGGATGTGGGAGCGGGGAACAATCCCCCGGGCAACGTCATGAGCCGCATCGGCCGTTTGACGCGCACGCTGCATGACGCCCTGCGCGAGCTGGGCTACGACCGGCTGCTGGAAAAGACCGCCGCTTCGATACCCGACGCGCGCGACCGGCTGGACTATGTCGTCAAGATGACCGAGCAGGCGGCGGTGCGCGCACTGAACGCGATCGAAGCCGCGCAGCCGATCCAGGACCGGCTGGGAGAAGAAGCCGAGCGCTTGTCCGCACAGTGGCAGAAGTTGTTCGACAAGCAGATGAGCGTGAAGGAATTCAAGACGCTGGTGGAGAGCACCCGCGCCTATCTTGCCGACGTGCCGACGCAGACGCGCGCCACCAACGCGCAGTTGCTCGAAATCATGATGGCGCAGGACTTCCAGGACCTGACCGGACAGGTGATCAAGAAGATCACGATGCTGGCGCAGAACTTGGAACAGCAGTTGGTGCATCTGCTGGTTGATCTCGTGCCCGCCGACGTGCGCAGCGAAATCGACAGCGACCTGCTCAACGGTCCGGTGGTGAACGCCGTCAGCCGCAGCGACGTGGTGACCGATCAAAACCAGGTGGACGACCTGCTGGCGAGTCTGGGGTTCTAGGTTCACCCTTGCGCGGGCTATGTATACGGCGTCTTAGAGTCCATTTCAAAATGAGATGTCGTTCTGAGGGTGCAACCAGAAGAATAGATGGTGCAACCAGAAGAATAGATTCTTGCGCGCCAAATGTTGAACAAAACCACTACAACAAATTCTTTTTGAACGCAAATTTCAAATATTTTTGGCTAGGCTTTTCATAGGGAGCAAAAAGCAGATTCTTCGGCCGGAGCCTGTCCGGAGCGTAGTCGAGGGGGATCAGAATGACATTTTCTTGAGGTCTCGATTTGTCCTTAGGGGCATCCACCATAGCCGGACGATTGAATTGGGAAGGGAGCGCTACCGAGATGAACGTCGTCGCATTTATTTTGGCGGGGGGCAATGGAACCAGACTGCATCCGCTCACCGTTGAGCACGCCAAGCCGGCGCTGCCCTTCGCGGCAGGTTACCGCATCATCGATTTCGTGCTCAGCAATCTTGTCAACTCGCGGATCACTTCGATTCATGTGCTTGCGCAGTACAAACCGCAATCCCTGATCGAGCACATACGCACCGCGTGGGCGCCCTGGAGCAGGGGGCCGGATGCCCGGATCGCTGTCGTCCTGCCGCAAACGGATGCGGAGCCCGGAATGTTCAGGGGCACGGCCGACGCCGTCTATCGGAATCTCGATATCATCGATCGCCATCAAGCCGACCTGGTGGCCGTGTTCGCGGCGGATCATGTTTACCGCATGGACGTTCGGCAGATGGTGAGTTTTCATCAGGAGCGTGACGCCGAAGTGAGTGTAGCGGCTGTTCCAGTGCCGATCGAACGAGCATCCGCCTTCGGGATCGTGGCGACAGGTCCCGCGGATGAGCTATACGATTTCCGGGAAAAGCCCGAGCGGCCGCGGCCAATGCCGACCGATCCGAGTCGCGCCTACGCTTCGATGGGCAATTACCTGTTCAACGCCCGTGCTCTGGTGGAGTTACTCGAGGCGGCCAACCAGCGGGGCGATACGGACTTCGGCCGCCACATTTTGCCGCGTCTGACACGCAGCCACCGCGTATTCGCCTACGACTTTTCGGGCAACAAAATTCCGGGTGTTCGTCCGCATGAAGAACACGGCTACTGGCGCGACATCGGTACGATCGAGGCCTACAAGGCGGCGCAGCGGGATGCTTTGGGCCCGACGCCGCGCTTCGACCTTGTCAATCCCCATTGGCCGATCCGCGGCGGTAATTACGGTGTGGGTACGGCGAATCCCCGAGATCAGGATTTCGGCAAAGGAAAATGCATTAATATGCCTCAGGCGAATCAGGACGGCAGGAGCAGGGCTGCAAGGCAGGACAAAGTGCTGGCGGCGAAAGCGCGGGCCGCAACGGTTGAAGCTCCGCCAGCCTTCGCGAAGCGTGCGCGCCTTCGCGAAGCGACAGATGAAGAACGCCACCAGCTTATATAGGGCGTCTCTAACGATGACAATGCGATTTAGAACCCGTTCCAATATGAATCCGGTCGCGGTTGAGATGAGGTCGATAGTGCTCGTCATCCTCGCCGGAATCGACGCCAGCTAGGTACGCGCCATTGAAGCCGGGGAATTGCGCGGCAAAAGCGCCACTGTTCAACTGATCAAGGCTCGCCTCGCCAGCTGATAATCCCGTTCAATCAGCCAAGGACGGGAGATGGCAGAAGACACCGGTTTAGAGCGCACAGAACCAGCTTCCGTACGGCGGCGCGAACAGGCGCGGGAGGAGGGGCAGGTAGCCCGTTCGCGCGAACTGTCCACGCTGGCGCTGCTGCTCGCCGCCGGAGGCGGGCTTCGGTTCATGGGCCCCGCTCTCGCCGACGCGCTGTCGAACTTGATGCGCCACGGCATGCAGCTCGATCGGACGCTCGCGTTCGACACCGATTTGATGCTGCTGCGCCTGAAGGACTCCAGCGTAGATGTGCTCCTGGCTTTCGCGCCGCTGCTCGCGCTGCTGCTGCTGGCGGGGATTGCGTCGGCGCTGCTGCTGAACGGCTGGCTGTTCAGCTTCACGCCGCTGCTGCCGGATTGGGGGCGCATCGATCCCCTGAAAGGCTTAACGCGCATCCTGTCCTGGCATGGAGTGATCGAAATGCTCAAGGCGATCGTCAAGGCGGTGATCGTCGGCGGCGTCGCCGCCTGGGTCCTGTGGCACAACAGCGGTGCGATGCTCTCGATCGCCGCCGAGCCGCTCGGCGCCGCCATGGCGCACGTGGTGCAACTGCTCGGGAGCAGCTTTCTCGTCATGGCCGCCAGCATGGCACTGATCGTTGCGGTCGATATTCCGGTTCAGATCTGGGATAACGAGAAGAAGCTGCGCATGACGCGCGAGGAAGTACGCCAGGAAAACAAGGAGACAGAGGGCGATCCGCAGGTCAAGGCGCACATCCGCAGCCAGCAGCGCGAGATGGCGCGCCGGCGCATGATGGCCGAAATTCCGAAGGCCGACGTGGTGGTCACCAACCCGACCCATTATGCGGTGGCGCTGCGTTACCAGGACGGCGCGATGCGTGCGCCGCGGGTGGTGGCCAAAGGCGCGCACCTGCTGGCCGCCCATATCCGGGCGCTCGCCGAGGAGCACCACGTGCCGATACTCGAAGCGCCGCCGCTCGCGCGCGCGCTGTACCGCCACGCCGAACTGGGCGACGAAATCCCGGCGGCGCTGTACGCCGCCGTGGCCGAGGTGTTGGCATATGTATATCAACTACGCCGCCATCGCGAAGACGGCGGCCCGAAACCGCAGCAGCCGGAGCTCGCACCGCTGGCTGCCGGACTTGATCCCGAAGCGCCCGCGGCATGAACGACACCTTCAATCTGCGGCTGCTGCTGAGCGGTGTCAGCCTGCGCGCGGCCGCAGTACCGGTTCTGATCATCATGATCCTGACGATGATGATCCTGCCGGTGCCGCCGTTTCTGCTCGATCTGCTGTTTACGTTCAACATCGCGCTCGCGATCATCGTGCTGCTGGTGAGCCTGTACACGCTGAAACCGCTGGATTTCGCCGTGTTTCCCAGCGTCCTGCTGATGACAACGCTGCTGCGGCTGTCGCTCAATGTCGCATCGACACGCGTAGTGCTGCTGCACGGCCACAGCGGACCGGATGCCGCCGGCAAGGTGATCGAAGCGTTCGGGCAGTTCCTGGTCGGCGGCAACTACGCCGTCGGCCTGGTCGTGTTCTTCATTCTGGTGGTGATCAACTTCGTGGTTATCACCAAGGGTGCCGGACGCATTGCCGAGGTCAGTGCACGCTTCACCTTGGACGCGATGCCGGGCAAGCAGATGGCGATCGACGCCGATCTCAACGCCGGCTTGATCGGCGAGGACGATGCGCGCCGCCGCCGCCGGGAGGTTTCCCAGGAGGCCGAGTTCTACGGCGCCATGGACGGTGCGAGCAAGTTCGTGCGTGGCGATGCGGTCGCCGGAATCATCATCCTGTTCGTCAATATCGTCGGCGGCTTGGTGGTCGGCATGTTGCAGCACGACCTGGATATCGCCACGGCGGCGAAGTACTACACCCTGCTCACCATCGGCGACGGCCTGGTGGCGCAGATCCCGGCGCTGGTGATCTCCACGGCCGCAGGCATTGTCGTCAGCCGCGTCGGCAGCGACCAGAACATCGGCGAGCAGCTGGTCGGGCAGCTGTTCAACAAGTCTCAGGTATTGATGATCACCGCCGCGATCCTCGGCATCATGGGGATGATTCCGGGCATGCCCAATTTTGCCTTCCTGCTGCTGGCCGCGCTGCTGGCCTTCGGCGGCTATACGATCGCGAAGCGCCCGGCTGCAGCGGAGATCCTGCCGCAGGAACAGCCGGTACCGAGCCCCTCAGTCGAGGCGTCCTGGAACGACGTCGTGCCCGTGGATACGCTCGGTCTGGAGGTGGGATATCGGCTGATACCGCTGGTCGACAATGCGCAGGACGGCGAACTGCTCAAACGGATCAAGGGGCTGCGCAAGAAATTTGCGTCGGACGTGGGATTCCTCGCGCCAGCGGTGCATATCCGCGACAACCTGGAGCTGCGCCCCAATGCCTACGTGATCACGCTGAAAGGCGTCGAGATCGGACGCGGCGAGGCCTACACCGGCATGTACCTCGCTATCAATCCGGGACATGTAAATACGACTCTGCCCGGCGCGACGACGCGCGATCCGGCTTTCGGCTTGCCCGCGGTATGGGTCGAGGCCGGCACGCGCGAGCAGGCGCAGACCTTCGGCTACACCGTGGTCGACGCCGGCACCGTGATCGCCACCCATCTGAACCACGTGATGCAGACACATGCCTCCGAACTGCTGGGCCGGCAGGAAGCGCAGCAACTGCTCGATCACGTCGGACGCGAATCGCCCAAGCTGGTCGAAGACCTGGTGCCCAAGCTGCTGCCGCTGGGAACCGTGCAAAAGGTGCTGCAGCGCCTGCTCGAAGAGGGCGTGCATATCCGCGACATGCGCACCATCATCGAAGTGCTCGCCGAGCACGGAGCGAAAGTGCAGGATGCGGGCGATCTGACCGCGCTGGTGCGCGTGGCGCTGGGCCGCGCCATCGTGCAGCAACTCTATCCCGCCAGCAACGAATTGCAGGTGATGGCGCTGGAGCCGGGCCTGGAACGCGTTCTCCTGCAGGCGGTGCAGGCGAAAACCGGCGATGCCGCAGGTATCGAGCCCGGGTTGGTCGATACGCTGCTGCGCGAAGCAGGTGCGGCCGCGCAACAGCAGGAGCGGCTCGGTCTGCCGCCGGTGCTGTTGGTGCCGGCCGAATTGCGCGTGCTGCTCGCCCGCTTCCTGCGCCGCGCCGTGTCGCAGATCAAGGTTATCGCTCACAGCGAAGTTCCGGACACCAGCAACATAAAGGTCACCGCCTTGCTTGGGGGTAAAGGATGAACGTCAAGAAATTTTTCGCCGCCACCTCGCGCCAGGCCTTGCAGCTCGTACGGCAGGGCCTGGGTCCGGATGCGTTGATCCTGTCGAGCCGGGCGGTCGACAGCGGCGTGGAATTCCTCGCCGTGGCTCCGGGCGATCTGCCGCCGCAGGCTGCGATGGCGCAGGCGGTGCCGCGCGAACGCCAGGGCAAGGCCGCCGGGCCGGCGCACAGCGCGCAGCCGGCCGCGCCTGCCGCGACGGCGGCAGAGGATTCGGGTTCGCACAGCCTCGCGAGCGAAATAAAGTCGATGCGCGGATTGCTCGAAGAGCAGCTCGTCTACCAGGCCTGGGACACGGCGCAGCGGCGCGAGCCGGGCAAGACGCGCGTGCTGCGCGATCTGCTGCACGCGGGTTTCAGCGCAACGCTGGCGCGGCAGTTTCTTGCCAAGATGCCGCCGGTACTGGAGGCAGAACAGCGGCTGGCCTGGGTGAAAGCCGTGCTCAGTCATAACCTGCGCATTGCCGGCGGCGCGGACGAAATCGTCGAACGCGGCGGCGCCTACGCACTGGTCGGCCCGACCGGCGTCGGCAAGACCACCACGGTGGCCAAGATCGCCGCGCGCTGCGTCGTGCGCTACGGCGCCGAGCGGCTTGCATTGCTGACTACCGACAGCTACCGCATCGGTGCCCACGAGCAGCTGCGCATCTACGGCAAACTGCTGGGCGTGCGCGTGATCGCGGTCAAGGATGCATCCGACCTGCGGTTCGTGCTCGAGGATCTGCGCGGCAAGCACTTGGTCCTCATCGACACGGTAGGCATGAGCCAGCGCGACCAGATGGTCGCGGAGCAACTCGAGCTGCTCTCGGGGTCCGGAACCGAGGTGCGGCGCCTGCTGCTGCTAAACGCCACCGGCAACGGCGAGACGCTGGACGACGTAGTGCGCGTGTATCGCGGCGGCGGAGTGCATGGCTGCATTATCACCAAGATCGACGAGGCGGTGGGCATCGCCACCGCGCTCGACGTCGCCATTCGCCATCAGCTGTCGCTGCACTATGTCACCGACGGGCAGCGCGTCCCGGAAGACCTGCACTTGCCGGACAAGGAATATCTGCTCGCGCGCGCGCTGCGCCCGGTGACCACGCCTTCGGTGCACCACCTGGATGCGGCGGAATGCCAGCTGGTTCTGGCTACCGCGCCAGCGGGAAACGCCTTCGCGGGAGCCAGCCTTGGCTAGAGTCCATAACAAAACGTGGGGATACCTCCCCTCGTGCTCCCCTCAATCGGGCCGTAGCAAAATGACTTTTGCTACGGGTTCTTGGCATGCGATCTGATCAGGCCCAGGGATTGCGCCGCTTGCTCGACCGCAACGGGCTGCGCGTCGTGTCGATCAGCGCCGGCGCCGGCGGCACGACCGCGGCCATCATCAATCTTGCCGGGGCGCTGGCCGAGCTTGGCAACGACGTGCTGATCCTCGATGCTTATCCTGCCGCGCAGGGCGTCGCTGCGGCGCTGGGGCTGAAGGCGCGGTTCGACTTCGAAGACGTGATCCGGCGGTCGCGCAATCTCGACGAGGTGATCGTACGCGGCCCGGCCGGAATCCGCATACTGCCGCTCGCCTGCGGCGCTCGCTCGCTGGCGCACCTGCCGGCGCCGGAGCAGCAGCGACTGCTGGATCGATGCGGCCGGCCGGGTTTTCCGGTGGATACACTGCTGGTCGACGCCGCCCCGCGCGGCGCGGATGCTCTCGCCTGGCCCGGCACCGCGGTGCAGGAGGTGATCGTCATAGCCGGGAGCAGCGCCGCCGCAATCACCGCGGCCTATGCATCGATTAAGCGGCTGAGCAACGAGCTCGCGCGCCGCGAATTCCATGTGCTGGTCGGTAACGTCGCCAGCGAAAGCGAGGCGCGGACGATTTTCGACAATATGGCCGCGGTGGCGCGGCGATACTTGCGCGCGTCGCTCCATTTCATCGGCCACCTCCCCCGCGACGACAAGCTCCAGCACGCGGCGCGGCTGCGCCTGCCCGTGGTAGCGGCATTCCCCGGCGCGGCGGCGGCGGCAAGCTTTCGCCGTATGGCGCAGGCGGTCGCCGACTGGCCGCGGACCGAGGAAGACGGCTGCGGCTTCGATGATTTCATGCGTCGACTCATCCACTCGAACGGGCCGCGCATCGCTGCGGCCTAAACCCGCCACCAGGACCAATATATTATGTATACCGCTACCGCCGCTGTTACCGCACCCGCTGACGCCACCCGCGACACGCAGCGCTATCTGACGCTGTACGCGCCGCTGGTCAAGCGCATCGCCCATCACATGATGGCGAAGTTGCCCGCAAGCGTGGAGCTCGACGACGTCATCCAGACCGGCATGCTCGGCCTGCTCGATGCGGTCAACCGCTACGAGGAATCGCACGGGGCGCAGTTCGAGACTTACGCGGCGCAGCGCATTCGCGGCGCGATACTCGACGGCCTGCGCCAGGCCGACTGGCTGCCGCGCAGCTTCCGGCGTGATCTGCGCCGCATCGAGAATGCGATCGCCAAGCTCGAACAGCGCTTGGGCCGTGCCCCGAGCGAGAACGAGGTGGCGCTCGAGCTCGGCATACCTCTCACCGAATACCAGACGATGCTGCAAGAGGCGCGCGGCTACCAGCTGATCTCGATCGAGGATTTCAATCATGGTGACGGCGGTGACTTCCTCGAACGCCATTGCGGGGACGGCGGCGCGAATCCGCTCGAAGCGCTGCTCGACCGCAAGCTGCGCGAGCGGCTGGTCAAGGCGATTGCGGGCCTGCCGGAGCGGGAGAAGGCGGTAATGGGCTTGTATTACGAACAGGAACTCAACTTTCGCGAGATCGGCGAGACGCTAGGCGTGAGCGAATCGCGCATCTGTCAGCTACACAGCCAGGCCATTGCGCGCTTGCGCAGCCAGATCCGGCACCTCTGAGTTGTGGATTTCAGCAGCCTCATCGGCATTGCGGTCGCCCTGGCCGGCATCATCGGAGGGCAGCTCCTCGAGGGAGGATATGTAGGCTCCTTGCTGCAAAGTGCCGCATTTTTGATCGTTTTCGGCGGCACGGCCGGCGCGGTCATGGTGCAAAGTCCGGCCAAGGTATTCCTGCGCGGCGTGAGGATGGCCAAATGGGTGGTGTTGCCGCCCGTTTTCGCGCCCCGGAACGTGATCGCCGACATCCTGCGCTGGAGCCTGTCGGCGCGCAAGGAAGGGCGTCTCTCCCTCGAACAGCAGGCGGAGATGAGCGTCGACCCCTTCGCGCGCAAAGGACTGCAGTTGCTGGTCGACGGCGCCGAGCCGGAGAAGCTGCGCGAAGCGATGGAGGTCGAAATCATCAGCTTCGAGGAATATCACCGGCAGGCGGCGCGGATCTGGGAGGCGGCGGGGGGATATTCGCCGACCATCGGCATTCTCGGGGCCGTGCTTGGCCTGATTCACGTCATGGAGAACCTGTCCGATCCGGCGCGGCTGGGCGGAGGCATAGCGGTCGCCTTCGTCGCGACCATCTACGGCGTGGGTTTGGCCAACCTGGTGTTCCTGCCGGTGGCGAACAAACTGAAGACGCTGATAGCGCGGCAGGTGCTCGCGCGGGAGATACTGGTCGACGGACTGGTCTCGATCGCCAGCGGCGAGAACCCGCGCATGATCGAAAACCGCCTGCTCGGCTATGTCACCGACCAGGTGCCGCGCACCGGCGGTCTCTGAGCCGGCTCCCCGCGCGAACAGGATCGCCCGCAACATGCGCCGCAGAAGAAAATACCTCGACCAGAGGCAGTCGGACAACCACGAGCGCTGGCTCGTGTCCTACGCCGATTTCATCACCCTGCTGTTTGCGTTCTTCGTCGTGATGTATGCGCTGTCCTCGGTCAGCGAGGGCAAGTACCGCGTGCTGAGCGACTCGTTGGTCAGCGCTTTCGGCAGCAAGCTGATCGAGCGGGTCCCGCCGGCGGCGCAAGCGCTGCCGCCAGTCCTGCCGCCGCGCAGGATCGCCAAGCCGTCCGGCATGCAGGACAGACAGCGCGAGCAGATGCGCGGCATCGCCCAGAACATACTCAAGGTGCTGGACTCTCTGGTGCGTGATGGTCAGGTCAAGGTGACGCAGAGCAACCGGGGCATCGCGGTGGAGATCAATGCGAGTGTCCTGTTCGCTTCGGGCCAGGCGCAGCTGCGCGCGGACTCCGGCCGCGCGTTGCAACGAGTCGCCCGGGTTCTCGCGCCCAGCGACCAGGGAATCGAGGTCGAAGGCTACAGCGACGATACGCCGATCAGCACCAGCCAGTTTCCCTCCAACTGGGAATTATCTTCGGCGCGCGCGAGCAGCGTGGTGCGCTTGTTCCTCGATAACGGCGTGGCCGCCGAGCGCCTGAGCGCGATCGGTTACGGTCCCAACCGCCCGGTGATGCCCAACGACACGCCCGAGGGCAGGGCGCGCAATCGCCGGGTGACGGTAATGATATTGGCGGAAACCCCGGGCAAGGTGGTCGACATACCGCTCGATGGTCCCGCGCCGGCGCGATAGCCGTCCTGTGCGTTGACGCGCAGGCCTTTCCGCGGTCACACCTTCTCTAAACCTGGCTGAGACTCCTGCCGCCGCGCAGCGGGCGCAGTTGTCCGTCTGAACGATAGACGCCGTCGGTGCCAGCCGCGGTTTGCAGCACCGCCAACTTAAGTCGGTTTTGTTGCAGCCTGCTCTCGATCAGCAGGCCGTTGCTCTGGTTGATCTGCCGCGCCGTCTCGGCCTGCGCCAGCAGTTCCCGCCAAATTTTCCCAACCGCCGTGGCGAAGCCCGGATTGCGATGTAGCCAACTCAGCATTCCTTCGGCGTTGCCGCTCAGGTTCTGCGCGGCGAGATGGCGGCTGCGCAACTCGCCCAGGTGGGAAAGCAGTTCGATCTTGGCGGCCTTGTCGGCGGCGAGCTGTGCCAGGCGCTCGGTGTCGCCCTGTACGAGGGCATCCTGCTCGGCTTTTAACAAAACGGTGAAATCGGCGAGTGCGGTCTGTTCGTCCTGCAGTCCGGCGGCGAAAACTGCAGCGCTCGCAGCCGGGCCCGCAGCGGGAGACGCGGCGCGCAGCATCACATCAGTCTTGAGCGCAGCAGTTCGTGTGCTGTCTGGAGCAGGTGGTCGGCAACTGCGTCCGGGTTCACCTTGAAGCGGCCCTCGGCGATCGCCTGCCGGATCTCGGCCACGCGTGCGCTGTCAACCACGGGGGTATCCGCCATGCTGCTTTCGGTTGCCTGCAATTGCGCGGAAAGCGGACTCAACAGCACGCGAGCGCCGCCACCGCCGGAGCCCGGCGTGCTGGCGGCTCCCTTGCCGGCGCGGGATCCGCCGCCGCTCACTGGGCCGCTGCTGACCGATTTGATGGAACTGTCGATTTTCATGGTCGTTTCCTTAGCCAACTGCTGTATGACTCTGTAACGGCAACTCGGCGGAGAACTTTAGGCCGGATCGAAAAAATTTTGAAAATTATTTCGAGCCGGGCCGAGGCGTGCTTTAAGCGTATGTTTTTACTGAATATCGACTATCCCGCCGAAATGGGCGATGCCGTTGATGGTGCGGCCGGAGGGGGTGCGCACCTGTGCTACCTGACCCTCGGCCGCGTTGGTCACGGCCTTGCCTTCCGCGCTTACCTGGAATCCCGGCCCTTGCGCGCGCAGCGTTACCGACTGTCCCTGCTGAACGACGGGGGGCGCGCGCAGCAGGTCCTGGCGCAGCGGTTGACCGGGAGCGATACTCAGGGTGAGGATGCGCCCGAGCGCCTGCTGTGGCTCGGTGACCACCGAATTCGTCAGCTGCCCCAGGTCGGCTTCCTGCACCGCCATGTCGCTGAGCTCAAGCGACCGTCCTTGCACCAGCGCGTGCGCGGCGACCACCACGCCGGTAAGGATTTTGACGGAAACCGGAACATAGATAGTCCATGGATTGCCGCCGCCGCAGCGCACGCCCACGCTGGCATTTCCCCACAGGCGCACTCCGGCGGGGAGGAACGCTTCCGGGGCGGGGCAGGCAGGCAGATTCAGACGCGTATCGATGGCGCCCAGCGTGAAGCTGACTTTGCCGGGCAGGCCGGCGGTTTGTCGGTGCACCAGCTGTTCCACGGACTTTTGGATCTGGACGAGTTGCGCCGGCTCGATCGACGCGTCGCACACGGCGGTGATGCCGAGCAGCAGGAGGGCGAGAAGGCTAGTGCGGATGATCATGGTCGTTCGCTCCGGTGTGATTGCAGCCCCTGGGGCCGCGTGCATGCCGGTACTATAGCCGCGCTGCGCCAAAGGCAGGCCGCGATAAACAGTGGTTTTCACCGGCTTATCGCGGCCTTGTTTGCACCCGGGTCCGTTTATTTTCAGGCATTCACAGGCAGACTTGGAGTTCGAAACGAATAGCTTCGCGTGCCGAGAGCTGGATTGCGCCGCACACAACAAGCTGCGGACGCGGTTACTGCCGCATGCGGCAAGAATTGCCGGCGCACGCCGCTCCAAGCGCGGAAATGCACGAGCTTTCCGCCGCTAATCCGGACGCTACCCGAACCGGCTGCGCATAACATGGCTGGCATGCTTGCTGCTGATCCGACCCCTCAACTACACACGCATATTCGCCATGATTGATTCACTCGACAAGCTGTTCCAGTTTCATCAAAACGCACTCAACCTGCGCGCCTTTCGTCAGCAACTGCTTGCGTCGAACATCGCCAACGCCGATACGCCGGGCTACAAGGCGCGCGACATTGATTTTGCCGCCGCGCTACGCGGCGCCACGAGCGGCCAGACGCCGTCCGCAATACCGCTGCGCGCGAGCGACGGCAGGCACCTGCCAGGCGTCACGCAAGAAGATCCAGCAGCCGTGCTCTACCGCAGCGTGCAGCAGCCCAGCATCGACGGCAATACGGTGGACATGGACGTGGAGCGCAACCGCTTTGCCGAGAACGCCGTGCATTACGACGCAAACCTTACTTTCCTCAATAGCCAAATCAAACTGATGCTGGCTGCGCTGCAGGGGTGATCCTCATGTCCTTACTCAACATATTCGAGATCGCAGGCTCCGCCATGACCGCGCAGTCGCAGCGGCTCAACGTCGTCGCCAGCAATCTGGCCAACGCCGACAGTGTTACCAGTGCGAACGGCCAGGCGTATCGCGCCAAGCAAGTGGTATTCAGCGAATTGGCGTTCGGCGGGGCCACCGGCAGCGGAGTCAAGGTCGTCGGCGTGACCGAAGACCCATCGCCGGGGAAACAGGTGTACGACCCCAAGCATCCGCTCGCCGACGCCCAAGGCTACGTCACCATGCCCAATGTCAGCGTGGTCGATGAAATGGTCAACATGATCGCCGCCGCGCGCTCCTACCAGAACAACGTCGAGATGATGAACACGGCAAAGTCGCTGATGCTGAAGACGCTCACCCTCGGGCAATGACAGCGGCCCGCGCGGCGCGCGACCGGACAACGCAGTCAACACAAAGGACTGAACGATGACCACGGTAGGCAGTACCACCGACTCAGCCGCGGCACTCGCGGCGCTGGCGCCCGCGGCCGCATCCGGGGCTTCCGCTGCCAATGACGCGCAGGACCGGTTTCTCACGCTGCTGGTGACGCAACTAAAGAACCAGGATCCGCTCAATCCCATGGACAACGCGCAGATTACTTCGCAGATGGCGCAAATCAGCACAGTCAACGGCATCGAGAAGCTCAACGCGACCTTGCAGAGCATGGCCGCGAGCTTCAGCGCCGGTCAGTCGCTTCAGGCCACGTCCATGATCGGCCACAGCGTGTTCGCTGCCGGAAGCACGCTCCAGCTGGCAAACGGCGCGGCCCCGTTCGGCGTCGAGCTGGCGCAGGCGGCGGACTCGGTAGTCGTGACTATCCGTGACGGCTCCGGGCAGGTGGTGCACAAAGTCGATCTAGGCGCACAGGCGGCGGGAGTGCTCGGCTTCCAGTGGGACGGGGTAACCGACAGTGGTGCGAACGCCGCGCCCGGCAGCTACAGCTTCGCAGTCGCGGCGGTGCAGGGCGGCAAGCCGATCGGCGCTACTGCGCTCGCGCTCGGTCTGGTCAGCGGTGTTACGCAAGGCACGAACGGGACTGCGCTGAAGGTGAACGGCATGGGATCGGTCGCGCTGGCCGATGTCAAGCAGGTCATGTAGGAAGCTGTTTCTGATATATGCAAACGATTTCTGAACCGAGCCCGCGCGCGGGGTGCATATCCCGATGCGATAACGGATACACGCAAGGAGAAACCAGATGAGTTTTCAGCAGGGATTAAGCGGCCTCAACGCCGCAGCGAAGAACCTCGATGTAATCGGGAACAACGTCGCCAACTCGAATACCTCCGGCTTCAAGGAGGGGGCGGCGATATTCGGCGACGTGTTTGCCGCTTCGCTCGGCGGCGGAGGCGGCACGCAGGTCGGTATCGGCACGCAGATCACCGGGGTGAATCAACAATTCACCCAGGGGAATATCTCGCTCAGCAATAACCCGCTGGACTTCGCCATCAATGGCCAGGGTTTCTTCCGCATGAGCGAACACGGCGCGGTCACCTACACCCGCAATGGCGGCTTCAGCGTGGACAAGAACGGCTACGTCGTCGCCAGCCGCGGGCAGAACCTCACCGGCTTCCCCGCAGTCAACGGCGCAATCGTGCCGGGCGTGCTGGTGAACCTGCAACTGTCGTCGGCCGACCTGCTGCCCAAGGCGACCTCCGCCGCCGGGATCGGGGCGAACCTCGCCTCCACCGACCCGATAAAGCCGACGGCGAGCTTTGTCGCGACCGATCCGGCGACCTACAATTTCTCCACGGCTTCGACCTGCTACGACACGCTGGGCCAGTCCCACACCGTGACGTACTACTTCAACAAGACGGCCGTCGACACCGTCGCCAACACCGCTACCTGGGACGCCAACGTGTATATCGATGGCGCCGCCGCCAACGGCGCCGGCGCGAGCACCCTGACGTTCGATGGCCAGGGTACCCTGGTAAGCGCCACCAATCTGGTCAAGACCGCGAATCTCCTAAACGGCGCGGCGCCGCTTTCGATCACGATGAATTACGGCGCGATGACCCAGTTCGGTTCCGGCTTCGGCGTCAATTCCCTGACCCAGGACGGCTACGCATCCGGCCAGTTGAGCGGCTACAACATCGGCAGCGACGGCGTCATTCTCGGACGTTATACCAACGGGCAGTCGCAAAAACTCGGACAGGTCGCGCTGTCGAATTTCGTCAACCCCCAGGGCCTGTCACCCTTGGGCGACAGCATGTGGGCGGAGAGTTCCACCTCCGGCATCCCGCTTACCGGCGCGCCCGGCTCCGCCAGCCTGGGCTCGGTCCAGTCCGGGGCGAAGGAGGATTCCAACGTCGATTTGACCGCCGAACTGGTGAACATGATTACCGCGCAGCGCGTCTACCAGGCCAATGCCCAGTCGATCAAGGCGCAGGACGCGGTGCTGCAGACCCTGGTGAATCTGAAATAGGGCCAGGGCGCGCGCCGTAAGCAAGTCACTTACTTTTGATTCCGCCTCATCCAGTTTAGGGGAGAACGAATTTGGACCGCATGATCTACGTCGCCATGAGCGGCGCCAAACATATCCTCGACCAGCAGGCGGTGGTGGCGCACAACCTCGCCAACGCCTCGACCAACGGCTATCGCGCCGCGGCGAGCGCGTTTCGCGCGGTGCCGGTCCGGGGCGACGGCCTGCCCACACGCACGTTCGTGGTGGATTCGACCCCCGGCGCGAACTTCGCGCCGGGGGCGCTGCAGAGCACCGGCCGCAATCTCGATGTCGCGGTGCAGGGGTCGGGCTGGATCGCGGTGCAGGCGCCGAATGGCAGCGAGGCCTACACGCGCAACGGCAGCCTGCAGGTCAGCCCCAACGGTATGCTGCAGACGCGCAACGGGCTCAACGTGCTCGGCGACGGCGGGCCGATCTCGATTCCGCCGGACTCGATGATCAGCATCGCCAAGGAAGGCACCGTTTCGGCGGTATCGACTTTGCCGCCGCCCAAATCGGTCAATGTGGTCGGCCGCATCAAACTGGTCAATCCCGATGAGAGGCTCCTGGTGCGCGGAGGCGATGGCTTGTTCCGTCTCGCCAGCGGCGGCAGCGCCGAGGCCGATCCCAATGTCGCGCTCGCATCGGGCGCGCTCGAGGGCAGTAACGTGAACGTAGTCGAGGAGATGATCAGCATGATCAGTCTCGCGCGGCAGTTCGATCTGCAGATGCAACTGCTCAGCAACGCGCAGAAAAATGCGACGCAGGCAAGTCAAATCCTGAATGTCGGTTCCTGAGCTTCAGCGTATGCCAATCGGCCATGCCAGCATCGCCTTCATCTGCATCCTGCGGGCAGGCTTCAACTTCAACCTGGAGTAGAACATGATTCGATCATTGTGGATTGCGAAGACCGGCCTGGACGCGCAGCAAACGCAGCTCGACGTCATTTCAAACAACCTCGCCAATGTCAGCACCAACGGTTTCAAGCGCTCGCGCGCGGTATTCGAGGACCTGCTCTATCAGACGCTGCGCCAGCCGGGCGCGCAGTCCTCGCAGCAGACGCAGCTGCCCTCGGGACTGCAGATCGGCACCGGCGTGCATCCGGTGGCGACGGTGAAGATATTCACCCAGGGTAACTTGCAGCAGACCGGCAACCCGCTCGATGTCGCGATCCAGGGAAACGGGTTCTTCCAGGTGCTGCAGCCCGACGGCACCACTGCATATACCCGCGACGGTTCGTTCCAGGTCGACAACCAGGGGGCGCTGGTCACTTCCAGCGGTTATCACGTGCAGCCGCAGATCACCATTCCAGCCAGCGCGTTGAGCGTGACCATCGGCCAGGACGGAACCGTGTCGGTGCTGCAGGCGGGCTCGACCAAGCCGACCCAGGTCGGCACCCTGCAGCTGGTCAATTTCGTCAATCCAACCGGCCTGCAAAGCGCCGGGGAGAATCTGTATCTCGAAACCGCGTCTTCGGGCACCCCTAACGCGAACACCCCCGGTACCAACGGTCTGGGACGGCTGAGTTCGGGCAACGTCGAGACCTCCAACGTAAACGTGGTCGAGGAAATGGTCAACATGATCCAGACGCAGCGCGCCTACGAGATCAATTCGAAGGCGATCACGACCTCCGATCAGATGCTGCAAAAACTGTCGCAAATGTAGGCATTGCTTCAAACACGGCGAGGTGAATTGATGAACCAATGTTGTTTGCGGGTGGTCGCGGCGGCGGGCGCGGCGCTCACGCTGCTTGCGGGCTGCGCTACGACGCCGCCGGCGAGCGTGCACCAGCCGATGACCGCGCGGCCGGCGCCCGCGCCCCAGGTCACGCAAGCCAATGGCGCGATCTACCAGGCCAGGTACGCCGTAGACAAGGGCTACAGCTACCGGCCCTTGTTCGAGGACCGCCGCGCGCGCGCCGTCGGCGACGTGCTTACCATCAACATCAACGAGATCACGGCGGCGAGCAAGAAATCCGGCAGCACCGCCGCCCGCACCGGCAGCAACGCCATGTCGGTCACGGGACTCGCCGGCTTGCCCGGCAAAGGATTGCTCGGCTCGAATCTCGGCGCAAGCTCGGCGAGCACGTTCGAAGGCAAAGGCGACAGCGCCAGCAACAACGCGTTTACCGGGATCATCACCGTGACCGTGACCGAAGTCCTGCCGAACGGCAATCTGCTGGTGAGCGGCGAGAAGCAGATCGGCATCAACCAGGGCTCCGAGTTCGTGCGTTTTTCCGGGGTGGTCAATCCGGCCACGATATCAGCGAACACCGTGTCGTCGACCCAGGTCGCGGACGCGCGCCTCGAATACCGCGGCAACGGCTATATCGACGAAGCGCAGACTATGGGCTGGATGGCGCGCTTCTTCTTGTCGTTCCTGGCGTTCTGACAGTCGAAGCGCTCAACATGAAACCATACAGAATTTGCCTGCTCGTTTTGCTGCTGCTGTTCGCCGGCACAGTCCGGGCCGATCGAATCAAGGATCTGGTGTCGATCCAGGGCGTGCGCAGCAACCAGCTGATCGGCTACGGTCTGGTCGTGGGTCTGGACGGCAGCGGCGACCAGACAACGCAGACGCCGTTCACGGTGCAGAGCGTAATCAACATGCTTATGCAGCTCGGTGTCAGCCTGCCGCCGGGCACCAGCCTGCAGCTGAAGAACGTTGCCGCGGTGATGGTGACCTCGGCGCTGCCCGCGTTCGCCCGGCCGGGACAGACGATCGATGTCACGGTGTCGTCGATGGGTAACGCCAAGAGCCTGCGCGGCGGCACCCTGCTGATGACGCCGCTCAAGGGCGGAGATGGCCAGATCTACGCGGTGGCGCAGGGCAACATCCTGGTGGGTGGAGTGGGAGCAAGTTCGGCCAGCGGCGGCACCAGCGTCCAGGTCAATCACTTGAGCGTGGGCCGGATCAGCGCCGGCGCCACGGTGGAGCGCGGCGTGCCTACCGAACTCGGGCACGGGGGGCACATCAACCTCGAGCTCAACATCACCGACTTCAGCACCACGCGCCGCATCGTCGACGCGATCAACAGCCGCTTCGCGCCAGGCACCGCCATGGCGGTGGACGGGCGCCTGATACAGGTGCGCGCGCCTGCTCCGGCCGACGAGCGCGTGACCTTTCTTTCCCAGATCGAAAGCCTGGAGGTGACGCCGGCGCAGAACAGTGCCAAGGTGGTCGTCAATGCACGCACCGGCTCGATCGTGATGAACCAGGCGGTGACGGTGGACGCATTCGCCGTGGCGCATGGCAATCTGACCGTGGTCGTCAGCAGCGAACCGGTGATCAGCCAGCCGTCGCCTTTCTCGACCCAGGGACAGACGGTGCAAGCCGAGCGCGCGCAGATCGAAATCCGTTCGGACAAAGGCGGCCTCGCCATGGTGAAACAGGGCGCGTCGCTCGGCGAGGTGGTCAAAGCGCTCAATGCCATCGGTGCGACGCCACAGGACCTGCTGGCGATATTGCAGGCGATGAAAGCGGCCGGCGCCTTGCGCGCCGAACTGGAAATCATCTGATCGCCTGCACGGCGCGCGCAAAAGACCGAAATCAAAGAGCCAAAACCAACATGATTCAGAGCAACGACGTTAGCGGCAGTCTCGCGCTCGATGCGCACGGCCTGGATGCGCTGCGGCTGCAGGCGAAGCGCAATCCGGAGCTCGCGGCGAAGGGCGCGGCGCAGCAGTTCGAGGCGGTGTTCCTGCAAACGCTGCTGAAGAGTATGCGCGATGCGACGCCGCAGGACGGATTGATGGACAGCGACCAGACGCGCATGTACACGTCGATGCTCGACCAGCAGATGGCGCAGAGCCTTTCGGCCAAGGGCATCGGCCTAGCCGACCTCATGCTGCGGCAGCTGACACGCAATCGCGCAGCGGTGACGGGCGCCGAGCGGCCGGCGCAGCCGCCAGACGTGAATACGGCAGGCTCAGCGGCGGGCGCCGCGCCGGAGTCGAAACCGGGCCCTGTCAAGATCAAGCGGATGCAGCAGGGCCAGGACTTCCTCTTGCGCATGAAGCAACACGCGATCGAGGCGAGCCATGCGACCGGCATACCCGCGCGCTTCCTGCTCGGCCACGCAGCGCTGGAAAGCGGCTGGGGCAAGCACGAGATCCGCGCCGCCGACGGCAGCCCGAGTTTCAACTTGTTCGGCATCAAGGCCGGGCGCGATTGGAAAGGCGCCACCGTGAATGTCATGACCACCGAATACATCGACGGGGCGCCGCACAAGCTGGTGCAGAAGTTTCGTGCCTATGCTTCCTATGCCGAATCGTTCAAGGACTATGCCGCTCTGATGCAGGGAAATCGGCGTTATGCGGCGGTGCTCAGGCAAACCGACAGCGCCGGCTTTGCCCGGGGCTTGCAGCGCGCCGGCTACGCCACCGATCCGCGCTATGCCGACAAGCTCACCAGCATCCTGAACGGCGCGCGCATGCGCCATACCATCATGGCCTGAGGGCTGATTACGCATGGCGGGATGGCGCCTCTTGCGCTGTCCCAGGTCCGTGGCCATTTCGACACCGTTGAAATGGACACCAAGGAGTTTGTGCTATGAATAATGCGTCACTCAACATTCCCGCGGAATTGCCGCTAACAAGGATTAGCCGGGCCACGGCGGGGGCTGCCTAGATGGGAACGAGCATTTTCGGTATCGGCATCAGCGGCATGAACGCTGCGCAGGCCGGACTAGTCACGACCGGACACAATATCAGCAACGCATCGACTCCCGGGTTTACGCGCCAGGAGGTGGTCCAGGTGAGCAATACCCCGCAGTTTACCGGGGGCGGCTTCTTCGGCCAGGGCGTGGCGGTGAGCACGGTCAAACGCATCTACAGCGACGCTTTGGCGAATCAGCTCACGCTGGCGCAGACGCAAGGCAGCCAGCTCGATGCCTATAACGCGCAGATCACCCAGCTGAACAACATGCTCGGCGACGGGAGCACCGGGCTCGCCCCCGCGCTACAGGCCTTTTTCGGCGGGGTGGCGGACGTCGCCTCGCATCCGGAATCGATGCCTTCGCGCCAGGCGCTGCTGTCATCGGCGAACGCGCTGAGTGCGACGTTTCAGGGGCTCGATCAGCAAATCGCGGACCTACGCAGCGGCATCAATGCGGGCATCGCCGGCAGCATTGCTTCGATCAACAGTTATGCGCAGCAGATCGCCACCCTCAACCATAATATCCAGGTAACCGAGAGTTCGACTGCACTGCAACCGGCGAACGACCTGCGCGACCAACGCGACGCGCTGGTCGCTGCGCTGAATCAGGAAGTCCGCGCTTCTGTGGTAAAGGAAAGCGACGGCAGCTATGACGTTTTCGTCGGCAACGGCCAACCCGTCGTCGTCGGCACCCAGGCATTCGGGCTGGTCGCCGCGCCTTCGCTCGAGGATCCGCAGCGCGTCGATGTGGGTTATCAGAACGGAGCGACGATCGCGCTGCTTGCGCCAGCCAGCATCCAGGGAGGAACGCTTGGTGGCCTGCTCGGCTTTCGCAGCGAGTCGCTCGACGCTGTGCAAAACGCGCTCGGCCGCATGGCCATGGGCGTGGCGCAAACCTTCAACGATCAGCATGCGCTCGGCCAGGATCTCAACGGCGCGCTGGGCAAGCCGTTTTTCAAGGTAGCTGGTCCGGCAGTGCTGCCGAGCACGAAAAATGCGGGCAATGCTGCCGTCACGGCGGCGCTGCAGAACGTCGGCACGCTCACCACCAGCGACTATCGACTGCAGTACAACGGCGCCGCCGGCGGCAACGAAACCTTCACGCTGACGCGGATCTCGGACGGCGTGACGACCGCGGTCGCGTTTCCGACTGCGACCGCGTCGCCTCCCGGTTTCAACTACAACGTGGACGGCATTACTCTGAACCTGTCAGCGGGAGCCGCGCTGAACGACAGCTGGCTGATCGAACCGACCCGCTTCGGCGCAGGGAGTCTCGGCGTCGCGTTGACCGATCCTGCGGCGATCGCCGCGGCGTCGCCGATCCGCACCGGCGCCGCGCTCAGCAACAGCGGCAGCGCAACCATATCGCCAGGCAGTGTTTCCAGCGTCGCCAGTCTGCCGCTGCCGGGCACCGTGACGCTCAAGTATGACGCGGCGGCGAGCCAGTTCGTCGTCAGCGGCGCGGCGCCAGCCGCGGGTCCGGTCGCTTATGCATCGGGCAGCAACATCAGTTTCAACGGTATGAGTATCGCCATCACGGGAACGCCGGCGAACGGCGACGTGTTCACCATCGACCGCAACACCAATGGCGTAGGCGACAACCGCAACGCGCTTGCGCTCGGTACGCTGCAAACGGCCAATACCCTGGGACAAAGCGCCGGCGGCAGCCGGCCTACGACCACGTTCCAGGGCGCCTACAGTCAGCTGGTGAACCAGACCGGCAACATGGCACGGCAAACGGGGGTGATGGCGACGGCACAGAAGAACGTGATTGCGCAGGATCTGCAGGCACAGCAGTCGGTGTCGGGCGTCAATCTCGACGAGGAAGCGGCCAACCTGTTGCGTTACCAACAGGCCTATCAGGCCTCGGGCAAAATGATGCAGATCGCCAGCACCTTGTTCCAGACCGTGCTGGACCTCGGCAAGTAAGCGGCCATTGCGGAAGCGACGCAATGGCCCCTGATTTAGGGGAGCACGAGGGGAAGTACCCCTTCGTCTTGTAAGAACCTCGAAGGAGCGGCTCATGCGTATCAGCACCAGCACCATCTACGAATCCGGCATACGCGCCATGCAGCAGCAAACGGAAAAGCTGATGCAGGTGCAGCAGCAGATTTCGAGCGGCCGGCGCATCCTGACGCCGGCAGACGATCCGGTCGCCGCGGCGCGCGTGCTCGAGGTGTCGCAGTCGCAGTCGATCAATGCGCAATACGCCACCAACAACGGCAGCGCCAGCGACAGCCTGACTCTGGAAGAGTCGACGCTGGGGAGCATCACTACGCTGCTGCAAAATGTCCGGGACATAAGCGTCAATGCCGGCGACCCGACGTTGAACCAGAGCGACCGCGCCAGCCTTGCCGCCGCGCTGCGCGGCAGCTATCAGGACCTGCTCGGCCTGGCCAACAGCACCGACGCCGGCGGGCAATACCTGTTTTCCGGTTACCAGGGGGGGACGCGCCCGTTCAGCGAGTCGGCCCCCGGCGTGGTTGCCTACAACGGGGACCAGGGGCAGCGCCTGATCCAGGTCAGTTCCTCGCGCCAGATCGCGGTCAGCGACTCGGGGGCAGACGTATTTCAGCGCATTGCCGACGGCAACGGCAGATTCGCCACTCAGGCGGCGGCGACCAATGGCGGCAGCGGGGTGATCGATTCCGGCACCGTGCTCGATCCGGCAAAGTGGAATGCCGTGGGAAACCACAAGGACTACACCATCAAGTTTTCCGTCAGCGGCGGCGTCACCAAATATGACATCATCGACAACGTCTCTGGAAATTCGCTGCTGACCGGGGCCGCGCCGGGGGCGGCGCCGCGAACCTACACCAGCGGCAGCAACATCGACTTCAGTCAAGCGGGGCCGCCGGCGTTCGATTTCGGCGCACGGCTGAGCATTTCCGGAGCACCGTCCGATGGCGACAGCTTCACGGTCAAGGCAAGCACCCATCAGGATGTATTCAAGACGATCGATGATCTGGCCAACCTGCTGCAGACATCCTCCAGCAACGCGGCGCTGACCAACGGACTCACCGCCTTACAACGCGACCTCGACAATGCGCTGGAGAACATCTCCACGGTGCGCTCTTCAACCGGTTCGCGCATGAAGGAGCTCGATTTGGTGAAAAGCGTAGGCGACAACCAGGCGCTGCAGTACAGCCAAACCATATCGAGCCTGCAGGACGTCGACTACGCCAGGGCGGCTTCCGAACTCACGCAGCAGCAGGTAAACCTGGAAGCAGCGCAGAAATCCTTCGCCAAGGTGTCGGGGCTGTCGCTGTTCAATTACCTGTGAGCACGAAATTGGCACGCACGCGCTCCAAGGCAAGTACGACGCGTCTGGCCGCGCTTTGTCTCGTCGCGGCAATGACGGCAGCTTGCGCCTCGGTCAGCAAGAATCCGAGCGCGGTCGATGCTTCCGGCAATAGCGTCAGCACCCTGATCCCGAACAAATCCTATAACCTCACGCCCGCGGTATCGCTGAGCGTCGAGAACATATTGCTGGGGGCTGCGCTTTATTGGGCGGTTGATCCGCTGGCCCCGAACTGGCAGCTCGAGCAGACGCCGCTGGGCGCCGATCGCGTGCGCATCTCGCTGCGCAAGAAGCGCTTTGCCAGCGGCGGCGACGGCGAGGCGGTGCAGTTGCTTGCGCGCCGCGCCGAGCAGATCGCGCGCGACGGCGGCTACGCCGGCTACACCCTGACGGAGTACACCGAGGGTGTCGAGTCAACGCTGCCGCTGGCGCAGCGTGTGGCGCAGGGCGTCATTCAGCTGAATCGCTGATCACGACGCGAGGATTCCATACAGGCTCTGTCGCCGCAGCTCGATCTACCCTCTCGCGTCTGCCGCTGTCGACGAGCGGCCATTGCGCGCGCCGCGCGCCAACCCTGTTTTTGCTACGGATGAAAAGCGCATCCGTAGCAAAAACAGGGTTCTGGATAAAAACAAGAATGGTGTGGGGGTTTTATACAAAATCTGTCGCCGCAGCTCGATATGTTTTTCTGCTTCCATTAGCGCAGCGCGGCGGCGAG
Organism: Pseudomonadota bacterium; assembly: GCA_021811085.1. Lineage (GTDB taxonomy): Bacteria > Pseudomonadota > Gammaproteobacteria > Burkholderiales > SG8-39 > 2-12-FULL-64-23. The sequence continues at coordinate 107,609 of JAJZPQ010000002.1, read as the reverse complement.
CCACAGCATCTGCGCCAGACCGTCGGTGTACATCCGCTCCAGCGTGGGGGCGAAATAGGGCAGCGCCAGAGCCAATCCGAGGAAGCCGATCAGGATAGTCAGCGGAAAACCGACGGCAAAGATATTCAACTGGGGCGCGGCGCGAGTGAGTACGCCCAGCGCGAGGTTGGTGATCAGCAGCGCAGCGAGCAAGGGCAGCGACAATGCCAGACCGAAGGAGAAGATGCTGCCGCCCCATTGCGCCGCGGCGCGCAGTCCTGCCGGGGCCGAAAGCGGGGCGAGGGGCAGGACCTGAAAGCTTTCCACTAGCGACGAGATCAGCAGCAGATGGCCGTCGACGGCGAGAAACGCCAGGCTGACGACAATGCCCAGGAATTGCCCGATGACCGGTATCATCCCGGGCACCGAGGCGTCGTACAGAGTGGCGAAACCCAGCCCCATCTGCAGCCCGACGAACTCTCCGGCCATCTCTGCCGCATGGAACACGATTTGCATCGCAAAACCCATCGCGAGCCCGATCAGCACCTGCTGCGCCAGGATCAGGAGACCGCTGGCCGAAGCCGGATCGATGTCCGCCGGCGCGGGGACGAGCGGCGCCACCAGGACGGCGATCAACAGGCCGAGCCCGATCTTTATGCTCGCGGGCACGCTCGGGTTGCCGATCACCGGCGCGCTCGCTATAAGCGCAAGAATGCGCGCCAGCGGCCACGCAAATGCGGCCAGCCAGGCGTTCAGTTGCGCGGTGGTGACGCTGATCATGCCTGGCGGCTCAGCCGATCATCCCGGGGATGCCGTTGAACAATTCGCGTATATAGTCGAGCAGGATGCCCAGCATCCACGGGCCGAACACGACCAGCACCACGAATATCGCCAGCAGTTTCGGGATGAACGACAGGGTCATCTCGTTGATCTGGGTGGCGGCCTGGAACACACTTACCACCAGGCCGGTAATGAGCGCCGCCAAGAGCGGCGGCCCGGACAGCAGCAGGGTGACTTCGAGCGCCCGCTGCGCGAGCGTGAGTACGGTTTCCGGCGTCATTGCGCGCGCTTCACGGAAGATTGCCGGGTCAGGTGTGGAAGCTCTGAACCAAGGAGCCGATCAGCAGATTCCAGCCGTCGGCGAGCACGAACAACATGATCTTGAACGGCAGGGAAATGGTCGCCGGCGACATCATCATCATGCCCATCGACATGAGCACGCTCGCCACCACCATGTCGATGATCATGAACGGCAGAAAGACGAGAAAGCCGATCTGGAATGCGGTCTTGAGCTCGCTCGTAACGTAGGCCGGGATCAGGATCTTGAGCGGCACTTGCGTGGCATCCTGCAGCGGCGGCTGGTTGCCGATGCGCGCAAACAGCGCCAGATCGGTTTCGCGCGTCTGCCGCAGCATGAACTCGCGCAGCGGTACCGCCCCTTTTTCCAGCGCCTCGGTAAAGCCGATCTTGTTCTCGGCGAGCGGCTGGTAGGCATCGGTGTAAATGCGATCGAGCACCGGCGACATCACGAACAGGGTGAGGAACAGGGCGAGCCCGATCAGTACCTGGTTCGACGGCGTGGACTGCACGCCGAGCGCATGCCGCACCAGCGACAACACGATAATGATGCGGGTGAAGCTGGTCATCAGCAGCAGGACCGAAGGCAGGAACGACAGCGCCGTGAGCATGAGCAAGGTCTGCACGCTCAGCGTATAGGTTTGGCCGCCTCCGGCTGCCGGTTTGCTGCTGAACGCAGGCAGCGCCAGATCCTGCGCCAGCGCCGGCGCGGCGATGAGCGCGCCGAGCAGCAGCAACGCGGTGAGCCACAGGGCACGCCTAGTCATGATCGGCCTTTTCCAACATCCGGCGCAGCCGGCTCGCAAAGCCCTGGTCGGCCGGCCCCGCCACCTGCGGCGCGGCTGCGGATTCGGTCTTGGTCATGGTGTGCAGCGCGCGCACCTGGCCGGGAGCGACGCCGACCAGCAGCCAAGTGCTGCCCACCTCGACCAGCACGATACGCTCGCGCTGGCCGACGGCGGCGCCGCCGACGATGCGGATCAGCCCGGTGCCGGCCCCGCGCAAGCCGGAAAAGCGCTTCAACAGCCAGGCCAGGCCTGCGACCAGGGCGAGCACCGCCGCGAGGCCGACCACGACCTGAACGACGCTGCCCGCGGGCAGCGTCGAACCGGCGCCCGTCGTTGGCGCTGCGGCAGCGGCGGCATCCAGGCAAACGCTGGAAAGGGCAAGCGCCCCGATGCGGTAAGCAGACCCGGGCATTGCGGCTACCGGTTCAGCTTGCGAATGCGTTCGGACGGCGTTATGACGTCGGTCAGGCGAATGCCGAACTTGTCGTTCACCACCACCACCTCGCCTTGCGCAATCAGGCAACCGTTGACCAAGACCTCCATCGGCTCGCCCGCCATGCCGTCGAGTTCGACCACCGAGCCCTGCGCCAGTTGCAGCAGATTCTTGATCGCGATCTTGGTGCGCCCGAGCTGCACCTCCAGTTGCACCGGGATGTCGAGGATCATGTCCAGGTCGGTGCGCTGAACCGCGCTGGCGCCGTTGGCGGTGAATTGCTCGAAGATCGGCTCCGGCGCAGCGTCGCCCGCCGCGGGTTTGGCGCCCGCCGTTGTTGCCTGCTCCGTCATCGCAGCGGCCCAGTCGTCGGTGCCGATCGGCGTTTGCTGCAGGTTCTCGCCCATGTTCATCTCCTTCTCAGTCGCCGACCGAACTGGCCAGCATTTTCTCGACCTTGAGTGCGTACTGGCCGTTGAACAGCCCGTAGTGGCATTCCATTACCGGCACCCCATCGACGGCGGCGGTAATGGCATCGGGAATGTCGAGGGCGATCACGTCCCCGGCCTTCATTTTGAGTATCTGATTGAAGGTCACCGACGACCGCCCGAGGACGGCAGTGAGTTCGACCTCCGCCGTCTGCACCTGCTGCGCCAGCAGGCGCAGCCAGCGCTTGTCCACTTCGAGGTGGTCGCCTTGCACGCTGCTGTAGAGCAGGTCGCGCACCGGTTCAACCATGGCGTAGGGCATGCAGATGTGGAATTCGCCGGCGGTAGGGCCGAATTCGATGTTGAACGTGGTCACCACCACCACTTCGTTGGGCGTGGCGATGTTGGCGAACTGCGTGTTCATCTCCGAGCGCAGATACTCGAATTTCAATTCGTACACCGGTTTCCAGGATTTTTCGTATTCCTCGAACACCACGCCGAGCAGGCGCTGGATGATGCGCTGCTCGGTCTGGGTGAAGTCGCGGCCCTCGACCCGGGTGTGGAACCGGCCGTCTCCGCCAAACAGGTTGTCGACGATCAGAAACACCAGATTGGGATCGAATATGAATAGGGCCGTGCCGCGCAGCGGCTTGGCCTGCACCAGGTTCAGATTGGTGGGTACCGCCAGGTTGCGGATGAATTCGTTGTACTTGATGATGCGGATCGGCCCGACCGAAATGTCCGCGCTGCGCCGCATGAAGTTGAACAGGCCGAGGCGCATTTGGCGGGCGAAGCGCTCGTTGATGACTTCCAGGGTCGGCATGCGCCCGCGCACGATGCGTTCCTGGGTCGCCATGTTGTAGGGACGCACGCCCGCGGTTTCAGCCGCCGCCTCGACCTCGTCGGCTTCCCCGGTGACGCCCTTGAGCAGCGCGTCGACTTCGTCCTGGGAGAGAAAATCCTGGCTCATCGCCGCTACTGGATGACGAAGGATGTGAACAGGACGCTGTCCAAAGCCTTGCCCGGCACGCTTCCGGCAAGCGGCTGCAGGACCTCGCGCGCGAGCTCGGTGCTGAGCGTCTTTTTGCCTTCCGCAGTGGCGAGTTCGCTCGCTTTCTTGCTCGAGAGCAGGAGCAGTATGCGGTTGCGGATCTCCGGCATATGCAGCTTGACCGCATCGACGGCGCCGGCATCGGATACTTTGAGCGCCAGCCCCACCTGCAGGTATTGGGAAGAGGCGTCCTCGTGCTGCAGGTTTACGGTGAACGGCTCCAGTGCCACGAACAGCGGGGGTTTGGAGGGATCCGGTTTTGCATTCGCGGCCTTCGCGACCTTGGCGGACCCAGCCTTCGCCGCCACCGGCTGCTGATCCTGGAGGAAATACCACGCCCCGCCGCCGGCGCCGCCGAGCAACAGCGTCAGCGCTAATACAATCTTGACCAGGCTGCGGATTTTCTTCGGCGGTGGCGCGGCTTCCTCGATGCCTGACTCCGGTTCTGGGCGGGCCGCGGTGATCGGGGCAGTCTTGGATTGCTTGTTCGCGCTGGTTGCCATGCTATGCCTGTGCCATCGGGTATGCGTGAATTATTGGCGATGTGCAGCGCGCGCGCCGGGCGAAACAGACGGGTGAATGTCCCTTAGCTTGCGCTTTTGCGCCGCCGGCCATTGCCGCGTGCCGACGAATCAGACGAAGGTATCAACCTGTCCGAGCGAGCGGCGCAGCAGCAGCTCGCCCCGCGCAACGGCGCCCGCATCCGCTGCCGCGGCGGCGGGTTCGCCTGCGTATGCGTGCGGCTCGTGCCGCGGCTGCGCCTGCTCGCGAAACGCGTCGGTGCCCACGTTGGCGTGGCCGAGGGTGATGCCGCTGTCGGCAAGCATTTCGCGCAGTCGCGGCATGGCCGCTTCGATCGCCTCGCGCACCGCGGCATGCGCGCTCACGAACTGGGCGCTGGCCTGGTCATGATTGAGCGTGAGCGTTATTTTCAACGGCCCGAGATCGGGCGGATTCAAATGCAGTTCCGCCACCTGCTGCTTGTGACCGGCCATCCATACCAGCTTGTCGCCCAGGCCTTTATCCCAGCCGCTTCCCCCCACGCGCGCTTCGAGCACGGCAACGGGGGCCGGCGCAACCGGAGCCGGTGCGCTGGCTCCGGCATGGATCGCCGGCGCCGCTGCCTGCTGACGCTGGTCGAGCAGGCTGGTATCGAGCGCATGTTCGTGCCTGATTGCGCCTTCCGTGGGCAGTGCAAACTTGTCGGGCGCAGCAATATCTGCGGCCGTCGAGGCCCTGCGCATCTCCGATTCGAGCTTGGACGCGGCGGAAGTCTTGCCCGGCAAATGCTTGCGCGCTTCGGACGCCGGCCCGGCGGGTTCGGCTCCCGTCGACGCGAACGCTGGCGACAACGGGGCCGCCGCAGAAGCTCCCGCTGGCGGGACGCCTGCGCCGGCGGGCGCAGGCGGAAACACGAACGTTGCGGCGCCGGGGGGCGCAAGAGGCGCGTCGTTCATAACGGCGGTTTTCGCCGTGCCATCCTTGGTTGCGTGGACGGAGTTCGCTTTGGCTGCTCCAGCCGGCGCGAATGGAAACAGGATTAGCGCGGCGCCCGCCGGCGCGACCGGGGTATCGTCTGTAGCGGCGGCTTGCGCCGCATCCTGGCCTGGCTTGAGGCTGCCCGCCGTTTTTGCCGCTGCCGCGCGAGCGCCAAGGCGCGGCGGCGGGGAGCCGTCGGGGGCTAGCCCCAATTCCAGTGCCAATGCGTCCTGGAACGGACTCGTGCCCGGCTGCAGCGTGCCATCGCGCGCAGGCGCGGCGCGCAGCGACGCGCGCGCGGCTGCAGCGGGGGCGGCAGTGGAGGGGGCGGCGGGAGGGGAAGCATTGGGCAGATCAATCAAGATATATCCTTCGCTTAAACCGGACAAAGCGGAAGCAAATAAGGCTACGCAAACACTGTGCCATTGAGGGTGCGGCTAGCCCATCATCATGCGCTGGCTGAGAAAACCCTTCAGCGCGAAATCGTCCTGCTCTTTTTGTTCCTGGCGCGCCTCGCTCTTTCGCTCCGCCGAGCGGTGGCGCTGGGAAAGCGTATCGAAGGATTTGAGCCGGCGCTGCTGCGTGTGCCAGTGGACCCGGCCGGTTTCCACCTCGCGTCTGGCCGCCGCAACGAGTTCGCGTTGCTGCTCGATCGCGGCGTCGATCTTGTCGATGAATTCGCGGAAATTGCGCCAGCCGACGCTATGCATGCCGGTCTGGGCGACGCGCGCCAGACGTGCCGTGTACTCGCTGCGGTATTCGAGCAGCAGCTGCAGCCGCTGCTGCATGTCGCGGTCGTGGCCGTTGACCACACCCAGCTGCACCGCCGCGGCATTGCTGCCTTCCTGCGCCAGGTCGAGCAGGGTCTGCAAAGGAAAGGGCTTGGTCATGGGCTTCCTCCTTTTCGATCATTGATCGGTTAACGGCAGAATTTCCGGCGGGAACAGGGCGGTCAGTTGGCTGACGCTGCCGGCATAGGGCTGGCATTCGCGCATGCCCTGCTGCAGGAAGCGCTCCAGCTGCGGCTGCATCTGGATCGCCTGATCCAGCGCGAGGTCGTGGCCGCTCGAATAGGCGCCCACGCTGATCAGATCGCGGCTGCGCTGATACCGGGCATAGAGCGAGCGGAAGCGGCGCACCAGCTCCAGCTGCTGCGGGCTCACCAGGTTGGGCAGAACGCGGCTGACCGAGGCCTCGATGTCGATGGCGGGGTAGTGCCCCTGATCGGCGAGCGTGCGCGAAAGCACAATGTGGCCGTCGAGGATGGCGCGCACGCTGTCGGCGATCGGGTCTTGCAGATCGTCGCCTTCGACCAGTACCGTGTAGAACGCCGTAATCGAGCCGCCGTCTTCACTGCCGTTGCCGGCGCGCTCGACCAGCTGCGGCAATTTCGCGAATACCGAAGGAGGATAGCCCTTGGTGACGGGCGGCTCGCCGATCGCCAGCGCGATCTCGCGCTGCGCCATGGCAAAGCGCGTGAGCGAGTCCATGATCAAGAGAACGTGCTTGCCCTGGTCGCGGAAATGTTCGGCAATGGCGGTGGCGTAGGCGGCGCCCTGCAGACGCATCAGCGGGTTGGTGTCTGCGGGTGCCGCGACCACCACCGAGCGCGCCAGCCCCTCGGCGCCGAGAATGTCCTCGATGAATTCCTTCACTTCGCGGCCGCGCTCGCCGATCAAACCCACGACGATGACATCGGCGCTGGTGTAGCGCGCCATCATGCCGAGCAACACGCTCTTGCCGACGCCGCTGCCGGCGAACAGACCCATGCGCTGCCCGCGTCCCACGGTGAGCAGCGCGTTGATCGAGCGCACGCCCACATCGAGCGCGTGCGTGATCGGCATGCGTTCGAGCGGATTGAACGGACGGTTCTGCAGCGGCGCGTTGTGCGCGCACACCAAAGGGCCGAGGCGGTCCAGCGGACGCCCGGCGCCGTCGAGCACGCGCCCGAGCAGAGCGTCGCCGACCGGAATGTGCTTGGCGCGATCCGAGCCGCGCCGGCGCGGATGAATGCCGCCGCCGTTCCTCGGCGGGGTCTGCGCAATTTCGACAGGAACGACCTTTGCCCCGGGAACCAGGCCATAGACGTCGTTGGCTGGCATGAGGAACAGTTTGTCGCCGGAGAAGCCGACCACCTCGGCGTCGACGCTGCTGCCGTTCGGCAGCTCCACCGAGCAGCCGCTGCCGACGGCGAGCTTCAGGCCGGTTGCCTCCATCACCAATCCGGCAACGCGGGTGAGGCGCCCGCTCACCAGCACCGGGTTGGTCTGTGTCACCAGTTCGTTGCAGTCGCGCAGGAAGCTGCGCCAGCGCTCGCTGCGCTGCGCGAACGCAAACTCATTCGATCCAGGCATGCCCGTTCCCGATTGCTTCCACCACGCGCTGCCAGCGGCGCTCCAACGTCGCGTCGATCTCGCACTCGGCTGCCTCCAGGCGGCAGCCGCCGCGGCTGATGTCGCCGTTTTCTATGATCTCCCAGCCGGATTGCCGCAGGCGCTCGCCCAGGGCGAGGCGCACCAGCGTTGCGTCCTGCGGATGCAGGATCAGGCGCGCGCGCTGATGCGACAGCGGCAACTGGCCGAGCACCTCGTTGACCACGGCGAGGATCAATTCGGGTTGCACCTTGAGCGCCTGCCGCAGTACCTGCCTGCCGATGGCCAGACCGAGCGCGAGCAGTTCGTCGGCCACGCGCTGGTCGAGCTGCCGCGACTGCTCCGCCAGCGCGGCCACGATCTGCTGCAACTGCAGCGCTTCGGCGGCCGCCCGGTCGCTGCCTTCGCGGTGGCCGGCGGCGTAGCCTTCTTCGTGCGCCTGCTGATGCAGGCGCTCCAGCTGCGCGGCGGTCGGCAGAATTGCGGCCTTCTGCGCGGTCCTCGGCGCGCCCGCAAACGGGACATCCTTCGGGGCGTCGAACGAGTCGAGTTCCCAGCGCTGGTAGGCGGTGCGCTGCTCTTTGGGCATGGCCGGGCTAGACATAGCTGTCGTCGCCTTTGCCGCCGAGCGCGATCTGGCCTTCGTCGGCGAGGCGGCGCACGATCTTCAGGATTTCCTTCTGTTCGGCTTCGACTTCGGATACGCGCACCGGGCCTTTCGCATCCAGGTCGTCGCGCAACATCTCGGCCGCGCGCTGCGACATGTTCTTGAACAGCTTCTCGCGCAGCGCCTCGGAGGAGCCTTTGAGCGCCACGATCAGGGACTCCGACTGGATCTCGCGCAGCAGCAACTGTATGCCGCGGTCGTCGATGTCTATGAGATTCTCGAACACGAACATCTCGTCCAGAATCTTCTGCGCCAGGTCCGCGTCGTACTCCTTGACGCTTTCGATGACGCCGCTTTCCAGATTGCCGGACATGAAATTGAGTATCTCGGCGGCCGCGCGCACGCCGCCCATCGGAGCCTGCTTGAGGTTGTTGTTGCCCGAAAGCAGCTTGGTCAGCACGTCGTTGAGCTCGCGCAGCGCCGAGGGCTGGATGCCGTCGAGCGTGGCGATGCGCAACAGCACGTCGTTGCGCAGGCGCTCGGCGAGCAGGCTCAGGATCTCGCTCGCCTGGTCGCGGTCCAGGTGCACCAGGATGGTGGCGATGATCTGCGGATGCTCGTTTCTGATCAGCTCCGCCACCGCCGCGGAATCCATCCATTTCAGGCCTTCGATGCCGCTGGTATCGCCGCCATGAAGGATGCGGTCGATGAGGTTGCTCGCCTTGTCGTCGCCGAGCGCTTTGGTGAGCACGGTGCGCAGGTACTCGCGCGAATTGAGGCCGAGAGGGGATTTTTCCTCGGCGCGAAGGCGAAACGCGCTGAGCACGCTTTCGACTTTTTCGCGGGTGACGTTCTGCAGGTTGGACATCGCCTTGCCCAGCTTTTGCACTTCGCGCGGGCCGAGGTGCTTGAACACTTCGGTCGCGCCTTCCTCGCCCAGGGACAGCAGCAGAATGGCGCCTTTCTCGATGCCGTCGTCATTCATCGTGCGCTACCCATTCCTTGACCACATTGGCGACCAGTGCCGGTTCGCTGCGCGCGAGCTGCTTTACCGCGTCCAGGTTCTGGTCGTAGTTGGGGGTGCCGCGCACGGCAGCGGAAGTCTCGTCGCCGAGCGCCGCAGGCGCAGGCAGGCGCACTTCGGAGAGCTTGGCGAGCAGCGGACGCAACACGCCCAGCACCAGGAACAACACCAAGCCGGCGATCAGCAGGTTTCTGCCGACGTCCTTGGCCGTGGCGATGGTCTCGGGCTGTTTCCATAGAGGCACCTCTGCGGCCGGCTCGATTTCCGGCACGGAGAAGGCGCTGTTGGTCACGTTGAGCGAATCGCCCCGCTCCTTGCTGTAGCCCATGACTTCCTTCACCAGCGCGTCGATCTGCGCCATTTCCGCGGCGCTGAGCGGCTTGGTCGTGACCTTGCCATCGGCGTCGGTAAGCTTGCGGTAGTTGACCACTACGGCGACCGACAGTTTCTTGATCACGCCCACGGGCTGGCGCGTATGCCTGATGGTCTTGTCGACTTCGTAATTGATGGTGGAGTCCCGCCGCGTAGGAGGTGTAGCCGTGCCCGCGCCCGTCTGGGTCGCGGCCGATGCGGCGGCAGCTCCGGCCGCGGCTCCGGCCGGCTGCCCCGGCGCGGGCGGCGGCGCATTGATCGGCGCGCTGGCGTTTCCGGGCGGCTGATTGCTGAGCGCGCCCGGCACGCCGCCGGCGGTGGCGCCGGCGCTCCCGCTGGATTCGCTGGTTTGCTGGCTGCGCACGGCTGCGGGCGCCGACTGGTTCGGGCTGTAGATTTCGGCGACATTCTCGGTCTGGGTGAAATCCATGTCCGCGGTCACCTGGGCCAGAACATTGTTCGGGCCGGTGATCGGCGTGAGGATGGCTTCGATGCGCTTGACGAAACTTTGTTCGACCTCGCTGCGGTACTTGAACTGCCCCGGGTCGAGGCCGAGATTGTTGCCGTCTTGTGCGGTCAGCAGATTGCCGCTCTGGTCGATCACGGTCACGTTCTTCACCGGCAAATCGGGAATGCTGCTCGACACGAGGTGCACGATGGCGCTGACCTGGTTCGCGTCCAGGCTGCGGCCCGGGTTCAGGGACAGCAGCACCGATGCGCTCGGCTTTTGCTGTTCGCGCACGAACACCGAGGGCTTGGAGATGGCGAGATGCACGCGCGCGCTTTGCACCGCCGACAGCGACTGGATCGAGCGCGCGAGTTCGCCTTCAAGGGCGCGCTGGTAATTGATCTGCTCCTGGAACTGGCTGGTGCCGAGTTTCTGCGTCTCCATCAGCTCGAAACCTACCAAGCCGCCCTTGGGCAGCCCCTGGCCGGCGAGGCGCAGGCGCACTTCGTGCACCTGGTTGGCGGGCACCAGCAGCGCGCCCCCGCCTTCGGCGAATTTGTAGGGTACGTTCATCTGCTGCAGCGAACTGATGATCGCACCGCCGTCGCGGTCGGACAGATTGGAGTAGAGCACGCGGTAATCCGGGGTCTGTCCCCACATCCATCCGCCGACAACCAGCGCGACGATGGCCGCGAGGGCGACCAGCAGCCCGAATTTCTGCTGCAGCGGGATCATGCCGAGTACCTGGATGCGCGATGCCGGGAGCTGTGCGGCGCCTACTGCCATGATGTTTCGCCTGCTGCCTTGCGGCTAGCGTGGGTTGCCTGCCTGTGTTTCATGCTGATCGCCTTCCCTGTTTCGGTCCCGTTTCCAAGGACTGAGGCGATTATGGGCAAAACGTCTCGCGTCAAACCCGCAAGAAGAGGGCATTTACCGGCCTTTATTGCGCGGGGCCGACAATGTGCCCGGTGCTAGTCTGTGATCCGTCCTATAAGGGACGGCAGCGGCGTGCGCCGCGCAGCGCCGTGCAAACATGAATCCGGGCGCGGCAAGCTCGGCGCGCAGCAGTCAAGGAGAGGCACATGGATACCAGCGCTATAGACAACTTGCTCGGTCAGCTGCGCGCGGCGGCCGCGACCGGGAGCGCGTCTGCGGGCGCGGCCGCCGCACCCGTCAAAGGAACCGATTTCGCCACGCTGCTGAAGAATTCGCTCGACGGGATCAACGGCCACCAGATCGATGCCACGCGCCTCGCCCGCGATTTCGAGCTCGGCGCGCCCAACGCCAATCTGAACGATGTGATGATCGCGATGCAAAAGGCGAACATCTCGTTCCAGGAGATGGTGCAGGTGCGCAACCGACTGGTCTCGGCTTACCACGACATCATGAACATGCAGGTGTAGCCCGGATCGGGCCAGCCATCCGAACTTGGATACGTCGCCTCGTGAAAGCCGCCATGTCGCCGACCACGCAATCATCGCTTGATCCGGCGGACTGGGGAGCGCTGCGCGCTCAAGGCCATCGCATGCTCGACGATATGCTGGACTATCTGGAGCATATCCGTGGGCGCCCGGTGTGGCAGCCGATCCCGCGCGAGGTTCGTGCCCGTTTCCGGCAAGCGCTTCCGATGGGGCCGACCGATCTGGCGCAGGTGCATCAAGAGTTCATGCAGGACATTTTGCCATTCGGAGTCGGCAACGCGCACCCCGGCTTTGTGGGCTGGGTTCATGGCGGCGGGACGCCGGTGGGCATGCTGGCGGAAATGCTGGCCGCCGGATTGAATGCGAATCTCGGCGGGCGCGATCAGATACCCGTCGAAGTGGAGCGGCAAGTCACGCGGTGGGTGTGCGAATTGTTCCATTTTCCGGAAAGCGCGAGCGGCTTGTTCGTGACCGGCACATCGATGGCGAATCTGATCGGCGTGCTCGTTGCCCGAAGCGCGGCCCTCGGCGCCGGCGTGCGCGATAAAGGCATCGCTGCAAGCGGAAAGCGCCTGACCGCCTATGCCTCGGCGGGCGCGCATGGCTGCATTGCGCAAGCGATGGATCTATCCGGCCTTGGGAGCGATGCCCTTCGGATCATCCCGATGAACGATCGCTTCCAGATGAATGTCGAGGCACTCGAGCGCGCGATTGCGGCGGACCGCAGGATCGGGCACACGCCTTTTCTGATTGCCGGGACGGCCGGCAGCGTCGATGTGGGCGCGATCGACGATCTCGCCAGGCTCGCGCATATCGCCCACAGAGAAAGGATCTGGCTGCACGTCGACGGCGCCTATGGCGCTCTTGCGATGCTAGCGCCGGAAATCGCCCCGCGGCTCGCCGGCATCGAGCGCGCCGACTCCATTGCCTTCGATTTCCACAAATGGGGCCAGGTGCCGTACGACGCAGGTTTCATCCTCGTGCGGGACGCCACTCTGCATCAAAGCGCGTTCACCACGCCCGCGGCCTACCTGAGACGGGAAACCCGCGGCATGGCGGGCGGCTCCCCCTGGCCCTGCGACCTGGGACCTGATCTGTCGCGCGGCTTCAGGGCGCTCAAGACCTGGTTCACGATCAAAGTATATGGCGCGGAAGCGCTCGGCAGAGTGATATCGGGCAGCTGCGCACTCGCCCGCTATATGGGGCAGTGCATCGAGGCAGCGCCGATGCTGGAGCTGCTCGCTCCGGTATCGCTGAATATCGTCTGCTTTCGCTACCGCTGCGCAGACGCCGACCGCGTGAACGCCGATATCGTGATCTCGCTGCAGGAGTCGGGCGTCGTTGCGCCGTCCACGACCATCGTCAACGGGCGCCTCGCGATTCGAGCCGCAATCGTCAATCACCGCACGAATTCGAGCGACATCGACGCCCTGATCCGGGGCGCGATTGCGTTTGGCGAACGCGATGGCGTACAACTCAGGAAAGCCTCATGAACCTCAGGGCCGCGCAGTGCCGTCTGACGAATTCCGCTGCGCACGAACCGCTCATCGGTCTCGCAGCGCTGATGACGATGGCGTTTTCCGGCGTCGACCTGGCGCCGCTCGGAGCGCGCCTGATCGAGCGTGCAGGTTCTGCTCCGGACGATGCCAATGCATTGATGGATCTTTCGACGATGTTGCAGTTGAAGGGAAGCAAAGACGTCGGACTCGCGGTGCAGGCCCAGGCGCTGCAGGTGCAGCAGCTCTATCGCCGGCCTGGCTCCGGCGGCACGGCCGCGATCCGGCTGCTCGCCATCATGGCGCCCGGCGACCTGATGGCGAACACGCCGCTGGAGTTCCTGTTGGAAGACTCCGGCGTGACGCTCGAAATGCTCTACGTAGTCCCGGAGCTGCCGTTTCCGGCTTTTCCCGAACACGACCTCGTGTTCATCGCCGCCTGCGAATCCGAGCAGAACCGGGCGCTGCTGCAACAACTCGACGTCCTCGCGCAATCCTGGCACCGCCCCGTGTGCAATCTGCCCGGCCGAATCGGCCGGACTTCGCGCGAAGCCGCGCATACGCTGCTGGCATCGGCGCCGAAGATCTGCATGCCGGTTTCGGCACGGGTAGATCGGCACGCGCTGGAGCGGGTCTGCCGCAAGGAATTGGCGCTCGCCGCCGTTCTCGAAGACGGGCGCTTTCCCGTCCTTATCCGGCCGATCGACTCGCATGCCGGCCATGGCCTGATGAAAATCGATGCCGCGGAAGCGATTGCGGACTATCTGCGGGCCATGCCGCAGAGCGAGTTCCATATTTCGCGTTTTATCGACTACCGCGGAGCCGACGGTCTGTTCCGCAAGTACCGCGTTGTCCTGATCGACGGCCGGCCCTATGCCGGCCACATGGGGATATCGGATCACTGGATGATCCATTACCTGAATGCAGGCATGACCGAAAGCGCCGAAAAGCGCATCGAGGAAGAGCGCTTCATGCGCAGCTTCGACGAGGACTTCGGCTTGCGCCACGCCGATGCGTTTGGCGCGATCGCCGAACGCATCGGGCTCGACTACCTGGTTATCGATTGCGGCGAAACAAGAGACGGGAAGCTGCTGGTCTTCGAACTGGACCCCGGCGCGGTGGTGCACGCCATGGATCCCGTCGATCTCTTTCCCTACAAGCAGGCGCAGATGCAAAAGGTGTTCGCGGCCTTTCGCGACATGTTGTCGAACGCGGTTCACTCCAACGACCGACTGCGCGCCCGGCATAATTAGCGCAATCGCCGGCATTGCGGTTCGCGCTGCGACAGTCATGCTGTTACCGCGGCGAACTGCGCCCCCTCAGCGCCCGCCGCTGCGGTCCTTGCGCTCGCGTTCGAGCCTGCTGACGTAGCGTTGAACCAGCGCCCGGTCGCGCTCCTTCATATCGACGAACTCGCAGCCGGCATGCCGGTGTTTCTTGCCGTTCTTGAGCGTGACTTCGAACGCGCTTTTCACCAGGACGTCCGCCGTCACCTCGCCGAGTTCGGGCAGGGCGATGCGGCAGCCGCGCAAACGCACGCCGGCCTCGATGTCGGCGGGCTCGCCCGAATCGATGACCGCGATCCCGCCGCAGCTGATGTCGACGATGGTCACCGCGCTCGGTGCGCGCAGCGGCAGCGCCTGCGGCGCAATATTGCATACCAGCGGCCGCGTGAGCGGCGTGGCGATGCGGAAATACTCGCGCCGCTGCAGGCGCAGCAGCGTCGCCGGCAGCGCCATGCTAAAGACATCGCGGCTGCCGAAACGCGCCGGGCGCAGGGATTGCGCGACAAACTGGATCTTGATGCGGTCGTGCACCGCAACGAATGTGATGTTGCGCGCTTGCAACGCGCGCCGGGTGGCGGCGGCGTCCGCGCCGTAATCGGCGAGCACCGCGTTCTGTTCCGGCATCACGGCGGCAATGCAGGTCAGGATGAAGTCGTTGTCGGCGCCGAAATACGCGGTGACCGTGCGGCCGGCCTTGCACAGCGTACGCAGGACCGCGGCGATTTCCAGGCGCGAGTGGATCAGGTATTTGCTCAGCTCGGCGCTGGCGTGATCGGGTTTTAGCGGTTGTTCGGTGTGATCCGGCATGGTGGTGTCGCGCGCATCGGGCGTGGCGATTCTATAGCATTTCCGTCCGGCGCTTTTTTCTACTCGTCCGCATCTTCGCTTTCCGTGGCGTCGGGCGAAGCGCCGATTTGCTCGAGGTGATATACCCACACCAGCAGCTCGGCCACGGCGCGATAGAGCGCGGGCGGAATGCGCTGATCGAGATCCATCTGCATCAGCAGCGCGACCAGCTCCTTCGATTCGTGCACATACACGCCGTGCCGATGCGCGCGCTCGATGATGGCCTGCGCCATCAGGCCGCGGCCTTTGGCGACCACCCTGGGTGCGGTCCCGTCACCGTTATAGGCGAGCGCGACTGCCGACGGCTGGGCGTCGATTTTCCGGGCATCGGGCGCTTCAGTTTTGTGCATGCTGCGCGATCGCGATAGCGGCGGGCGGCACGCCGGCTGCGGCGAGCGCTGCGCGCAAGGAGCTGCGCCGGTCCTGCAGCAGCGCTGCGCTGGCGGCGCTCGCGGTTTCCAGCCGAATGCGCACGCCGTCGCCGGCCAAGGTAAGCGCAGCCTTGAGTTCGCCCAGTTGCGGCAACTTAAGGCGCAAATGCGTATTCCAGCTTTGCGCCACGCCCGGCTCGCGTCCGGCCTCGGGCTGACTGTCTTCGATTTCCCACTGCATCCATTGCCTGGGCCATATCTCGAGCTGCAGCACGACCCTGGCGCTGTCGAGCACAGCAAGCTGCTGCTGCACCAGGGACACCGCGCGCGGGTGTATGGTCTGCTGCTCGCCCTGCGCGCTCGCGCTGGCGGGAGATTCGATCGTGGCGGCGGCAGCCGCCGCGGCGCGCGCCTCTGGCGGCGGCGCGCTCTGCGTCAGCCGCGCCTGCGGCTCTTGCCGGATCTGTGCCAGTTCGCGCTTGCCGTCGACCCATTCGGCCTGGTGCGATTCGTAGAACAATCCGCTGTCGGCGAGCGTGCGCGCGAGCGCACCCGAGAGGCGCTCGCCGTCGGCAGGGCGCGCGGCGAGCAGCGGCGCCGCTGCCGCCGCCATTACCGGAAAGGCCGGCTCGCCCGGCTGCAGCATGATCGCTGCAACCAGGCGGCCGGCGGCCGACAACAGCGGTGCCGGCGTCGCCGTCTGCAGCAGGTCGCTGAGCGCGACTGCCAACCGCGTCTCGCGCACGACGGACGCGAGTTGGAGCGTATCTCCGGGAGCGATGGGCGAGGGCAGGGCCGGCCCGCCTGGCTGCAGCGTGGTCGCTGCGAGGAGGCCCCCGCTGGCCGCAGGCGGCGGCGCCGAAGGATACGCCGCCTGCGGCAGGTCTTTGAGCGCAAACGTCAGCCGCGGTTCGCGCGCGACGAAGGTAAGTTCGAGCGTATCGCCGGGCGCAATGTACGCGGGCAGGGCCATGCGCAAAGGCTGTCCGGCCAGCAACACCTTGTAGCTGCCATCGGGGAGCTTGGCCTCGACCCGCGCGCTGAGAATCTCTCCCGGGTCGAGTTGCGGCAGCAGGCGCAGCGCATCGGCCCGGCCGCCGCCAACGGCCTTGCCCGGCGTGACCGCTGCGACGCCCCTCAGAAAAAGGACCGGATTCATGGCTTAGGGCCTCGCGTGCGCTGCGCACACCCTAGGGACTAGCTGCCGAGGTCGGTTTCATAGGCGCGGTGCAACTTGTGTTCCAGGCGCGCGTGGCCCAGATAGGCCTCGAGCTGGGTCATCCAGGGCTCGGTGAATTTGCGTATTTCGGCATCGTCCGCGAGTGCCTTGCGGATGAACTTGATCTTGCGTTGCACGAATTGGGCGCCTACGGCCGCACCGGCGTCGCTGCCCTTGAGCCGCTCGATCAGTGCGCGGCAGTCCTGTTCCAGCGCGACCAGCCGGTCCCAGTCGCTCGATTTCGCGGCTTCGACCATCTCTCCGGTTTTGGCGGAGATCGCTGCGTAGATGTCGAGTATGTGTTCGTATTCGCTCATGATTCAGATGCTTCCGTAGGACGTCGCGGCGCGGCGCGTCTGCGGCGCGGCGCCGGATTTGGCCGCAGCCGCGGTCGGGGTTGCAGCGAGGGCTTCCCAGGCGCCGTTCAGCTGCAGCAGCAGCTGACGCACCTCGTCGAGCGCGGCAGGGTCGTTCTTGAGGTTGGCGTGGAGCAGGCGCCGTCCCATGTAGTCGTACAGATCGGCCAGGTTTCTTGCGAGTTCGCCGCCGACGCTCAGGTCCAGGCTGGCCTTGAGGCCGCCGTCGATGATGGATATCGCCTGGGAAATCGCCTTGCCTTTGGCGGGGATGTCCTTCACGCGCAGATGCTGCCGCGCCGAGGCGAGCGCCGCAATCGCGCCGCCGAACAGCATCAGCACCAACTGCTGCGGCGTAGCCGACTCCACGATCGACTCGACGCCCACATTGCGGTAGCTGTCTATCGCCGCACGCGAATTCGCGGAAAACATGTGCATCATCCTTTGTTGTAGTAGTTGGGCAGATTGCCCAGTTGTTGGGTGAGGAAGCTGCTGGTGGAATTCATGCTGCTCAGGAGCGTGTCGAGCGCGCTGAACTGCGCCTGGTAGCGTGCCTGGGTCGCAGCGAGCTGGCTCTGAATATCGATCCGACGCGAGCCGATGTCCTTGAGCGAGCGGTTGATGCCGTCGGTTTCGTTCGTCAGCGGGCCCGAGGGTCCGAGCAGATTGTCGGCCGCGCTCTTGATCGCGCTGCCGATGTTGTTTGTCAAAGTCGAGACATCGGTGACACTGGAGCTCAGGGCCGCCCCAAGCTTGGTCGAATCGAGCGCAAGCGAACCGTCTTTCTGGAAGCTGATCCCGAGCTGCGACAGCGTGGTGTAGGCGCCTCCGGTCTGCGAACTGCCGAGGATGGCGCGCACTTGGCGTTCCAGGCCGAGCACCGCCCAGTCGCCCTGCAGCACCGCGCCCTTGGCTGAAACGCTCGCGATGGTCTTGTTCACGCTGTTGTAGGACTGCACCAGGCCGTTGAGGGCGGCCGTCAGACCGCTGGTGTCGCGTTGCACGGTTACGGTCGCAGTCGCCGGGCTGGGGTTGGGACTGGCTTTGGCGAGATTGAGCGTGACGCCCTGAATCGCATCGGTAACCGAATTGCTGGCCGAGGTAATGCCTATGCCGTCGACGGTGAATTGCGCGTTCTGGGCGGCCTGGGTCTGGCTGAGGTTCTGCGTCGCCGTCGCAGGATCGTAACTGAGCAGCGAACTGAGCGCCGCATCGCCGCTTACCGTCAATTTCAGACTGCTTGCCGCGCCGGTGGCATTCGAGGTCAGGCTCAGGCGGTAGGGCGAGCCGCTGCCGTCGTTGACGATGGTGGCGGTGACACCGGCGTTGGCCGCATTGATCGCGTCGCGGATGCCGGCGAGCGTGTTGTTGCTGCTGTCTATGGTCACGGCGACCGGCGCCTTGGCCGGATCGGCGGTGAAGCTCGCGCCGGTATATATTCCATTAGACAGCGTGCCGCCGCTGATCGTCCCCAGCTGGAACGTCAGCGTCGTGCTGGCGCCGCTGCCGATAGCCGTTGTCGTGCTGGTCGTGCCGGCGGCGATGAGTTTTTGCTGCTGGGCCAGACTGCTTACGGCGATGTTGTAACTGCCGGCGACCGCATTGCTGCCGGCCGTAGCCGTCAGCACCGTGCTGTCGCTGACCGATGCCCCGAACGCGGCGGCGCTCGCCGACACCAGCGACTGCGCCGCGGTTTGCAGCGCAGACATCGCGCCGCTGACCGAGCCGAGGCCGCTCAGTTTCGCCTGGAACGCCGCTTCCTTGGTGGCGAGCAGGGCCAGCGGCCGCTGCTCCACCGCCATGAGCTGGCTCACCAGCGACTTGACGTCGAGGCCGGAGCCGACGCCGGCGGCGCTCAGGGTCCCGGTGCTGCTGCTGATACCAGACAAGGTCACTGCCATGTGCGCACCTTTCTAGGGAAAACAAGGTTTCAGTGGAGGCTCGCGCGAAGTGCGTTAGGCCGGAACTACAACCGCTATAGCTTAATATCGGCCCGCGCCTGGCAATCCTTTAAGCACCAAGGCAAAAGTCGCGCTGTCAGGCTTTTTGCGCGAACAGCAGCCCGGTCATGCGGTCGAGCGCATGCGAGATCGCGAGCGCCTCTTCGGACGGTATCTGGCGTATGACTTGGTTGGTGGCGGAATCGACCACGCGCACGATGATATGGTCCGAGTTGCCTTCGACCGTGAATTCGACGCTCGCCGCGGACGAGGACTTCAGGAATTCGTTGATCTGGGCCGCCGCATGCCGCGCGGCTTCCATGGACAGCTGCGGCGGGCTGGGCGACGCGTTCTGGGCAGGTGCCGGATGTGGAAACACCGCTACAGCCGCGCTTGAGCTTGCAGGCGAAGCTGAGGCTGGCATTGCATTCGAGCCCGTCGCGGGAGGGTCGACCGTACCGAGTTTCATGTTCTGCGCTCCTTCAATCGAGCGAAAACCCCCGGCCGGGGTTGACCCGGCCGGGGGACACTACATGCTGCTTACTTGAGCAGGGACAGCACGCTGTTGGGCAGCGAGTTGGCCTGCGCGAGGATCGCGGTACCTGCTTGCTGCAGGATCTGGCCGCGGGTCATCGCCGCTGTTTCCGCAGCGAAGTCCGCATCCTGGATCCGGCTGCGCGAAGCAGACAGGTTTTCCGCGGTCGTTTGCAGGTTGGAAACCGCCGAGGCAAAGCGATTTTGGTAGGCACCCAAGTCGCCGCGGGAAACGTTGACCTGGCCCAGCGCCGCGTCGACCACCGCAATCGCGAGTTGCGAACTCGCGGCGCTGGTGAGGCTGATGCTCGACAGCGACGAGAACGAGCTGCTTACCGCAGCGGCGCTGAACAGGTCCGCGTTGGCGCCGCCGGTGGTGATCGTGCCCTTGCTGCTGGTGAGCGATACCGTGCCGGTCTTGATCGAGGAGTCGGTAGCGGCACCCCCCGTCAGGGTTACGCCGGAGAAGACTGCGGTCTTGGTCGCGCCGGTATTGCCGAAGTCCAGGATGCTGATGTCGCGACCGTCGGTGGTCGACAGGGTCAGGCCGGCTTTGGACGAGGTGCTGGTGAAGGCCGCTGTCACCCCGGTGGTGCCTTGCGCGCCGTTGATCGCGCCCATCAATGACGTCAGGTCGGTCGGGTCCGCGACGGCGACCGAGAGGGCGACACCGTTAAGCGTCATGGTGACCGTGCCGGCGCTCGCGATGCCGCTCAACGAAGCGCTGTTCGCGGCGGTCGCGCTGACGCCGACTCCGCCCGCGTTGCTGTTGATGGCGGCGGCGACCGCTTTCGCATCGGCGCCGGCGGCATAGCCGAACGCGGCTGTCGTGCCGCCGCCGGTCGTCGTCAGGGTCAGGGCGGCTTCCGCGGCGACGGTATTGCCGCCGGTAAGGTCTGCCGCCGCTGCTTTCGTGGCACCCACGCCGCCTGCGCCAATGACTGATCCATCAGCCACCAGGATGTTGCTGCCCAAACCGGTTGCGCGTGCATCGGCAATCGAGGAAACCGTGATCGTCTGGTTGGCATTGGCGCCGACCTGGAAGGCCTGGGCGCTGAACGAGCCGTCGAGCAGGTTGACGCCGTTGAATTGGGTGGTGCTGGCGACGCGGGTAATTTCCGCCGTCAGCTGCGCCGCTTCCGCATCCAGTGAGGCGCGGTCCGAGGCGCTGTTGGTCGCGTTGGCCGATTGCACCGACAGTTGACGCAGGCGCTGCAGGTTGTCGCTGATCGCATTCAGCGAGCCTTCCGCGGTTTGCGCGAGGGAAATGCCGTCGTTGGCGTTGCGCGCGGCCTGGTTGAGGCCGTTGATCTGCGCCGTCATCCGGCTGGAAATGGCCATGCCGGCCGCATCGTCCTTGGCGCTGTTGATGCGCAGGCCCGAGGACAGGCGCTGCAGCGAAGTGGCGAGAGCGGTCTGCGAGGTGTTGAGGTTGCGTTGCGCGTTCAACGACGCGATGTTGGTGTTGATGACTGAAGCCATGGTGAATCTCCTTTACTTTGGTTTCGAGAATAATCCGGCGTTCGGCCGGTCACGTTGGTCGGCTTCGTCGCCGAAGCATCAAAACCGTCGTTGAAACAGTTATCGGATATTCACGGCAAAAGGTTTAGGATTTTCTTGCGTCGACGCGCGCAGAGCGAGCGCAAATGGCCAGACCAGGCCGCGGCAGCGCGTCCGAAAGCGCGGCTTATTCGTTGCTTTGATACGGGATTCGGCGCTGGCGGCCGAAGCGATTAACTGAGGTGGCGCAGGTGCTCGCAGCGTTGCTCTAGTTGCATGCGCGCGGCGCCGGTGCGAGCGGGGAGCGCGATATCGGCAATGTTTTGGAATACTGAATAGTTTTGAAATTCAGGAGAGCGTCGCCCACTTCAGTGTCTGCGCGGCTGGGTGTGCCAGTCCCGCGCGACAATCCGGCGCAGGCCGGAGGCGAGCGTGGTCACATCTGTGATGCCGTGGGTAGTTACGCATTTCTTGAGGTAGCTCTTGTTCTGCGACAGCTTACGTGCCGACGAGCGCAGGGTATCGTTCACACCCGTTCCGTAGGCGTCGCGGGCTTTGAGCGCGCCTTCAAGGAATGCCTGCATGCCCCAGGCCTCGATCATGTACGCAATGTCTATGACATCGCGGCTCGCGA
Source organism: Pseudomonadota bacterium (assembly GCA_021811085.1). Lineage (GTDB taxonomy): Bacteria > Pseudomonadota > Gammaproteobacteria > Burkholderiales > SG8-39 > 2-12-FULL-64-23. The sequence goes on along the minus strand of JAJZPQ010000002.1, from coordinate 85,948 downwards.
CCGATTCATCGAGCCCGCGATCATCGTTGGCAAGAATCTTCTCCGCGAAGCAACAAGTGCGATCGAGGCAGGGAACATGAAGTCTTTCTATGAGTACGCCCGCGAGGTCGATTCTGGCCTCGTTCACAATCTCGAATTTGATCGGTTCATGGTCGATCTGAAGGACGGTTCTCAGGCCGTACTGATCGGCCCGGACTTCTCTTAGAAGCTCGATCGGGGCGGAAGCCAGCTGGCCGAGGGAATCGGGCTGGATCGTTGAGCGCAGCGCGCGGTAGCCTTCGCGATCCGAGCAGAGAAAATCGATATCCGCGGATTCGCGATATTCCTTCAATTCCAGCACGATCCTCGTGCCGCCGCCAAAAAAGCATTTTGCCTGCGCGAGAAAATCGGCATTCAGCCGGGCAAGCACTTTATCCACGGTGATATGGCGCGCGCGTTCATAGCGAGGCTTAGACATTCAACACACCTCGCCCATATTTTTCGACGAGTTCGCGAATCAGCTCGCGTTCGGCCTCTGGCATGGTATCGGTATCGACAAACCTCCAATTGCGTTCGTACAACCCGAAGGCGTCGCGCCCATGAATGAGTGGGGTAGCGCGATTCCAGCACAGCAGCCTCAAGTTGGGAAATTTTGCAATCTCGATGACGGCCTCGCGGAGGAATCGTTCAAGTTCGTCGGCGAATCCGGGTGTGGCCATCGCGCGGCGCAGGCGCTGCGCCGTGGCCTGCGGCAGCTTGAACTGGCACAGCACGAGACCGGCAGCTCGGTCGCGCTGGCGCTGGCTGCGTTTGGCCACGCGCAGCTGCTCGGGCCTGGGCGCCGGATTGGTTTTGGGGCGGCCGCGACGGCTTGTTGCGAGCGGCAATGGTGTGGTCATGTGGACATGGTATTGTTAATATGATGCCAGGTCAACATATATAGGATGCACCGCGCGGCGCACTCGCCGGGCGACGCCAGGGCGCCAATCTCAGGAAGCGACGATGATCCGGTCCTTGCCCACGCGCTTGGCTTCGTAGAGCGCCTGATCGGCGCGATTGATGAGGGTTTCGACGGCTTCGCCCGGAACGCGCGCGGCGACGCCGGCGCTGAAGGTCACGAGCAGCCGCTGTTTGGCCCAGGAAATCGGCTTCGCCGCGAGTTCGCGCTGCAGGCGGTTCATCACCGCGACCGCCTCGTCCAGGCGCGAATCGGGCAGCAGCAGCAGGAATTCCTCGCCGCCGTAGCGCCCGATCAGGTCGTTGCTGCGGATGGTTTCCTTGATGATCGCCACGAGGTGCACCAGCACGATGTCCCCCACCTGGTGGCCGTGGGCGTCGTTGATCTTCTTGAAGTTGTCTATGTCGATGAGGGCAATGCACAAAAACGTGCCGCCGCGTTCGGCGCGCGCGGCTTCGCGCGCGAGGGAATCATCCAGGCCGCGCCGGTTCAGAGCGCCGGTGAGCTGGTCTTCGCGCACCAGCTTGTTGACCAGTTCGAGTTCGCCCTTGAGGTGCTCGATGCGCTGCTCGGCGAGCACCACCTGATTGCGCACGATCGCCATTTCGTTGGCGGTGTGCAGGGCGCGGGTTTCGTTGAGCGCCTCGTCCAGAATGCCTATGATCGCGCGCACGTCCTGGGTCTCGCGGATCTTCTGCGCGTAATTCTCTATGCGGTTGTAGTAGTCGGTCGGGGCCGTCGCCAGCGAGAGCCCGCGCGGCGTGCGCGTCCGTCCGCCCGTCCGCGAAAGTGCTGCAAGTTGCATTGCGCCTTGATTCATGTCGCCCGCCATCGCTCCTTCTCCTTCGCACGCTGCCCGGGGGCATCCCGGTTCCAAGAAGCCGCTGCCGCAGGAGGGAATGCCTCACCTCATGCTCCCCTGACCGTTTGGCCGCTTCGGTGATTCGGAGACGGCTATTGAGCAGGCTGCGCTAGGCTACCATCGGATTGAACGTGGACGAGACGCGAAGCAGAAGGGGAAATCGGCCGTAATTCCGTGGTTCGCGGTTCGTTGTTCGTGGCTCGTGGCTCGTGGTTCGAACAACGAACAACGAACAACGAACCTCACGCCGCGCAGACGCGGTTCTTGCCGCTGCGTTTGGCCTGGTACAGCGCCTTGTCGGCGCGCTCGATGACGGCTGCCTGGGACTCGGCTTCCCGGCGCAACGCGACGCCCGCGCTGAACGTGATGAGCACGCGCTCGTTGTCGTGCAGGAAGAATGCCTTGGTCAGGTTGCGCTGCAGCCTGACCATCACCGCGATCGCTTCTTCCTGCTCGGTTTCCGGCAGCAGCAGCATGAATTCCTCCCCGCCATAGCGCGCGAGCACATCGCTCGGGCGCATGGTGCGCCTGATCACGCGCACCAGGTGCTGCAGGGCGTCGTCGCCGGCCTGGTGGCCGTGCGTATCGTTCAGTTGCTTGAAATTGTCGATATCGAGCAAGCTCACGCACAGGGGCGTGCCGGCGCGCTCGGCGCGCGCCGTTTCGCGCTCGTACGCATCGTCCAGGCCGCGGCGGTTGAGCACGCCGGTGAGCTGATCCTCCTGCACCAGGCCGCTGACCTTGTTGAGTTCGCTCTCCAGTTCATGCACCTTGTGTTCCGCCGCTTCCACCTGGCGGCGCGCCGCCAGCAGCTCGTCGTGCGTGCGTGCGGTGTTGATCTGGGCCAAGCGCGTGTCCTCGAGCAGATTCTTGAGTACCGCATTGAGCTGCTTGATGTCGTCGGTCTGGCGGATCTTTTGCGCATAGTCTTCCAGGCGAGCATGGTAGCCGCCCGTGCTTTCGGACAGGTCGCCCAAGCGGTCGATGAAACTGGTGATCAGCTGCTTCAGCGCGGCTTTGGCCTCCTGCAGGCTGGTCCGGAGCATGCCTTGCTTGAAGATCACTTCTTTGAGGCGCCCCTCCGCTTCGGCGATCGCGCCCAGGTCAAGCGGGCGGGTCACGATTTGCTGCAGCACCGCCACCTGCCCGCGCAGCCACTGGTCCTCGCTCAGCAGGTCGTGGGTGTTGTCGATCAGGAGGCGCAGCAGGCGCAACAAGCCCTGGTGCAGTTCGGCATTCTCGCCGCCGCGCACTTCGAGCTTGAACCAGAAGCGCCGCAGTGCCGCAGTCAGCTTCTCTAGCGCTTCCTGCCCGGCAGCGGCGCGCGCCGCCTTGGCCAGTCCGCCCGCTTCCTCGGCCAGATCGGGCGCATGCCCGAGTTGTGTGATCACCGCAAATTCGAGCGTCTGGGCGAGCAAATCGCGCATTTGGGCCGGCGCGTCCAGGCCTTCGGCCGCCGCGGCAGCTGCAGGTGCGGGAGCGCGTCTGTCCATGGCATCGTCGGCGCCGGCTTGTTCCGTCCCGGTCGCGGCAAGCCCCGTTTCCTCGGTCTGCGCCAGCGCGGTCGAGGACCAGGATTTCACCAGGTTCTGCAGTTTCGTCGCCAGTCCGGCGGCATCCGATCCCGGCGCGCGCAGAACCCTTTCCAGGCCCTCGCGCTTTCTCGCGGTGGTGAGACCGCTGTGACGGGCCTCCCATTGTTTCAGCAGGTCCAGAATCAGCTGCGCCCAGAGTGGAGCGGGGGTGAGTTGCACACTTTTGGCCTCGATCAATTCCAGCAGCGCGCCCCGGTATTGGGCCCAGTTCTTTTCGCCCGCAGCCTTGTCCAGCGCGTCCGTCAGACGCGCGGTGTTCGGCTGCGCGCGCAAATCGGCAACAAGTTGCTGCAGCATACGCTCGGCGTCGCCGGCAGCGTCCGGCTGGCCGGCGATCTGCTGATAATGCTGGCGATAGTTGTCCGGATTCGGGGCGATACGGCGCGAGGCCAGTTGGCGCAGCGTCTCCCTGGCGATATCGGACGGGTTGGTGAGTTCGCTCATCGTGGGCCGCAATCGCAGGCCGTGCCTGCTCGATCTTATATATCGGCGGCCGGCGGGAATACTTGAGGCCGAATTAAGGCCGGGTGTGCCGCGGGCGCTTGGCCTATAGCCCTCACGAATCCAGCCGTTAACCCATTTGGCACGTCCGCATGGTGAGCGGCGAGCCGCCTGCGCGATCGATCGACCGAGCCCGGGCAGTCGCGAGGCTGAGCGCGAAGCGACCGCAGCTGCATTGCCGAGGCGGCTGGCCGGCCATGATGCCGGCGGTTTGGGCATAGACAAGGGAAGCTAGATATATGAAGTCGGATCAGATTCTCCTCGACGCGGATTCGATTGAAGATTGCGCGTCGGAATCTGCCTCTGCCGCGCAGCGCCTCGAGGCCGATCTGCGCTGCGCTTTGCTGCGCAACGAGTTCCTGCTGCATTATCAGCCCCAGGTGAGCTGCCACAGCGCCCGCATCGTCGGTGTCGAAGCATTGATTCGCTGGCAACACCCGACCCGCGGGCTGGTCGCGCCCGGCGAGTTCATTCCGATGCTCGAAGAAAGCGGACTGATCATCCCGGTCGGCGAATGGGTGCTGCGCACCGCCTGCAAGCAGACGCGCGCCTGGCAGGAGGCGGGGCTCGGCCGCACCGGGGTGGCGGTGAATCTGTCCGGCCGCCAGCTGGAAATGGAGAACCTGTTTGCGATCGTAAAAGCGGCGCTGGATGAGAGCGGCCTGGAGCCCGCGTATCTCGAGCTCGAACTGACCGAAAGCTACCTGATGCGGAATCCGGAGGGGGCGATCGCAACGCTTTCGCGGCTGAAGGCCATCGGTGTGCGCATATCGGTGGACGACTTCGGCACCGGCTATTCGAGCCTCGCCTATCTGAAGCGCTTCCCGCTCGACACCGTCAAGGTGGACCGATCATTCATCCAAAATATCGTGATGGACTCGGACGACGCGGCAATCACCCGGGCGGTGATCAGCATGGCGCACAGCCTGAAGCTCGACGTGATCGCGGAAGGCGTGGAGACCGAGGCGCAACTCGGCTTGCTTATCGCGAACAACTGCGATGCCATTCAGGGCTATTACTTCAGCCGGCCGGTCGACGCCGACACGCTCGCGACGATGCTGCGCGAGGACAGGCGCCTGGTGAGCAAGCTGCTCGCCGACGATGCGCATGCGCGCACGCTGCTCCTCGTGGATGACGACGAGGCCATCATCAATGTGCTGAAGCTGCTGCTGTGCCGCAATGGCTACCGCGTTCTCAGCGCGAACAGCGCCGAGCAGGGGCTGACGCTGCTCGGCGAGAACCGCGTGGACGTGGTGATCTCGGATCAGAAGATGCCCGGCATGAAGGGTGTCGAGTTCCTGCGCCGGGTCAAGGAGATACATCCCGACAGCGTGCGCATGATGCTTTCCGGTTACACCGACCTGAAATCGGTTTCCGATGCCATAAACGAGGGCGCAATCTACAAGTTTCTCAGCAAGCCTTGGGACAACGAGCTGCTGTGCACCAACATCGAAGAGGCTTTTCGGAGCAAGGAAATGGCCGCCGATAACAAGCGTCTTGGGGAGGAGTTGCACGCGGCCAATATCGAGCTGGCGCGTGTCAACGAGGATCTGCGCCAGCATTTGCACGTCAAATCGCAGCAGGTGATGCGCGACGAGATCGCGCTCGGAACTGCGCAGGAAGTACTGCAGCTCCTGCCCTGGCCGTATGTCGGCATCGACTCCGACGGCATGGTCGCGGTCGCCAGCGCCGATGCCGAAGCGTTGTTCGCCAACGGGGCGCCGCTGTTGGGAACGATGGCGGTCGAATGCTTGCCCGGCGCGCTGATCGAGTGGCTCGATAGCGAGGAGGCCGGCGTACTCGGACTGGACATCGCCGGTTCCCGCTATCGGGTGTCGCGGCGCGCGATGGGTGCGAACTCGCGGTCGAGCGGCACACTGCTCACCCTCGAATCCGAAGGATCGCGTCCATGACGCCAGCGACCACGCCGGACGCAGCGCCGGACCCGGCCAAGGAGGCAGCACAGCGCGAGGCCGCATTGCAGCGCCTGTCCTATCTTTTTCGCCGCGCCGGCTCGGACATCACCATGCAGGCGCTGTTGCGGGCCATGGTCGATTACCGGACGGAGAAATAACTGTGCAGTCACTGGACCTGGAACAGGTGACCGCGCAGATCCGGCAGCTACCGTCCTTGCCCGCCGTGGTTGTCGAGGTGCTCGAATCATTCGAGGATGAACATGCCGACAGCGGCGCGATCGGTTACAAGATCGCACAAGACCAGGCGCTCTCCGCGAAGGTGCTGCGCGTGGCCAATTCATCCTTCTACGGGCTGCAGGGCAAAGTCGTGACCGTCAAGGACGCGATGGTGGTGCTGGGCTTTAGCAACGTTCGCACCCTGGTGATAGCGGCGGGGGTGAAGGGCAGCTTTCCGGCCGTCGCCACCGGCTGGTTCGATCTGAACGCTCTCTGGATGCACGGCATCGTCGCGGCCGTGTGCGCCAGATCCTTCGCCGGCGATGCCGGGATCAATCCGGACCGCGCGTTTACCGCGGGTCTGCTGCACGACATCGGCCGCGTCGTGCTTGCGACCTGCTTTCCGGATCACTATCGCCGCGTGACCGAATACCGCGCGCTGCATGATTGCTACCCGATCGAGGCGGAACGCCAGGTCCTGGGGCTGGATCACGCCGCGGTCGGCGGCGCGCTCACCGAGCGCTGGAAGTTTGCGCCCGTAATCCAGCAGGCCGTCGCCGGACACCATTCCCCCCCGGAAGCCGGGACTCCCGGCGGCCAGCCGGACTTGGCCGGTTTGGTCCATGTGGCCGACGTGGCCGCACACGCGCTCGATCTGGCCGGAGACGACAACGAACTGGTGCCGCAGTTCGACGCCGTCACCTGGACGCGCATGGGCATCACCTGGCCGAGATTCCGGCAGTGCCTTGCGGAAGCGGAGCGCCGCGCCCAGGGCGCCGCTCTGCTGCTCGCAGCATGATGCCGCCATTGCGGGCATCCCGGCTCAGAGCGTGAAATAGAAGCTCGCACCTTCGCCCACGCGGCCCTCTCCCCAGGCCTCTCCGCCATGGCGCTGGACGATACGCGCGACTGTGGCGAGGCCGATGCCGGAACCCTGGAACTCCGCCGCCGAATGCAGCCTTTGGAACGCGCGGAATAGGTTCTTCGCGCGGGCCATGTCGAAGCCGGCGCCGTTATCGCGCACGAAATAGACCGGCCGGCCGTCTTTTTCGGCAACGCCGAACTCGATGCGCGCATCGTTGCGTCTCGAACTGTATTTCCAGGCATTGCCGATCAGGTTCTGCAGCACCACCCGGAGCAGGCCTGGGTCGCCCACCGCAGGCGCCTGCGGCGCAATCACCCACGCGATTCGGCGTTCCGGGCAGTCGGCTTGCAGATCCCCGACCACCTCCCACGCCAGCACCGACAGATCGACGGGCTCGACTCGCATCGCCTGGCGCGATATGCGCGACAGCTTGAGCAGGTCATCGATAAGCTGCGCCATCTTTTGGGCACCGGCGCCAATGCGCCTGAGCATTTCCCGGCCTTGTCCATCGATTTGGCCGGCATGCTGCTGCTCCAGCAGGCGGCTGAACCCGTGGATCGCCCGCAGTGGCGCGCGCAGGTCGTGCGACACGGAATAGGAAAAGGCTTCCAGTTCGGCGTTGGCGACCTCCAGCGCCTGCGTGCGCGCCGCGACCCGCTGCTCCAATTCGGCGTTGAGTTGGCAGATTTCCATCTCGGCTTTCTTGCGCACGCTGATGTCGTTGGTAACCCAGATGACGCATGGCGTGCCCTCGATTTCGATCGGCTCGGCCCAGATTTCGCAAAACATCGACTCTCCGGACTTCTTGCGCAATTCCGCTTCGAAACCGCTGATGCGGCCATGCATGAGCAAGGAATCGATCGCGCGCTGGCGATCGCCAGCGGTCTTCCACAACCCGAGGTCGAGGGAGGTGCGGCCTATGACTTCCTCGCGGCTGTGACCCGTACCGCTGAGAAAGCCTTCGTTGACCTCGATGTAGCGGCCTTCGGCGACGGTGGCGATGCAGATGAACATCGGGCTCGAGTTGAATCCCTTGGCGAATTTTTCCTCCGAGGCGCGTAGCGCCCGCTCCGCCGCAATGCGCTGCGAAATGTCCACGATCACGCCGACGTAATTGACGACCTGGCCGTGATCGTCACGCACCGCGCTGATCGAAAGCCATTCCGGGAACACGTGCCCGTCTTTGCGCCGATTCCAAATCTCGCCCGTCCAGTATCCGTGCGCATGGATCGATGCCCACATGGCCCGGTAGAAATCGCCGTCCTGCCTGCCCGACTTGAGCAGACGCGGATTGCGGCCCAAGACTTCGTCGCCGGAGTAGCCGGTGATATCGGTAAAACGTCGATTGACGCTGACGATATTGGCAGCCGCGTCGGTAATGACAATCGCTTCCTGGGCATTATCGAACACGCTCGCGGCGAGCCGCAGACGCGCCTCGGCACGCTTGCGCTCGGTGATGTCGGTACCGACGCCGCGATAGCCGGTGAAGCGCCCGGCGGCGTCGAACGTCGGATCGCCGCTTATCGAAATATGACGTTCGCTGCCGTCGGCCCCGCTCCGGGAAAGTTCGAAATTGCGAAATGGAAGGTGGGCATCGAGCACCGTCCGATGCGCTTGCCAACCGGCTTCATCCGGAGAAAGACAAGGAATCTCCCAACAGTGCGGACCGATGCGCGATTGGGTCATCCATGCGGACAAAACATTGGCCTCACCGCTCGAAGTGCGCTGCGTGAATCGGTGCTCGGCATCGCTCTCCCAATACCAGTCGGAGGACATCGCGGTCAGGCTGCGGAAGCGCGCCTCGCTCTCCCGCAATGCCTCCTCCGCCCGCTGGCGCCGGGATTCGCGCTCGAAATTGTCCAGCGCGAAGCTGACGTCCGCCGCGATTTCGATCAGCAGATCACGCACGGCGTCGTCGAACGCGGCGGTTTCGCCGGTGTACAGATTGAGAGCACCGACGGCGCTGCCGCCACGGCTCAGCGGCAGCGAGGCCGATGCCGTCCAGCCGAAGCGGGCGCGGCGCCCGTGCCACGGCGATATATCGGGCCCGGACTGCGAGTCCTGATACCAGACGGGATGGCCTTCGCGAATTGCAGTTCCCGCCGGGCCACACCCCAAGGGGCTTTCGTCACTCACGCAGATTTCGATGTCCTGCAAATACGCGTCGGCGTGTTTGCCGAAGCGAGCGACTGGCAGAACCATACGCGTTTCCGGATCGACGAAGCCGATCCACGCCATTTCCATGCCGCCGAACTCAACTGCGGCGCGGCAGACCTGGGGCAACAAGTCCTCCTCCCTGGCGCAGCGCACGATCGCCTGGTTGCACTGGCTCAGCGCGGCGTAAAGCTGGGTCAGCCGCCGGATTTTCGCCGCGGCTGCCCGGCGCTCGGTGATTTCGGTTCCAACGCCGCGGTAGCCCGTGAATGCGCCCGAGGCATCGAACTGCGGATCGCCGCTGATCGAGATGAAGCGCTCGCTGCCGTCGGCCCCGAGCCGCGAAAGCTCGAAATTGCGGAATGGCTGGTGCGCATCCAGCACCGCCCGGTGCGCCCGCCAGCCGGCTTCGTCGGGCGAGAGGTAGGGGACATCCCAGCGGCGTTTGCCGACCTGCGCGGGCTGCTGCATTGCCGGCACCGCGCTCAGTGCGTCGTTCCAACCGAGCCGAGTAAGCCGGTGCTCGGTGTCGCTTTCCCAATAGTAATCGGAAGAGATCTCGGCCAGGCTGCGGAACCGCGCCTCGCTCTCGTGCAATGCCTCGCGTGCCTTCTGCAGTTCCGCCGTGCGCTCGGCGAATTTGCGCTCCAACGCATCCAAGGCCTTGAGCAAGGTGCTTTTCGTTCCGGTACGGCGCATGGCTTCTTCCTTCAACGAAAGGGCAGGTTCTCCATAACCGCGGGACCGGGCCAGAATAACAGGCAGGGGATCAATCCACCAATTGATTTTTCAGCGCGTAGTGGGTCAGTTCCGAGTTGTTTTTCAAGTGCATTTTTTCCAGCAGGCGCGCGCGATAGACGCTCACGGTCTTGGCGCTCAGGTGCATTTCAGCCGCGATCTGGGTGAGCGTTCTGCCGGATGCGATCAATCTCATGGTTTCGTATTCGCGGTCGGACAGGGTCGCATGCGCCGGACGGTCCGAATCGTCGGCGATGGTTCCGGCCAGCGCTTCGGCCAGCGCGGGGCTGATATAGCGCCGGCCATGCGCCACCTGGCGTATGGCGGTGACCAGCAGCGCCGGGGCGCTTTGCTTGGTGAGATAGCCCGATGCCCCAGCCTTGATCGCGCGCAGCGCATAGGTTTCCTCCGGGTGCATGCTGAGCATGAGCACGGCCAGCTTGGGCTTTTCCTTCTTTAGATACTTCAACGTGTCCAAGCCGTTTCTGTCGGGCATGGTGATATCGAGCAGCACCACGTCGACCCGGTGTTCGCGCACGAGGCTGATCGCCTGCGCACCGGTCTCCGCTTCGGCGCAGACTTGCATGTCGCCGGCTTCGGCAATGATTTGCGCCAAGCCGCGCCGCAGGATGGCGTGGTCATCGGCGATGAGCACCTGAATCGGATTCATACCAACCCCTTGGCGTCGCTGTGCTCTTGCTGGTGCGCCCCAAGCAATGACTGCATGGCGCTTCCGAAAAGCAGCAATTGTTCCTCTTCGGGCGGGCTTTCCGGGACAGCCTGCGGTGCTCGCGGCAGACGCAGCCTTACCGCGGTGCCGGTGCGCGTCCTGCGCACGCCCGCCTCGCCGCCGAGGCTGCGCGCGCGCTCCTGCATGCCGAGGATGCCGAACGCGTGCGGTTTCGCCAAATCTTCCCCGGCGATTCCTTCGCCGTTATCGTGTACCTGCAGAACCACGTCGTCCGCGTCGGCCTCGATTTCGACTTCGACCTGCGTCGCGCGAGCGTGTTTGGCGATGTTGGTCAGCGCCTCCTGGAAGATCCGGAACACGGCGATCGAAATCTCGCTGTCCAGGGGAATCTCCTTGTAGGCACAGGTCACAGTGCAGCTCATGTCCATGCGCTTCTCGAACTCGGCGGCTTGCCATTCGATTGCGGCCACGATGCCCAGGTCGAGAATGGCCGGGTGCAGCTCGGTCGCGATGCGGCGCGTGATCTCCATCGCGCTGTCGACCAGCGCGTCGGTCGAATGCAGCCGGTGTAGCCCTTCGGCCGTTTCCGGGGCGAGGCTCTTGCCCAGGCGCAGCAGCATGATCTTGATCGCAGTCAGCGTGCCGCCGAGTTCATCATGGATCTCGCGCGCGATGCGGTGGCGTTCCCGCTCTTTCACCGTCTCGATGTGCGCCGACAGCCGGCTCAGATCGGCGCGCGAGCGCCGGATTTCGAGGTCGGCGGTCTTGTTCTGCGTAATATTGGAAATAATGCCTTCCCAGCACACGCGCGCGTCGTCGAGCAGGCGCGCGCGCGAGCGCAGGTCCACCCATTTGACCTCGTTGCTGCCGGCGATGCGGATGCGGCCTTCCCAGTTCCAGTTGGTGCGCCGCCGGAACGCGGTCTGCATCGAGGCCATCAGCGAGGGCAGATCCCCGGGCAGGATGCGGTCGAAAAATACCTCCACATCTTGCCGCATGGCGTGCGCCGGGAGGTCGAACAGGGCCTGGCAGCCGTCGCTCACATAGGTAAACGAAGGGGCATTGCCATCGCCAGTCTGCAGGCGGAACACCATGCCGGGCATATTCGAGACGATGGCCTTGAAGCGGGCTTCGCTCTCGCGCAGCGCGAGCTGCGCGGCCCGCGACTCCAGCCGGTTACGCGCCTCGCGCAGGCTGCGCTCCACCGCCGGCGCCAGCCGCGCCAGCTTGTCCTTCATGACGTAGTCGTGGGCTCCGGACTTCATCAGCGCGACCGCTTCTTCCTCGCCGATGCGGCCCGATGCCACGATGAAAGGGATGTAGTCGGAATGCGCGCGCAGCAGTTGCAGCGCTTCGGGGCCGCTGAATCCGGGCAGGTTGTAGTCCGAGATCACTATGTCCCAATGCCGCCGCGCCAGCGCCTCGGTCATAGTGGCCGCGGAATCCACGCGGTGCAGCGTCGGCGCGTGCCCGGCCTGGAGCAGCGCCTGCTTCAGCAGCTCGGCGTCGTCGGGAGAGTCTTCGACCAGCAGGATGTGCAGCGTGTCGTTCGAGTTCAAGCCCTTCATTTTGCCGTCGCCATGCCGGGCAGGGTAAAATAAAAGGCCGCTCCCGCGCCGCGCTGTCCGCGCGCCCAGATGCGCCCGCCGTGCGCATGTATCGCCCGCAGTGCTTTGGCCAGGCCGATGCCGCTGCCTTCGAATTCGGTTTCGCTGTGCAGACGCTGGAACGCCCGGAACAACCTGTCGGCGTATTTCTGCTCGAAGCCGACGCCGTTGTCACGCACACAGATCGCCGCCTCGCCGGCGTCAGCGGCACGGCCGAAAAAAATGCTCGCGACCTCGTTTCTGCCGGTGAATTTCCATGCATTGCCGAGCAGGTTTTCCAGCGCAAGGCGCAACAGGCGCGCATCTGCGTGCGCCGCGATACCCGGTTCCACCGCAAATTCGGCGCGGCGCGCCGGCGTGGCAGCCTGCAGTCCGGAAAGGATCTCCAGCGCCATGGCGCTCAAATCGACGCGCTCGGGCTTGATTCCGTTTCGCGCCAGACGCACCAGCTGCAGCAGGTCCTCCATCATTTGCGCCAGGCGCAGGCTGGCGCGGTGGACGCGCTGTACATAGTCCTGCCCGGTTGCATCGAGTTGTTCGGCGTACGGCGGCTGCTGCAGCAGACGGCTGAAGCCTTCGATGGTGCGCAGCGGCGCGCGCAGATCATGCGACAGGGTTGCGCCGAATGCTTCGAGCTCGCGCGCGACAGCCTCGAGCTGCGGGGCGCTGCCGGTCGCACGCTGCTCCAACTCGACGTCGAGCGCGTGATCCTGCTGAGCGGTGCTGGACAAGTGGTCTCCGGATTCTGTGCAGATTCGACAGGACGACATTATATAGCGGCGCAGGCGGCCCATGGCCCTCAACCGCATCGGACGCGCCAGCGGTCGCGGTGACAGCAGTGTAAGGCCGCTCACGGGGCCGCATTTGCGCAAATTGATCGGTTTTTTCCTCCTTCCTCCGCGCTTGCACCGTTCAAGTCTGCCTCAACCGAGTCGATATACCTGTGGACGCGGCGCGTCGTGGCGCTGGGCGGCGGGGAATTTTGCTGCATGCCCTGGCCGCGGAGCCGTTGCGGGAAGCGGCCAGCCCGGCATGGCAGAAAGCGATGCACGCAGGGAAAGTCGGATTGTTCCGCCCCCGGAATAGACCTGAGCATAAGGAAGCAGCGTGGCCAAAAGCATACTCACCGTCGACGACTCGGCCTCCATCAGGAGCATGGTGTCCTTTACGCTGAAAAACGCTGGCTATGAAGTGGTCGAAGCCGTGGACGGAGTCGACGCACTGGCCAAAGCCCAGGCGACGCCGGTAGACCTCGTGCTGACCGACCATAACATGCCGCGCATGGACGGGCTGACGCTGGTGCGCTCGCTGCGCGAGCTTCCCGCCTACCGCTCGGCGCCGATCCTGATTCTCACCACGGAATCGGATCAGGAAATAAAGAAGCGGGGAAAGGCCGCGGGCGCCACCGGCTGGATGGTCAAACCGTTCGATCCGCAGCGCCTGATCGAGGTGGTGAAGCAGGTGCTCGGCTGACCCGCGAAGCGGCTTTAGCCATACCCACAATGGGGAATATTGAGGATCGCCAATGACTATCGACATGAGCCAGTTCTACCAGGTGTTTTTCGAGGAATCGGCCGAACTGCTGGAGGAAATGGAGCGGCTGCTGCTCGAACTCGACGTGGGCGACCCGGGTAAGGACGCGCTGAACGCGATTTTCCGCACCGCGCACTCGATCAAAGGCGGCAGCGCCACCTTCGGTTTCAACGAGATCACCGAGACCACGCACGTGCTCGAGTCGCTGCTGGATAAGCTGCGCAATGGAGAAATGCCCCTGCGCAACGAGATGGTGGATGTGTTCCTCAAGGCGGTCGACGTGATCAAAATGCAACTCGCCGGCCGGCAATTCGAAAACGAAGTCGACGCACAGGCGGTGGCGGAAATTTGCCGCCAGCTGAATGAACTGGCTCAGGCGAAGCCTGCCGCGGCTGCAGTGCTTGCGTCCGCTGCGGCGGCGCAGGTTGCGCCGCCTGCCGCGGGCGGCGTTGACGCGGTTGACCCGAGCCCGGAAAACCTGTTTGCGATCCTCACCGGAGACGAGTTTGCGGGCGCGCCAACCCCGGCGTCAACGCCGGCGTCGGGCGCCGCCGCCTCCGGCGCCGAAGGCTATGGATTCTTCACCGAGGCGGGGCCCGCGGGTGCGCCGAATCCGGGCAGAAGGGCTACCGACATCGCGGGCGACGCGCAGCCCAGGCGCGGGCGCCGCGCCAGCGACCACGCTGATAGCGAAGCCACCTCGATCCGCGTCGGCGTCGAGAAAGTCGATCAGCTGATCAATTTGGTGGGCGAACTGGTGATTACCCAGGCGATGCTGGCGCAGACCGCGTCGCGCGTGGACGCAGCGCTGTACGAGGCGTTGCGCACCGGGATGGCGCAGCTCGAGCACAACACGCGCGATTTGCAGGAATCGGTCATGTCGATTCGCATGATGCCGATCTCGTTCGTGTTCAGCCGTTTCCCGCGCGTGGTGCGCGACCTCGCGGGCAAGCTCGACAAGCAGGTCGAGCTGAAGACGGTGGGCGAGGGCACCGAACTCGACAAGGGACTGATCGAGAAGATCGCCGACCCGCTCAACCACCTGGTACGCAACAGCCTCGACCACGGCATAGAGCCGCCGCAGAAACGGCTGGCTGCGGGCAAGCCGGCGGTGGGAACCATCACGCTGCGCGCATTCCATCAGGGCGGCAACATCGTGATCGAGGTGAGCGACGACGGCGCCGGGCTGAACCGGGCGAAGATTCTGGCCAAGGCGAGAGAGCGCGGCATGCCGGTGAGCGACACGATGTCAGACCAGGAGGTATGGCAGCTCATATTCGAAGCCGGCTTTTCCACCGCCGAGGTGGTGACCGCGGTCTCGGGCCGCGGCGTCGGCATGGACGTGGTCAAGCGCAATATCTACGCCATGGGCGGTCGCGTCGAGATCGATTCGACGCCGGGCGTCGGCACCCGCATTTCGATACGACTGCCCCTGACCCTGGCGATCCTGGACGGCATGTCGGTTTCCGTCGGTGCGGAAGTATTCATCCTTCCCCTCACTTTCATCATCGAGTCCCTGCAACCTGCAAAGGCGGACATCAAGACCATCGCCGGTATGGGCACGGTGGTGCACGTGCGCGGCGAGTACCTGCCGGTGGTCGCGCTGTACGAAATTCTTAACGTACGGCCGCAAGTCACCGATTTCGAGCGCGGCATCATGGTCATCGTGGAAGCGGAAGGATGCAAGAGCGCGATATTCGTCGACGACCTGCTCGGACAGCATCAGGTCGTGATCAAGAGCCTGGAGACCAATTACCGCAAAGTCCCCGGCGTGTCGGGCGCGACCATCATGGGCGACGGCAAAGTCGCACTGATCCTCGACGTCGAGGCGCTCTCGCGCCGGCTCGCGCGCGAGGAGGAGCGGCAGGCGGCTTGAAGCCGGGTTCGAGTTTACGACGGGCCGTAATAAAGGTGCAGGAGTTCCGCAGCCACGAGCAGGTGACGCTGCCATAAGCGCCGCAACGCATGCTCGCAGTTCAACAGTCGTGAAAGGAGGCTGATCATGTTTTCAGTCGGCAATTTGAAGGTGGGCACCCGGCTGGGGCTGGGGTTCGGCATCGAAATCGTGTTGGCCATCTTGCTGTCGGGTTTTGCCCTCAACAGGATTTCCGCGATGAGCGCGCATTGGCAGGAGTTCGAACATGTGACGCTGGCAAAGCAGATCGCTGCCACAGACGGCGATCATGCACTGGGGAATGGCATTCATAGCTTCAAGGACTACGTTCTGCGAGGCAGGGACTATGACCAAAAATTTGGCAAGAGCATGGATGTCATTGAAAAATCCGTAGCGGATTACCGCGCGCTCGGCACGATGTCGTTGGAAGAAGATGGGTATTTGAAAGCAATTCTCGATGCAACAAGGGATTACCGGGTCGCCATGGCCAAAATGGTGGAATTGCGGACCAAAGACAAAGACACGCCGATTGCCGACTTGGATAAAGCCGTTGCCGGTGCAGACCAACCGATTGGCCAGGGTTTTACCAAACTGATTGCTATTGCCCACGAAGATACTAAAAAATCGTCGCAGCAATTCGCCGCCTTATTGGCGGCAGCCCAACAATGGGTGGTCGTGATGGCGGTATTAATCCTCGCTCTCGGAGCCGCGTTCGGGTTCTGGATCACCCGCTCCCTGCTCAAGCAATTGGGATGCGAACCGGCTTATGCGGCTGAAATCGCGAACAAAGTTGGCGCGGGCGATCTGTCGGTGACCATGACGACCAAGGCAAACGATACGACGAGTTTACTGGCGGGTTTGAAGACCATGAACGAGAGCCTGAAGAAGATCGTGGGCGAAGTGCGCGGTAGCTCCGAGGCCATAGGCAGCGGCACCAAGCAGATCGCGAGCGGCAACGCCGATTTGAGCCAGAGGACCGAGGAGCAGGCCTCGTCGCTGGAAGAGACGGCCTCCTCGATGGAAGAGCTGACGTCGACGGTGAAGCAGAACGCGGAGAACGCGAAGCAGGCGAATCAGCTTGCCATCGGCGCGAGCGCGGTCGCGGTCAGGGGCGGGGCGGTGGTGGGCCAGGTAGTCGAGACCATGTCCTCGATCAACGCATCGTCGAAGAAGATCGTGGACATCATCGGCGTGATCGACGGCATCGCGTTCCAGACCAACATCCTGGCGCTGAACGCCGCGGTGGAAGCCGCACGGGCCGGGGAGCAGGGCCGGGGTTTTGCGGTGGTGGCGAGCGAGGTGCGCAACCTGGCGCAAAGGAGCGCGGCGGCGGCGAAGGAAATCAAGGCGCTGATCGGGGACTCGGTGGACAAGGTGGGTGCGGGCACCAAGCTGGTGGACCAGGCCGGGAAGACGATGGAAGAGATCGTGACATCGGTCAAACGCGTCACGGACATCATGAGCGAGATCACGGCGGCCTCGCAGGAGCAGAGCGCGGGGATCGAGCAGGTGAACCAGGCGATCACGCAGATGGACGAGGTAACGCAGCAGAACGCGGCGCTGGTGGAAGAAGCGGCTGCGGCGGCCGAGAGCCTGGAAGAACAGGCGCAGAATCTGGAAGCGGTGGTGGCGGTGTTCAACCTGGGCAAGGCCGCGGCGGGCGCCAGCGCGCAAGCGGCGGAGAAGAAGGGGAAGCCGGCGGCGTATCCGGTGGCGCATCTGGCAACGGAGCGGCGCGCCCCGAGCCGCCCGGCCAACGTGGCGCGGCTGCCGGCGAAAGCGGCGAAGGTTCAGGCCGCGGCGCCGAGGGCCAAGCTGGCGGCAGCCGCCGGCGGCGGCGAGGAAAAGTGGGAAGAGTTCTAAGCGCAGCCCGGGCCGGGCCGCGCACGCAGGGCAGCCGGCCTTGCCGGCTGCCCGGAATCCGAGTGAGTGCATAGGCTGCCCGGGCCATGGCCTGCGAACTCTTGACATCCGGCGTTGCTGCCGCTTTACATTGTAAAGCTTCCACAGTATGGAGGAATTATATGGTTCGCGAAATCGATCTGCTCAGGCAGTCATCCGAAACGCTCGCCGGACGCATCGCCTACGCGGAACTCATATGTCCGCGACAGCGGAATCGCGCACGCCCTGCTCGGATTGCGCAGCCGCGATGACGTTCTCGCCCACCCCATGGCCGGGCCAAGTTGGGAAGGCTACGCGATCGAAAACCTGTGTGCCACCGCTCCGCGCGGCACCGAGGCATGGTTCTACAGAACTTCAGCGGGCGCCGAGATCGATCTGGTACTCGAGCTTCCGGGTGCGCGAGTGTTTGCGATCGAGATCAAGCGTTCGCTCGCCCCGGGCCGCTCCAAAGGATTCGATATCGGATGCGACGATGTCGGCGCAACGCATCGTTATGTGGTTTACCCCGGGAGCGAGACATTTGCCCTCGACCGGCGCACGACGGCGATTCCGCTGGGCGCGCTGGTCGCGGACATGGTGAAAACATAGGACATCAATCCGGCCCTTACGTTCCTTCGATCACAGCGTGCCGGTCGGGATTGAGCGCTCTGCGATGACAGTTTCAGCATGCGCTGATAGAACGTACTTCCACATGCAATGCGTATAGCGCCGGTCGAAACAGCGCCCGATTCCATCGGGAACCGAGCACAACCCCGGTTCGCCCGGCGCAAGCGGAGAATAATATGGACCCAGGGACGCATCGAGTTGTCAGCCGCGCAGCTTTCTGGCGTCGGCCGCAAGGCCTTGAGAACGGCGGCCTGCGGCCTTCAAGGGAGTTGCGACTTTTCTAAAGAATCTGCCTTCGATGCCGCTAACCGGTAAGGGAGGTGCGCGTTTGATCGGCATTTCCCCCTGCTTGACGAGCTAATCAGAAGTCGACCAATACAGCTTAGCCCGGTTCCCCACCAACCATTTAGGAAATCGCCATGGATCTAGAGCACGCAGTACAAATGCACGCGGCATGGAAGACGAAGTTTCGCGCTGCCATCTCGAACGATGAGTCAATGGATGTGGCAACGATCTCGAAGGACAACTGCTGCGAAGTCGGGAAGTGGCTTCACGGCGAAGCGAAAACAAGATTTGGGAATCTCTCCGGTTTCAGGGAGTGCGTCCCCAAGCATGCGGCATTCCATGTCGAGGCGGGCAAAGTCGCCTCGGCGATCAATTCGAAGAAGCATGCCGAGGCCGAGGCCATGCTTGGCTCCGGAACCTCTTACGCGTCAGCTTCCAGCGCAGTCGGTGTTGCGCTCATGCGGCTAAAGAAAGAGGCTGGGTTGTGAGCTAACTCAGCGAGGCAAACCGCGCACGCCGGGTTCTTTGTGTCATCCGGGAGGGTCGACGCTGTGCCCGGGCGCACCGGTGGCAGGGATGTCGGAGGTTCTCGATTTCAACCACAGGTAGTTTGCGGGCAAGGACCCGTAAGTCATCGCATTCGCCATCCTTGCCCGTCCGCACGGCCGCCCGATCAAGTCTACCGGCCCGGCTGCATCCGGTGACCCGCGCGGGACGGGCCATGCCCGTGAAATCCATGTCACAGCCTCGCTTTCCGCGGCGCTTCGGATCGGCTCAGCGCGGTTGTTCGGTCGTTCGCTAAAGTTTCGGCAAACCCCGCCGTTAGTTGTCACGAATAGACGGCTTATATGCCTGCTGATAGGCCAATGGGCGGATCACGGGGCCGGCTAGGATTTGGGCGAATCGGCGAGGCGCAGTGGGAAGAATTCTAAGCGGGACCCATGTCGCCCCGAGCAAACGGACCAGCCGGCAGGCTGAGCGATCAGGATTAAAGCGAATCAATGCATTGCAAGGAGCCAAGAAAATGAACGAAGCAGCGCAAGTCGCCGCCGGGACGGTGAAGCCGGCGCTCGGTGTCACCACCGAGCGGGAGGAATTCCTCACCTTCACCTTGGGCAAGGAGGAATACGGCATCGAGATCCTCAAGGTGCAGGAAATCCGCAGCTACGAACAGGTGACCACGATCGCCAACGCGCCCGAATTCATCAAGGGCGTGGTCAACCTGCGCGGCACCATCGTGCCGATCGTGGACATGCGCATCAAGTTCAAGCTGGGCGATGTGGATTACACCGAGTTCACGGTGGTGATCATCCTCAACGTGGCCGGAAGGGTGGTCGGGATGGTGGTGGACGGCGTCTCCGACGTGATCTCGCTCGGCGCCGATCAGATCCGTCCGGCGCCGGACTTCTCCTCCTCGTTCGATATCCGCTACATCACCGGCCTGGGCACGGTCGACAGCCGCATGCTGATCCTGGTCGATATCGAGAAGCTGATGACCGGCAGCGACATGGCGCTGATGGATTCGCTGCATTGAGCACCGAGATCCGCCGCAGCGGAAACGAGGGGATATCGACGGCGTTTGTTGATCATCGCGGCCAAATCCAACGGCGTCGGGGGCCGCCGCGGTGGCGTAGCAGGGGCACGATGCAAATGAGCGGTAGCCGATTCATGAATCAGACCTGAGGAGCAAAGCGATGAAACGCAATGTGAGGAAACATCTGGCAGTGACGGCGGTGGCGGTGGCGGCGGGGTTTGCCTGCGGTGGAGTCTGGGCGGGAGATCACGCGAGCAAGAGCGAAGCCGAAGCGATGGTGAAGAAGGGCGTCGCCTTCATCAAGGCAAGCGGCAAGGACAAAGGCTATGCCGAGATCAGCAGCAAACAGAGCCAGTTCAGGGACCGCGACCTGTATCTGGTGGTCTACGGGCTCGAAGGCAAGGTATGGGCCCACGGCGCCAACGAGAAAATGGTGGGAAAGGTGCTGCTCGATCTCAAGGACGTGGACGGCAAGGAGTTCGTGAAAGAGCGCGTTCAATTGGCCAAGTCCAAACCCAGCTTCTGGCAGGACTACAAGTTCACCAACCCTGTGACCAAGCAGGTCGAGCCCAAGTCGATGTATTGCGAGCGGCTCTATGACACCGTGGTGTGCGGCGGCGTGTACAAATAGGTGCGTCAGGAGTGTTAGGGGCGGCGCGGACGCAGAGCCGTGCCGCCGCGCATGCAAGCGGAGGCAGTGCGAGGAGCGAAGCAGACGTCATGTGCCTCGCTGACTGTGGCTAAGGCAACGGGAGACTGAAATCATGAAAGTCTGGCAGAAAATTCTGGTGGCGCCGGGAGCGGCAATTATCTTCCTGTTGGCGCTGGGCGCGTTGTCCTATGCCGGGCTGACGCGCCAGCATTCGGCATTGAGTGAATTGTTCGAACAGCGCTTGGGCAATTACGAACTTGCCGCCGATTCGGCCCAGGAAATCGGCGAGGTGCATTCCAGCGTGTACCGGCTGTTCACCTGGATCGGCAATCTCAAGGAAGACAAGATCAAGCAGATCACGAGCGAGCAGGAAGCCAAGATCGACGCCGTGATCAAGAATATTGCCGCGTTCGGCGCGCGTCCGGGGCTGGACGCAGGCGAGCGCGAGGTCGCGCAGAAGGCGGCGAAGAAGCTCGCCAAGTACAGGAAGGACGTCGACACCGCGATCGACCTGAGCACAGTCGATATCAATACCGGCATGGCGGCGATGCAGACTGCCGACAGCAGTTTCCAGGAAATGATCAAGGATTTCAAGACGCTGGTCGAGATGGAAAAGCGGCTGGCGAAGGACAAGTACGACAGCACCAGCGAAGCCTTCAGCCAATTGCTGATGGAATTGCTTGCGCTCCTCGTGCTTGGCTTGGGAATTTCGGTGGGCATATCGGCCTTCATGAGCCGGATGATAGTGCGGCCGCTGCGGCATGCGATCGGAATGGCCGGGCGCATCGCCGGCGGCGACCTGACATCCGAGATCAAAGTCGTCGGCCGGGACGAGACCGCGGAACTGCTGCAGGCGCTCAAGCACATGAACGACAGCCTGAAAAAGATCGTAGGCGAAGTCAGGGGCGGTACCGACGCAATCTCGACCGCTTCGCAGCAGATCGCCGCGGGCAATGCCGACTTGAGCCAGCGCACCGAGGAGCAGGCCTCCAGCCTCGAGGAAACCGCCTCGAGCATGGAGGAACTGACCTCGACGGTGAAGCAGAACGCCGAGAACGCAAGACAGGCGAATCAACTGGCGGCGAGCGCCTCGGAGGTGGCGGTCAAGGGCGGGCAGGTGGTGGGCGAAGTGGTGGGCACGATGGGTTCGATCAACGAATCGTCGAAGAAGATCGTGGACATCATCAGCGTGATCGACGGCATTGCGTTCCAGACCAACATTCTCGCGCTGAACGCGGCGGTGGAAGCGGCGCGTGCCGGGGAGCAAGGGCGCGGCTTCGCCGTGGTGGCGAGCGAAGTGCGGAACCTTGCGCAAAGGAGCGCGGCGGCGGCGAAGGAGATCAAGGCGCTGATCGGGGACTCGGTGGACAAGGTGGGCGCGGGCACCAAGCTGGTGGACCAGGCAGGGCATACGATGCAGGAGATCGTGAGTTCGGTGAAGCGGGTCACCGACATCATGAGCGAGATCACGGCGGCGAGCCAGGAGCAGAGTTCGGGCATCGAGCAGGTGAACCAGGCGATCACGCAGATGGACGAGGTGACGCAGCAGAACGCGGCGCTGGTGGAACAGGCGGCCTCAGCGGCCGAGGCGATGCAGGAGCAGTCGCAGCAGCTGGCGCAGGCAGTGGCCGTATTCAAGCTGGCGCAATCGGTTCAAAGCGCAAGCGCGCCGGTCGGCGCCCAGCCCGAAGTCGAAGTGCGGCAATTGGCGCCACGGGGAAAGGCGAAGCCGCAAGCCCCGGCCAAACTTGTTGCCGCCAGGGCAGCGCCGCTGCGCGCCAAGACCGGGACCGACGGCGACTGGCAGGAATTCTAGGAACCACGGTCATGATGGGCCGGCCGCGGCGGAACGCAATCAGCGCGAAAAGGAACTAAGGCGAGCGCCAGATTCTTTGAGCGAATAACGCGAAAGGCTAAATCATGAAACTGGGGTTTTCGGCTAGCGGGTCGCTGCATGCGAGGTTGCAGTGGATTGCCCTGCTCGGAGTGACGGCGTGCGTGATCGTGGGACTGTTCGTCGCATCGCTGTACCGCGCAGGCCTCATGGATGAAAAGCGCGCCGCCACGCGCGCGGTGGTCGACACCGCCTACGGCGTACTGAGCTACTACGAAGGGTTGGAGCGCCAGGGCAGCATGAACCGGGCGCAGGCGCAGGCGGCCGCAATCGGCACCCTCAAAGGAATGCGCTACGGCAAGGACGATTACTTCTGGATCAACGACATGCGACCGGTAGTCATCATGCATCCGACGAAACCGGAGCTCGACGGCAAGGATGTCAGCGATCTGAAGGATCCCGCGGGCAATGCGCTGTTCGTGGCATTCGTGGACAAGGTGAAGCGCGACGGTGCCGGATTTGTCGAATACCTCTGGCCCAAACCGGGGCAGGAGCAGCCGGTCGCGAAGGTGTCCTATGTCCGCGGAATGCTTGGCTGGGGCTGGATCGTCGGTTCCGGTGTCTATGTGGACGACGTGGATGCGCGAGCCCGGTTGGTCGACCTGAAGATCATTGCGATAGCCGTCGCCGTCGCAGTGCTTCTGGTGCTCGCCACGCTCAGGATCGGGCGTTCCATCACCGGTCCGATCGCCGCGGCGGTTGCGGGGGCGGAGGCATTGGCAACGGGTGATCTGACGCAAAGATTCGAAACGAAGCGCCGGGATGAAACGGGGAAACTGCTCGCGGCGCTTTCCTACACCACCACGCAACTGAAGGGCATCGTCGCCGGCATCAAGGAATCGGCCGGCACCATTATTACCGCCTCCGGCGAGATCGCTGCGGGCAATGCGGATCTGTCGCAGCGGACAGAGGAGCAGGCCTCTTCGCTCGAAGAGATCGCATCTTCGATGGAAGAGCTGACAGGCACGGTGAAGCAGAACGCCAAGAACGCGAGACAGGCCAATCAACTGGCGGCGAGCGCGTCGGAGGTGGCGGTCAAGGGCGGGCAGGTGGTGGGCGAAGTGGTGGGCACGATGAGTTCGATCAACGAATCGTCGAAGAAGATCGTGGACATCATCAGCGTGATCGACGGCATTGCGTTCCAGACCAACATTCTCGCGCTGAACGCGGCGGTGGAAGCGGCGCGTGCCGGGGAGCAAGGGCGCGGGTTCGCCGTGGTGGCGAGCGAAGTGCGGAACCTTGCGCAAAGGAGCGCGGCGGCGGCGAAGGAGATCAAGGCGCTGATCGGGGACTCGGTGGACAAGGTGGGCGCGGGCACCAAGCTGGTCGATCAAGCGGGCAAAACGATGCAGGAGATCGTGAGTTCGGTGAAGCGGGTCACCGACATCATGAGCGAGATCACGGCGGCGAGCCAGGAGCAGAGTTCGGGCATCGAGCAGGTGAACCAGGCGATCGCGCAGATGGACCAGGTGACGCAGCAGAACGCGGCGCTAGTGGAGCAGTCTGCGGCAGCCGCGGAGGCGATGCGCGAGCAGTCGCAGCAGCTGGCGCAGGCAGTCAGCGTGTTCACGCTCGGGCAGCCAGGCGCGGTCGGATTGGTAATGCAAACCACGCCGGCCGCAGCATCGGTGCAAAACCGTTCTGCCGGGCGGGCGCAGAACGTTGCGCAACTGTCCCGGAAAACTAAGCCTAAAGCCGGACCCAGCCTTGCCGTTAAGACTAAGACAGGTACCGACGGCGGCTGGGGGCAGTGCTGACCACCGCCGACGAGCCCGGAGGAACTGGCGCGAGAGCGCCGAAGGTTCACGACCTGAACATTAACCAACGGAAATGGAGATGAAGATGAAGACGATACGCAAAGAGTTCAACAAGCTGGCGCTGTTCGCAGTGATGGCCGCCATGGCGTTCTCGGGTGGAGCGGCGTGGGCGGGGGACAGAGCGACCGCCAAGGAGGCTGAAGCGATGGTGAAGAAGGGGATCGCCTACATCAAGGCCAATGGAAAAGACAAGGGCTACGCCGAGATCACCAACAAGAATGGCCAGTTCGTCGACCGCGATCTGTATCTGATGGTCATGCGGCTTGACGGCACGATGCTGGCGCACGGTGCAAACGCGAAATTGGTCGGCTTGAACCGGATCGAAGCCAAAGATATCGACGGCAAGGAGTACGTGCGCGAGCGCATGGAACTGGCCAAGAGCAAGCCCTCGTTCTGGGAGGATTACAAATTCACCAATCCCGTGAACAAGAAGATCGAGGCCAAGACGATGTACTGCGAGCGGCTCGATGACAGCGTAGTTTGTGGCGGCATCTACAAACCCTGATTCTCGCCGCCGCGCGGAAGCCTTCCGCGCGGCGGTGGAGCGAGCGAACGAGGTGAGGAGATTTAGACCATGAAAGTTTGGCAAAAGATAATTGTGGCGCCAGCGGTCGCCATCGTCTTCTTGGCACTGCTTGGCGCGGTGTCGTATGGCATGCTGGCGCGGCAGCACGCCACACTGGATGACCTGTATAAACATCGGTTCAGCAGTTATCAGCTTGCCGCCAACGCCGCGCAGGCGATCACCGAGGTGCATTCCAACGTCTATCGCTTGTTCACCTGGATTGCCAATCTCAAGGAAGACAAGGTCAAGCAGACCATTAACGGGGAAACAAGGCGGATCGACGAGGTGGCAAAGAGGATCGCCGAATTTGCGGCCGCTGCTGACACGGACGCGGAAGAACGCGGGCTCGCCGAATCGATCGTAAAGGAGCTCGCCAAATACAAGGTCGACGCCTACACAGCGATCGACCTGAGCACGGTGGACGTCAACACTGGCGTGACCACCATGCAGACCGCAGACAGCGATTTCCAGGCTCTGCTCAAGGACTTCAACCAACTGGTGAAGGTCGAGATGCGGCGGACGCAGGACAGCTACGACAGCGCGGGCGCGGCATATGCCAAGGTGGTGCTGGCGCTGCTGGCGATCCTGGTGCTTGGGCTGGGAATTTCGGTGAGCATATCGGCTTTCATGAGCCGGAGGATCGTGCGGCCGCTGAAGAACGCCATCGCCATGGCCGGGCGCATTGCCGGCGGCGACCTGACTTCCGAGATCAAGGTCGTAGGCCGGGACGAAACAGCGGAACTGCTGCAGGCGTTGAAGGACATGAACGCAAGCCTGCAGAAGATCGTGTCCGAAGTGCGCAGCGGCACCGACTCGATCACGACATCCTCGGCCGAGATGGCCTCGGGCAACGCCGACCTGAGCCAGCGCACCGAGGAACAGGCTTCCAGCCTGGAGGAAACCGCTTCGAGCATGGAGGAACTCACCAGCACGGTGAAGCATAACGCGGAGAACGCGCGCCAAGCCAATCAGCTCGCGTCGAGCGCTTCCGAAGTGGCGGTCAAGGGCGGTGCGGTAGTCGGCCAGGTGGTCGAAACCATGTCTTCGATCAACGATTCGTCGAAGAAGATCGTGGACATCATCGGCGTGATCGACGGGATTGCGTTCCAGACCAACATCCTCGCCTTGAACGCCGCGGTGGAAGCCGCGCGCGCGGGCGAGCAGGGCCGGGGCTTCGCGGTGGTGGCGAGCGAGGTGCGGAGCCTTGCGCAAAGGAGCGCGGCGGCGGCGAAGGAGATCAAGGCGCTGATCGGGGACTCGGTGGACAAGGTGGGCGCGGGCACCAAGCTGGTGGATGAGGCCGGCAAGACGATGCAGGAGATCGTGGCCTCGGTGAAGCGGGTGACCGACATCATGAGCGAGATCACGGCGGCGAGCGAGGAACAGAGCTCGGGGATCGAGCAGGTGAACCAGGCGATCACGCAGATGGACGAGGTGACGCAGCAGAACGCGGCGCTGGTCGAAGAAGCGGCGGCGGCGGCGGAGTCGATGCAGGAACAGGCGGGCAATCTCGCGCAGGCGGTGGGTGCTTTCAGGCTGTCCGGCACCGCCGCGACGCTCGGAAACAAGTTTGATTTCGAGGCCGCGGCAAATGCGCATGCCGTATGGAAAGAGCGCCTGCAAGCGTTTCTCACGGGCAAGGGCGAGGAGCTGGATGCCGCGGTTGTGGCTAGCGATAATCGCTGCCCACTCGGCGGCTGGATATATGGGCCCGGGAAACATTTCGCGAAGTACAGCGAATATGAGGGTTTAACCGGCGCGCACGCCTCATTTCATCGATGCGCCGGTGAAGTCGTGCGCCTGTACCAGGCAGGACAACGCAAGGAGGCAAAGCACATGCTTGAAAACGAGTTCGTGGCTGAGTCGAAGGTCACGATCAAGCGGCTCTACGAAATGAAAGCGGTGACGGACGGGGCGCCGAAGCCGGCACACGAGCGGCGCGGGCCGAATCGCGCGCCCAACGTAGCGCGCCTGCCGGCGAAACCGGCGAAGGCCGCGTCTGCGACGCCGCGTATCAAGGCAGCGGCCGCCGGTGGCGGCGGGGAGCAGTGGGAAGAGTTCTAGGCAATGTGCGGCCGCGCCCGTAGTCGCAATGCCGCGAGCGGCCATGCGCGGTCAGGATTATGCGATTCAAGTCTACCAATACGAATAAGGAGCGGTAATCATGGGCGAGGCAGCGGAAATCGGTGCTGGCACGCTGCAGCCGGCGATGCGTGCGGCGGCCTCGGGCAACGGGAGTTTCGGCAATTTGCCGGTGTGGGTCCGTCTGGTGGCCGCCATCGGTGCGCTGCTGGCGGTGACCTGGACGATAACCATAGTCCTGACCTACGCGGAGCGGCGCGACGCCACCATCGAGCAGGCGCGGGATTTTGCCGAAAGCACGAACCAGATGATCAACGCGACCCTGACCGGCCTGATGATCACCGGCGTGTCGAAAGATCGCGCCGTGTTCCTGGACCAGGTGCGGGAGTCGAACAATATCAAGAACCTGCGGGTCGTTCGGACCGGCAGCGTCATTACCCAGTACGGCGCGGGGAGCGCGACCGAAGGCAACCCCAGCGCGGCGGAGGCGGCCGTGATGAAAAGCGGCAAGCCCAGCTTCAGCGTCGACGAGAAAGGCGGCTACCTGAGCGCGATCTTTCCGATCCTGAACTGGCGCACCTACCTCGGCAAACAGTGCATGGGATGCCATCAGGGTGCCGAAAACGAGGTCCTGGGCGCAATCAGCATGCAGGTCAGTCTGCAAAAGGCGCAAGCTGAACTCAACGGCTTCGCCTGGCGCATATCGTTGATCGCACTCGGCCTGACCCTGCCTTTGCTGGGCGCGATTTACTACTTCATTCGCCGCATGGTGAGCCGGCCGCTGGGCGGCGAGCCGGCTGCGGCGACGGCAGTGGCCAATCGGATCGCCGCGGGCGACCTGGCGCACGCGGTGGCGGTCGGTGGAGGCGATAGCAGCAGCCTCATGGCGGCGATGGCCAGGATGCAGAGCAATCTCGCCGGCATTATCGGGCAGATCCACGACACGGCAGGCGCGATCACGACGGCGTCGGCAGAGATTGCGGCAGGCAATGCCGATTTGAGCCAGCGCACCGAGGAGCAGGCCTCCAGCCTCGAGGAAACCGCCTCGAGCATGGAGGAGCTGAGTTCGACGGTAAAGCAGAACGCGGAAAACGCGAGACAGGCGAATCAGCTTGCGATCGGTGCAAGCGCGGTGGCGGTCAAGGGCGGGCAGGTGGTGGGCGAAGTGGTGGGCACGATGAGCTCGATCAACGAATCGTCGAAGAAGATCGTGGACATCATCAGCGTGATCGACGGCATTGCGTTCCAGACCAACATTCTCGCGCTGAACGCGGCGGTGGAAGCGGCGCGTGCCGGGGAGCAGGGGCGCGGGTTTGCGGTAGTCGCCTCCGAAGTGCGGAACCTGGCGCAGCGCAGCGCGGCGGCGGCGAAGGAGATCAAGGCGCTGATCGGGGACTCGGTGGACAAGGTGGGCGCGGGCACCAAGCTGGTCGATCAAGCGGGCAAAACGATGCAAGAGATCGTGAGTTCGGTGAAGCGGGTCACGGACATCATGAGCGAGATCGCCGCGGCCTCGCAGGAACAGAGCGCAGGGATAGAGCAAGTGAACAAGGCGATCACGCAGATGGACCAGGTGACGCAGCAGAACGCGGCGCTGGTGGAGCAATCTGCGGCAGCCGCGGAGGCGATGCAGGAGCAGACGCAGAATCTGACGCGGGCGGTGGCCTCATTCAACGTGGGCAAGGCTGCGGCGGGCGCCGCGGCCGTCCGCAGCGAGGAGGCAGCGCCGAAGCAGGAGAAGCGGGCCTGGCCGGCAATTGAGCGGCGCGGTCCGAATCGCGCGCCCAATATAGCGCGCCTGCCGGGCAGACCGGCGGGGCCCAGGGCTGTTGAGGCAAAAGCCAGGGCTGCGGCCGGCGCCGACGAACAGTGGGAAGAGTTTTGATTAGCGCATAGCCCGCCGGCACGCTCGCTGTCGCAGGAGTTTGCCCCGCAGCCAAGCACAAGTCGGCGAACCGCCGGCACCAGGGATATCCGACATGCAAATACGGGAGGCGACGGAAACAGCTGCGGAAAACGGGCGTGAGTTCGCTTTTACCGCAGCCGATTTCGAGCGCGTACGCACGCTGATCTACGGCCGCGCCGGGATCTCGCTCAGCACAAGCAAGCGCGAGATGGTATACAGCCGGCTCGGCCGGCGCCTGCGCGCGCTCGGCTTGTCCGATTTCAGCGACTACCTGCTTTTGCTGGAGAACGGCAACGGCGCCGAGTGGGAGGCGTTCACCAACTCGCTCACTACCAACCTGACCGCGTTTTTTCGCGAGGAGCACCATTTTCCGCTCCTGGCCGAACTACTGCAGCGCCACAAAGGAGGAGGGAAGGTCGCGCTGTGGTGCGCGGCCGCGTCGACGGGCGAGGAGCCGTACTCGATGGCGATGACCGCGGCCGAGGCATTCGGCACGCTCACGCCGCCGGTGCGCATACTCGCCACCGACATCGACACCAGCGTCCTGGCCACGGCCGAGCAGGGGATTTACGCGATGGAGCGTTTGGAGAAAATGCCGGAGGAGCGTATCCGGCGCTTTTTTCTGCGCGGCACAGGACAGCACGAGGGCAAGGTCCGGGTGCGCGACGAACTGCGCGCCATGATCAGCTACCGCCCGCTTAACCTGCTCGATGCAGGCTGGCCGATCCGTGGACCGTTCGACGCCATCTTCTGCCGCAATGTGATGATCTATTTCGACAAGCAGACGCAATACGGCATCCTGCAGAAATTCCTGCCGCTGCTGCGCTCCGACGGCCTGCTGTTTGCAGGGCATTCGGAGAGCTTTCATCACGCCGCGAACCTGTTTCGGCCGCGCGGAAAGACCGTGTACGAACCCGCCGGACGCGGGCGCGCAAACGGCGGCTGAGGGAATTGCCGACGTGCTCGCCCGTAATGTCTATTACGACAATCACCTCAAACTCGAAGCGGCGAAACTTCTGCCGGGTGAGTATTACGTCACCGAGCACGACATGGTATTGGTCACCGTGCTCGGTTCCTGCGTTACCGCCTGCATCCGCGACAAACTTTCCGGCATCGGCGGGATGAATCATTTCATGCTCCCCGACGCCGGCACGGATCAGGAAGGTCCAGTGAGCTTATCCGCCCGATACGGCGCTTTCGCCATGGAAGTCCTGATCAACAGCCTGCTTTCCCTGGGCGCGCAGCGCACCTTGCTCGAAGCCAAGGTGTTCGGCGGCGGCAATGTGCTGCCGGGGATGACCACGATGAATATCGGGCAGCGCAACGCCGATTTCGCGCTGAGTTTTCTCGGTGCGGAAAAGATTCGCATCGTGGCGCGCGATCTGATCGACGTCTATCCGCGCAAAGTCTATTTCTTCCCCAGGAGCGGCAAGGTCCTGGTGAAGAAACTGCGCAATATCCATAACGACACGATTTATCAGCGCGAAATCGACTACGGCACGCGCCTGGTCAAAGGCGGGGTGGCGGGCGCTGTCGAGTTGTTCGGCTGAGCGCCACCTGCCGTGACCATTGCATCCATGATGAGACTGCACCGCATGCCCATCCACTCCCGGCTGATCCTGCTGGTACTCGCGGTCGTCTTGCCGGCGTCCGCGCTGGTAGCGTGGGTCGTCGTCGCTGGCCCGAAGGATGCACGCGATGCACTTTACATCGGCCCTGCCGCCCTGCTGCTCGCGTTGGCGTTCGCGCACTACATCGCCGCGACCATCGTCAAGCCGGTGCGCGAACTCGCCAGGACAGCCACTCAGGTCGCCCACGGCGATCTCGCTGCGCGTGCGCATGTCGCCGGTCCGGCCGAGATCGAGTCGGTCGCGCGCCAGTTCAATCGCATGCTCGAGGTGCGCGCGGATGCAGAAGAAGCACTGCGCGCGAGCGAGGAACGCTTGCATGGCATCGTGCATATGGCAGCCGAGGCCATCGTCGTCGTGGACGAGCAGTTCCATGTGGTGCTGTTCAATCCTACGGCGGAAACCATCTTCGGCTGCACCGCGGCCGAGGTGACGGGGACCGATGTCGAGCGCTTCATCCCGCTGCGTCTGCGCAAAGCATGGCGCGAGTACATGGCCGCATTCGTCGCGGGCGGCTCGCGCGTGATCCGCATGGGCGATCACGCCGAGATCCTCGGACTGCGCGCCGACGGCGAGGAGTTTCCGTTGGAAATCTCGCTGTCCAGGATCACCCACAGCGGAAAACCGCTGTATTCGGCGGTCCTGAACGACATCAGTGCGCGCCGGCGCGACGAGGCGCGCCTCGTCGCGCTCGCCAATTTCGATGCGCTCACCGCGCTGCCCAACCGCGCCCTGTTCCACCAGCGGTTGCAGCGCTCGCTGGTTCACGCGCAACGCTTCGACGAACGCCTGGCGGTGCTGGTCATAGACCTGGACCGGTTCAAGAACGTCAACGACACTCTCGGGCACGACGCGGGCGACCGCGTGCTGCAGGCGGTCGCGGAGCGCTTGAAAGGCTGCTTGCGTGAGGTCGACACCATATCGCGCCTGGGAGGGGACGAGTTCGCCGTGCTTATCGAAAACGTCACCGAGACGCGTCTGGTCGGCAGCATCGCGCGCAAGCTGCTGAAGGCGATTGCGGACGTGATCATGCTTGGCAACCACGAGTACCAAATCACCGCCAGCATCGGCATCAGCGCCTATCCGGCGGACGGCAGCGACGCGACGACATTGCTCAAGAACGCGGATATCGCCATGTATCGCGCCAAGGAGCAGGGCAAGAACAATTCGCAGTTCTACGCCGCCGAAATGAACGCGCATTCGATGACGCGACTGTCGCTCGAGACCGGACTGCGGCACGCGCTCGACCGGGGCGAGTTCCTGCTGCATTACCAGCCCAAAGTCGATATCGCCAGCGGCCGCATTACCGGCATGGAAGCGCTGGTGCGCTGGATGCGCCCGCAATCGGGCATGGTGTCGCCCGCGGACTTCATTCCTTTGGCGGAGGAAACGGGCCTGATCGTGCCCATAGGCGCATGGGTGCTGAAGGCCGCGTGTGAGCGCAATCGCGCCTGGCAGCGCCAGGGCATGCCGCCGCTGCGGGTCGCGGTCAATCTGTCGGCGCGGCAGTTCGTCCAGGCGAATCTGGTGAGCGAAGTCGCGCGCGTGCTCGATGCGAGCGGGCTCGCGCCGGCGTCGCTCGAACTGGAGATCACCGAAAGCATGGTCATGGACAATCCGGAGCGTGCGATCCAGACGCTGCGCCAGCTGAAATCCATGGGGATTGCCCTTGCCATCGACGATTTCGGCACCGGCTACTCGTCGCTGGGTTATCTCAAGCGTTTTCCCATTGACAATATCAAGATCGACCGCTCGTTCATCAAGGACATTCCGGGAAACAACGACGACGCGACCATCACTCGCACCATTATCGACATGACCCACAACCTGCGACTCAAGGTTGTCGCCGAAGGCGTCGAGACTGCGGCGCAGCTCGAATTCCTGCGCGAGCACGGCTGCGATGAAATGCAGGGCTATTACTTCAGCCGTCCCCTCGCCGAGGATGCGTTCCTGACGCTGGTGCAGGCGCAGGAAAACCCGGCCGCAATCGCGGCGTGAGACGCACATGCAATCAGCAACAGGAAAAATTATGAAAAAAATCACAGTCATCGTGGTGGATGACTCCGCGTTGATCCGCAAATTGCTGACCGAAATCATCAACAGCCAGCCGGACATGCTGGTGCTCGGGGCCGCGCCGGACCCGCTGCTGGCGCGCGAAATGATCCGCGCGCTCAATCCGGATGTTTTGACGCTGGACATCGAGATGCCGAAAATGGACGGCCTCGACTTTCTCGAGCGGTTGATGCGGCTGCGGCCGATGCCGGTGGTCATGGTTTCTTCACTTACCGAAAGGGGGTCGGACGCCACTTTGCGGGCCCTCGAGCTGGGGGCGATCGATTACGTTTCCAAGCCGAGGATCGACATCGTCCACGGCATCCAGGAGTACGCCGTCGAAATCGCCGACAAAATCCGCACCGCAGCGGCAGCGCGCCTGCGGCCTCGGCCCTTGCCCGGCGTGCCCCGGGCCGGGCGTTTGCTGGCGGCGCTTGCCAACCGCAGCCTCTCCACGGAAAAACTGATCATCGTGGGCGCCTCCACCGGAGGCACCGAAGCGATCAAGGAGTTTCTCCTGGACATGCCGCCGGACTGCCCCGGCATTCTCATCACGCAACACATGCCGGAGGCGTTTACCAAGTCGTTCGCGGCACGGCTCGACAGCCTGTGCCGCATCAGCGTGAAGGAAGCCGAGCACGGCGAGCGGGTGCTGCCCGGCCATGCCTATGTCGCGCCGGGGCACTCGCACCTGCTCCTGCGGCGCAGCGGCGCCAATTATATGACGCAGCTAAGCGATGCCGCGCCGGTAAACCGGCACCGGCCTTCGGTGGACGTGCTGTTTCGCTCCGCCGCCGAGTACGCCGGCAAGAACGCCGTGGGCGTGATCCTCACCGGCATGGGCAAGGACGGAGCCCAGGGCATGCTGGCGATGAAGCAGGCCGGGGCGCATAACTTCGCCCAGGACGAAGCGAGTTGCGTCGTCTTCGGCATGCCCAAGGAAGCGATCGCCGCGGGCGCGACCGACGAAGTGCTGCCGCTGCGCGACATTGCGCCGGCTGTCATGCGCTGCCTGCACGCGTTCGGAGCGCGAGCGATACGCGTGTGAATCACGGCCAGGGGTTCGGCATTCAAGCGCCGCAGCCCCTGGCGTAAGCGGCCTGAACGCACAGGAGCAAAGTATGAACGCAGACAACAGCACGCTGGATCGCAATGCCGATCAGATCGTCAAGGAGATCGGGATTCCACCCTGTCCCGCTATCCTGACCAAGTTGCTGCGCGAGACACGCGCCGATGAACCCGATTTTCGCCGCGTCGGCCAACTCGTCGGCGGCGACGTCGCGCTCGCCTCTGCGGTATTAAAGGTGGCGAACTCCCCGTTCTACGGCCTACGCACCAAAGCAGCCTCGGTGCAACAGGCGCTGGCCCTGCTCGGCCTGAGCGCAGTAACGCAACTGGTGACGGGGCTGCTGCTGCGCCAGGCATTTGCGGGCTCGGCGGGACCCGGTATGGAGCGCTATTGGAAAGCGTCTATGGCCACATCGCTGATATCCGCGCTGCTGTGCCGCGAGACGGCGCGCGGTGACAGCGGCATTGCCTGCACCTACGGTCTGTTCCGCGATTGCGGCATGCCGGTAATGCTGCAGAAATTTCCCATCTACGCGGATATTTTCGACGGCTCCGCGCTCACCCCCGGTGAGCCGGTGCTCGAAGTGGAGAACGAGCGCTATACGACCAATCACGCCCGTGTCGGCGCGCATCTGGCGCGCAGCTGGCATCTGCCGGAGTCTCTGTGCTTCGCCATCCTGAACCATCACGACATACTGTATTCGAACCAGATCCAGGCGCAGGCCGAGACGGGGGCCCTCGCGCTGATTGCGCTGGGACTCGCTGCGGAGCAGCTCTACAGCGCTGCCACCGGTACGCTCTGCCACGAGTGGGCGCTTGCCGGGGAGTGGGCCCTGTTCGAACTGGACCTGAGTCAGGAAAGATTTGCCGACCTGGCGCTACGCGTCAAGACGTCGATCAATCATCTCTGAGTCTCGGCCCACGCCTGCCCCGCACGCGGCGCGGGCAGACCCGTCGCAGCGGAGTAGGCATCGAAAATGCCGCTTATTCCTCGATTTGGCTCGGATTTCAGCGTGAATAATACGCACAAGGCGGCGAGGCTGCTTTGTGTGCAGGCGCGTGCCTGCCGCGCACTCAATTACGGAGGGTGCCCATGAAATTCAGCGCAGACACATCCCGGCTCGTCCTCGCATTCGACGCTGACAGCAGCGAGCAAACCGCCTCCGGCCAGAACGAGCGCGAACACGCCGAACTCGGCGCGATCAAGCAGGCGGTCGCGCGCATCGAAGCCGAAGCGAAGGCGACGGCTGCCGCGAATGTGCGTGCCCGGGCGGAAGAACGGGCGCGCGCAACGGCTGAGGCCAAGTCCGTCGCCGAGACCGAAGCTAAGAGCGCGGCCGAGGCGCGGATCAAGGCAGAGGAGGAAGCCGCCGCCTGCGCGCACATACGCGTCGAGGCGGAAAATCGGGCGCATACGGCGGCTGCCGAACGCAGGCAGGCGGAGACCCTGGCAGCGACGGAAGCCGAGGCGCGCGCGCAAACCGATAGGCAGGCGACCGAGGCAGCGCTGGCGCGGCTCGCGGCGGAGCGCGAACTGCAGTCGCGCACCCAGGCGAAGACCGCGCTCGAACGCAGTCAGGCCGAGCGCATCCAAGCCGAAGCGCTGGAATTGCAGCGGCTGCTCGAAGAGATGGAAACCGCCGCCCAGGCGCGCGTGCGCCAGGACAGGCAGGAAAAGGAACTCAGCCGCGCACGCGCGGCGGCGGAAGCAGAGGCGCTGCAGGCGAGCCGCGCGCGCGCGCAGGCCGAAATCCAGGCCGAACAATCGACTCAGGCACGCGCGGAATCGCATCAAGAGGCGCGTGAAACGGCGCAGCGCAAGGCACGCGCCGAGGAGGAGCGGACCAGCGTCGCTGTCGCGCGCATCCAAGTTGAAACGGATTTTGCCGAACAAGCCGAAGCAAGGATCCGCGAAGAGGAACGGCTGCTCGCGCAGGCGAAGGTGAGGCAGGAAGTCGTGGCGCAGATGCAGGAAACGCGTCAGGCGCGTCTGCGCCTGGAGCGCGAAGTTGGCGCCTTGGCGGAAACAAAGGCGCGTGCCGAAGCGCAGGCCGAGGCAGCCGCGGCGGAGCGCGCGCGCGCGCATGCGCGGGAACTCGCCGCTGTCCAAGGTCGCCTTGAAGCGGAACTCGCCGCCAGCACCAATGCGGAAGAGTGCGCGCGTGCCGAAGCCGAACTGGAACGCATGGCCCAAATTCGGGCCGCGCGTG
Source organism: Pseudomonadota bacterium (assembly GCA_021811085.1). Classification (GTDB taxonomy): domain Bacteria; phylum Pseudomonadota; class Gammaproteobacteria; order Burkholderiales; family SG8-39; genus 2-12-FULL-64-23. Next base: position 50,238 of record JAJZPQ010000002.1, on the reverse strand, counting down.
AGGCTGAAGCCATCGCAGGATTGCAGGCACGCATCGCCGCCGCCGAGGAGGCCGTAGCCGCCAGCGCGGCCCGCACCCAGGCCGACCGCGATGCGACCGCGGCGGCATTGGCCAAGGCCGACGCGGAGCGGGAGGCTGCGGCCGCGGCGGAGGCTCACGCCCAAGCCGAGCGGCGCGCCACGGAAATCGCGCGCACACGGGCCGAACTGCAGGTCGAAGCCAATGCGAAGGCGTTGGAACGCCTGAAGGCCGAGCAGGAACGCCTGCAACTCACCCAGGCCGCCGCTGTGGCCGCGGAGGAGCGGCTGCGCACCGAGCAGGAGGCCGTCGCAGAAGCGCGTGCCAGGGCGGAGGCCGAGCAGTTGCTGTTGGAAACAAGCCAACAGCGCCGCAGGCATGAGAACCGCGCCAAAGCCGCGGCGATCGCGCTTGCGCACGCGGCCGAGGACTGCGCCAACGCGGCGCAGATCAAATCGGCGGCAGATATCGCTTTGCTGCAGCAGACGCGCCGCCGACAGGCCGCGGAACTGGAGGCAACGAGGCAGATCGAGCAGCATACCGCGGTGCAGGCACGGGCCGCTGCGACCGCCGAAGAGCGCGCCGCCGATGAAGCCCGACTGGGCGCGGCCGAGCAGACTCGAATCCAAAACGAGGAGCAGGCCGCGCTCGCCGCGCGCGAGCGCGCAAACAGCGAAATCCGGCTGGCTGCGGCTGCACAGGAGCGGCAGTCGGCCGAGGCGCAAGCGCTACAGGAGATCGAGGCGCGCATCGCGGCAGAGGATGCTCGCTTGCAGGCCGCACAAGCCAAAGCACGCGCAGAATCTGCCGCCGCCCTGCAGGCGCGCGCCGCCGCCGATCTCCTGGCGCGTATGGCGCGGGCCGTCACTCGGCGCGCACGGCGCAACCTCTGGCTCAAACGCGCCGCGCTTGCCGCTGTCGCACTCAGCGCAACGGTCTGGCTGGGCGCATCCTGGCACGCCGAGAATGCCGCCGCTTCGCCGACGGGTGCTCCCCCCAGCCCGGCGCCGGCCTACCTTGCTTCGGTCGCGCAGGGGCAGGCCGCGGATCCCGGCTTTGGTTTGGAGTTGAAAATGACAGAGACGCTGTCGCAGGCGCCCGCCAGGCAATAGAGCGGGGTCGAGCGGCGCTAGTCGCCCCGCCATGCGCGCTGCAGCTGCCGGGAACATCGGCCGCCGCAACGCGATGGCTGCCGATGCCGATGCGGCGTCTGGCAAGCATACGCCGATCGCTGTTTCCGAATTTCATACCAGCCTAGGCCGCGAAAGGCGCAGCCAGTCCTCAACTTTGAGCGGCGCCGGTCGATAACAACATCATCCTCAGGCTTTGGATCCGAACCCGGATCGGGGTAGCCTCTCGAGCAACGGACATGACGACCCAATTGTTGCCGCCTGCGTCCGCTGGCGCGCGCCGCCGCCGATTTCGGGTGTGCCTGATGCGGACGCTCGCATGGTCCCCATTCGGAAGAAAACGGAAAGCTAACCGAGGCCGACATGCAGCGAGGGAACGGGTCAAGTCAGACACACGCATATGCGTTGCCCGAAGACTTGCATATCGGTCTGTACATCCACCTCGATCTGCCCTGGTTTCTTCATCCGTTCACGCTGAATTGTTTCAAGATCTCCACCGACGAACAGATTCGTCAACTGCGCGCCCTCAACGTGAGGCGCTTTCGCTGCGACCCGGAGCGCAGCGAAAGCATTCCTGGCGGCGCGTTAACCGTCCTTCCGGCTGAACCTGCTGCGCCGGTAAGCGAACATGCAGCGGAGATCGACATCGGTCCGGCCGCGAAGACGGATGGAATAGAGCCGCACGTCCAGCGACTCCGCGAGCATCGCCACGCCGTGGCGCGGACGGAACGGTCGTTCGTGAAAGCGGCCGGGATCATGCGCAGGTTGAAGCGGAATCTCCTGGCGCAGCCCCGCGACACGCTGGAAGAAATGGGTGGCCTGGCGGATCAGATGGCGACGGTGTTTCTTGATCGCCCCGAAGCGACTCTGCACGTCATGGGTGCAAACTGCGGCGGCGAGGACGCTTACCATCACAGCCTCAACGTGTCCATCCTGTGCATGATGCTGGTCAAGGGGCTCGAACTCAGCAGCGAGCAGGCGGGCATCCTGGGCAGGGGCGCGTTATTGCACGACATCGGCGCGCTCGCATTGCCCGCGAGCGGCATGAGCAAGGGCGGCGGCGCACAGGCTTGGTCCGAACGCGGCCAGCGTGCGAGGCACGTCGAATACGGACTGAAGCTGGGCAAGCAGCTGGGGCTGGCGCCCGAAATCCTGTCCATCATCGAACAGCACCACGAACTAGGCGATGGCACGGGCTACCCGCGCGGACTCAGACTGGAGCAGATCGCGCCGCTCGCCCGGATAGTCGCGCTGGCCAACTTCTACGACACCCTCTGCAATCCGGCGGATTTCGTCCAGGCGATGACGCCGCACGAGGCGCTTTCCTTCATATTTACCCGGCGCAAGGGCCAGTTCGATGCGCGCGTCCTTCAGCTGATGATCCGTTCTCTGGGGGTCTATCCTCCCGGGTCGATCGTCGAGCTCTCCAACGGCATGATTGCCATGGTAGTCTCGGTCAATCCGCACAAGTCGCTGCGCCCCTGGGTGATGGTGTACGATGCCGCCGTCCCCAAGGAAGAGGCCGCCATGTTCAATCTGGAGATGCAAGTCGACCTGCTCATCAGCAAGAGCATCCGGCCGGCCCTGTTGCCCGCTCCTGTCTATGCCTACCTGAGTCCGCGCAAGCGAATCACCTATTTCTTCGATGGCGGTTGTGCCGAGCCCGGAGGGCATGCATGAGCGCCACACTCGAATCCATCCTGCTTGACCACAGCGGCGTCATGCTGCTGCTAGTCGACCCATCGTCGCTCGCCATTTGCGAAGTGAGCAGGCCTACCCTCGAACTGCTCGGCTACCGCCGCGAGGAACTGATCGCCCGCCCGATTACCGACATCGAGTGTTCCCTCGCGGACACGCTGTTCTGGGAGGAAGCTCTCCAGGGCGGACCGATCGAGCTGCGCAACGCCGAAGGCGGCTATCTATGCGCGAACGGCGATATCCTTTCGGCACGCAAGACCGTAACGCGCGTCGCCGGTGGCGCCAGGGGCTGGCTGGTCGTGCGCGCCGAGCCGCTGGAAACCGGGCGGCGCATCGAAGACGAACTTGCTGTGGTCCCGACTCTTCTGCGGGCAACGCTGGAGGCGACCGCGGACGGCATTCTCCTCATCGACCGCGCTGGCGGCATCGTCAATATGAACCGGCGATTTGCGCGCATGTGGGGCTTGCCGGAGGAGCTGCTGGCCAAGCACGATGACAGCGCAATTTTCGATTTTATGGCTGCGCGGTTTACCGATCCGAATGCCTATCGGGCAGATCTGGCGCACATTGCGCCGGATGCCGACGACGAGACCTTCCATCTCCTGCATCTGGCCGACGGCCATTTTTTTGAACGCAAATCGCTGCCGGCGCGGCACGGCGCGCGGATTCTGGGCCGGGTATTTTCTTTCACCGACGTCACGGCGCGCATTCAGGCGGAGGAAGCGCTGAGGATCAGCGAGGAACAATTCAGAAAGGCATTCGATGTCAGCCCGGACGCGATCAATATCAACCGGCTGGACGATGGACTATATGTCTCGGTAAACGCCGGTTTCACCAGGCTCATGGGATATACGAGAGAGGAAATCGTCGGGCATACGTCCGGCGAGTTCAACATCTGGGCAAATTCCGATGATCGAACCAGATTCGTTCAGGCGTTGAAGAATGATGGGACGGTAGAGAATCTCGAAGCAAAATTTCGCAGGAAGAACGGAAAAATAGGTTCCGGATTGATGTGTTCCGCCGCGATTGAGTTAGGCGGTGTGCCGCACAGCATCAACATCACCCGCGACATCACCGCGAACAAGCAGGCGGACCTAGTGCGCGCCCAGCTCGAAGCGCAGTTGCGCGAATCGCAGAAGATGGAAGCGCTGGGTACGCTGGCCGGGGGCATTGCGCACGACTTCAACAACATCGTCGCGGCAATCATGGGTAACGCGGAGCTGGCGCGCCTGGACGTGGAGCCTGCGCACTCGGCGCACAAGAGTCTGCAGGAAATCCTCAAGGCGAGCCGCCGGGCGAAGGATCTGGTGCGGCAAATCCTCGCCTTTGGCCGGCGCCAGGTGTTCGAGCGCCAGGTGATTTCGCTCGCGCCGGTGGTGGAGGAATCGGCGCGCTTGCTGCGCAGCACGCTGCCCGCGGGGGTGAGCTTGAGCGTGGATTGCGCGCCGAATACGCCGATGGTGCTGGCGGATTCGACGCAAGTCGAACAGGTGCTGCTCAATTTGTGCGGCAACGCCTGGCAGGTGATCCAGGGACAGGGGCATGCGGGGGCGATAGAAGTTCGCCTGGAAGCGCATGTTGCGGTTGGCGGCGCGTATGAAGGGCCGGAGAAGCGGTCGAAGGGCGATCGCATCCTTCTTCGCCCGGGCCACTATGCCCGCCTGACGGTGCGCGACAACGGGCCCGGCATGGACCAGAGCACGCGCTCGCGCATCTTCGAGCCGTTCTTCACCACCAAACCGGCGGGCGAAGGTACGGGGCTCGGCTTGGCGGTGGTACACGGCATCCTGCAGGGACACGGGGCGAGCATCGAAGTGCAAAGCGCGCCCGGCGAGGGCGCCAGCTTCTGCATTTATTTTCCCGCCGTGGCGGCGCCTGCTCCGGCGGTTCCCGCGCCGGCCCCGGCGACAGCTTTGGAGCGCGGCGGCGGCAAGCACATTCTCTGCGTGGATGACGACGAGTCGATCGTGTTCCTGATGGTCCGCCTGCTCGAAGGCCAGGGTTACCGCGTGAGCGGCTACACCGACGCCCACGAGGCGCTCGCGGCGGTGCGGGCCGAACCAGGCAAATTTGATCTGGCGGTGACCGACTACAACATGCCGGGCATGTCCGGGCTGGACGTGGCGCGCGCGCTGCGGGAGATCCGCGCCGATTTGCCGGTTGCGATAGCATCGGGCTATATCACCGAGGAGCTACGCGCCCAGGCGCCCGTGGCCGGAGTGATCGAACTCATGTACAAGCCCAATAGCGTCGATGAGCTGTGCGAGGTTGTCGCGCGCCTCGCAAATACCCGCCGCGGGAAAGAGAATTCTTCATGATCCGGCGCAGCCGCGCCGGACGCCGCTTCAACCAAACTCGCGGAGACGCATGGTTTCTACCGCGATCGGTAAGCATGCGGCTGCCATGGGGCAGGGGGCTCGCCGTCTATAGGCTATAATCCGATCCGACGTATTGCAACCGGTCGAAATCGGTTCGTGTTTTGGCTCGTCGCTCATGACTGGGTTGGCCAAGTGGCCAGAAGTTTTCCCAATGCTGGCGCCAAAGAGTACCCCGGCTATCCAAAGGGCGCCTCGTGAAGAAAGCAGCTAGGCAAAGGGAGCAAAGCCGTTCGCCGGTTGGACCTGGCGGGGCGGTCAATCCCGTCGGATTCACCGTCGCGGCGATAACGGTGATAATGCCCAGACACGTCGCACCGAATCTAAAGCCGCCAGGTCGATGCGCCTGCCGTGTCGAGCGACATCGCCGCGATCCAGAGGCGCGAGCAGCGCCTGGCCCTGATCATCGCATCGGCGATGGAGGCGATTGTCGCTCTCGACGAGCGCCAATACCGCGACCGCCCAGTAGCGCTGCGGCGTGGGCAGGCCGTCACGCGGCACTTTCCCGGAGGGGGCGGGCTATATGCCGGGCGCTGCCCGCAGGTGCTGCAGTAATTTTCCTTAGCGGTGGAAAGCTACCACGCCGGAAGTAATGGATGCATTCGCGCCGCCCACCTTCTCCAGCGAGTACATCATTGCGGCGCCGGTCGCTCCCGCTCCGGTAAAACCTCCGACAATCGATCCCTGCTGCGTGGTGCCGCACGCGCCGGTGCAGGTGACCGACAGGTTGACCGGCATATTCGGGCCGGCGGCAAATGCCGTGCGCTGGATAATTGGCACCGCAGTTGCGCTGGCGGTCAAAGTAGAGCTGGCGATGGCGGTTTGCACACCGACATCCACCGTCTGTGCGGTAAAATTGGCCGTCAGCGATGCCGAATTAAGCGTGCCCACGTTGCCGAGGTTGTCGGTTGGAGCAGTGCCCCCCGCATTGACATAGGTAAACGTACCCGAAAGTGGCAGTGTCACCGCGGCCGTCTCCACAGGGCCGGCAATCCAGTGCAGGCTGCCCATTAGTGGCTGCGTCTTGACCGTTCCGTCGATACGATTGGTAATATTTATGCTGCCCCCGGCCCAACGCCCCCAGCTGATGCCGGTGGCGGAATCGGTGCCGTAATCACTCAGCACGCTGGTCCCGCTGGACAGGGTGTGTGACGCATTGTTCGAGCCGTTGTTGTTGTTGATTTGATTCATGTCGAACTGGGTTAGGTTGCCAGTCGTATCGGACAGAATCCGCGTCGCGTTGTTCGCATAAATGCCGAGTACGGGTTGCGATATGATCGAAGTCGGATCGGTGGCAGAGATCATGACGTAGCGGTACGGCGTTGCAACGTTGCTGGTTGGGCCGACGAAGGCTGCGACCCCGCTGGCCTGCTCGAAGGTCGGCGCGGTCGTCCCACCCAAGCTCGCCTGGAGGCCATAGCTGACGATCGCGCCGTTCAGCCCCGTTCCGGTCAACTGGCCGGAAACATCGCCATAACCGGAGGTCGTGCCATCCACCGTTACAGTCAGCAGGCCAGGTCCCGTTCCGTTGTAGCTCGATGCGTAGAACGTCGCCCCTCCGAGGCCCTTGCTGCTGTTGATGGCTGCTTCGTTGCCGGGCAAGGTTTTGGCATTCCAGGTGTGCGACACAGGGGTCGCCGTCGTATCGTTGAGGGACAGATCGATATTGATGCCTACCAGCTGCTTGGTGAAATCGACCGTCAGCCCGGTCGTGCCCAGCACCGTACCGGTGGCGCCATTGGCGTTGGTCACCATGCCGCCGTCGAAGGCAAAAGCCTTGGTGCCGGTCAGCGCATTGGGCAGGTACAGCGGACCGGCTTCCGGCCCGGTAATCCACTGAGGACCGGCTGGACTCGTGCTTAGCCCGGTGGAGAAAGACATTCCATATGTATTGGTGTAGGTTCCCGCATCCCAAGTGCCGAAGTAAACGCCGGTTGGCGCAGTCGAGGTGGTCGCATTGGTCGCCGGCGTGACGGTACAAGTCGTGCAATTCACCGTGGTCGAATAAAAACCACTGGTCGGAGACGTCGGACTGCCCCAGCCATAGCTGGTCAGCACGCCGCCCGTGGTGCCAATGGTTTGCGCCGTTTGAATGCTGCCACCCCAATCGCCGACGAAATAATTGCCGGAGGGTGCGGCGGAGGTGCCGTTCGTGACTGACGCTCCGGTGCGGGCGAGCGCAACGTTGCCAACGATGTCCCCGCCCGCGTTGCCGTTGTCCCACAGGTGGTAGGAGAGGATGGCACCAGCGTAATTCTGGCCGGTGAAGGCGCCGTTCAGGTTACCAAAACAAGTCGCGCAGGACGCAGGCGTGCCCGCTCCCATTGAGACGGTCAGGTTGTTGCCGGTTCCGCCTGGGTACGAACTGGCAAAGAACATGTTGCCGTAGAAGTTTACCGGGGTTGGCGTATTGGCCGACCATGCCTGGCCTCCCACGTTCAATGCCAGGCTTGCGCTGACCGTCTGGTTGGTGAAGTTTGCGCTGACAGAGGCAGCGGTCAGCGTGCCGCTCGTTCCGGATTGTCTATCATAAGGCGCGGTGCTGCCGTCGAGCGCATAGGTGAACGTTCCGGTAAGCGGGCCGGTATTCATACCGGGCACTACCGCCGAATCCAGATATCCCTGCGGCCCGTATATCCAGGTAGCCGGTGCAGCCGACTGCGTTCCGAGCGGAGTCGTGTAAGAGGTTTGCAGCCCTGTAGCGCTGGTCCAGCGGCCAAACTGCACACCGGTGGAGGCAAACGAAGTTGCATTGGCGGTTACCGGTGTGCTCGCGCCTATTACTGAATAGCTATTGGATCTGCCGACGCCAATATCCCGAACGGTGAACGAAGAAAGTCCGCCGCCGGTATAAATCAGATCGGCTGGCGCCACCAAAGATCCGGATCCAAAATGTGAACCTGAGAATAACGTCGCCGCCTCGACCTCGGTGTAGGTCGGCGAGTATGCCGCAAACGGACCTCCGGTCACAACGGTAGGCACGGTAGGCGCAGTGGCGGTGGTGAATGCCACCAAGCCCTGCACCGAATCAGTCGCGGGCGCGCTCGCTGTAGTAGTCGGCCAGATGTTGTACGACAAGCCGGCGCTGGCAGCCCCGGCGCCGGCAAAGCTGCCCCCGACATCGGCACTGTAGCCGGTCGTACCTGCCGCGCAGGCCCCAGTGCAAGTCGTCGTCAGCGCACTGGCGTTAGGAACGCCAAAGCCGCTTGGGTTAATCGCAGTTGCTGTCTCAATCGGCATGGCGTTTGCAGCCACGCCGAAGGTGCCTGCCATGGGGCCGGCGCCCATTGTCAGTTCTACTGCCGCATCGACCTTTTGGGTGGTGAAGTTGGCTACGAGGCTCGCGCTGTTCAGTGTGCCGAGATTGCCGAAGGCGTCAACCGGAGTCGTATGCCCGGCCATGGTGTAAGTGGACGTACCCACCAGCGATTGCACATAGCCTGCGGCCGGCGGCAAAAGCACGGCCCACAAACTGTTTGTTGGGGTATAGGTCGATACACTGGCCGGAGCGCTGTTGTCAGTCACGGCAATTGTGGATCCTGCCCAGCGTCCGGCATAGATGCTGTTGTCGGCAAGCTTGAAGGTATCGGAGGCCGTGCCGCCGCTCCATTTGATGTCGGCGCCACTGGTGCCGGTGATGGACGGCGTAAGCACAATGCCGTTCTGGTTGGCCTGCACTTGGAACGGCAGGCTGCGTGCTTCGACCAGATTGCCGCCGCTATCGAGTACGTACGCCGTGTTGGGCTGCAGCGGACTATTCGGTGAAAAGGCTTCATTGAAGCCACCAGTCGTCGCGACCGGGAACATTACTGCTGCAAGATAATTGCCCGCGGCAGGATTCTGAGTCGTTGGCACGGGTGTGACCGGCGTCGTCGTTCCGCCTGTAGGCGATAGCGGTGTCGTGGTCCCGGTCGAGGTCATTGCTGTTTGGGTCGTCGTGTTCACGGTCGTGCCAGTGGCGTCGGTTGCCGTGATTGCGATGACAGGTGCTACCACTGCCGGTGCGGCGGCAACCGGTGCGGCTGCCGGCGCCGTGGTGGTCACCGTCGCCGGATCGACCACTGCGGTATCTCTGCTGGCGGCCGTTGTCTCCGCAGCTTTTTCGGCCGCAGGCGCCGCGGCCGCGGCGCTTTCCTTCTTGCCTTCGTCCTTCGCTTCTTCCCTGGCCTTCTGCGGTCCGGGCGCAGGCGTCGGCTTATAGAACGGCGGTATGCGCGGCAGGATCACCGGCGCAGCCCTGGTGATGGGCGCAAAACCCACCTGGTTGCGCTGAATGTCCACGCTGCCCGCGTCGGTGCGGATGAAGGCCACGCCGACGTTCACCTTGTCATAGGTTCCGGGCGGGGCAATCGCCGCCTGTCCCGGGAGCGGCGGCAGGATCACCATCGGCTCATGGTCGGTGCCGCGTATGCCGATCGTGGCGGTCTCGGTCTTGACCAGGTAGTTTTGCTTGTTGGTGTGGCCGATGAGGCCGGTAATGGTGCGAAAGCCCCCCTGCAGCAGCGACACGACGGCGTTCTCGCTGCCGTCTTGCTTGCCGCTGTAACGGTAAGTGTCGAACGTCATGTTGGTGTTGGGGCGCACGGCGATAAATCCGCCGTCCACCATCTTGAGTTGCGCCGAGGCGCCTGCCGCCGTGACGATCTTGTCGCCTTCGTTGATTTCCGCGCCTTTCACCAGTGCGCGCGTCTCACCTGCCTTGGTGACGAGCTTTACGTCTCCGATCACGAACTGCACATTGCCGGCCGCGCCGAATGCGGCCCCGGCGGCGAACAGCAGCAGAACGGGGAGGGCCTTGAGCGTATTTTTCCAGGAAAATTGCATGGCGTTCACCTTCTGCGAGAATTATTTGAAGTCGCGCCGGACCGTGACGGAAACATCGGTCCGGTCGAACTGGTAAATCACGATATTGGAGTTGTTGCGCATGTACGCAATCTGCGGCCGCAGCGTCCACTCCTTGCGGAAATGCCAGTTCAGGCCGAGGTTGGCGTCGTATTGCTTGTCGTCGCGCGTCGTGGCGAAGGCGACGTTGGTGAGATCGTATTTGCCGAACTGCGCACCGAGCCCGCCGAACAGTTCGGTTTTTTCGTTGAGCTGCATCTGCCCGCCGAGGCGCAAGCCGGTGAAGCGCTTGCCGCCGTCGGCGCGCAGCGGCGCACGTTCATCCCCGGCAAACAGGCTGCCCATGACCAGGGCCTTGCCGTCGTGCAGAAGATGCAGCCAGTTGGCGCCGTAAGTCGATTGGTCGAAGTCATTCACGCTGATCGAGGGCTCGAAGCGGAAACGTGCATACTGCCCGAACAGACTCAGCTGGTTGGCCGGGTTGATCAAATGGCGCCATTCCCCATTGATGCCGCTCGTGTCGCGGTTGGTCTTGCCGTCCAATTCGTATCTGCCGGCGAGGAGGCCCAGGCGAAACACGCTCGCGCCTGCGCCCATGGCGAGCCCGGCGCGCAGATCGAGGCTGGTGGAGTCGAACTGGTCCTGGGTGCTGTTGCTGCGGCCGCGCGCATCCGCGCCGGCGTACAGGCCGAGCGCGGGTGTGATCTGATGGGTGATCTCGCCGCCGAAGCCGTACGCAAGATAGTCGTCGGGCGCTTTAACGCCGGTCGGGTTCAGGGTGAAAATCAGGTTGCCCAGAGCGGGCACCGCGATCTGGCTTTGGCTGGTGGCGAAATTGACGTTGGAATCGTGGCCGATACCAGCCTCGACATAGCCCGTCGCCTTGGTCTTCTTCGCGCTTTCCTGCTTCTCGATCGCGGCGAGATAGTTGTTTATCGTCGCCCTGGCCGCCGGCGGCGGATTCTGCGTCAATGCGGTCTCGAATTCAGTCTTGGCGCGGGTAAAGTCGCCCAGTTGATAATAGGCCCGCGCCATGTCCACGCGCGCACCGGCAAAATTCGGATCCGTCGCGAGCACGCGCTCGAACGCGAGCGTCGCCTTGTCCGGCTTGCCGCTGTCGAGCGCCGCGATGCCGAGGAGATAGTCGAAGCGTATGTTGCCCGATTGCTCGAACTCGAACGGCTCGAGCAGGGAATAGGCTTCGGCCGCCTTGCCTTGCTTCATTAAGGTATCGGCCTTATCGAGGTCTGGACCCGCCGCCAGCGCAACATTCCCCGTCACGCATAGACAGAAACCCAGGGCAAGCAGCGTCCGCTTGACCGAAAATAATTTCGTCATGAAATTCTTACTCCCGAGGCGTGGTATTGGATGAGGCGGGGAAATCCGGCTTCTCCCATATGCGACAAGTCGCCGGGCCGCGACATCCGCGCCGGCATGAGTCCGCATTGGGCTTGATTTCATTCTTGATTGGCCGCAACTGTGCTTATTGCGTCATCTCCCCTGATGCAATCTAACATATTTACCCTTTTGGGTAAATCATTGACGGCTTTCATTGACGGCTTTCAGGATCGAGCGGACCTCCAGTATCATTCGCCTGTTCGCCAGGGTGGTGAAATTGGTATACACAGCGGGCTTAAAACCCGCCGCCGCTAACCCGGCATGCCGGTTCGATTCCGGTCCCTGGCACCATCACAATACGGAATCCAGCCAAGCATGGAACCTCGATATCGGAACGACGAAATCGAAGAGGGCTTTAGTTTCCGAATATCGTCACGATATAGGCTAGAATGAACTTGGATATGCAAGCATGATCGTGTTCGACCTTATCTGCCGGGAGCAGCACCGCTTCGAAGGCTGGTTCGCCTCGGGCGAGGACTTCACTTCGCAGCAAAGCCGCGGCCTGCTCAACTGCCCGGTGTGCGGGGGCGTGCATGTGGAAAAGCTGCCTGCGGCCAAGATCCGGAAACAGGCCACGGAAGCGGCGAATGTCCCCGCTGCGAGCACGGCCGCGTTGCCGGGCGAGGGCGAGAAGATCGATATCTCCCGCGTTATCGACTACATCCTGACCCACAGCGAAGACGTGGGCAAGAGCTTCGCCGAAGAAGCGCGCAAGATCCATTATCGCGAGGCGCCCCAGCGCAATATACGCGGCGTCGCAAGCCCCGGCGAAGCCGAAGATTTACGCGAAGAAGGGGTTCCGGTATTTTCGCTGCCGATCCCGCCGCAGGATCAGTGGAATTAGCCAAGTCGCGGGGCCGATTTCTGCGAGTGTCGTTGAAGGTTCGTTGATCAAGTCTGGCGCGGCCTCATGTAGCTAGGCCGTCCCTTGCCGCTGTCGTAACTCCCCAGACTTCGCAGACGTTTTCCCGCAATACGGTAGACCTCTGGCACGGTCACATGAGCCGACCACCTTGTTACACCTCTTGAGCGCCTGCAAGTCAGGAATAGAGCACCAGCCCACTGAACTCCGGCTGTAGCCGTGTGATATCTTGAGCGACAATTCAATCGTCGCCAGTCAATAAATCGTAGGACATCCGAACATATGGACGAGCACTCGATAACGTCATTCGAGGATCTGCACAAGATGGTCCGAGCCCACAGTCACGGGCATTTCATCTATAGAGGCGAATCCGATGCGAACTACACACTCCAACCAAGATACGGACGCTACAACTCAACCGTTCCAGAGCGAGCAAAATCGATTGAGCAGTCAATGCTCGACGAGTTCAGGCGACGAGGTGCTGCCTACGCCAGGAAACTCCCAGAGAACGAATGGGAGTGGCTTGCGCTGGCTCAGCACTATGGCCTCGCAACCCGGCTCCTCGATTGGACTGAGAACCCACTCGTTGCAGCCTACTTCGCCGTGAGTCCATACACAACAAGGACAGACCGGGTCATCTACGTACTCGACCACACCGTCGTCCCGCTTACCGACAAGCAGGTCTCTCCATTCGAAATTGAAGCTGTAACACAATACCGTCCTAACCATATAGCGACGCGGATGACCGCACAGAGCGGACTCTTTACAACTCACCCTGAGCCTATGCAAGCGTTCGAACATTCGAAGCTCGAACGGTGGGTCATCGACAAGGATGCGGTGATTGAGATCAACATCCCGCTAGACCGATACGGTTTTAACTCGGCCACGATGTTCCCCGATTTGGATGGGCTCGCTACTCATGTCAATCAATGGTTTCTTCGTAAGTAGTCACCGCGAAAACCACATCTTCACCATCCCCGGCAGCCACCGCGGCTCAGGCTGTTTTTCCTCGCCTGAACGGTCTATCTGGCCCGCGCCGGGCGCCCTATCGGAGACCGGGAACCGGACGACATTGGACGAGGGCAGGGGAGCAAGGGAAAGGCGCCGCCGCTGGTAGTCCGGATGCCTATACCGCGCCATCGCCAGGATCACGTCCATATGGCCTAGATCGTCCGCCCTGTAGGCCCTTCGGTCTGGGGACCATAGGGTCTCTTTGTGGAAGCCGCCCCCCAGGCCGGTTGCGGCAGTTCGAACCCGGAATAGCATCGGAGCAGTTTAAAGCCGCGTACGGAATCTTTGAGCGCCCTTCCTCCCAATTCCGAATGCTGCGCTCCGTGACCCCCAGGAACCCCGCCGCCGCCTCCCGCGGCAGGCTCGCTCGACTTCGCGCCAACCGAAACTCATCGGAACCTATAAGCGGGCTCACCGGCATCCTGCGCCGCCCTTTGCCTTGGTCCCAGACCCAAAAGGGGATTTCGTCCTGGAAATTATTTCCAGGCGGCCATCGATCTTCTCTTCATGTTAAACTTTGCTATTATGCGCTTACCCATTCAATTGGCAGACTAAATGAGGAATTGCTCGATCTAGCTCGCCCTAGATAATAATGCGCATATGTGCATTATGTTAAATAAGAGATCCCAAGACTGATCCGTCCAATTACTCCTTCGCCCCCGCCTGCTTAAGCAAGTCTGCAATATCCGTATTTCCAGCCTTCAGCGCCCATTCCAAGGCGGTCGCCCCTGAATCGCTTTTTATATTGGGATCGGCTACCTCCCACAGCAACAGCTTGACCGTCTCGAAATGGCCGCTGCGCGCAGCCATCATCAGCGCCGTAACGCCGCTTGGAGCTGCGGCATCGATATCTGCTCCCTTGTCCAACAGATACCTGACGACCTCAGTCTGGCTGCGCCAGGCTGCGTAAATCAGCGGGTTCCAGCCTGACAGGTTTATCTTCGCGCCTCGATCGACCAGAAGCTTGACGAGCTCGAGGTCGCCATTTGCGGCCGCAAGCATCAGCGCCGTTTCCCCGTAGCGATTCCTCGGATCGACTCTGGCTTTGAGGTCCAGAAGCCGCCTGGCCATGTCCGGATGGTTGTCCCGAACCGCGATCATGAGCAAAGTGTTGGCGTCCGAATCGGTCGTATTGACGTCCAAGCCGCGCGCAAACAAGGCCTCGGCCGCCTGAACATCGTCCTGCTTGATGGCCGAAAGAATGTCCTCATAAGAGCCCGCAAACGCACCCGCGGCGGGGAAGCTTAGAAAAATAATAAATAACAATCTCAATATCATAACTGATTTTATTAAATCTATTTCTAGCATTTTGCCGCTTTGAAAAGGCGGAAGAAATTTGCGCTCGTGGCCTCAGCCAGCGCTTCCAAGGGGATTCCGCGCAGGCCGGCGACTTCCTCGGCCACATGCCGGACCCATCCGGGTTCGTTAGTTTTCCCGCGATGAGGAACCGGCGCAAGGTATGGGGAATCGGTTTCTACCAGCATACGCTCCAAAGGGATTGCTTTGGCTACCGCTTTAAGGGAGTGGGCATTCTTGAAGGTCACGATGCCGGAAAAGGAGATATAAAAGCCCAGATCCATTGCAGCGTGGGCGAATTCCAGCGTCTCGGTAAAGCAGTGCATTACCCCGCCTGCCTCACCTGCGCGCTCCTCGCGCAGGATGCGCAACGTGTCCTCACCGGCGTCTCGCGTATGAATGATCAAAGGCTTACCGGCCTCGCGCGCGGCGCGGATATGGATGCGAAAGCGCTGCCTTTGCCACTCGAGATCACCCGTCTGTCGAAAATAGTCCAGGCCGGTCTCGCCGATGGCGACGATCTTCGGTTGCTGCGCCCGCTCGATCAGCTCATTCATATCCGGGCCGCTACCTTCGGCATGGTCCGGATGCACGCCGACCGAAGCAAAGAGCTGGGGATGGCGCTCGGCCAGCGCCAGGACTCTTGGAAAATCAACGAGATTGACGCTTACGCACAGGGCGTGCGTCACCTGATGGCGCGCCATGTTCTCCAGGACTTGCGGTATGCGCTCGGCGTAGTCCGGAAAGTCGATATGGCAATGCGAGTCGACCAGCATGCGAATTTCAGGTTATCTCTTTGTAGGCGATGAATAGATCATCGAAGAACAGGCGCGCATTCAAGGGATGTTCCGCGATCGCTTGCAGCGTGGATAAGGTGCCGTAGAAACGCAGCAAGTTCAACAATGGCATGCTTCGAACAAGAATGCCCAGTTCTTTCTTGCGGTCGATGTTATAGCGTGGGCTGCCGCTGCTCGCGAGTGCGATCAGATCGTAGGTCCATTTGAGCATCCAGCCCACCACTTGGCCGGGCTGCAGGCGCTGGCAGAAATCGGCCAAACTCAATGCACTGTTCGCCGGCTGGCTCAGCAGGTCGAACAGTCTGCGCCTGGTTTGCGCTTCTTCCTCAGGCAGCTCTGCGGCTTCCAGAGGCGCGTCGCCGGCAAACGCGAGCGTCGCAGGTGTAGCCTCGCTGCCCTGCTCCTGCAGCCAGCGCAGCGACAGTTCTCGCGGCGGCAGCGGCAGCGGCAAGGCGTGACAGCGGCTGCGCACCGTCGGCAGCAATTTGCTCGGCTGGTGCGAAACCAGCACAAAAACCACGCCCGCGGATGGCTCCTCCAGGCTCTTCAGCAGGGCGTTCGCAGCGCCCGAATTCATGCTTTCCGCCGGGTGGATCAGCACCACGCGGTAACCGTTGCGGTGGGAGCCCACGTTAAGAAAATCGCCAAGCCCGCGAATTTGTTCTATTTTGATCTGTTTGCTGAGCTTCTTCTTGCCCTCGTCCGCACCCTCTGCGCCTTCCTCCTCCTCCGAGACAGGCGCCAAGGCTTCCGGCTGAACCAGGCGAAAGTCGGGGTGATTGCCGGAAATGAACCACGCACACGCTGGACATACTCCGCATGCCAAGCCCTCTTTCGACCGGCTCTCGCACAAAAGGGACTGGGCCAGAACTTGAGCCAAATGGAGCTTGCCGATCCCGGGGCGGCCGTGAATGAGCAGCGCATGCGGCATGCGCTCGCGCATGCCCATGAGACGGTTCCAGACCTCGCCTTGCCATGGCAAGTATTTTATAAACATGATGATAGAAGTATTTCTTCTAGTATTTTACGAATATCTGCAATCGACTTTCCGGCATCGATCAGCCTGATCCTTTGCGGGTAGCGCGCAGCGCGCGCCAGATACACGGTGCGCACCCGGGAAAAGAACGCGAGGTCTTCCTGCTCAAAACGGTCGGGGGCAGCAGTAGCGGCGAGGCGCCTGCGCTTCGCCTCCTCGACCGAAAGATCGAACACCAGGGTAAGGTCCGGCTGCAGGCCTTGCTGAACCCACGCCTCCAGAGTCTCGATCCGGCCTAGATCCAAGCCCCGCCCGCCGCCCTGATAGGCGAAAGTGGCGTCGGTAAAACGGTCGGACAGAACCCAGGTACCCGCGGCCAGCGCCGGGAGAATGAGCCGGTGCAGGTGCTCGCGCCGGGCCGCGAACATCAGCAGAGTCTCGGTTTCGAGGTGCATCGGCTGCCCCAGCAGCAATTTGCGCAATTCCTCTCCCAGCGGCGTGCCGCCGGGCTCGCGCGTCACGTGCACCTTCTTGCCCGCGGCGGTAATCCGTTGGGCGAGCCAATCCAGATGAGTGCTTTTGCCGGCTCCGTCCACGCCTTCCAGAGTAATGAATTTGCCGCGCACGCTAATGCCCCCCCCGCCGCTGGTATTTGGCCACCGCGCGCTCGTGTTCGGCCAGCGTGCGCGAAAATTCGCTGCTGCCGTCGCCGCGCGCCACAAAATAGAGCGCCTGGGTCTGCGCCGGGTTCAGCGCCGCATGCAGCGCCGCCCGGCCAGGCATCGAGATCGGCGTCGGCGGCAGCCCGGGGCGCGTATAGGTATTGTGGGGGGTGTCGGCGAGCAGGTCTTTCTTGCGCAAATTGCCTTTGAACTTGTCGCCCAGCCCATAAATGACGGTCGGGTCGGTCTGCAGCATCATGCCCAGACGCAGGCGGTTCACGAATACGCCGCCGATCAAGGCGCGGTCGGTCGATTGCCCAGTCTCTTTTTCGATGACCGAAGCCATGATCAAGGCTTCATAAGGGCTGCGGTAAGGCAGATCCGGCGCGCGCTGTTCCCACGCTGCTTCGAGCTGCCGCGCCATCGCTTTATATGCCCGCTTGAGTATGGCGAGGTCGCTGGTGCCCTTGCCGAACAGGTAGGTGTCGGGAAAGAACAAGCCTTCCGGGTTGCGCCCCGCGACACCCAGCCGCGCCATGATTTCCTCATCGCTGAGCGCGGCGCTGTCGTGCCTCACTTCCGCGTCGGCATCCAGCGCCGCGCGCATTTGCCTGAAGGTCCAGCCTTCGATGAACGCGAGCTCGGTTTGCGTGACCTCGCCCGCAGTGAGCTTATTGAGCAGGGCGAGCGGCGTGATGCCGCTGCCGACTTCGTAACTTCCGGCCTTGATCGTGCCCGCTTTGCCCAGCAGCCGGCCCAGCAGCTCGAATTGCCAGGCGCCCAATTCGACGCCCGATGCTACGATCTGTCGCGTCGCAGTTTTCAAGCTGCTGCCTGGCGTGATGGAGAAGTCGGCAGGATCAGTGCGCAGCGTTACCGGGCCGAGCGCATACCAGCCCAGCCCTGCGCTCGCGAGCAGCGCCAGACACAGTGCCAACAGGGAAATGCGCTTGATCCATGGCCACATTCGTTTGCGCGCGGATTCGTACCGGGGTAAGCGGAAACTCGAGACGTTATAATGCCTGCTTGAATTTACTATTATCGCGCATACTTAAACCATAATCCACGCTTGCACACGAATGAGTTCTGCCTGGCAGGAATTTTTGTTTGAACAGGGCGCCGGCGTAGAAGCCGGCGGCGTAAGCCATTTCGGCGCTGCCGCGGAAGAGCTGCGCGCGGCGCGCGCCGGCAGCATCATCGCCCCGCTCACGCATCTGGGGCTGATAGCCTGCAGCGGCGAAGACGCGCAGTCCTTCCTCCACGGCCAGCTCAGCAACGACGTCAAACAACTCGGCGCAGAGCGCAGCGAGTACGCCGCCTACTGTTCCGCCAAAGGGCGCATGCTGGCCAACTTCCTGCTGTGGCGCAAGGAACAGGCTTACCACCTGCAGCTCGCGCGCGCGCTGCTGCCTGCGGTGCAAAAACGCCTGGGCATGTTCGTGCTGCGCGCCAAGGTGAAGTTGACCGACGCGAGCGAGACGCATGCGGCGATGGGCCTGGCCGGTGGCGCGGCCGAGGCGGCGTTGAAGGAATTGTTCCCTGCGCTGCCGCAACAGGCGCATCAGGTCGTGCACGATCCGGCCAACGGCACGTTGATCGCGTTGCCGGGCGCAAGATTCCAGCTGGTCGCGGAAGTCGAGACTGCAAAACGCCTGTGGCGCAAGTTGGCCGCGGTGCTGCGGCCGGTCGGGCCCGCCTGTTGGCAGTGGCTGGAGATTCAAAACGGCCTGCCCTTGATCGGACCGGCGACGCAGGAGCAATTCGTGCCGCAGATGGCCAATATGGAATTGATCGGTGCAGTGAATTTTCAAAAGGGCTGCTACCCCGGCCAGGAAATCGTCGCGCGCACCCAATATCTGGGCCAACTGAAGCGGCGCATGGTTCTTGCCCACCTGGAGGCAGGCGTGGCCCCCGAGGCTGGCGACGAGCTATATAGCAGCGAACTCGACGGCCAGGCGAGCGGCATGGTGGTCAATGCGCAGGCGGCCCCTGAGGGCGGCTACGATCTGCTCGCGGTGGTGCAGCGGTCGAGCATCGCCCAGGGGGCGTTACATTTCCGGGCTGCCGACGGGCCGGCGCTAAGTATCCAGCCCCTGCCCTACGCGCTCGACTGAGGCGGCTGCGATGTGCCTGATCCTGTTCGCGCATGGCGCTCACCCCGATTATCCGCTGGTGATCGCCGCCAACCGCGACGAATACTACCAGCGGCCCACGGCGAAGGCCGGGTTCTGGGAAGACCATCCGCAGGTGCTTGCCGGACGTGATCTGGAGTGCATGGGTACCTGGCTCGGCATCACACGCACGGGCCGCTTCGCCGCGCTCACCAATTTTCGCGATCCGCGCGAGCGCAAGACGGATGCGCCTTCGCGCGGCACGCTGGTGAGCGATTTTCTCGTTTCGGAACAGGAGCCGCAGGAATATCTGGAACAAGTCGCAGGGCGTGCGCCGCGTTACAACGGCTTCAATCTGCTCGCGGGCGACGTCGGCGGCATTTATTACTTTTCCAGCCGCGCCGGCGCGGTGCAGCAGGTCGCGCCGGGCATCCATGGCCTGTCGAACCATCTGCTCGACACGCCCTGGCCGAAAGTGGTGCGCGGCACGCAGCGCCTGCAGCAGGCGCTGGCGAATGAGCCCAGCACCGACCTGCTGCTCGATCTGCTGCACGACCGCGATCCGGCGCCACCGGGCGAGCTGCCCGATACCGGCATCGGCAGCGAAATGGAGCGCGTACTGTCGCCGGCGCTGATCGTATCGCCGCAATACGGCACGCGTGCTTCCACCGCCGTGCTGTTCGGGCGGGACGGCGCGGTGAGATTCAGCGAGCGCACCATTCTGCGCGACGGTGCCGCGGGGGCCACGGTCAGCATGCACTTCAACGTCAGCCGCGCTTGAGCTCGCACTGCATGGCCTGGTGGGGAATACCCGCCTCCATGAATTCCGCGCCCTCGACGTCGAAGCCGAAGCGCCGATAGAACCCAAGGACATGAACCTGCGCATTCAGGCGTGCGCGCGCATGGCCGCGGCTGCGCGCCTGTTGCACCAAGGCTTGCAGCAGCAGCGCGCCCACGCCCTGCCCGCGGCTATGCGCCAGCACGGCCATGCGCCCGATGTGCCCGTCGGGCAACAGGCGCCCGGTTCCCACTGCCGTGCCGTCGGCGGCATAGGCGAGTGCATGGTCGCATTGCGGGTCCTGTTCGTCCATTTCCAATTCCAGCGGCACGCCCTGTTCGTGTACGAACACCAGCTCGCGTATGCGGCGCGCTTCGCTGCGCGCCGCATCCCAATTGCAGACGACGATGGAAAACTTGGATGTAGGCATGGCGGCTATAATACCGCTCCTACACGCGGGTGAGCCATGCAGAGCCTATGGGACGACCGAGAATCGGCGCAATGCCGCAACGAACTTGAGTTGCGCGTCTACACGTCGCGCCTGCTCGGGCGCGACAAGACTCTGGTGCTGCACGGCGGCGGCAACACTTCGCTCAAGCTGGCGCAAAAAAACCTGTTCGGCGAAGACGAGAACGTTCTTTACATCAAAGGCAGCGGTTGGGACCTGGAAACCATAGAGGCTGCCGGATTCGCGCCGGTGCAGCTGGACTATCTGCAGCGCCTGGCGCAATTGGACGCGCTCGCGGATACGCAGATGGTAAACCAGCTGGCGACACATACCTTGCAGGCATCGGCGCCGGCGCCTTCGGTCGAGACCATCCTGCACGCCTGCCTGCCGTACAAGTTCGTCGACCATACCCACGCCGACGCGGTGCTTGCGATCACCAACACGCCCGACGGCGAACGCCGCATCCGCGAACTCTACGGCGATAGCGTGGTCGTGATTCCCTACGTCATGCCGGGATTCGACCTGGCGCGGCTGTGCGCACGCGAATATCCGCGCCAGGCCGGCCGCAACACCATCGGCATGGTGCTCCTGCATCACGGCATATTTTCCTTCGGCGACAGCGCGCGGCAATCCTACGAGCGCATGATCGAACTGGTCGACCGCGCCGAGCGCTATCTCAAACAGCAGCGGGCCTGGGATCTGCCGCAAGCCGGCGTGCGCGCGGGCCGCATCGACCCGCTGCAGCAGGCCGCGCTGCGGCGCAGGCTGTCGGCCGCTGCGGGCGCACCCCTGATCCTGGCGACGCATGCCGATGCAGAGACCCTGGCCTTCGCCCGGCGCGCCGACCTCGCCGCGCTGTCGCAACAGGGACCGATCACGCCCGACCATATCATCCGCACCAAACGCGTGCCCATGCTCGGCATCGACGTCGACGCCTATGCACGCGATTACCGCAGCTATTTCGACGCGCACGCGCCGCAGGCCAAGGAGCCCAAGACCATGCTCGATCCGGCACCGCGCATGGCGCTGGCGGCGGAATTCGGTCTGGTCGCGGCCGGCAAAAATGCGAAAGACGCCGCCATCGTCGCGGAGCTGTACCGGCACAGCATGCAGGTGATGCAGCGCGCACAGGCGCTGGGCGGCTACCGCGCCCTGCCCCAGCGCGATCTGTTCGAGGTCGAATACTGGGATCTGGAGCAGGCGAAGCTGAGAAAGGGCGGCAAGCCTGCGCCGTTCGCGGGCGAGATCGCCGTCGTGACCGGCGCGGCCTCGGGCATAGGCAAGGCTTGCGTGACGGCGCTGCTCGCGCGCGGCGCGGCGGTGGTCGCGCTGGACGTCAATCCGGCGATCGAGACCAGCTACCGCCGCCAGGATTATCTGGGTCTGCGCTGCGATCTCACCGACGAGGGCGCGATCAAGCTCGCGCTCGAGCGCGCGCTCCTGGCTTACGGCGGCGTGGACATGCTGGTGCTCAATGCCGGCATCTTCGCGGCCAGCCGCAAGATCGCCGAACTCGGCACCGATGAATGGCGCAAGGTCATGGCGATCAATCTGGACGCCAACCTGTTCATGCTGCGCGCCTGCCACCCCCTGCTCAAGCTCGCCCCAAATGGGGGACGCGTGGTGGTCATCGGCTCGAAGAACGTGCCGGCACCGGGGCCGGGCGCGGCGGCCTATTCCGCTTCCAAGGCGGCGCTCAACCAGCTCGCGCGCGTCGCCGCGCTGGAATGGGGTGCGGACGGAATACGCATCAATTCCCTGCACCCGAATGCCGTGTTCGACACCGGCATCTGGACCGAGGATGTGCTGGCGCAGCGGGCGAAACATTACGGCCTCAGCGT
The DNA here is from genome assembly GCA_021811085.1 of Pseudomonadota bacterium. GTDB lineage: Bacteria > Pseudomonadota > Gammaproteobacteria > Burkholderiales > SG8-39 > 2-12-FULL-64-23. The sequence goes on along the minus strand of JAJZPQ010000002.1, from coordinate 27,995 downwards.
CGAAGCGTACAAGACGAACAATGTGCTCAAGACCGAGGTCAGGAGCCGCGATGTCGCCGAACTCGCGGCAGAGATGTGCGGTCCCTTGTTTGCCAAGACGACTGCGGCGCAGGTCCCCGTGGATGGCGGCAACGAAAGGGTGATCTGAGGCTATGCAAGTCGAGAGCCGTAACGTGGAAACGCTGCGCTGGCGCGCAGGCCGGCTGGAGCTGATCGACCAGCGGCGGCTGCCGCTCGAATTCGAATACGTCGCTTGCGACAATGCGCTGCAAACGGCGGCGGCGATCCGCGACATGGTGGTGCGCGGCGCACCCGCGATCGGCTGCAGCGCCGCCTACGGCGTGGCGCTGGAGGCGCAAGCCCACGCAGCCGCCACGCGCGCGCAATTCGACGCCGCGCTGGAGCAGGCTTTCGCAGCGCTCGCGGCGAGCCGCCCCACCGCAGTGAACCTGTTCTGGGCCATAGAGCGCATGCGCCAGTGCCATGCGCAAATGCGAGGTGGCGCGACCCGCGCCGAAGCCGCGGCGCTGCTCGAACTCGCGCGCCAAATTGCGCGCGACGACGTAGCAATCAACCGCGCCCTGGGGCGCCATGGCGCAGGACTCATCGCCGATGGCGCGCGCGTCATGACCCATTGCAACGCCGGCGCCCTCGCCACTGCGGGCCACGGCACCGCCCTGGGCGTGATCCGCTCGGCGCGCGATGCGGGCAAGCGCATCAGCGTGATCGCCAACGAAACCCGGCCCTATCTGCAGGGCGCGCGGCTCACCGCCTGGGAAATGGTGCAGGAAAACATACCGGTGACGCTGGTGACCGACAACATGGCGGGCCATCTGATGCAGCGCGGGCACGTCGACCTCATCGTCGTCGGCGCCGACCGCATCGCCGCCAACGGCGACACCGCGAACAAGATCGGCACGTATACCGTGGCCGTTCTGGCCGAGCGCCACCGTATCCCGTTCTATATCGCCGCACCGCTCTCGACCATCGACCTCGCCATTGCCGACGGCAGCGCCATCCCGATCGAGGAGCGCGATGCTGCGGAAGTGACCGGCTTTCGCGGCCTGCGCTGGGCCCCCGAGGGGGTGAACGTCGCCAATCCGGCTTTCGACGTCACGCCTGCAGCGCTGATCACCGGGCTCGTCACCGAGAAAGGCGTGGTCGAGCGGCCGGACGCGGCCAAGATCCGCGCGCTGTTCGGCCGATAGATTCGGCCGCAGGCTCAGGCGTCGACGATCTCGACCGGCGTGCCGGGCGACACGGCGTCGAACAGCTCGATAACGTCGGCATTGCGCATGCGTATGCAGCCGTGGGACACGGGCGCGCCGATGCGCTGCTCGTCGCTGGTTCCGTGGATATAGATGTACCTGCGCATGCTATCGACCTCGCGCAGGCGGTTGAAGCCCGGCTCGCAACCCGACAGCCACAAAATGCGGGTCAGGATCCAATCGCGACCGGGATAGCGCTCGCCCAGCTCCGGCGTGTAAATCTCGCCCGTCGGCCGGCGCCCCACGAACACCGTATAGGGCGCCTGCCCGGCGCCGATCTTGGCACGGATGATGTGCTTGCCTCGAGGAGTGCAATCGCTGTCGCATTGCTCGCCGACGCCGTTTTTCGACGTCGAGACGGCGTATTGCCTGAGCAGATGGCCTGCGCCGTCGAACAGCTCCAGGGTCTGCGTCGGCACGCTGATGCGAATGCGCGGCATTTCAGACCTTTGCCCGCCTTGCGGCAAAGAAGTCGCGCAACAACGCGCCGCACTCTTCGGCCATGACGCCCGCGCTGAGGCTGGCGTGATGATTGAGCCGCGGCTCGGCGAACAGATCGATCACGCTGCCGCAGGCGCCCGTCTTGGGATCGGCGGCGCCGTAGACCAGGCGCGCGATGCGCGCATGCAGGATGGCGCCGACGCACATGGCGCAGGGCTCGAGCGTGACGTAGAGCTCGCAACCGGGCAGGCGGTAGTTCCCCAGCCGCTGCGCGGCTTGTCGCAGCGCGCGGATCTCCGCGTGCGCCGTGGGGTCATGCCCGCTGATGGGCGCGTTGAATCCGGCACCGACGATTGCTCCGTCTTGCACCACCACGGCGCCGACCGGCACCTCGCCTGCGGCTTGTGCCTTGCGCGCCTGTTCCAGCGCGGCCAGCATGAAAGCCTGATCGTCAGCCACGGCTGCGCCGCCGTCCTAGCGTATCTGCCCCGGCATGCGCGCGGCTATTCCCACTCTATCGTCGCCGGCGGCTTGCCGCAGATGTCGTAGACCACGCGGTTGATGCCGCGCACTTCGTTGATGATGCGATTCGACACCTTGCCCAGGAGTTCATGCGGCAAGTGCGCCCAGTGCGCAGTCATGAAATCCTGCGTCTGCACCGCGCGCAAGGCCACGACGTACTCGTAGGTGCGACCGTCGCCCATCACGCCGACCGCCTTGACCGGCAGGAATACCGCGAACGCCTGCGAAGTCGCGTCGTACCAGCTGCGCCCTTCGGCGTCGCGCGCCGCGCGCAGCTCTTCGATGAATATCGCGTCGGCGCGGCGCAGCAGGTCGGCATATTCCTGCTTCACTTCGCCCAGGATGCGCACGCCCAGGCCCGGCCCGGGGAAAGGATGGCGGTAGACCATGTCGTGCGGCAGGCCGAGTGCGGTGCCGAGCTCGCGCACTTCGTCCTTGAACAGTTCGCGCAAGGGCTCGAGCAGCTTCAGGTGCAGCGTGTCGGGCAGGCCGCCGACGTTATGGTGCGACTTGATGTTGGTCGCCTTCTTCGTCTTCGCGCCGGCGGATTCGATCACGTCGGGGTAAATCGTGCCCTGCGCCAGCCATTTGGCGTTCTTGATCTTGGCCGCCTCGCTTTGGAACACCTCGACAAATTCGCGCCCGATGATCTTGCGCTTTTGTTCCGGGTCGGCGACCCCGGCGAGCTTGCCCATGAAATCGGCGCTGGCATCGACATGGATCACCTTGACGCCCAGGCTCCTGGCGAAGGTCGCCATCACCTGCGCGGCTTCGTTCAGGCGCAGCAGTCCGTGGTCGACGAACACGCAGGTCAACTGCTTGCCGATCGCGCGGTGGATCAGCGCGGCGGCGACCGAGGAATCGACTCCGCCCGAAAGCCCGAGGATCACTTCGTCCGCGCCTACCTGCTCGCGTATGCGCGCGATCGCCTCGGACACGTAATCGGGCATGTTCCAGTCGCCGCTGCAGCCGCAGATGCCGTTGACGAAGCGCCTGAGCATGGCCGCGCCTTGCACCGTATGCGTGACTTCGGGATGGAATTGCACCGCGTAGAAGCGGCGCTGCTCGTCGGCCATGGCCGCGATCGGACAGGCCTCGGTCGAGGCCATGAGCTTGAAGCCGGCCGGCATTTCGGTGACCTTGTCGCCGTGGCTCATCCACACCTTGAGCATGCCGTGGCCCTCGGGCGTGCGGAAGTCCTCGATGCCGTCGAACAGGCGCGTGTGGCCGCGCGCGCGCACCTCGGCGTAGCCGAATTCGCGCACCTTGCCCGCTTCGACCTTGCCGCCCAGTTGCTGCGCCATGGTCTGCATGCCGTAGCAGATGCCCAGCACCGGCACGCCCAGATCGAACACCGCCTGCGGCGCCCGCGCGGTCGCATCCTCGGTCACCGACATATGGCTGCCGGACAGGATCACGCCTTTCGCGCCGAACTCGCGCACGAACTGCTCGCTCACGTCGTAAGGATGAATTTCGCAGTACACGCGCGCCTCGCGCACGCGCCTTGCGATCAGTTGCGTGTACTGCGCGCCGAAGTCGAGGATGAGAATTTTCTGATGCATTATCTGGCTTTCAAAAATGTAAAGGCCGGTCGTGCGCTTGCAGGCACGATCGGCCCTCAGCTCTGGCGCCGGTTCGCCGCGCCGGCAGATTATTCGATCTGGTAATTCGGCGCTTCCTTGATGATCTGCACGTCGTGCACATGCGATTCGCGCATGCCGGCCGAGGTGATTTCGACGAACTCGGTCTTGGTGCGCATGTCGTCGATGGTGGCGCAGCCGCAGTAGCCCATGCTCGCGCGCAGTCCGCCGACCATCTGGAAAATGATGCTGACCGCGCTGCCTTTGTAGGGCACGCGGCCCTCGATGCCCTCGGCCACGAGCTTGTCCACATTGCTGGTCGGGTCCTGGAAATAGCGGTCGGCCGCGCCTTCCTGCATCGCGCCGAGCGAGCCCATGCCGCGGTAGAGCTTGTAGGAGCGTCCCTGATACAGAATGGTCTCCCCGGGCGCCTCTTCCGTGCCGGCAAAGATGCTGCCCATCATGACCGCGTGCGCGCCCGCGGCAACCGCCTTGGCGACGTCGCCCGAAAAGCGCACGCCGCCGTCGGCGATCAAAGGGACGTTCGTGTCCTTGAGCGCCGCGTAGACGTTCTGCACCGCGGAGATCTGCGGCACACCCACGCCCGCGATGACGCGCGTGGTGCAGATCGATCCCGGACCTATGCCGACCTTGACGCCGTCGGCCCCATGATCGACCAAGGCCTTGGCGCCCGAAGTGGTGGCGATATTTCCGCCTATCACCTCCACTTGCGGATAATGCTTCTTGACCCATTGCACCCGGTCGAGCACGCCCTGGGCATGGCCGTGCGCCGTATCCACCACGATCACGTCGGCGCCCGCTTCGACCAGATGCTCGATGCGCTCCTCGGTGCCCTCGCCCACGCCTACGGCCGCGCCCACGCGCAGCTTGCCCTGCTCGTCCTTGCTCGCGAGCGGGTGTTCGGTGGCTTTGAGTATGTCTTTCACCGTCACCAGGCCGCGCAAGGCGAACGCGTCGTTGACCACCAGCACCCGCTCCAGGCGATATTTGTGCAGCAGCGCGCGCGCCTCCTCGGCGCTGGCGCCCTCCTTGACGTAGATCAGGCGTTCGCGCGGCGTCATGATCGCGCTCACCGGTGCGTCCAGATTGGTCTCGAAGCGGTAGTCACGGTTGGTGACCATGCCGACGACCTTGCCCTTATCGACCACCGGGAACCCGGACACCCGGTACTGCTGGGTGAGTGCGAGCAGTTCGCGCACCGTGATTTCGGGCGCGACGGTCATGGGATCGCGCAGCACGCCCGACTCGAAACGCTTCACTTTCAGCACTTCGGCCGCCTGGGCTTTGGGCGTAAGGTTTTTGTGAATGATGCCGATGCCGCCTTCCTGGGCGATGGCAATGGCGAGCCGCGACTCGGTCACCGTATCCATCGCGGCCGAAACCAAGGGGATATTGAGCGCGATTTTGCGCGTCAGCCGGGTCTTGAGGGAAACGTCGCGCGGAAGAACGGTCGAATGGGCGGGGACGAGCAGGACATCGTCGAAGGTCAGCGCTTTTTGAATGACGCGCATAGCAAAACTCCTGGCCGCAAAGCGGCATTATACGCGCCTGCCCCGCTCGGGCAAATAGGTTGCGCCTGAAACCAAATGCCGTGCCGGCGCGTTAAGCGCAATTGACGCGGCGGCGGAAAGCCGTTATTTTTGAATCAATTGAGAAAATGGAAGGCATAGGCGCATGAAACGACTTTCGGTGGCATTAGGACTGGCGCTGTGCGTGGCTCTGCCCGCGGCTGCCCAGATGTACAAATGGGTGGATTCGGACGGCAAGGTGAAGTATTCGGACACGCCGCCACCGAGCAACGTCAAGACTGAAAGGTTGCGCATCCCTGCGCATGCCCCCGACGCGCCGGCAGATGCAGCCAAAGGCGGGGCACAGAAGGACGGGGTCAAGTCGGGACCCAAGAGCCTGGCCGAGCAGGAGCAGGCCTTCCGCAAGCGCCAAGCCGAAGCCGCCAAGGCGGAGCAGGCAGAGGAGCAGAAAGACGCGCAAGCGAAAGCCAAAGAGGAGAATTGCAGGCGCGCGAAAGCCGCGCTTGCCACCCTGGAGCTGGGCGGGCGCCAGCAACGCGTCGACGAAAAAGGCGAGCGCGTATTTCTCACCGACCAGGAGATCGCCCAGTCCACGGCCCAGGCGCGCCAGGAAGCGGCCGCCGCCTGCAAATAAGGCTATTTACCCGCTCTAGCGGCGCGCTCGCGCCGGACTTCCTTCGGATCGGCCGTCAGAGGCCGGTAGATTTCCACCCGATCCCATTCGCGCAGCCTGGTGTCCGGGCTCACCGGCCGGCCCCATATCCCGACGCGGCCGAGCTCAATTTGCGGCAACCGCTGCAGCAAGCCGCTCGCCTCGATCGCCTCCAGCACCGTGGTACCGTGGGCGAGATCCAGCAGCACCCGCTCCTGCTGTTGCGGCAACGCGTAGACCACCTCGACGCGCATCCCTAGCCCGGTCCGTACAGGCTCACCGCACGCTTGACGAAGACTTCGACCAGCGTATTGGCGATATGGCTGAATACCGGTCCGGCAATTTTGTCCACCAGTTTGCCCGAGAGTTCGTAGCGCAATTGGAATTCGATTTTGCAGGCCTGCTCGGACAGCGCAATGAAGCGCCAATAGCCGTCGAGGTGCTTGAACGGGCCGTGCACCAGGTTCATATCGATCAGCGCGTCCTTTTCCATCCGGTTCTCGGTGGTGAAGTGCAGGCGCAGGCCGTGATAATTGATATGCAGCGTTGCCGCGGCCTTTTCTGCATCGATCCGCCGCACCTCGGTGGCGCTGCACCAGGGCAGAAACTGCGGATAGGCGTCCACATCCGCGACCAGGGCGTACATCTTCGCCGCGCTATGGCCAATCAGGACTGATTTTTCCACTATGGCCATGAATACGCGATGCAACTGTTAAAATTACCGAATTGTACCAATAGTCCTCCCATGAAGATCGCCCAGAACAAAAAAGCCTTCCACGATTACTTCATCGAGGAGCAGTATGAAGCCGGCTTGGTGCTGGAAGGCTGGGAGGCCAAAGCCATACGCGCGGGGCGCGTGCAGCTCAAGGACGCCTACGTGCTCATCCGCGGCGGCGAGATCTACATGGTGGGCGGGCACATCAGCGCCCTGCCTACCGCCTCCACCCATGTGCACCCCGACCCCGTGCGCACGCGCAAACTCCTGCTCCATACCAAGGAAATCGAGCACCTGATCGGCAAAGTCGAGCGCGCCGGCTACACTCTGGTCCCGCTCGACATGCACTACAAGAACGGCAGGATCAAAATCGATATCGGCCTCGCCCGCGGCAAGAAGCAGCACGACAAGCGCGAGACCGAGAAGAAGCGCGACTGGGACCGGGAGAAACAGCGCCTGATGCGCTCGAGAAGCAAAGCCTAGATTTGCTGTCTTACCTGCTCGAACAGGCAGATCGCCGCCGCTGCCGCCACGTTGAGCGACTCGGTCTTGCCGGGCATCGGTATGCGCAACTGCTCTGCAGCTGCGGCGATCAGCTCCGCGCTGACGCCCGAGCCCTCGTTGCCGAACACCCAGGCCAGCGGGCCGCGCAAATCGGCCTGGAACAGCGATTTGCGCGCGTAGCCGCTGGTGCAAATCAGCCGGCCCGAAAGCCGCGGCAGCGCGGCCGCGAGTTCAGCGTTGTCGAATATATCCAGGCTGAAATGCGCCCCCATGCCGGCGCGCAGCACCTTGGGCGACCAGGCGAAAGCGCAACCCGGGGACAGCAGCACGGTACGGATGCCTGCCGCGGCGGTACTGCGCAGGATGGAGCCGAGATTGCCCGCATCCTGGATGTTTTCCAGCATCACGCAATGCTCTATCTTCTGCGGCAGAGGGCCGGGCCGGGGGGTGCGTATCAGCGCGAGGACGCCGGTCGGCGTCGCCACTTGCGCAACGTCGTCGAACAGGCGGTCCGCAAGCATCAGCAACGCCTGTGCGTCGACGCCTGCGGCGAGCCGGATGGCTTCCGCCTTGCCGGCCGCCGTTTCGCTCAGGATCAGCTGCTCGGGCATGCCGCCGCTCGCGCGATAGGCTTCGATCAAATGCATGCCGTCGAGCAGCGCCAGGCCGGCTTTGCGCCGCTCGCGCGTGGACGCGGCGAGCTGGCGCAGCATTTTGAAGCGCGGGTTCTCGCGCGAACGAATCAGCTTCAGCTCTCGTTCGCGCATGTGCGGAATCCGGCGAAAATATCGTAGCGTTCCGGCGTATAGAAATTGCGCCAGGTATTGCGGATCAGGCGCGCCGGCGTGGAGAAGCTGCCGCCGCGCAGCACTTTGTGCGTGCCGAACCAGGGTGCGGAATATTCCTTGTACGGATCGGGCACGAATCCCGGATAGGGGGTGAAGGTGCTGTCGGTCCACTCCCACACATTGCCGATCAGCTGGCGGCAACCGTGCGCGCTGTCCCCGCGCGGCAGCCCATCGACCGCTGCGGGAGCGTCGCCCTCCAGGTTGGCGTGCTGCGCCTCGGGCGGCGCATCGCCCCAGGGATAGCGGCGCTTGGCACCGCCGCCGGCGCAGCTGGCCGCGATTTCCCATTCCGCTTCGCTCGGCAGGCGCCGGCCGGCAAAACGGCAATAGGCCTGGGCCTCGTGCCAATTCACGTGCGTGACCGGCTCGCGCAGCGGCAGCGGCAGCCAGGTAGCGAAGCGGCGCAGCTGCCAGCTTCCTTCGTGCTTGCGCCAATAGCGCGGTGCCTGCGCCCCGCCCTGGCGCAGCCAGCGCCAGCCGGCTTCGGACCACAGCTCCGGTCGCAGATAGCCCTGGTCTTCGACGAATTGGAGATACTGCGCGTTGTCGACGCAGCAGCGCGCGATGCGGAACGGCCGAATGTCGACGGGATGCTCCCATTTCTCGTTGTCGAATACGAATCCTGTCGCGCGGCCGGCGCCGAGCAGGTAGCGCCCGCCGGCAATGCAGGCATCGCCGTCCGCGGCCGGCACGGCGTCGCCGTCCGCGGCGCTGTTCGCGTCCCCGCCCTGCAGCTGCGGCGCGGCATACCCCAGAGTCTGGCGCATATAGTGAAAGGCTTCCGCATGCATATCTTCATGAAACGCGGCCAACTGCGCGAAATAGGCGAACTCCGGGTCGCCTGACTCGCGCCGCATGCGCTCCTGCACCAGGTCCAGCACGCGGTCCTGATAGGCGAGCGTGGCTTCGAGTCCGGGCACAGGCAGATCCCAGCGCAGATCATGGGCAATCGCGGCCGAGTCGTATAGGGCGTCGGCGCCGGGAAGCACGGAGTCGGCGAGCGCGCCCTCACCGCGCCAGCGCAGGCACCAGCGCTCCTGGAACCAGGCGATGTGGCCGAGTTCCCATAGGAAAGGGTTGACGATCGGCAGCCGTGGGCCCATCAGCTGCGCGCCGCTCAGGTCCCGCGTCAGCGCGCGCGAGCGCGCGCGGCTCGCGCGCAGCTGCGCCGCATGATCCACACCGCTGAATTGCTCTATGATATTCATGTTCGATCGGCAGGCCGGCGCGACAAGTCTAACCTAGGGTCTGTTAACATTTATCGCATGAGACGCGTTACCCCCAAATGCGGATGACTGCAAGGCGCGCGACGAAGCCAAGGGTGGTTCCCTTGGCGAGGAGCGCAACGCCGCAGGCGCCGCATTTGGGGGTAACCCGAAGGGACGGGGGTAATTTGGGCGCATCGCGGCGTTGCTCGTCGCTTGTTTGGAATCACCAAACGGCGCTCCTCGCGCCTTGCGCTGCATCCCAAATTACCCTCGTCGCGCTCATGTGCTAAATGTTAACAGACCCTAGAGCAGCATAAACATGAAAATTGCAATCGTTACTCCGGCGGCGGCCGGGTCGCGCACCGGCAACCGGCACACGGCGCAGCGCTGGGCCGCGATGCTGCGCGCGGCCGGGCACAAGGTGACGCTGGCTACAGAGTGGAACGCACGCCCGGCGGACGTGCTGCTCGCCCTGCACGCGCGCCGCAGCCACGATTCCATCCTGCGCTATCGCGCGGCGTATCCGCAGGGCAAACTGGTCGTGGTCCTGACCGGCACCGATCTGTATCGCGATATACGCTATGACGCGGGCGCGCACCTGTCGCTGAAGCTCGCGCAGCGGCTGGTGGTGCTGCAGGAAGAGGGCCTGAAGGAGTTGCCGCGACAATTTCGCGCCAAGACGCGCGTGGTGTACCAGTCGGCGCAGGTCAAGATCAAAGCCAATCCGGCGGCGAACACGTTTCGCATCTGCGTGCTCGGCCATCTGCGCGAGGAGAAAGATCCATTCCGCGCCGCGCTGGCGCTGAAACTCATCCCGGCGCAGGAAAACATCGAATTGGTGCACCTGGGCAAACCGATGTCGCCGGCGATGGCGGCACAGGCCAAGACGCTGATGGCGGAAGACCCGCGCTACCGCTGGCTCGGCGCATTGCCGCATGGACGCGCGCTGGGCTGGCTCGCGCGCAGCCAGCTGATGGTGATCAGTTCGCGCATGGAAGGCGGCGCGAATGTGATCGCGGAGGCGGTATGCGCCGGTGTCCCGGTGCTGGCATCGGCCGTGCCCGGCAATATCGGCATGCTGGGTGCAGGCTATCCAGGGTATTTTCCCGTAGGCGATGAGACGGCGCTGGCCAGATTGCTGACCAAGGCGATGCGCCACCAGGCGTATTACCAGTCGCTCAAGCGCGGAATCGCGGCGCGGCGGCATTTATTCCGGCCGCAGAGCGAACAGGCCAGCCTCGTCCATCTGCTGCGCGAACTCGGCTGATCGGACGGGCTGATCCGGCGGATCGGTTCAGTCGCGCAGCAGCTTGCGTATCGGCGTGTAGCTGCGGCGGTGGATCTCCGACACGCCGTGCAGCGCCAGCGCGGCGAGATGCGCGGCAGTCGGATAGCCTTTGTGCCGATCCAATCCATAGCGCGGGTAGAGCTGGTGCAGGCGCAGCATTTCCGCATCGCGTGCCGTCTTGGCCAGTATCGATGCGGCGGAAATCGCCGGGATCTTGCTGTCGCCTTTGACGATGGCTTTGACCGGATAGGAAACAGCAGGACACTGTTTGCCGTCTACCAGCACTTCGCCCGGCGCTACGCTCAGCTGCTCGACCGCGCGGCGCATGGCGAGCAGGCTCGCCTGCAGGATATTGATGGCGTCGATCTCGGCCACCGAAGCCGAGGCGATCGCCCAGGCCAGCGCGCGGCCGCGGATTTGCTCGGCGAGTTCCTGTCGTCGTGATGGAGACAAGGCCTTGGAATCGGCCAGACCGGCGATGGGCGCGGCCGGGTCGAGAATCACCGCGGCGGCATACACCGGTCCGGCCAGCGGCCCGCGCCCCGCCTCGTCGACGCCGCATATCAGGATCATGCGGCCGCGCTTGCGAGCATAGGCAGCACGGCCCGGGCCGCCTGTTCCGCGGTGTTGCATTTGAGCTCGCGGTGGATGGCGGCGAAGCGCTGCGGCAGGCGCGCGCGCAGCGTGCTGTCGTTGAACGCATTGTGCAGCGCCTGCGCCAGGTTTTCCGGCGTGGCGTCGTGCTGCAGCAACTCGGGCACGACGAATTCCCCTGCCAATACGTTGGGCAGGCCGACGTAAGGCAGGTAGCCCATGCGCCGCATCAGCCGCCAGCTCGCTTCGGCCATCTTGTACGTGATCACCATCGGCTTCTTCAGCAGTGCCGCCTCCAGAGTGGCGGTCCCGCTCGCCACGAGCGCAACATCGGCGGCAGCGAGCGCGTCGCGCGCATGGCCGAACAAGATCGTGAGCGGCAGTTCACCCGCATCGGCGCGATACAGCGCGGCCTCGAAGATTTCGCGCGTTTCGCGGCTGACCAGCGGCACCAGGAACAGCGGCCGCTCGATTTTCTGCGCCAGCAGCTTGGCCGTAGCGATGAAGGTGTCCGCCATGTAACGCAACTCCGACTGGCGGCTGCCGGGCAGGAGCGCGATCACCTTGCGCTCCGGCGCGATCCTGAGCTGGGCACGCGCGCTCGCGGTCTGGTCCTGCTCCGGTATCAGATCGGCGAGCGGATGGCCGACGTAGCTCGCGGCAACGCCCGCCTGGACGTACAGCGCCGCTTCGAACGGAAACAACGTCAGCACGCGGTCCACCGAGCGCGCGATCTTGGCCATGCGGCCGCCGCGCCAGGCCCAGATCGACGGGCTCACGTAGTGCACGACAGGTACGCCGGCGCGCTTGAGGCCCGCTTCCAGGTCCAGATTGAAATCCGGTGCATCTATGCCTATGAACAACTGCGGCCGCGCCGCGAGCAAGGCCAGTCTCAGCTTGCGCCGCATCCACAGGAGACCCGGATAATGCCGCAGCACCTCGGCATAGCCGCGCACCGCCAGGCGTTCCATCGCAAACAGGCTGGTGAGGCCTTGGGATTCCATTTGCGGTCCGCCTATGCCGATGAATCTCACATCAGACAGGTGCGCGCGCAATGCCGCAATCAAATGCGCGCCGAGCAGGTCGCCCGAGGCCTCCCCGGCGACCATGCCGATGGTGAGCTGCGCCGCGCTCACGTCAGCGCACTATCCCGCGCGTCGAGCTTTGCAGAAAATCGGCCAGCAAACCGATCTCGGCGCAAGCCTTGGCCTGTTCGGTCAACTGCGCCCGGGCCTGATCCAGCGTCAGTCCGGACTTGTACAGCGTCTTGTAGGCGCGCTTGATTGCGGCCAGCGCGGCGCTGGAGAAACCGCGCCGGCGCAGTCCCTCGGAATTGATGCCGTAGGGCTTGGCGCTGTCGCCTGCCGCCATCACGTAAGGCGGCAGGTCGTGCACCAGCACCGTGGCGATGGCGGTGAAACTATGCGCGCCGATATGCACGAACTGGTGCACACCGGTGAAGCCGCCGAGTATGGCGTAATCGCCGACATGCACGTGGCCCGCGAGCTGGGCATTGTTGGCAAAAGTGGTGTGGTCCCCGATCTGGCAGTCGTGGGCGATATGCACATAGGCCATGACCCAGTTGTCGCTGCCCAGGCGCGTTACGCCGGCATCCTGCGCGGTGCCGCAATTGAGCGTGCAGAATTCGCGTATCGTATTGCCGTCGCCGATTTCGAGGCGTGTCGGCTCGTTCGCGTATTTCTTGTCCTGCGGCACGGCCCCGAGCGAGGCGAACTGAAAGATGCGGTTGCCGCGGCCGATGCGGGTACGCCCCTCGATCACCACATGCGGGCCGATCCAGGTATCGTCCCCGATTTCAACATGCTCGCCGATCAAACTGTACGCGCCGATGCTGACGTTCCTACCCAGCCTCGCGTTGGGATGCACGATGGCGCTGGCGTGAATCATTCTATCGGACGTAGCGTACAGAGCAGTTCGGCTTCGGCGACGAGCGCCTCCGCGACATAGGCCTTGCCGGCGTATTTGACCACGTTGCGCACATTGCGCTCTATGCTTACCTCGAGCACCAGCTGGTCCCCCGGCATCACCGGTTTCTTGAAGCGCGCCCGATCGATGCCGGCAAAATAGTAGACGGACTTGTCGTCCGGCTTGATACCCATGGTGCGAAACGAAAGGATCGCCGCCGCCTGCGCCATGGCCTCCACGATCAGCACCCCGGGCATGACCTTGTAATACGGAAAGTGGCCGTTGAAATAAGGCTCGTTGACGCTGACATTCTTCAGCGCCCGGATGCGCTTTCCCAGCTCGCATTCGATCACGCGGTCGATAAGCAGGAACGGGTATCGGTGCGGCAGGTACTGTAGGATTTCGTGGATGTTCAAGCTTTCTTCTCCCGCGTTGATAGACTTTTCTCCAGGCTGCGTAAGCGTTCGCGTAGCGAGTCCATATGGCGCAGCAGGACCACGTGCTGCGCCCAGCTGCGGCTGTCCTCGGCCGGGTGACCGCTATAGCTTCCGGCCTTGCGTATCGACTTCGTCACCACGGCGGCGGCGTGGATGACGACGCGATCGGCGATGTCCAGATGACCGACGATATTCGCGGCACCGCCGATCATGCAGTGCTTGCCTATGCGCGTGCTGCCGGCGATTCCGGTGCAGCCGGCAATCGCAGTATGCGCGCCTATGCGTACGTTGTGCCCGATCTGGATCAGGTTGTCCAGCTTGACCCCGTCTTCGACCACCGTGTCGTCCAGCGCTCCGCGGTCGATGCAGGTGTTGGCGCCGATCTCGACATCGTCGCCGATGAGCACGCGCCCTATCTGCGGGATCTTGCGCCAGCTGCCCTCCTCCAGCGCAATGCCGAAGCCGTCTGCGCCTATCACCGCTCCCGCATGCACCAGCGCACGCTGCCCCAGGCGGCAGCCGGCGTAGATCGTGACGCGCGCATGCAGGCGGCTGGCGGCGCCGATCTCGACTCCGTCGCCGATGCAGCATCCGGCGCCGATCACCACTGCCTTGCCCAGCTTCACCCCGCGCCCGATGTACGCGCCGGCGCCGACGCACACGCTGGCCGGCACGCGCGTACCGCGCTCGATGACTGCGCTGCGGTGCACGCCGGGACTGATCGCTTGGGGCGGATTGAGTAGCGAAGAGACTTTGGCGAAATACAGGTAGGGATCGGCACAGACGATGCGCGGCAGCTGGGTGAGGCCGCTATCGGCCCGGGCAAGGATCACGGCGCCCGCGCCGGTGCCCGCCAGCTGCGCGCGGTATTTGCCGTGGCTGAGAAAACTGATGTCCTGCGCGCCCGCGCTTTGCAGCGTCGCTACTTGGCTGATCGGCGTCTGCGGGTCGCCGATGATCTCCCCACCAAAGCGTTCGACGATCTGGGCCAGGCGGTATTTCTTGGCCTTAGCCATCGGCGCTGGCTATTTCCCGGCCGGCTTGTCTTCCAGTGCCTTGATCACTTTGTCAGTGATGTCGATGCGCGGACTGGCGTAGACCGCCTCCTGGAAGATGATGTCGTATTTCTCCGACTCGGCGATGGCCTTGATGGTGCGGTTGGCGCGCTCCAGCACCGCGGCGAGTTCCTCGTTGCGTCGCTGGTTGAGGTCCTCGCGAAACTCGCGCTGCTTGCGCTGAAAATCCTTGTTCAATTCGCCGAATTCGCGCTCCTTGTTGCGGCGCTCTGTTTCCGTCATGGTGACCGTATTTTTCTCCAGGCTCTCCTGCAGTTTGCGGATCTGCTCCGCCATTTTTTGCATGTCTTGGTCGCGCTTGGCAAATTCCTGCTCGATTTTCTTCTGCGCGCGCACTGCGGGAGCGGCGTCGCGAAACACCCTTTCGGTATTGACGAATCCGATCTTGAAGTCGGCGGCGGCAGCGCTGCTGCCGATCATTAGGCTCAATATGGCGAATACTAGTTTTTTCAACCCGATCTCCTTGATCCTAAAAGACCTGCCCGAACTGGAACTGCAGGTGCTGTATTTTATCGTCGGCCTTCGCGTTGAGCGGCTTGCCATAGCTCAAGCGCAGCGGCCCCAGTGGCGAATTCCAGTTGAACGCCAGGCCGACCGAGTAGCGCAGCTCGGACAGGCGAAATTTCTCGTTGGCGCCGTACACTTGGCCGCCGTCCAAAAACACACTCAGGCGCATCGAGCGATCGACGCCCGTTCCCGGCATCGGGAACAGCAATTCTGCATTGCCGACCAGGCGCTTGTTGCCGCCCAGGATATTGCCGTAGGCGTCGCGCGGGCCAAGCGAGTATGAATCGTAACCGCGCACCGAGCTCACGCCGCCGGCGTAATAGCTTTTGTAAAACGGCAGCGGCTTTCCTCCGAGACCGTCCCCCGCCCCGATTTCGCCGTTGAGCATCAGGGTATAGGTGCGCGACAGCGGGTGATACCACTGCACCTGCTCGGTCAATTTGTAATATTTCAGCGTCCCACCGGGGAGTCCGGCCTCCAGGTTGGCGCGGATCATCGTACCCTTGGTCGGCAGCAGTGCGCTATCGCGTTGATCGCGGATCCAGCCGACGTTCCCGGGAATGGCGGTGTTGTTGCTGCCGAACACATTGACGAAATTCTGGTACTGGATCGGGCTGGTCGAATCGACGCCGAGATGGGTGTTTTCGGCGCCCAAGCCCAGGCCGAGGCTGTCGATCTCGGTCAGCGGAATGCCGTAACGCACGCCACCGCCTATGGTGCTCGTGGTGTAGAAGCCCAGGCCGAGCAAAGACGCGTCGGTGCGGCGATCATAGATGTCGAAGCCGCGGCTGACGCCGTCTATCGTGTAGTAGGGGTCGGTATAGCTCAGGCTGATATTGCGATTGATCCTGCTGGTGCTGAGGCTCGCGGTGATGTGTTTGCCGCTGCCGAAAATGTTCTGCTGCGTGATCGAGCCGCTCAGGATCAATTTCTCGGTGGACGAAAAGCCCGCACCGATGGTGACCGCGCCGGTCGGCTTTTCCTTGACTTTGAAATCCACATCCACCTGGTCCGAAGTTCCGGGTACGGCCGGGGTATCGACATCGACTTCGGTAAAATATCCGAGCCGATCCAGGCGCAGCTTGGATTTCTGGATCTTGTCGGCGTCGTAGTAGGCCCCCTCGAGCTGCCGCATCTCGCGCCGGATCACCTCGTCGCGGCTGCGGTTGTTGCCGGAAATATTGACCCGGCGCACGTAAACCCGCCGCCCCGGATCGATCATGATGGTCAAGGCCACACGCTTTGCCGCCTTGTCCAGCTCCGGCACCGCATTGGCGTTGGCAAAGGCATACCCCTCGTTGCCGAGGCGGTCGGTGATCTTCTTGGTGCTCTCGGTCAGCTTTTCGCGCGAGAACGTCTCGCCCGGCTTCAATTGGATCAGCCCGCGCAGTTCGGCTTCCGGCAGCAGCATTTCGCCGCCGAGTTTGATATCCGACACCGTATATTTCTCGCCCTCGGTGATATTGATCGTGATGTAGATGTCTTTCTTGTCGGGCGTAATCGAGACCTGCGTCGAGTCGATGCTGAATTCGAGATAGCCGTTATTCAGATAATGCGAGCGCAGCGTCTCCAAATCGCCCGACAGCTTCTGCTTCGAATACTGGTCGTTCTTGGTGTACCAGGTGAGCCATCCCGGCGGCTGCAGCACGAACAGCTGCAGCAGGTCCTTTTCCTTGAACGCCTTGTTGCCGATGATGTTGATTTCGCGGATCTTGGTGATATCGCCTTCGTTGATCGAGAAGCTGATGCCGACGCGGTTGCGCTCAAGCGGGGTCACCGTGGTGACCACGCTGGCGCCGTAATGCCCGCGCGCGAGGTACTGGCGTTTGATTTCCTGCTCGGCCTGATCGAGCAGCGCCTTGTCGAACGAGCGCCCTTCCGCCAGGCCGATTTCACGCAGCCCTTTGCGCAAGGCGTCCTTGTCGAACTCCTTGTTGCCGATGAAATCGATCTGCGATACGGCCGGGCGCTCCTCGACCATCACGATCAGCACGTCGCGCTGCACTTCCAGGCGCACGTCTTTGAAGAAACCGGTCGCGAACAGGGCTTTGATCGCCGCCGCCGCCTTTTCCTCGGTCATGGTTTCGCCGACCTTGACCGGGAGATAGCTGAATACCGTGCCGGCCTCGATGCGCTGTATGCCTTCAATGTGTATGTCGCGCACCACGAACGGATCGAATGCGTGTGCGACGCCGGCCCACAGGCAGATGAATGCCGCGACGAGGTATCTGGTCATGTTCACGTTCAGCCGGAGATCAAGCGGTTAATATCGTTATAGAAGGCAAAAGCCATCAGAACGAGCAACAGGGTCAGGCCGAGTTTCTGGCCGATTTCCATCATCCGATCCGATACCGGGCTGCCCTTGAAAATTTCGACCGTATAATACATCAAATGCCCCCCATCCAATAAGGGAATCGGCAGCAGATTGAGTACGCCGAGACTGATGCTGATCAGTGCGAGAAAACTCAGGTACGAAATCAGCCCGAGCTGCGCCGATTGTCCGGCGTAATCGGCAATGGTCACCGGACCGCTGAGATTCTTCCACGACACCTGCCCGATCAGCATCCGTCCCAGCATTTCCAGACTGAATACGGACGTATCCCAGGTTTTTTGCGCAGCCTTCGCCAGAGCACTGCCAGCGCCGTAGCGTACCACGGTAACGAGTTCCTCCAGTGCGCGCGGGTCGAGTCGCGCCGCCGCGCCTATGCGTCCGACCGTTGAACCGTCCTGCTGCACCGCTTCGGGTACCAGCGACAATTCGCGCCGTTCGTCGCCGCGACGGTAGCTCAGGTGCAGTTCGCGCCCCGCATGGCTGCGCACTGCTTGCACCAGCTCATTCCACGAAGCGATGGGCTTGCCCTCGGCAGCGAGGATCTGATCTCCCGCTTTCAGCCCGGCCTGCTCGGCCACGCTGCCGGCCACAATCTGGCCGATCACCGGCTTGATGTCGGGCCGGTATAATTTGAGCCCGATCAGCGCCAGGGTATCGCCTTCAAGCTGCTCGGCATCGAACGGCGACATGTCGAGCGTGCGCCAATTGAGCTGATTGCTGCGGTTGAGCACCTCCACTTTCACCGTCCGGCGCTCGAGCGCGAGCTGCAGCATGCGCCAGCGCACGTCCTGCCAGGATGCAACCGGCTCGCCGTTGATCGCGCGTATGGTCTCGCCAGCCTCGAAACCGGCGCTCGCTGCCGGCGTGTGCGGCGGCGGCGCGGCGACGATCGGCCGGGCTTCCTGCACCCCGTGCATGAACAGCAGCCAGTACAGCAGTATCGCGAAGAGGAAGTTGGCAAGCGGGCCGGCGATTACGACCGCATAGCGCCGCCACACGCTCTGCCGGTTGAACGCGCGGCCGAGCTCCTGCGGCGGCACCTCGCCTTCGCGCTCATCCAGCATCTTGACGTAACCGCCCAGCGGCACCGCCGCCACCACCCATTCCGTCCGGTCGCGCCCTATTTGCCTGCTCCACAGCGGGAAGCCGAAGCCGATGGAGAAGCGCAGCACCTTGACGCCGCACAGGCGCGCAACGAGGTAATGGCCGAATTCGTGCACGATGACCAGCGCCCCCAGGGCGAGCACGAATGCAACGAGCGTATGCAGCAGAGCCATGGCTAGACCGTCATCGCGCCGACCTGCATCCCGGCCTGGCGACGCGCGGCGGCATCGGCGCCGAGCACATCGTCCAGGCCCGCCAGCGGGCGCGGGCCCAGTTCGTCCATCACCGCCTCGATCACCGCAGTGATGGCGAGGAACGGCAGGCGCCCGTCGAGAAACGCGCTCACTGCGACCTCGTTCGCCGCGTTGAGCGTCGCCGGACTGGTGCCGCCTTCGCGCAGCGCGCGATATCCCAGCCGCAGCGCCGGAAAGCGTTCGAAATCCGGCGCCACAAAATCGAGCTGTCCGATGCGAAACAGATCGAGCGCGCCCACGCCCGCTTCTATCCTCTCGGGGTAGGCAAGGGCATGCGCAATCGGCGTGCGCATATCTGGATTGCCCAGCTGCGCGATGACCGAGCCGTCGGCGTATTCGACCATGGAATGCACCACGCTCTGCGGGTGCACTACGACTTCGATCTGTTCAGGCGCTGCGCCGAACAGCCAGTGCGCCTCGATGATTTCGAGCGCCTTGTTCATCATAGTCGCCGAATCCACCGAAATCTTGCGTCCCATGACCCAGTTCGGATGGGCGCAGGCTTCGTCCGGCGTCACGTGCCGCAGCCGTTCCAGCGGAGTATTGCGGAACGGTCCGCCCGAGGCAGTCAGGAGCACGCGCCTGACGCCGTGACCGCCGAGGTCGCCGCGAAACGAATCCGGCAGGCACTGGAACACGGCGTTGTGCTCGCTGTCGATCGGCAGCAGCGTCGCATGGTGCGTACGCACCGCGTGCATGAATATGGGCCCCGCCATGACCAAGGCTTCCTTGTTCGCGAGCAGCAGTTTCTTGCCCGCGCGCGCCGCAGCCAAAGTCGGAACCAGCCCGGCAGCGCCGACGATCGCGGCCATAACGCAGTCGGTTTCCTCATGCGCGGCGATGCGCTCCAGCCCCTGCTGACCGATCAGGATTTCCGTCACGCCGGGCTTCACGCGCCGCGCGAGCGCATCGGCCTGGGCCGCCTGCGCCACTACGGCGTAGCGCGGTTCATGCCGCTGGCACAGCTGCGCCAGTTCATCGATGCGTTCGTTTGCGCTCAGCGCAAAAATGCGAAAACGCTGCGGGTGGCGTGCGGCCACATCCAGGGTGTTGAGCCCGATGGAACCGGTCGCACCCAGTATGCACAGGTTCTGTGGCCGGGTCATAACAGGTAGGCCAGCGCCGCCAGCGGCAGCACGGCAGTCAGCGCGTCGATACGATCAAGCACGCCGCCATGCCCGGGCAGCAGGCTGCCGCTGTCCTTTACTCCGGCGCGGCGCTTCATCGCTGACTCGAACAAGTCGCCATAGATGCCGATTGCGGCGAGCAGCCACAGGAATAACACCATGCCGAAAGCTCCAAAGCGCATCGACTGCAGCGCGGGTGGAAAATATGCCTGCCACGCATAGGCCCACAGCAGCGCGTATGCGCTCACCGCCAGCACCGCCCCGGCTACCCCTTCCCAGGTCTTGCCCGGGCTGATCGAGGGCGCAAGCTTGCGCCGGCCAAAACGGCGCCCGGCGAAATACGCGGCAGTGTCGGAAATCCATGCCACCGACATCAGCAACAATAGCAGCAAAGGTGCGCGGCTGCGCAATTCGACCAGCGCGAGCCAGGTCGGCACCAGCACCACGAGACCGGTGAGCGCGCCCAGCCAGCGTGAGCGCGGCAGCCAGGAGCGCCATAGCCACAGCGGCACGAAGATGACCCAGAAGACGCTTGCGCCGAGGTAGACGGCGCTGCGCGCTCCGAGTTGCTGCGCTGCAATCCCGTCTTGCGCCGAGGCAAACAGCGTCGCGCCCACCGCCGCCACGAGCACGGCATACAGGCCGCTCGCGACTTGCCCGAACTTGATCAGTCTGCCCCATTCCCATGCCGCCGGGATCACCAGTGCGCCGGCAAACACGGCCCAGGCGCGAGGCGGAAGCCAGAACAGCGCCGCCAGGAACAGGACCAACAATACCAGCGCCGTAATCACCCGCGTCCTGAGCATCGCTCAATGACCCCGGCAGGTTTGCACAATCAGGCGAGCTCGGTTTTCGATGCAGGCGCCCCAGCCGCTGACTTGAGTTGTTCGCTGGTGCGACCGAAGCGGCGCTCGCGCCGCTGATAGGACGCGATCGCCTGATCCAGCGCTGCCGCGTTGAAATCGGGCCAAAGCGTATCGGTGAAATAGAATTCGCTGTAGGCAAGCTGCCACAGAAGGAAATTGCTGATGCGCTGTTCGCCTCCGGTGCGGATGAACAAATCCGGTTCGGGCGCATAGGCCATGGCGAGGCAGCTCGCGAGCTGTTCTTCGGTAAACGCGCCGCGTTGTTCGGGTCTGGATTCGATCAGGCGCTGCATCGCCTGCAGCAGGTCCCAGCGCCCGCCGTAGTTCGCGGCGATGCTGAGCGTCATTTTCTGGTTGTCCCGGGTCAGCCGCTCCGCGCGCTCGACCAGATCGGTGATCTTCTTGCCAAACGGCGCCAGATCGCCCACTACGCGCAGGCGTATGCCATTGCGGTGCAGTTTCTCCGCTTCCCGCTCCAGCGCCATCACGAACAACCCCTTCAGCATCGATACCTCGTCGGCCGGCCGGCGCCAGTTCTCGGAGCTGAACGCGAACAGAGTCAGGTATTCGACGCCGCGCGCGACGCAGGCTTTCACCACTTCACGCACGATCTCCACCCCGCGCTTATGTCCGGCCGCGCGCGGCAGCATGCGCTGCTTGGCCCAGCGGCCATTGCCGTCCATGATGATGGCGATATGGCGCGGAATCTCCGCTACCTGAGGAATATCGCGTGTCGAACTGGAAAACGAGGGCATGAAGGGCTCGGTCCGAACGGCGCGCCGGGTCAGACGGCCATCAGATCGGTTTCTTTGGCGGCAAGCAGTTTATCGATTTCGGCGATGAACTTGTCGGTGAGCTTCTGGATTTCATCCTGCGCGCGGCGCTCGTCGTCTTCGGACACGTCTTTCTGCTTGAGCAGTTCTTTCAGGTGATGATTGGCGTCACGCCGCAGATTTCTCACTGCGACCTTGGCGTTCTCGCCTTCGCCCTTGACCACCTTGATCAGCTCGCGCCGGCGCTCCTCGGTCAATGCCGGCATCGGCACGCGAATCAGGTCTCCCTGCGTCGCAGGATTGAGCCCCAGATCGGATTCGCGGATCGCTTTTTCAATCACGCCGCCCATTTTCTTTTCCCACGGCGAAATGCCGATCGTGCGCGCGTCGATCAGAGTCAGATTGGCAACCTGGTTGAGCGGCATCTGGGTGCCGTAGTAATCGACCGTGATGTGGTCGAGGATGCCGGTGTGCGCGCGGCCGGTGCGCACCTTGCCCAAGTCGGTTTTCAGTGCCTCGAGCGATTTCTGCATTTTCTGCTCGGCATTCTTTTTGACGTCCGCGATCATGCTCACCCCCTCCGTCTCAGCTATGTACCAGTGTTCCTTCGTCCTCGCCCATCACCACCCGCTTCAGCGCGCCTGCCTTGAAGATGCTGAAAACATTGATCGGCAGCTTCTGGTCGCGGCACAGCGTCAGAGCGGTCGCATCCATTACCTTGAGGTTCTGGTTGATCGCGTCGTCGAAGCTGACCCGCTCATAGCGCCTTGCCTGCGGATTGGTCTTGGGATCGGAACTATAAACACCGTCCACCTTGGTCGCCTTGAGCACGATATCACAACCCATTTCGGTGCCGCGCAGGGCCGCCGCGGTGTCGGTGGTGAAAAACGGGTTGCCGGTGCCGGCGGCGAAAATGACGATCTTGCCCTCTTCCAGATAGCGCATGGCTTTGCCGCGGATATAGGGTTCCACGACCTGCTCGATGTTGAGCGCCGATTGCACCCGGCCGTTCAAGCCGCCGCGGCGCATCGCGTCCTGCAGCGCGAGCGCATTCATCACCGTGGCCAGCATGCCCATGTAATCGGCCGTCGCGCGATCCATGCCCGCGGCGGCCGGAGCTACGCCGCGAAAAATGTTGCCGCCGCCGATCACGACCGCGATTTCCAGGCCCAGCGCCGCTACCGCGGCAATTTCGGCGACGATGCGGTCTATGGTCGTGCGATTGATGCCGTAGGCATCCTCGCCCATGAGGGCCTCGCCCGAGAGCTTGAGCAGGATGCGCTTGTAGGCTGGCGTTGCAGGCACGGCGTTCAAGCTGCCGCGGCTTTGGCCTGCGCCGCGACTTCCGCGGCGAAATCGCTGGCCTTCTTCTCTATGCCCTCACCCACGACGAAAAACCTGTAGCTGAGCAGCTTGGCCTTGCGCGCCGCAAGCATCTTCTCCACCGTCAACTTGTCGTCCTTGATGAAGGGCTGTCCGAGCAGGGTGATTTCGCCGAAAAATTTGTTGAGTCCGCCTTCGACCATTTTTTCGACGATGTTGGCAGGCTTGCCCGACTCTTTGGCGCGCGCGGCGAGTACGTCGTGCTCGCGCGCGATGACTTCAGGAGCGACTTCGTTGCGCGACAGGAATTGCGGCTTGGCGAACGCGATGTGCATGGCGAGATCCTTGCCGACTTCGTCTTCGCCCTCGAATTCGACCAGCACGCCGATCTTGACGCCGTGCAGGTACTGCGCCAGCTTGGCCGCGGTGTGCACGCGATGAAAGCGGCGGATGCCCAGGTTTTCGCCGATCTTCTGCACCAGCGCCTGGCGCTTGGCTTCGACCGTAGCGTCGCCGAGCCGCAGCGCCGAGAGCGCGGCGACGTCGGCAGGGTTTTGCTCTGCCGCCAACTGCGCCAGCGCCGAGGCGAACTCCAGAAAATCCGTATTCTTGGCCACAAAATCGGTTTCGCAATTGACTTCGACCAGCG
Organism: Pseudomonadota bacterium; assembly: GCA_021811085.1. Taxonomy (GTDB): domain Bacteria; phylum Pseudomonadota; class Gammaproteobacteria; order Burkholderiales; family SG8-39; genus 2-12-FULL-64-23. Next base: position 4,451 of record JAJZPQ010000002.1, on the reverse strand, counting down.
AGGCGGATTTGCCGTCGGCGGAAAGATAAGCGCCGATCACGCCCTCGGCGGCGATGCGCCCGGCCGCCTTGCTCGCCTTGGCGCCGCTTTTCACGCGCAACAGATCCTCGGCCGCCTTGATGTCGCCTGCGGTTTCGACCAGGGCCTTCTTGCACTCCATCATGCCCAGCCCGGTGGTTTCGCGCAGCTCCCTTACCAGGGCTGCGGTGATTTCTGCCATTTTTACGCTCCTCATAGTTCAAAAAAAGGGGCTTACGCCCCTTTTGCATGGCGCAGGCGCCGCGGCTCAGCCGGCCGACTGTTCCTGCGCATCCAATTCTACGAACTCGTCGCCACTGGCACCGGAGACGATTTCCTGCACCGACAGGTCGCGGCCTTCGAGAATCGCGTCGGCAACGCCGCGTGCGTACAGCCGGATCGCGCGGCTGGAATCGTCATTGCCGGGGATCACGTGCGTGATGCCCTCGGGCGAGTGGTTGGTGTCGACCACGCCGATGATCGGTATGCCCAGCTTGTTGGCCTCGACCACCGCGCCCTTCTGGTAGCCGACATCGATGATGAACAACGCATCCGGCACGCCGGTGAGGTCCTTGATGCCGCCCAGGCTGCGCTCGAATTTCACCAGCTCGCGTTGTATGCCCAGGGCTTCCTTCTTCGGCAGTTTCTCCAGGCTGCCGTCCTGCACCATCGCCTCCATGTCCTTCAGGCGCTTGATCGACTGCTTGACCGTCTTGAAGTTGGTCAGCATGCCGCCCAGCCAGCGATGGTCGACGTAGGGCGCGCCGCAGCGCATCGCCTCTTCCCTGATGATTTCGCGCGCCTGGCGCTTGGTCCCGACGAACAGGATGGTGCCCTTGTTCGAGGACAGTTTCTTCACGTATTTCATCGCCTCCTGGTACATGACCAGGGTCTTTTCCAGGTTGACGATATGGATCTTGTTGCGATGGCCGAAAATATACGGCGCCATCTTCGGATTCCAGAAGCGGGTTTGGTGGCCGAAATGCACCCCGGCCTCCAGCATTTGACGCATGGTCGTAGACATTCAAACTTCTCCGTTTAGGGTTGGTCATCACCGCCCGGCTCGCTATAACCCCGCAAGGGGCACCCTAAGAGCGGGCGGATCGAATTTAGCCAGGAAATTGGCTAGCTGGTAAGTGTATCATGAAGGGTGTGCTCTGTTCAATAAATGCACGACTAAACAGCGGATTAAACTTGTCCGGTCGCCTGCGGGCACGGTTGCCGGGAGTGTGGGCGGACCCGGTCTGCGCCATCGCCGGATTAGTCCGGCCGAGGCCGCGTTTAGTTCCGGCGCACGGGCACCGCGCCAGACACGGCAAGCCCGGCTTCCCTTAGCCGGGGCGATCCTTTATCCTTCCCACCCTTTTCCCTTCCCCTTTTGAACCCAGCCCGCAGATGAGCATCCAGATCAAGACCCCAGAAGATATAGAAAAAATGCGCATCGCCGGTCGGCTTGCGGCGGAGGTGCTCGATTTCATTGAGCCCCATGTCAAATCCGGGATTACCACGGGCGAACTCGACAGCCTGTGCCACGATTACATGGTCAAAGTACAGAAAACCGTGCCCGCGCCCCTCAATTATGCGCCGCCGGGCTACCAGCCCTACCCCAAATCCATTTGCACCTCCATCAACCACCAGGTCTGCCACGGCATTCCCGGGGACAGGCAGCTCAAACACGGCGACATCGTCAATATCGACATTACCGTGATCAAGGACGGCTATCACGGCGACACCAGCCGCATGTTTTGCGTCGGCGAACCCGCAATTCAGGCGCGCCGCTTGTGCGACATCACCTACGAATGCATGTGGCTGGGTATCCTGGAGGTCAAACCCGGGGCTCAACTGGGCGACATAGGCGCAGCAATTCAAAAGCACGCCGAGGAACATGGCTACAGCGTGGTGCGCGAATTTTGCGGTCACGGCATAGGCCGAAATTTCCACGAAGAGCCGCAGGTGCTGCATTACGGCCGCACCGGCACCGGCGTCACGCTGCAGCCAGGCATGATTTTCACCATCGAGCCCATGATCAATGCCGGCAAAGCCGGGATCCGCGAACTCTCCGACGGCTGGACCATCGTGACCAAGGATCACAGTCTGTCTGCGCAATGGGAACATACGGTGCTCGTGACCGAGACCGGGCACGAAGTGCTCACCCTATCCGCCGGCGCTCCGGCGCAACCCGCTGCGAAAGCCCGTCGGACTTGATTCCGAGCGCGCAATTGCCGAGCCTCGTGCGCCATACCGGCGCGGGCCTGCGCGAACAACTGCAGGCGGACCGGCGCGCATTGCGCGAGCGCTATGTTGCCGACGGCAATGCGCGGCGCATGCTGCAGCAACACCGACTGCTCATCGATCGCAGCCTCAGAACCCTATGGAAGGACGCGGAGCTGCCGGACTCGCTCGCGCTGGTGGCCGTCGGCGGATACGGTCGCGGCGAGCTCTTTCCCCATTCCGACGTCGATCTGCTGGTGCTGCTGCCGCACGAACCGGAGGCCGAGCTCAAAGCCAAGCTTGAAGCCCTGATCGGCAGGCTTTGGGATGCGGGCCTCGAACCTAGCCACGGCGTGCGCACGATCGCGGAATGCCTGTCGGAATCGGCCAAGGACATCACGGTGCAGACCAGCCTGCTCGAGGCCAGATGGCTCACCGGCAGCCGCAGCCTGTTCGCCGCCTTCACCCGCGCCATGCGCGAGCAAATCAATGCGCAGGCGTTTTTCCAATCCAAGCGCCTGGAGCAGGAACAGCGCTATGGCAAGTACCAGGAAAGCCCGTACAGCCTGGAGCCCAATCTGAAAGAGGCCCCGGGTGGGCTGCGCGACCTGCAGGTGATTCTGTGGATCAGCCGCTCCGCGGGTCTGGGCAGAAACTGGAAGCAGCTTGCAGCGCGCGATCTGATCACCGCCGCGGAGGCACGCCAGCTCGCGAGCTACGAGAAATTTCTGAGCGAGCTGCGCATCCGACTGCATTACATCGCCGGTCGGCGCGAAGACCGGCTGCTGTTCGATTACCAGAGCGGTCTCGCCGCGCAATTCGGCTATACCGACACGCCGCACAAGCGCGCGAGCGAGCAGCTGATGCAGCGCTATTACCGCACGGCCAAGGCGATCACGCAGCTCAACACGCTGTTGCTGCAGAACATCGCGGTGCAACTGCTCGCGGACGAAGCCAGCGAGCCTGAAGTGCTCAACGAGCGTTTCCAGGCCAGGCACGAATTGCTGGAGGCGCGCGACCCCGCACTGTTCGAGCGCCAGCCCGGCGCCATACTGGAAAGCTTCCTGCTGCTGCAACAGCACCACGAATTGAAGGGCATGGGTGCGCCTACGCTGCGCGCGCTGTGGCGCGCGCGTGGCGGCATCGACACGCGTTTCCGCCGCGATCCCGCCAACCGCGCGCTGTTCCTGCAAATCCTGCAGCAGCCGCAGGGCGTGATACACGCGCTGCGGCGCATGAATCAGTATTCCATCCTCGGCCGCTACCTGCCCGCGTTCGGCAGGATCGTCGGCCAGATGCAATATGATCTGTTCCACGCCTACACCGTGGACCAGCACATACTCACCGTCATTCGCAACCTGCGCCGCTTTACCATGGTCGAGTTCGCGCACGAATATCCGCAATGCAGCCGTTTGATGGCGGGATTCGAGCGTCACTGGCTGCTTTACGTCGCGGCGCTGTTTCACGACATCGCCAAGGGCCGCGGCGGCGATCACTCCAAGCTGGGCATGCAGGACGCGCGCAGCTTTTGCCGTGCGCACGGGCTCTCACGCGAGGACACGGAACTGGTGGTGTTCCTGGTCGAGCACCACCTGAGCATGTCGGCGGTGGCGCAAAAGCAGGACCTTTCCGATCCCGGCGTCATCGGCGCATTCGCCGCCACCGCGAAAACCGAGCGCCGCCTGACCGCGCTGTATCTGCTCACCGTGGCCGACGTGCGCGGCACCAGCCCCAAGGTGTGGAATGCGTGGAAAGGCAAGCTGCTGGAAGACTTGTTCTTGCTCGCGCGGCGGCTGCTGCGCGGCGATGGCATCGGCTTCGAGCAGGACCTCCAGGCGAAGCAGGACGAGGCGCTGCGCCTGCTGCGCCTGTACGCGCTGTCGGACGAGGTCAAGGACAAGCTGTGGAGCCAGCTCGACGTGGCCTATTTCTTGCGCCACGACGCACAGGATATCGCCTGGCAGACGCGTACCCTGCACTACCGCGTCGACACCGACCGGCCGGTGGTGAAGGCGCGCCTGTCCCCCATCGGGGAAGGACTGCAGGTGATGATCTATACGCGCGACCAGCGCGACCTGTTCGCGCGCATCTGCGGCTATTTCGAGCAGATCAATTACAGCATCGCGGATGCGCGCATCCACACCACGCGCCACGGCTATGCCCTCGACACTTTCCTGCTGCTGGGGCCGGGGAACAATCCGCATTACCGCGACATGATCAAT
>JAJZPQ010000079.1 GCA_021811085.1 Pseudomonadota bacterium | reverse complement strand
CTTGACATTCAGAAGATGACCGACAAGGTCAAATCTTTTCGGGCAGCCGCTCGGAAGCTTGAGCGGGACCGCATTACGTTTGGCAGCGAAGCTGACCGCATTGCTGCCTGGGGTCTGTAACCAAGTCCACGCTGTAGCACTGACACCAAGGAGCAATGACATGACAACCGCACAAATCCGCAAAATCCTGCGCCAGCATTTCGGCGCCAGGCACTATCGCATCACGTCAGGCGGCGAAATACACGTTTACGGCCGCATGCCAAACACCAACCAGGACGGCTGGTATCTGTTTGGCTACGTGGGCAACACCGAAACCGAGGCGCGCATCGATGACCTCGCCTAAGCAGCACGGCGGCGAACGTCCAGGCGCTGGCCGCAAGCGCGTTGATACCGTCGAGCACCGCGTTCGGCTGCCGCGCGATGTGGTGTCGGTCCTCACCGCGCTTGGTGGTGGCCGACTCTCGCGCGGCATCGTTCTGGCCGCCGATCAACTGCGGGTCGGCGGTACGTGTAAAAAAGCCCCGGATGTTGACTCTACGGGGCGAAGCGCCTGAGCGCGGGGGAGGAGATTCAAATCATGGCGGCTTTACCTGTGCCGCCTGGGCGTTCAAGAGTTGCCTGAAGTTCGCGCTGCAGTTCAGCGATGGCCCAGCACAGAGCAAGCGCTGCAACATCCCGGCAGCTCGTTCCTTCGCCTTCGAACCCATCAATCTCGATGCGCTCGCTGTCCATGACGATGCGCCCATGGCGAATGAGTCGAGCAGGATTGGCATCAAGCATTGGACGGCCTATAGATACGCAGGATATGAGCGCAAAAAAAGCCGCCTGAATTGCTTCGCGGCGGCTTGTGAGTTGCACGGTGAAATTTTCACTCATGCAAATTTGCGCTCATTTTGTCGTATTGATAGGACATTGTCAAGCGTTCCCCTCTGGGAGGATGTCAAGCCACTCGATCGGCAAAAACAGCTCTTCCCTGTGCCAGCCGCCGAACCGCTCATCAAATTTCGGCTGCGTGCGGCATTTGCGCACCAACATTGTCATGCATGGGGTGTAATGCATCGTGCGTTCAATGTTGTCACAAAGCTCCACGACGCTGCCGTGAAGGTAAGCAAGTGGCGCCTCATCGAGCGCGTACCGAGGCAGTACGACACGCGCCCACTTCCACGCCTCTTGTCTCACACCAAGCCCCGAGTGCTCCTGTATTGTCATATCGGCGCCTTCGTCCCTATCTTTTGGAATCAAGTGACGCCATCACCAATAAGCCCACAGAGATATGGAGGCCGTTGACCGTTGACCCTATCTCCAAGATGCTCCCGGGCTTTCCTTTTCGCGCCCATTTGTCAACCTCGTCAAGTTTCGACTGCCATTTGATGTTTGTCCAGTCCGCAGAACCGCAGCTCTCTACGAGAGCAACATACACCCTCTTCGCCGCAATGCTGCGATCAAGCGGCGTCGTTCCTTTGATGTAGTTCACGCCACTCTCTCCCGTTCAATCAATCCCGCCGCTTCGAGCCTGTCCTCGATCTCGCGCCAGGCCTGATCCTCAATGGCGCGCTCCCACGCCTTGATCGCCTGCACGAGTCTCGACACCGTGCGCCGATCTACCTCGCACTTGTCGGCCGTCACGCCGATGTTGATCGCGCCGCCGGTGGCCATCTTGATGGCGTCGCGTCGGGCACGGTAGTTGCTTAAGCCCGAAACAGCCCCTGCGCTCTCATCGACCATCCATTTCATGGCGGCCTCATAGGCTGGGTGCGGCAGGATCGGCGCGCTGTAGCTGCTGCGTGGCAGCGTCGGGGGGCAGCAGCGCAGGATCAGCGCCGCGGCCCGCGTGTCGCCGAGGCGCAGGAGATGGCGCCAGACGATAGCAGCTTCCCCGGCGATTTCCTCCATGCCGTGCAGCGTCGAGCGGAACAGGCTCGCCGGCGGCTCGTCAGGATCGCGCAGGATCGCGTCGGCCTGCGCAAGCCGGGCCGCGCGGGGCTGGAATTGATCTTGCCAGCCGGAATGTCCAGGACGCGCGTGATCGACGAATACGCAAATTAAGGCGTGATGGGCGGATCTATATGTCATACAACCCTCGCAAATTCACCGTGCAACATCTGAGATTCCTTCTGGTAGGCAGATTTCGCCCCCTCGATAGTTGAATGACGCCCAAGGCTTTTCTGTTTCCCTTGATGTTCAATGACTGCGCGCCATTTCCCTGTTTGCTTACAGTAGGTGACGCCCTTAATTCCTGACGCGGAGTTCTTGTTTGCGCCTCGATTTGCGCAATTGTTTTTCTGTGTGCAAATTCTTAGATTTTTCTTTGAGTTATTCAGACCGTCCCCATCGATGTGATCGACAACCATGCCTGGAGGCGCATTCATGATCATTCGATGCATATACTTAAGCTCCCCTTTTGTGCCACTTTTCCCGCTAAACAACCGCGTTTGTGCGTACATAACTGTGCATGGCGTAATCGTGTGCCATTTGAATTTTGAGAGTCGATCAAAATCTTCATCATCGACAGTCGCAAACTGGCCTCTTGTAAGTTGAATCTGTTTCATCATGCAGCCTTCTTCTCAAAATATCGACACACCTCCGGCTTCCCTACATCCGGCTCGCCGCGCCAGTCCAGCGCATCCTCGGGGATCGTGCAGCCGCCGCATCGGGCGTGCTCGCAGCCTTGGCATGGCTGTTTCATCGATTGTTCAAGATCCACCATTGCCGCCTCCTTTTCGCTGCCATTCCCCACACCCGCGCATGTTGTTGCTGCCGGATGGCCTTTGATGCGGCGGCTTGCGAAGGTCGGTGCAGACTTCGACGCCCCACAGCCTTTGCTTCCACTTGCAGTTCTTGCAGCCGCGTTCTTCAATGCGTGCCACAGCCTCAAACGTCGGATCAGAGTAAGACGCGCTCATGTGGAAAACCTCACCATCTGCGCAAACGGCCCGCTTTCGCGCCAGGTGCGTCCTCTGCGCACGTTGTTGACCGTGGACTGATGGACGCCAAGACGCGCCGCGATGGCCGTTCCTGGCTCGCTGCTGTCCTTGATCTCGCGCACCGCCTCCGGCGTCAGCTTGGCGTTGCGCTGGGCTGCCGCCTGGATGCACAGACTGCGGCGCAGCGTGCCGTTCTCGCGTTTCGCGCAGCGCCGGCCGTTCTCGGTCATGCTGATGGCCTTGAGATGTTCCGGGCGCACGCACCGCGGATTGCCGCAGCGCGTGGTGATGAGCAGTTTGCCGGGATCGGTGCCGCGCGAAAGCGTCCACTGCACGCGGCGCACGTACATGCCAGCACTTGTGCCATCCCCGAGGCTCACGCGCATCTGCGGGGTGGATCCCCGCGAGTAGGCCGTCCACTCCAGGCAGTCGCCGACCTCGACGGTATGCCGGGCGATGGAGCGCTGGGCTCCCGTCAGATCGATTTTTGTGAGCGATTTGCGCATCAGACAATCTCCAGGTCAGCGGCACCAGGCCGATGAGGGTGCTGGTCCTCGAGCGGGAGCACCTCGACCTCGATGTCCACGCGCGGCCACTCGCCGTAGACCTTGCGCGTGCCACCCAAGGACGCGACCTGGCAGTCGTCGCGCCACACGACGCCGTTGCAGCCGTCCTTGACCGCCTTCACGACGTTGTCCAGGTCTGGGCGTTTCGTCACCGGTGTGCCGATCGCTGCGGCGCGTTTGCGCTGGCTCCAGCTGGCCGGGATCGTGAACACGGCATGCACCGTCAGCTGCAGGGCTGCGTCGGAAGGCGCGCGCGAGCCCATCGCTTCTCGCGCGGCCAGCTTCACGAGATTCTCGTAGCGCACGGTCTTGTCCGGCGTGTGGTGCAGGATGACCGGGCGGCCGCCGGCGCCAATCACCGGCTTGCCGCCGCGCATCAGCGGGACGGAGCGGGCGCGGGCCTTCGCCACCGGCTCGCCGGGCACCGAAAAGCGCACCAGCGTGCGGGCCGCGCTGCCGGTCACGGCATCGTCTCCATGGGGTTGTTTTCCCGCAACGCACGAAGCCGGGCCGCGATCTCGCGCCTGGTCGGAGCGCACTGCACTCGCGCGATCGCCGCGAACATCGCCTCGCGCTGCTCGACACTCGGCCTGGTCGACTCGATCAGCCGGCAGCAGCAGTCCAGGCAGCGCAGGTTGAACCAGCCCGTCAGCGGGTTCGCCAGAACTCTCGTGCAGCAGTCGCATGTCACGCCACCCGCTTGGTCAGGCTGCGTTTGGCGCGCTCGAGAAGCAAGCGCACCTTCTCACGATCGGCAGTTGGCGCTGGAAGCGCCTCGAACTTTGGTGGCGGCATCTGGCGTGCGATGTCGCGGAACTGGAGCACGGTCGGCGGCTCTCCGGGCGGCAGGTGTTGCAGCGCGTAGGCGATCATTTCTGGATGGGCGCGCATGTTGGCGAGCTCATGCGCCCAGTCGGCCTTCACAGCCTCGATGTCCAAGTCGCGCCAGCGGTCCAGAAACGCTCGGCCGTAGGTCAGCGTCAGCTTTTCGAACAAGCGATCAACCCAGGGTTGCGGGAGGGACATGGCGGACCTCGACGTCGATGGTGGTGGCGGATTCCGGACGGGCTGCGATGCCGGGAACGGCTTTCAGAACGCGATTGCGCTGCTCGGTGCGCCAGGCAGGCTCGGAAGCTGCGCGACCTGACGACCTGCGGATTTCCTCGGGCTTGAGCCAAGAAGCCTCCAGGCCTTGCGAGCCCCGGCGGCACCAGATCGCCAGGAAGTCGGCAAGCGCCACGCCAGCTTTCTCGGCCTCAGCTCGGGCGCCGTCGACGACCGTCTGCGTCACCGGCGCGCGCTTGGCCTTGCGCAGTGCCAGCCAGTCGGACCAGACCTGCTCGGGAATGTCGGGGGGGCGGACGTGCGCCGCAGGCGCGCGGGTTTCTTCTTTTCTTTTTCTTTTTTCTTTACTGGTATCTGGTACCGGTTCTGGTGTCGAACTCACACCGGACTCCTGTGCTACTCCACTCGTAGTCCCGTGTGTGTCACGCGTGACACCATCGTGACCCGCAGCGCGCCTCTTGTTTGTCCGTTCGCGGTCCTTGGTGCGTCGTGCGAGCATCTCTTGGACTCTGATCGCGAGCACGTTGTGATACAAACGACCATCGTCCGCCTTCCACCATCCGCGCATCAGCACATCGCGTGCCTTGGCGAAATTCTTGGGTGACATACCGATCCTGGCGCAAATCAGAGCATCGTCGTCAGGCAACGATCCGCACGGTGTTTGTTCCCAAGCGACCATCCAAAGCATCAGCAGCCATGGGCGAACCTCTGGAGTAGCAAGTGCCCATGTGTCGGACTGGCGGATGCGCTCGTGGTCGATCTCAAGGCGCCAGCCTTTGGCGCGGGTGTCGGCGGGATACGGGGCCGGAGAAGTCACGCGCTGCGCTCCCATCCTGGCGCCGCGGAACCGTGTCCGTAGCGCCGTTTGAACAGCGTGCTGCTGCGCCGGATCACGCCGTTGCGCGCCGCGCGTTGGAAGATGGCCCCCCAGGCTCGGGCGTCCGCGGTGGCGACCCCTTCTTCGGCGGCAGCGTCGGTGACATCCTCGCCGCTGAACGGGCCGTCGCGCCGGCGCGCGAACTCCACCAGGAACGCATAGGCGCGACGCGGGAAGGTCTCGTCGCGACGCTCTGCGGCGTCGAGCGCCAACAGCATCTGCTCGGCGCCGGCGGCAATGGCTTGCTGCATGCTGTTCATGTCATGCAGCCTCGGCGTTGGGCGCCACGTCAAACCCCGTGAAGCTCGCCAGCTTGATCTTGTCGCGCAGGAACTGGAGGTAGGGATCAGCCTGCTTGGCGGCGGCCATATTCATCACTCGTCCTCCGAAAGCCCGTTGAAACCCGCGAAGCCGGCAATTGCGAGGACGACGGCGAAATAGGCCAACAATCCCAGGAGAATTTCGATGGCGCCAGTCATCTACGCCCCCGCGCGGTTTGGGCGCCATGGCCAGCGATGCCAGCCTGCTCCACGAGGTTGGTGAGCACGGGCAGCAATTGGTTGAGCTGGTGCAGCGCGCTGGCTTGTTGCGATTCGGCCGATTGCAAGAAGCGCTCGATGAGCCAGTACACGGGGCGCATGTCACGCGTGCTCTCAAGAATCCCCTCCAGGTCCTCGACGCGCAGGGGACGGGGCTCGGCGCTGTCTGGATTGAGGCGCTTGGTCAGATCCGTAGGCGCCATGTCCAGTTCGGCTGCCACGCCGGCAACGCCCTTGCGGCAGGCATAGACGGCTGCCGATGAAACCTCACGCAGCGAGCGGTACTGCGCAGTCAGCCCGGGAGAGAAATTCAGAGTCAGTTGGTTCATCGGCATGTCTCGGACGTTCGGATGTACGACGGCTTCACATGCCTAGCGAAAAAAATGCAGGGCATGGAAACGACGAAAAGAAAAAGCCGACCCAGCCGGATCGGCGAAGCTCCCCTGGTGGGAAGCGGAGACAACTGCAAATGCGCGACGCGTCATTTCTTTGGGCCTTCCGATTTAGTTGCGCCGGCCATCAGCGCAAGTTCGATCTTTTTGGCCTGCGCGATACGCCTTTCCGTTTCTCGGAGGGTGCGCACCCAGAACACAAGCATCGAGACGTTGACCACAGCGCAAAAGACGTTGATCACATCAAAAACCAAGTCAATCGGGATTGCGAAATGGCTCATCACAGATCCCATTGGCGCAAGAGACGACGCGCACGCCAGCGCGCGAGTTGCATGTTGATCCACTCGCCCGCGATGACGCCGAGCATGCCGCCGATGAAACATCCGAGCCAGATGGAGATGGGGGACATGTCAGACAGCCTCTGTTTTCGAGGACGAGCGGTGTGCGAGCAATTCGCGCAAGCGAACGCCTTCCGTCCACTTGATGTCCTTGAAATCGCCAGCCAACACGGCGGCTACCCAAGCCTGCGACTTCCCAATTGCGGAGCCGATCTGGGCCTGCGTCATGCCTCGATCCAATAGGCAGCGGATGATCTTCTGATGTTCGTCCATCGCTGCATTATCAGGATGCTGTTTATTTGTGTCAACAATTTCCTGATTCGTTGATCGACCAGAATCCTGATATGGCACTTAAAGATCGGCTCAAGCGCGCGAGGATCGCTCGCGGACTCACACAGGAATCCCTCGCGGAAGCTGCGGGATGCGGGCAGTCGATCGTTGGCAATCTCGAGTCTGGCGAGCAGCGTTCCTCAAAATGGATCCCGAACGTAGCAGCCGCCCTCAACGTTCCTGCGCACTGGCTAACCGATGATGATTACGATGGACCAGACCCGCTTGGTAAGCGATCAGCGGCCCCAAGTTTTCGCAGCGCCGACGAAGTCGAGGAGACGGCGCCCCTTCGGCGTTCCCGCGCAGTTCCTGCGGTCGGCGACGTGAAAGGTGGCGCTGATGGCTATCTGGAGGAGCTTCAATACCCGCCAGGACACGGCGACGGCGTCGTCTACTACCCGACAGCCGATCAAAACGCCTATGCCCTCCGTGTGCGCGGAGACTCAATGTCCCCGCGCTATCGACAGGGCCAGTACATCATCGTCGAGCCCAGCATTGAGCCCCAACCAGGCGACGATGTCGTGGTGATTTGCAAAAATGGCCGCAAGCTCTTGAAGGTCATGGCCTGGATTCGAGGTGACTCGGTGTCCTTACTCTCGGTCAATGACGGGCACGCCCCTCTGACGCTAGACCTTTCCGAAGTCGAGCGCATGCACACAGTGGCAGGCACCGTGCCGGCGCGGGCGTTGCAAAAGGGTTAGGAAATGGCGCTCAAACCGTGTCGCGAGTGCGGCAAAGAGGTCAGCACAGAGGCAAAGCAGTGCATACACTGCGGCGCCAAACAGCCTACATCGAGTTCCGCCTGGGTTGCCGTGAAGGGTCTCATCGGGAGTGCGTTTTTGCTCTGGCTCCTCTGGCTTGGATGGAGCGCCATCAATGGCGCCTCGACGCCCTCCAGCACGCCGCCGCCAGATATTCAGGCACAGCAAGACGCGGCGGCCGCGAAGGTGGCAATCAGTGGGATCACAACCACACATGACGACGTCGCAGGCTACATCACGGGCTATGCCACCAACAACAGCAGCGCGACACTCAGCTATGTGATGGTGTCGTTCAACCTCTTTGACTCGCGCGGCGACCAGGTCGGCACCGCAATGGACGCCACGAACAATCTAGCCCCAGGCGCCCGCTGGCGGTTCAAAGCCATGGTGACAAATCAATCAGCAACGAAATTCAAGCTCGCGCAGGTCTCTGCGTTCTAAAAACACACCAAACCCTGGGAGTTGTCCATGATCCGACTTTCCCCACGCTTGGCCGCGATCGTCTGTGGCGCCGCGCTTCTGGCTGGCTGTGCAGTGGCCCCGCAGCGCGAAGCTGAAGGTCCGCACATCTTCATCCCAGGCGTGACGCCGAGTGCTGCGCAAAACACGCTGGTTGGGCAACAAATGGCGGCCGGCTGGCTCGTGCGCCAACAGAGTCAGAACGTGCTCGTCTTGGAGCATCGCTGGGATCATATGAACTTTGCCCAGATCATGTTTAACGCGCTGAACGGTGCGCGCGAATCGGTCGAACGCGACACCTACGAATTCGCCGCGTACAACGGCGGCACGGAAGTCACGGCCGAAGCTGTCATCGTCTCGAAACTAGGTTTTGGCAACACCCAGACGACGCCACTGCACGCCGTTGATGACCAGCTACAGGCGACCCTCAACAACCTGCAGGGATCACTCGGAAAGGCGCCTAAGTAGCGCGGATCAGATCGCCTTCCGCTTCGCAACCGCCTTCGGGCGGTTTTTTGTTGCGCGTCGCGCGTGTGAGTCCCCATCGCAAATCCATTTAGGCCGCACAGCCTAGGTGTTTTCACCTATCTCGAATAAAAATATCAGGAACCTGTTGACACGACAAAACAGGATGCTGATAATTACTCCATCGACGCAGCAAACGCGAAGGGGAACGAGATGATCCGCAACAGCAAGCAGCAGTGGGAAGTCGGCCAGACGGTTCGCGCTGGCTTCATGAGCGTCACCATCAAGGCCAAGTGCTTCACGCCTGGCGACGGTCTGCCTGACCTGTACATCTGCGCCAACGGCGCCGGCGACAAGCTGTACGCGTTCATCCCCCACAACGGCTGCACCCGCATCTCGGTTGAAGAAGCGCGCGAGGCGATGGACGTGCATCGCCGTCATGCCGAGCGCTTGGCAGCCCAGGCCATCGCCAAAGCTGCATCCTCCCGCGAGATCGATGCGCTGTTCGCCTGAGACGACGGCCATGATCCATCTCAGCCAAGCCATCGACGACGCCCTGAATGCGATGGGCGTGCAGGGCGACATCGACCTGCAGGGAATCGACCTCTACGAGCGCCACACCGTTCACCGTGATGCCGTCGTCCTGCGCCGGAATGGCCATTCGATGTCTCTCCATTTCTGCGGCCCGCAGCGCATCGTCGCATTCGACGAGGAAAAGTCTGTCCATCTGGAACTCATCAAGCCATGAACCCCGACACCATTCAAGCTTGGGCGAGGCGCGCGACGCCTGCCGACCTGGCCGCAGCCGGTTTTGACAACCTGCAGGTCCTCGCCGCCGACATGCTGATCCTGCGCCTGGCGCGAGAAGGCCATCCCGAGGCGTTGGCCATCCTGGAGCCCATGGCCGATCAGCCCATCGTCGAGCCGCTCCCCATCCCCGCCGGCATGCTGCCGGGCCTGACGCGCTACGTCGATTCCGGCATTCCGCCCGGCTCGTTTCTGCAGGCCGTGATCTGCGGCGAATGGAGGCTGGCCGCACGCCTGGCCGATGACGCCAACGCCAAGATCCTGCCGGCGTTCGGGGCTTGGCTGCTCAGGAAAGCACCGCCGCAGAGTCACGGCAGCCGGGCCAACTTCGAGGCATGGATGGCGCAACGCGGACGCCAGATGAGGGCGGCGGCATGAATACGGCCCTCGCACACTTCGAGCGCCTGTGGGCCGAGCAGCAAGCGCGCCCGGCCGACAAGCGCCTGGTCTGGATTCGCGGCTTCCAGGCCGCGCTCGAGGTCAGCGGTTGCCTGCAGATGGATCTGCGCTGGCGCGCTGCCGAGGCCGAAGAACAGGCGCTGGACGATGCCGTGGCCATGCTGGCCGTGGGCGCCGAACACATGAAGACCACCGAGGGAGAAACAGCATGAGCATGCATTGCGATCAATGCGACCAGGGTCGCCGCTGCACGGGCGCCTGCATGGAGCAATACGACGACGACCGGAGCACGCCCATCGGGATCAAGGGTGCGCTGTTCTGGGCGGTGGTCGTGGCGCTCGGTGTGGCGCTGGCCTATCTCATCTTCGGAGGTTGAGTCATGAGCATCCTCGTTTCTCGCTTGTTGCGCGACCGCGATCTGTTCGAGCGCTACGTGATGGTCCCGTTCTGCGCCGCAGGCTGCGCCTCCATCGTGCTGCTGATCGCCACAGGGGTGTTGCGATGAACCGCTACCGCTTCCCGCGAACCCTCGACGAGGCCTTCGGCCCCGACGCCGCCAGCGCCTGCGCCATCACCTGCTACCGCGCGCCTGTGTGGCCTCGGCTGCTGCTGTGGTCAATCCTGGCTGCAGGCGCCCTGGTCGCGATTGCTCACTTCCTCTGACCTGGAGATCCTCATGGATCAATCCCCTTCCATCACCATCCGCGCCTCGGCGTGGGCCGGTTTGTTCGACTGCGCTTACCGGTTTGAAGGCATCCACCTCCTGAAGATGCGCAACGTCGTCGGCCTGCGCGCCGCGCTCGGCACGGCCATTCACGCCGGCACCGCAGCCTTCGATCAGGGTCGTCTGGACGCTTCGGGCGTCACTGCCGACGACGCCGCCGGCGTCATGGTGGACAAGCTTCGCGACCCCGGGAACGAGTATGACCCGGCGCGCGATGACCTGACCGTAGGCGAGGCCGAGCGCGTTGGCATCTCGCTGCTGACCAAGTACTGCATGGAGGTCTCGCCGCGGTACCAGTTCGTGGCCGTCGAGATGGAGACCAAGCCGCTCGACATCGACTGCGGCGGCGGCGTGATCGTGCGCCTGACCGGCACGATGGACCGTGCGCGCATCCGCAAGGCCGAGCACGGCGTGGGCATCGCGGACCTCAAGAGCGGCAGCGCGGCGGTGCAAAAGGGCGTCGCGGTCACCAAGGGCCACGGGCCGCAGATCGGCACCTACGAGCTGCTCTACGAGCACAGCACCGGCGAGCAGATCACCGACAGCGCCGAAATCATCGGCCTTAAGACCAATGGCACTCCCGAGATCGCGACCGGGATGATCGCCAACGCCAAGCGCGTGATGGTTGGCACCGAGACCGAGCCGGGGCTGATCGAGTTCGCCGCGGACATGTTCCGCAGCGGTCGGTTCCTTCCGAACCCGCGCTCCCTGTTGTGCAGCGAGAAATATTGCTGCCGATGGTCCACCTGCAGGTTCCACGAGGAGTGACGCCATGCGCAAGCACGACTACTCCAAGTACCTCGAGGCCTACAACGCGGGCGCGTCTTCCGCCGACTTGGCGCGGCAGGCTGGCATGAACCCCGGCCAGATGTATCGCGGTCTGCGCGCCGCCGGCGCGCGCATGCGCGGCGTCTCGGAAGCTACGAAGGGAATCAAGACGATGCCCTCCGGAAAGGAAAGTGCCAGCTTCAAAGGCGGCACGTTCATCGATCAGAGCGGATACATCCGGGTGCGCGGAATGCGCGGCATGCCCTTACAGCACCGACTGATCGCCGAGCGCGTCATCGGTCGCAAGTTGCGCGCCGTAGAGGTCGTGCACCACATCAACGGCAACAAGCAGGACAACCGGAACGAGAACCTGCTGGTCTGCACGAACTCGTATCACCGACTGATTCACGCTCGCATGGATGCGCAGGCTGTGTGCGGCAATCCGAATTGGCTTCGGTGCCGCTACTGCCACACCTACGACGCCCCGGAGCACCTGAGCGTCAACAGCTTTCCGTATCACCGCGCCTGTGCGGCCGCGTACCAACGCGATCGCAAGTTGCGCGCTGCACGCTGATCCATCACCACCACACCACCAGGAGCAACACCACCATGAGCGCCGTTCCCACCACCACCCAGCCGGGCGCGCGGAGCCTGCAAGAAGTCCGCAACCCCGCGCCGCGCGAAGCTCAACTGCCGGCCGTCCGTGCCGGCCTGTTCGACCTGCAGGGCTTCGAGCTCATGCAGCGCGTGGCCAAGATGTTCGCCAGCTCGACGTTGGTGCCGCAGGCCTACCAGGGCAACATCGCCAACTGCATGATCGCCCTCAACCTCGCGCGTCGTCTCGGCGCCGACGAGCTGATGGTGATGCAGAACCTCTACATCGTCCACGGCAATCCGGGCTGGTCGAGCAAGTTCTTGATCGCCAGTGTGAACACCTGCGGGCGCTTCGAGTCGCTGCGGTACGAGTGGAAGGGGAACGCCGGCGAGGACGACTTCGGCTGCCGCGCGTGGACCGTCGAGAAGTCGACAGGTGAGCGCCTGGACGGCATCTGGGTCGACTGGAAGATGGTCAAGGCCGAGGGCTGGCACGCCAAGAACGGCTCGAAGTGGAAGACGATGCCCGACCAGATGTTCGTCTACCGCGCTGCTGCATTTTGGCAGCGCGCGTACGCGCCCGAGATCAGCATGGGCCTGAGCACGTCCGAGGAACTGGCCGATGTCGTCGACGTCGCCGCCGACGGCAGCGTACGTGTGACCACCGAATCGCTGCGTGCGGACATGCGCCGCGTCGACGCCGAGATCGTCGAGCGCGCATCGGTTCCTGCCGCTGCGGACCCGGAGAGCGGCGAGATCAGCGAGCCGACGGCTTCCGCTGCACCGTTTCAGCAGCAGGTCCCCGAGTTCGACGCGAATGCTTTCGCCGAGCGCCTGCAAGCGTGCACCTCGGTCGATGTGCTCGACCTGGCCGCCGACGAGATCCGCGACTGCCCCAAGGACGTGCAGGAGGCGCTGCGCGACGTGTACCAGCGTCGCCGGCAGGAACTGGCCGACCAGGCCGAGCAGCGCCGGCCGGATGCGCCCCAGGAGCCGCGCCAGGGCGCCACAGGCCGGCGCCGGACGATGAACAGCATCGAGTAACCGTTTCGGGGCCGGTTGAGCGCCCGCTTGCGCGGTGAGCAGAGCAAAGGCCACGCCGAGCGATAGACGCCCACGGGAGCAAGAGGCCGGCCCCACCCACTCAACCCAGGAGAACCGCAATGACAGAAGCCAAACCCTATGACGTGACCGACACCCTGCCGGATCTGGATGCAGGACTATTCATCCGCAAGCTATCCCGCGCACTTGCCGACACCGCGCTGGCCGTGGTCAACCAGGATGGAAAGTCCAAGAAGGGCCAAGTCACCGTCACGTTCAGCATCGGCCGCCTGTCCGACAACGGCAACCAGGTGGTAATGGAACACAAGCTGGCCTACAGCCGCCCGACCAAGCGCGGCAAAGCCAGTGAACAGGACTCCACCGAGACAGCCATGTACGTGGCAGGCAACGGCTCCTTGACTCTGCTGCCCTTCAAACAGAGCGATCTGTTCAGGCAGCCCGAGCCGACGACGCCCCAGGGCAACAAGCAACAGTAACCGTCCAACCATCCCCACGGAGAACCATTCATGGAAGCCAAAGCCATTGAGGCGCTGCTGAACGCCGGCGCCAACCTCGCGCAACTCGACCGATTGCCGCCGGGCGCCGTGTCCCTGCCGCAGCTCTGGCAGGTCATCGGCACCGAGAAGTTCCAGGCGGCTCCTCTACGCCACCGCCGCACATTCACCACGACACGCCTTGACGATTTCATGGCCTACTCGAAGCCGCGGGTCGGTTCGCAGTCGGCGATTTTCATTGCCCCCGATCTCAGCAAGGTGGTCGCCATCATCAACCACGGAAGCCAGTCCAAGCCGGACTGGGGTGACGATACGGCGGCGCTCGAGATGAAGCACTCGCCGGCTTTCCGCGCGCTGCAGGCGGCAACGCATCGCGAGCTGTCGCAGCAGCAACTCATTGATTTGCTTGAGGACTGGGGCGCGGATGGTCTTTCCGCCCTCGGCGACGATGCGGTGCCAATCCCGATTCCGCGCGCCATCGCTGCAGTGCGCCGCGTGAAGATCGAAGCCAAGGCCGCCACTACCGTCGAACAGGGAACGATGCGCGCCGCGCGCTCCAGCATGGAGGAAATCGAAGCGACAGGAGCCGACGACGCGCTGCCGGCGCTCCTGCGCCTCTGGGCTCCGATGTTCGAGAGCACCGATCCGCGCATCGTTAACGCGCGTATCAGCGTGCTGACCGGCAGCGACAAGCCGCGCTTCGCGTTGCGGCTTCTGCAGCTCGACGCGATCCAGCAGGAGATAGCACGCGAAGTCGAAGCGGCTGTGCGTCAAGAACTCGCCGGCGTGGATGTGTTCGTCGGTAGCAGCTCGTTCGCTGGGTGATCGACATGGCAGACATGACCGGAAAGGACGTGTACCTGCGCGTCACCGATACCCACAGGAAGCAGTCCACCCTGCGTCACCACCGCGCTTGGGATGTCGACCGCTTCATCGAGTCCCAGCGTGCGGCGTACCGCGCCGAAGGCGAAAAGCCCGCTCCCGGGCAGAAGGCCGACCCGATGCGATTCGTCGTGTCGCTGGCATCGGCCGAGGAATACCGGGCGGCGAATTGGAGGGCCACGCCGTGAAGATTTCCCACATCCACATCGAGAACTTCCTTGGCGCGCGCGCCGTGGACATCGACCTAGCCGCGCCGGTGGCCCTCATCGCCGGGCCGAACGCGGCGGGCAAATCGTCGGTTCGGGACGGTATCGCGCTGGCGCTGACCGCTGACCTAGGCCGCCTCGGACTGAAGAAGGACGCACCGCAGCTGATCACCGAAGGCGCCGAGGGCGCGAGCGTGGTGCTGCAGACCAGCGCTGGCGAGATCGCGGTGGCCATCTCGGCCAGCGGGCGCATCGCCGACTCGCTGAAGGGCGTCGAGCTGCCCCCGGCGCTGCCGTACGTGCTGGACGGCCAGCGCTTCGCCCGGATGACGCCGGAGGATCGCCGCGGCTTCCTGTTCGGGCTGATGAACCTGTCGGCCAGCGGCCAGGAGGTGCGCAAGCGCCTGGCGGCGCGCGGTTGCGACGAGAAGCGCGTCGAGGCTGTGCTGCCGATGCTGCGCGCTGGCTTCGACGCCGCAGCCAAGGAGGCCGCCACCAAGGCGCGCGAGGCCAAAGCCGCATGGCGCGAGATCACCGGAGAGCCGTACGGCGAGAAGAAGGCTGAAGGATGGCGCGCGCCGGCCACTGAGGCCGTTGACGACCAGGCGCTGCGCGCGGCTGAAGAAGCACTGGACGCGACGGAGGCCGGGCTGCAGGCAGCGAACCAACGCCTGGGCGCTCTGCAGGCAGCGCAGCGCCAGCACCAGGACGCGCAGCAGCGCGCCAGCGGATTGCGCGAAAAAGCTGGACGCCGTCCGCGCATCATCGAGAAGCTGGAGCGCGACCGCGCCGAGCTGGCCGAATGGGAACAGAAGCTGGCGGGCGTGCGCTCCGCGGCCCAGCCGCGCGTCGGGCTGCTGCACGAGCTCGCCTGGGCGGTGAACAACCTCATCATGTTCGGCGACCCACTTGACCCCTCCACGCCCGAGGACAAGCGCATCCTGGACGCCCTGGACGCCTACATCGCTGAACACGGCCCGGTCGCTACGCCCACATCGCACGACGTCGAGATGGCGCCGAAGCTGCAGCAGTACGAAAAGGCCACTGCGCTTTACCGCAGTGCGGTGGCCAACGGCGAGCGCGACCTGGCGGATGCCGAAACCGCAGCGACCGCTTTGGAGCAACTCGACGCCGCTGGCCCAGCGCCGGAACAGGCCGAGATCGATGCTGCAACGAAGCACCGCGATGACCTCAAGGCCGAGAAGGCCTCCAACGCCGCGAAGCTGCAGCAGCTGCGCGATAAACAGCGCGCCACGCGCCAAGCCGCCGAGAAGCAGGAGCGCGCCGCGGTCGCTCACCAGTCGGCGCTGGCGTGGACCGCCATCGCCGACGCGCTGTCGCCGGGTGGCATCCCCGGCGAGATCCTGACCGAGGCGCTTGGACCGCTGAACAATCGGCTGGCACAGAGCGCGCTGGTGACCGAATGGTCACGGGTGGAAATTCAGAGCGACATGGAGATCCGCGAGGCTCTGCATGAGCGCCCTTACGCACTGCTGTCCGAGTCCGAGAAGTGGCGCTGCGACGCCATGATCGCCGAGGCCATCGCGCACCTGTCGGGCCTGCGCCTGTTGGTGCTGGACAGAGTTGATGTACTGGACCTGCAGGGACGCAGCGACCTCCTGAGCTGGCTGGATGAGCTAGCCGAAGTCGGCGAGCTCGACAGCTGCCTGCTGTTCGCCAC
>JAJZPQ010000145.1 GCA_021811085.1 Pseudomonadota bacterium | reverse complement strand
CAATCAACTTTTCCTGATTGCGCCGCTCCGATCTTTGCTTCGTGATTTCCGGCTCCATGCTAATTGTACTGTGTTATTAATGTCTAGCTACTCGCACGTAAGGTTTTCCGCAACAAGGGCACTGGCACAGGTGTCGAGCGATGGCCCTTGCCAGGCGAAAGCGCGTGGTGGCGATCGACCAGGGGATGTGCCGCTGCATTGGGCCCAGCCCCACGCGGGAGGAAGCCCTCGGGTAGGGGAGGCGCTTTGAATCGAGCAGCGTTTTTTTTACTGCCGCGGAGGCGCTCGATCATGAGGAAAGCATACGCAGCGATGCACAAACTTGCATGATGATGAAAGCCACGCCAATTGCGCCCTTCGTAATGACCCAGCCCGACTTCCTGCTTGAGTTCCAGATAGTCACGCTCGATGCGCCAGCGCATCTTGACGGTGGCCACCAGCTCCTTGAACGAGATATCTTTGGGCAGGGTGGACAGGAAATAGCGCGTCGGCTCGGTTTCGCCTTTGGGCCATTCGATCAGCAGCCATTCTTCCTCGCGGGGGCGATCAGCGTGGGCAGCCCGTACGCGTACCCGCGCAAAGCGCGAGGAGAGTGCCGCATTGGTGCCTTCGCGCCAGGTCACGGTGCGATAGCTCGCAGCCGGCAGCGTCTGCGCGAGTTCGCGCACGCCAATCGGCTGGTGCGCCTCATCACGCAGCACACGGGTGCGAGGCCGACCCCGGCCCGCTTTGGTCGGTGCTTTCGCGGGTCGATGCGCATTCCACCAAACCGCGGTTGCCGGCCGTATTCCCACCGCGTAGATCAGCCCGTGTGCGCTCAGACGATCGCGCAACGCCGCTTCGTCACCGTAGCCCGCATCGATGAGCACCGGCCCGCGCGGGATCCCGGCGGCGAGCGCGGCCTCAATCTGCGCCCAGGCAATCTCGCCTTTGGTCGCAAAGCCAATCTCCTTGGGCACGCCCGCACGTTTGCAGCGCCCTTTGTCTTTGGCCCACTCCTTGGGCAGATACAACCGATAGTCCAGCGGCACGCTGCCCTCGGCGGTGGCCAGCGACAAACTCACCGCCACCTGACAGTTCTCGGTCTTGCCCAACTGCCCGCAGTATTGCCGCGCCACACCGACCGAATGCTTGCCGTACTTGCGAAAGCCCGTGTCATCGATAATCCAGAAACACGGAGCCTGACCGCCTTGGCTCAGTACCGGCACTACTTCTCCGGCCACAGCCGAGAGCAGCGCCTTATCGCTCCACTCGGAGTCCGCAACCAGGTGATGCATCGATTGATGCGCCGAGCGCACGTCCTCAGGATGCACACGCGCGGCCATCGGCTCCACGCTCTTGCGCTCCCCAGGCAGCATCAGGCCGCGCAAATACCACCGCGCCGGCGTCGCCCGATCCGCATGTCCCAGAGATTCAATCATCACATCCACATAGCGTTCAAATCGCGATTCCAGACTTTTGGCCACAGCACACCTCCAAAATCACTTGAAGATGTCGCTATAATGCCTTATTATTTAACACAGTACAATTATGGTCATGCACGGAAAGACAGAGAGATAGTCTCCGCCGCTACCAATCGGGCATGATCCCCTCGTTCTCCACCTGAAACGGGGGCTGGTGGGCCGGCGACCGGCTAGCGCAGGTCGGCGCGCGGTTTCACCTCGCGGCGGTTCGGGATCGTCGCGAACTCCTCTGGCCAGCGGCCTTGCATGAAAGCCACCACCGTCTTGCCGATGAGCTGCTTGACCCGCCTGTTCGATCGCTCCGAATAGAACGCGGAGTGCGGCGTCAGCGCCACGTTCTCGAACGCGAGCAGCGGCGAGTCCGCGGCCAACGGTTCGGCCTCGAACACGTCGAGGCCCGCGCCCGCGATCTGGCGCGAGCGCAATGCGTGCACCAGCGCCGCCTCTTCGACCACCGGTCCGCGCGCGGTGTTGACGAGGATGGACGTCGGCTTCATCAGCGCGAACTGGTCGTGGCCGAACATGTGGCGCGTCTCCGGCGTCAGCGGCGTGTGTATCGACACGTGGTCGGCGCGGCGCAGCAGATCCTCGAGGCTGGCGGCGCGCCCGACCCCAAGCGCGGCGAAGACCTCGTCGCCGAGGTAGGGATCATAGGCGATCACCTCCATGCCCAGCGCTTTTGCGCGCACGGCAAACTGGCGGCCGATGTTGCCGAGTCCCATGATGCCCATGGTCTCGCCGAAGATCGGCGCCGAGACGCCCATCGGCACGCCGCGGTATCGCCCCTGGCGGATTGCGCGGTCATGCTCCAGGAGTTTGCGCGCGACGGCGAGCAGCAGCAGGGTCGCGTGGTTCGCGACCTCCGGCTGGCAATAATCGGGATAGTGGGCGACCACGATGCCGTGCGCGGTCGCCGCGGGAATGTCGAGGGTATCGAGCCCGACGCCGCTGCGGATGATCAACTGCAGATTCGGCAGCCGGTCCAGGAGGTCTGCCGTAATCGAAGCGCTTGCCACCAGCACGCAGTGCGCGTCCTGCAGGGCCAGCGCGCGCTCCGCCTGGTTCGCGGCCCGCCTCACGATCACCCGGCCCCCCGCGGGTTCGATGATAGAGCGTTCGATTTCGAAAGCGGCGGGGTTGATGGACTCCGTCTGCACGACGGTGAATGGCGCGTCAGTCATGGACCTGGCCCTTGTTCGGATTGATGAGGTACTTCCCGCCCGTTGCGCGCCTGCCATAGACCGATATGGCTTCCAGTTGCAGTGCCTCGGCCAAGGACACTTGTTTCGCGTAGCTGCTCGCGAAAGTCGTTTTCAACTCCGCCGCGACGCGCGCGCGCAGCTTCTGTGCCGCCTCGGACCCGATTTTCTGCAGGAACGGAAACAACACCCACCCGCCCATACCCCAGCACATCCCGAAATTGTTGTTGAACTCGGTCGGGCCGGTGTCCAGGCCGCCGTAGATGTAGACCTGCTTGTGGGTGGT
>JAJZPQ010000001.1 GCA_021811085.1 Pseudomonadota bacterium | reverse complement strand
GCCTCGCGGCCACTCCTAACGCATGACTCGGGGACAATATGGTTTGCTAGACCTTTATCGTTCGGGACTTTCACCCGTAACTCCTTGCCGGTCTCCCGGCGCACCGTACCAAAAACACGGTTGGCGCACGCAGCGCGCAACGGTCGCCCGGCGCCGGTAACAGAAGGCGAGACGCCGCGCCCCGTTCCCCCCTACATCATCCCCAGCATCCGCGGCAGCCACAGCGACATCTGCGGAATATAAGTGACCATGACGAGGAAGACGAGCATGGTCAGCAGCCATGGCCATACCGCGATCGTCAGTTCGGTAATGCCCATCTTGGTGAGGCCGCTGGCGACATAGAGATTGAGCCCGACCGGCGGGTGGCACATGCCCACTTCCATGTTTACCGTGATCAGGATGCCGAAGTGCACCGGGTCGATGCCGAGTTTGATCGCCACCGGAAACAGGATGGGCGCGGTAATGAGCACGATCGACGAGGGCTCCATCACGTTGCCGGCCAGGAGCAGCAGCAGATTCACCATCATCAGGAACGCAACCGGGCCCAGACCCTTGCCTATCATCCAGTCGGCCATCAACTGCGGTATTTGTTCCGAGGTCAGCAGGTAGGAAAACAGCACGGCATTGGTGATGATGTAGAGCAGCATCGCGCTCATGTTGGCCGAATCGAGCAGGACTTTGGGCACCTGCTTCAGTCCCATGTCCTTGTACACGAACACCGCAACAAAGAACGCGTACACCGCGCTCATCGCGGCGGCCTCGGTCGGTGTAAACACGCCGGAATAGATGCCGCCGAGCACCACAATCACCAGCAACAATCCCCAAACGCTTTCCCAAAACGTATTCCAGACCTGCAGCGCCTCGTGCCGCGCCTCGAAGCCGATGCCGCGCATCAGATCGGCCTTCTTTGCCAGCGGATAGGCGACGATCAGCCAGAGCGCCAGCAGCACCAACAATGCCGCATAGCCGCCAATCGGCAGGAACACCAGGCTGATCCCGTAGAGCAGCAGCGGCGGCGTGACGAGGAAGGCCAGCGTGAACACCCAGCGCAGCACGAACCTGCTCTTGGTAAGCAGGCGCGCCACGACCAGCCAGATGATGGCGACCAGGACGGTGAGCACGCCGCCCCCTTCCATCTGCTTCAGGCTGAGCCAGGCGGCGAGGATGGGCGTGGTGATGAAAAACAGGCTCGCCGACAATCCGGCCACGCTCGCGATCGTCGCCTGGCCGCCGCTGCGCCCGCCGGCCAGTTGCATGCGCGGATACTTGTTTTTCCAGGCGCGGTACCAGGTGAGCGCACCGAGCATCGAAGCGAGGATCAAGCCGGGCACTACGCCGGCCATGAACAGCGCGCCGACCGAGGTATTGGTCGCGACCGAATACATCACCATCACGATTGAAGGCGGAATCAGAATGCCGAGCGCGCCCGAGGTCGTTATGACGCCGGCGCCGAAACGCTTGGGGAAGCCGGCCTTGACCATCGCCGGCAGAAGAATCGATCCGATCGCCACCACTGTCGCCGGGCTCGAGCCGGACACCGCGGCGAACAGCGCGCAGGCCATGACCCCGGCCAGGCCGAGGCCGCCGTACCAGTGGCCGACCATGCTGGTGGCGAAGTTGATCATGCGCCGCGCGACGCCGCCGTGGGTGAGGAAATTGCCGGCCAGGATGAAAAACGGGATTGCCATGATCTCGAAGCGCTCGATGCCGGTGAACAGCTTGAGCGCCACCGATTCGATCGGCACCTGGGTCATGGTGAACAGGAACGTCAGCACCGTGAGGCCGAGCGAGATCGACACCGGCATGCCGGTCAGCATGAGCGCGAACAACAGCACGAAAATAATGGTGCCGGTCATTTCTTCGCCCCTAAATCCGGTTCGCGCGGATGCAGATTGTCCTTGAGCGCCAAGGGCACGATGTCTTCGTCATTGACGGCTTCGACGCCCTCGACATAGCCGTGATCGTGGTGCGGCAGCTCGCCCGTGCGCCAGAACGACCAGGTGACCTGCAGGAAGCGATAGCACATCAGATAGGAGCCGCAGGGTATCGCGAGGAACGCGATCCATACCGGCAGCTCCATGTCGGGCGAGACCTGGTCCGTGTGCGCGATTTCCCAGACGAACTTGGCGCCTAGCGTGCCGATGATGCCGGTAAACAGTGCGCCGGCGAGCAGGCCGAAGATGATGAAGCGGGCGCGCATCTTCGGCTGCAAGGTGTTGATCAGCACGTCGACGCCGACGTGGATGCCGGTACGCACGCCGTAGGCGGCGCCGAACTTGGCCATCCAGATGAACATGTAGATGCACAGTTCCTGTGCCCAGCTGATGTTGATGGTCAGCAGCCAGTCCTGCAGCGCCGGCCAGGGGATACCCGACGCATAGCGGTGCACCACCGAAACAAAGATGACGATGGTCGCGCCGCCCATCAGAAACGCGATCAGCCACTCCTCCAGATGGTTGAGCACCTTGTTCAAGCTAGTCTCCTCCTGGAACCGATTCGCGCCCGGCAGCCGCGCCGGACGCGGTAACGGCCTGCAGACCCGGTATGCAGGCCGCCGCGCGCGAGCGGCGGCGGCCCCTTTTTTGAATTACAGCTTGGCCGGATCGAAACCGGTGTCCTTATAGATCTCCTGGATCAGATCCTTGCCGATAGAGCCTTCGTTTTCGCGGTGCACCTTCAGTTCCGCCTTCTTCCAGGCCTTCTTCTCTTCCGGCGTCAGCGTGATGATCTGCGACTTGCCCGATGCCTTGATCTTTTCCAGCGCCTGGTCGTTCTCCTGCTTGGCGATATCGTTGGCATACTTGGTCGCGTCCTTCATCGAACTGTCGAGCGCGGCGCGTATGTCCGCGGGCAGACCGTCCCAGAACTTCTTGTTGGTGATCACCGCATATTCGATCACGCCGTGATCGGACACGGTGATGTACTTCTGCACCTCGAAGAACTTCTGCGTGTAGATATTCGACCAGGTGTTCTCCTGGCCGTCCACGACCCCGGTCTGCAGCGCCTGATACACCTCGGAGAACGCCATCACCTGCGGCGTCGCGCCGAGCGCACGCATCTGCGCATCGAGTACCTTGGAGGACTGAATACGAATTTTTTGTCCGCGGAAGTCGGCCGGCGTCTTGAGCGGTTTGTTGGAACTCATCTCCTTGAAGCCGTTGTCCCAATAGGCCAGGCCGACAATGCCCTTGCTTTCGAGCATCTTGAACAGCTGCTGGCCGATGCGGCCCTGGGTCACGTTATGCAGATCCTGGTCGTTGTCGAAAATGTAGGGCAGGTCGAAAACTTCGAATGCACGCACCCCGAGCGGCCCGAACTTGGACACCGAAGGCGCCAGGATCTGCACGTTGCCAAGCTGCAGCATCTGCATCTCTTCGCCGTCCTTGAACAGTTGGCTGTTGGGATAAACCTCGACCTTGACCCGGCCCTTGGTGCGTGCTTCGGCGAGTTCCTTGAACTTCAATGCGCCCTTGCCTTTGGGCGTGTTCTCCGCCACCACGTGGCTGAACTTGATCACGATCGGCTGCTGTGCGTACGCCATGCCGGCTGACAGCACGGCAACCACGGCCGCTAAAACGAACTTGCTTTTCAGATTCATGGAACCCTCCTCACGTTAAACGAACGATTGCCGTAAGCTGCCACAGCGCAGATTAATATGTTTGCGCTAGATCAAAAAAACGCGTGACGGCCGAACGAGCGCACTATTTTTTTGCTTTCTCGGAGGTCCGGCGCGCACGACGGTCACCTGCGGCGCGGACAGAACATTGGCCACCGGCTGCAAATCCTTCGCCTCCCGTTGCCGGGCCTGCTTGCTTACGCTGGGGGGGATGACGTGGTAGCCCGAGTACTGCATCATCAAAGTATGGCCGTCGGGCTCAGCGCGCTTGACCACGACCGCCGCACTGACACCATTGGCGCCGCCGCGGTTGTCCACCACCACCGCCTGTCCCGACACAGCGGCGACGGATACTCCCGGCATGCGTGCTGCAATGTCGGTCGTGCTCCCGGGCGCCGCCGGCACAATTAGCGTAATCGGCTTCGTCGGGAAAACGCTCGTTCCTAGAGCTTGGGCGCCGCCGGCTCCGGTGACCGTGGCGGTGGCGGCAAGCGCCGTGAGTGTGAGCGTTATGATCAGAAGGCCATGTCGAGTGCGTGTCATCAGATTCGAATCTCCTTTGGTCGGATTTCTTAGCGGGGTGCCCGTGCCAGCGCGCGTTCGCGAATAACATCGAAGTCGCCCGGAGCCGGGTGCAAATCAAGGCGGCGTCCGGCCCTGACGATCTGGCTGGGCGTATCGTGTCCGATCAGTGCAGGCAGGCGCCTAGATGCGGCGAGCAGCTTCTCGAGGTTGACACCGGTGGCGTAGCCCATCAGCTCGAGCGCATGCACGATCTCCTCACTGCACACATTGCCGGTCGCGCCGGGCGCATACGGGCAGCCGCCGATGCCGCCAAGCGATGCGTCGAAGCGGTCGGCACCGGCGTCGATCGCCGCCAACACATTGGCGAGCCCCATGCCTCGCGTATTGTGAAAGTGCAGCGCAAGCCCGATCGCCGGCCAGCGCTTGCGCAGCGTTTGTGTCAGTGCCGCTACCTGGGTGGGATAGGCCATGCCAGCGGTATCGCATAGCGTGATGCCATCTGCCCCGATATCGGCGAAGCGCTGCACCCACTCGAGCACGACGCCCTCGCGCACATCGCCTTCCATGGGACAACCGAATGAGCAAGAGAGCGAAATATTCACCTCCACCCCTGCGCTACGCGCCAGGGCTGCGACCTGCGACAGCGCAGCGAATGATTGCGCGCGTGTCATGCGCAAGTTGGCGAGGTTATGCGTTTCGCTCGCCGACATCACGAGATTGAGTTCATCGGCGCGGGCCGCGATGGCACGCTCTGCGCCGCGCACATTGGGCACGAGCGCGGTGTAGACCACATCGGGCCAGCGCCGGATTTCGCGCAGCACCGTCTCCGCATCGCGCAGCGCCGGAATCGCCCGTGGCGAGACGAAGGCGGTGACTTCGATTTTCGCAATGCCGGCTTCGGACAGCGCATTCACAAGCGAGATCTTGTCTTCGGTGGGCACAAACGCGGCTTCCGCCTGCAGGCCGTCGCGCGTGCCGACTTCCTGCATATGGATGCGCTTGCGTGCACCGTCCCAAACGGTGCCGGTGTTCATGCGATCGCCCCCTTGGCCCGCAGCGCAGCTACGTCGCGCGCCGAAAATCCCATTTCCTGAAGCACGCTATCCGTGTCGTCGCCTAGACGCGGCGCCGACGAACGCACGCTGCCGGGCGTGGCCGACAGCCTGGGCACGATGCCCGGCACGTCAAGCGCATAGCCGTCGCGGGTTTGCTGGCGCAGGATCATGTCGCGTGCGCGGTAATGCGGATCTTCGTGTATGTCCTTCGCGGTGTAGACGCGCCCCGCCGGAACGCCCGCCGCACTTAGCGCGGCGAGAACCTTATCCAGTCTGCGGGTGTGGGTCCAGGCCTCGATCGCGGCGTCCAGCTCGGCCGCGCGCGCGACGCGACCGGCATTGCTTTGCAGATCAGGCGCGTTGGCGAGGTCGGCACGGCCTATCGTCTCCATCAGGCGCCTGAAGATGCTGTCGCCATTGCCGGCAATCAGCACGTGGCCGTCTGAACACGGATATGCATTGGATGGCGCAATTCCGGGCAGCGCGCTGCCTGCGGCCTCACGCACCGCGCCGAATACGCTGTATTCGGGGATCAGGCTTTCCATGACGTTGAACACCGCTTCGTTCAGCGCAACGTCGATCACCTGGCCCGCGCCGCCGTTCACCTTGCGGTGGTAGAGGGCTATCATCACGCCTATGGTACCGTGCAGGGCGGCCAACGTGTCGCCGATCGATACGCCTACGCGCAACGGTACTCGCCCTGGCTCGCCGGTAAGGTGGCGCAGTCCCCCCATCGCTTCGCCGATGGCGCCAAAGCCCGGCAGGTCGCGGTAGGGCCCAGTCTGGCCGTAGCCCGAGATGCGCAGCATCACCAGGCCCGGGTTCAATTGCCTGAGATCGTCCCAGCCCATGCCCCATTTTTCCAGTGTGCCCGGACGGAAATTCTCGATCAACACATCCGCTTTCGCGATCAGTTGTCTGGCGATGTCCTGCCCTTCCGGGGTGCGCAAGTCGAGCGCCAGCGAGCGCTTGTTGCGCGACTGCACCTGCCACCAGACGGAGGTGCCGTTCTTGATCATGCGCCAATTGCGCAGAGGGTCACCGGCGCCAGGCGGCTCGATCTTGATCACCTCGGCCCCAAACTCGCCCAGGGTCTTGCCGCAGAAGGGGCCGGCGATCAGTTGTCCCATTTCTACGACACGCATACCTTTGAGCGCGGCTGGCGACATCGCACTGACGTGGGTTGCATCCATAGACTCATGCTTCGTATCGAAGACCTGTATGACGGAAGATAGGAAGACCAATGACGGCAATCATAGGGCCGCATCGCAGCCGCGTATATCAACCAATAGTCAGCTTGCCATCGCGGATTGCGATGGTGTAATCTGGGCCGCCTTTCATACTTTAACCGGTCGCTTCTTATTCCGATCCACCGCGATGAAACTCGATCCGATATCGCTAAAACTGTTTGTCGCGGTGATGGAGACGGGAACGATTGCCGATGCGGCTGCGCGCGAGCACATCGCGGCATCGGCCGTGAGCAAACGCATCAACGAGCTGGAAAGCGTGCTGAACATTGCCTTGTTTGCCCGCAGCAACAAAGGGATGGTCGCGACTGCGGCGGCTTATGCATTGCTGCATCTTGCGCAGGGCGTATTGAACAGCCTGAACGATATCGCCTATCAAATGAACGAGTATGCGTCCGGAATGCGCGGCCACGTGAGGGTATTTGCCAATATTTCGGCCATCACGCAGTTCCTGCCGGAGGAACTCAAGTCTTTCATGGTCGATTATCCCCTGGTGCAGATCCATCTCGAGGAACGCATTAGTTCGGTGATTGCGAAGGCTGTTGCCGACAATGCTGCCGACATAGGCATACTCAATACCGGCAACTACGGCGAGAACGTGGCATTTCTGCCCTATCACAACGACGAATTGATCGCCATCGTTCCGGATGGGCATCCGCTCACACAAAAAAAGTCCGCGACCTTGCGGCAAGCGCTTGAGTTCGATTTCGTCGGCCTGCACCCGGGCAGTTCCATAAACAACCTGTTGACGAAAGCCGCCGGCGATATTGGCAAGCCGCTGAGACTACGTATCCAGGTAGCGAGTTATGACGCGCTTTGTCTAATGGTTGCGGCTGGCTTGGGCATTGGCGTGATGCCCCGCAAGAGCGCTCAGCTGTATCTGCGATCGCTCAAAATCAAACCCATCCAACTTGCCGAAACCTGGGCGACACGGCAGCTCGTAGTATGCGTGCGGTCATATGGCGCACTGTCCACCGCATCGAAGGCACTGGTCGAACATCTATGTGGGCGAAACATTCACTGCGCCGGCCATGTAAGCATGGCAGCACCAAAGCTATCCTGAGATTTGACCTGCGAAGAATCTCCGCAGCCTTTTCCGGAGGGAAGCGTTTATCAAACGTAGCCAATGGATGCAGACCGGGCGGGACCCGTCCGGTCCCGTCTCAGGCACTGCTCTCTGCAATGCGCCGCTACTCGCTCTCGCGTTGCGGCGGCGGCGCGACCTTGATCGCTTCCTCGATGGTGGTGATGCCTGCCGCGACTTCCATCGCCGCGCTGATGACAACGACTACGACCTGCGCATGTGCCCCAAATTCGTCACCGGCGAGTCTCTGCGGACCCTTGTTTCATCGATTTACCGGGAGAAATTGGTAGGCGCGATTGGACTCGAACCAACGACCCCCACCATGTCAAGGTGATGCTCTAACCAGCTGAGCTACGCGCCTACGAGGCCGTCGCAAAATCGCTTTGCGACGGGTTCCTACAAATGCCCGCGCATTCTATCCCAACGCGGCAGGCGGCACAAACGGCAGGCGACCAGAGCACGCGGCAAGCGCGCGCACCTAGCCCGCCCAGGCCTTGGATTTCGAGTCGTACTGATACGGCTTGGATTTGAACAACACGTCCTGACAAGTGAGCGTGTATTCCGCAGCGGCCCGGTTATAGGCATAGGGCTGGCCATTTGGGCACTTAGCCAAGGTCGGAAGGTACTTGGGCACGAGCTTGTCCAGCGTTTCCGGCAGAGCCCCGGTTTCCCGCTTATAGCCCGCGAGCGCAGCGATGATGGAGCCGCCGCGGCCTTCGACCATGCTCGCATTTTGCTGGCCGCCGGTGTAGAAATCCAGCGCAATATAGGCGCAAACGAGCACGACCACCAGCACCACCATCGAGATCACCCGCGCAGAGCCGGCCGCGGACTTGAGCGATTTCATATCCCGCATCATTCTCTCCCTTATGTTGTTAAGACGAGCTGTTTTCGCTAGCTTAGCGCAGACTCAGCATTTCCGCTGCATGTTTGCGCGTGGTGGCGGTAATCTCCGTCCCGCCGAGCATGCGCGCAACCTCCTCGATGCGCGCCTTCTGATCGAGCGCGGAAACCATGGTCTTCACCCTGCCCTCGACGCCGAACTTGCTCACCGACCATTGCCGGTCGGCCTGCGCGGCTACCTGGGGCAGGTGCGTCACGCATAGCACCTGGCGCTCGCGTCCCAGGATCCTGAGCTGCCGGCCGACGATCTCGGCCACGCCGCCGCCGATGCCCGCATCCACCTCGTCGAAAATCAGCGTCGGCACCAGCGCCGCCTTGCTCGTGATCACCTGGATCGCAAGACTGATGCGCGACAACTCGCCGCCCGAGGCCACCTTGGCCAGCGCACGCGGCTCAACGCCGGGATTGGCCGCGACCAGAAACTCGACCTGTTCCGCACCGTGCACGCTGCCTTCCGGGGGGTAGGGGTTGAGTCCGACCTCGAACCGGCCGCCGGTCATCGCCAGCGCTTGCATCGCCTGCGTCACCTCCTTGCCCAGCTTGGCGGCGGCCTTTTTCCTGCCCGCGCCGAGCTTCACCGCGCGCTCGAAGTAGCTGCTGCGCGCCTGCTGTTCCTGCTTCACCAAGGCTTCGAGGTCGGAGGCGATCTCGAGCTCGGCCAGGCGCGCCTGCAATTGACGCAGATGCGCGGGCAACTCCCCCGGTTCCAGGCGGAATTTGCGCGCGCTGCCGTGAATCGCCTGCATGCGCGCCTCGACCGCGGCTAGCCGCTGCGGATCCAGCTCGACCCGGTCCGCATAATGACGCAGCGCGTACACCGCCTCCTGCACCTGCGCTTCGCCCGAGCGGATCAGCTCCAGCGCTTCGCGCAGGCCTGCATCAAACGCGAGCAGCGCCTCCAGCCGCGTCCCCGTGCCCGAGAGCAGCGGCAGGCAGGCCGCATCGGCCTCCGACAGCGCGTCCAGCGCCGCCTGCACCCCCTCGATCAGTCCCGCCGCATGCGCAAGTCGCGTGTGCTCGGCCTGCACCGCCTCCCATTCGCCCGGCTGCAGCGCAAGCAGATCGAGCTCCTGCGCCTGCCACTGCAGCTGTTCGCGTTCGGCATTGCGCTGCGCCGCATGGGTCTCGTATTCGCTGCGCGCCTGCGCCAGCCTTTGCCAGTGGCGGTACGCCTGCGCCACCTCGGCCGCGAGCGGCGCGAGGCCGGCATGCGCGTCGAGCAGCACACGCTGCGCATCGGCTTTGAGCAGCGACTGATGCGCATGCTGCCCATGGATATCGACCAACCATTCCCCCGCCTCGCGCAACTGGGCCAGCGTGGCTGGCAGGCCATTGACGAACGCGCGCGAGCGCCCGCCCTTGTCGATCACCCGGCGCAGCAGCATCGATCCGGGATCGCCTTCGAGCTCGGCCGCGCGCAGCCACTGCAGGATTTCGGGCAGGCGCTGAATGTCGAACTCGGCGGCGATGTCCGCGCGCTCGCAGCCGGAGCGCACCACGGCCGCGTCGCCGCGTTCGCCCAGAACCAGCGCCAGTGCGTCGATGAGTATGGATTTGCCGGCGCCGGTCTCGCCGGTAAGCACAGTAAAGCCGGAGTGAAATTCGAGCTCGAGCGAATCGATAATCACGAAATCGCGGATGCTGAGCGTCCGCAGCATGCTTACATTTCGCTCCAGTGCAGCTTCTCGCGCAGCATGGCGTAGTAGCTGTAGCCGGGCGGATGCACGAAGCGGATGGAATGCGGCGCGCGGCGCACGATGACCTTGTCATCGGGCGCGAGTTCGGAGTGCGGCTGGCCGTCGACATGCAGGCGTGCGCCGACGCCGCGCTGCTTGATGGTAATCTCGATGACGCAGCGGTCGCTCACCGTGATCGGGCGGTTGGACAGCGTGTGCGGACACACCGGGACTAGGGCGATGCCGGGCACATTGGGCTGCAGGATCGGACCGTTGGATGAGAGCGCGTACGCGGTGGAGCCGGTGGGCGTAGCCACGATGATGCCGTCGGAGCGCAGGTCGTAGACGAACTGGCCGTCGATGTGCACCAGGAATTCGATCATGCGTCCGGTGCCGCCCTTGTTGACCACGATGTCGTTGAGCGCCTGGGTGGCGAATATTTCCTTTTCCCCGCGCAACACCTGGGCCTCGAGCATGGTGCGCTCGCCTATGGTGTAGCGGCCCGACAGCAGCAGCTCGATGGTCTCGCGCATGCGCGAGAACGCGATGTCGGTCATGAAGCCGAGGCGCCCCTGGTTGACCCCGACCAGCGGCACCCCGTGGGCTGCCAGGTGCCGCGCGGCCGACAGCATGCTGCCGTCGCCCCCGAGCACCACCGCAAGGTCGGCCCGCGCGCCGATGGCTGCATAATCGGCGGTAGTGAAGCTATTGCTGCCGATATTCGCCGCGGTTTCCTTTTCGATGAGCACGGTGCAGCCGCGTTGTTGCAGCAGCCCCGCCAAATCGAGCAGCGACTCGGCGATTTCGGTGGTGTTATAGCGGCCGATCAGGGCGACCGTTTGGAACGCGGGAGACATCACGTTGAAATTAAACCACATCGCCCCCATTTCGTGTTGATGGAGACAAGTAAATTTTGGTTAGAATACGGGCATGCTTGACCGCCGCGCCCAGATTCTGCTCAAAACCCTGGTGGAGCGCTACATTGCTGAGGGCCAGCCGGTAGGCTCGCGCGCGCTGTCGCGCTATTCCGGGCTGGACCTGTCGCCGGCGACGATACGCAACATCATGTCCGACCTGGAGGAGCTGGGCTTCATATCCAGCCCCCACACCTCGGCCGGGCGCATACCCACGCCGCGCGGTTACCGCATTTTTGTCGATACCCTGCTCACGATCAAGCCGCTGGAGCAAGTCGAGCTGAAGGAGATCGAGGGCAATCTGCACCCGGACAACCCGCAGCGCCTGATCAGTTCGGCCTCGCAGCTGCTGTCGCAGCTGTCGCATTTCGCCGGCGTGGTCGCCTCGCCGCGGCGCAAGAGCGCCGCCTTCCGCCATATCGAGTTTCTTGCGCTTTCGGAAAAGCGCATTCTGCTGATCATCGTCACCCCGGACGGGGACGTGCAGAACCGCATCCTGTTTACCGACAAAACGTATACGCCGGCGCAGCTCACGATGGCGGCGAACTTCCTTAACCAGAACTATGCCGGCTACACGTTCGACGAAATCCGCCGGCGCATGCAGGAGGAATTGCAGCAGCTGCATCAGGATCTGACCGCGCTCATGACCTCGGCGCTGGCTGCGGGCAAGCAGGCCTTGAACGAAACCAACGAGAACTACGTCATTTCGGGCGAGAAAAATCTGCTCGATTCGACCGACCTCTCCTCCAACATGGCGCGGCTGCGGGAACTGTTCGACCTGTTCGACAAGAAGACCCTGTTCGTGCAGATCCTGGACATGAGCACGCGCGCGCAAGGGGTGCAGATTTTCATCGGCGGGGAGTCCGGCGCCTCGGTGCTCGACGAGTGCAGCGTGGTCACGGCGCCCTATGCCGTGAACGGACAGGTGGTCGGCACCGTCGGCGTGATCGGCCCGACGCGCATGGCCTACGAGCGCGTGATTCCGATCGTCGACATCACCGCAAAGCTGCTCTCGAGCGCGCTGTCGGCCAGCTGAGCGCGCTGCCGCCACCATCCATGCCCTTCCTGGCCGAACCCGCCTTTGCGCACGGCGCGCCGGCGCGCACCGCGATCCTGCTGGTCAATCTGGGCACCCCCGAGGCGCCGACGCGCGCGGCGGTGCGCCGCTACCTGAAAGAGTTCCTGTCCGATCCGCGCGTGGTCGAAATTCCGCGGCCGCTGTGGTGGCTGATCCTGAATGGCGTGATCCTCAATCTGCGGCCGGCAAAATCCGCGGCCAAGTACGCCCTGATCTGGGACCAGGACGGCTCCCCGCTCAGAGTGCATACCGAACGCCAGGCAAGGCTGCTGCGCGGTTATCTGGGCGCGCAGGGCCACCCCGCGCTGGTGGTCGATTTCGCCATGCGCTACGGCGAACCGTCGATTGCGTCGGTGCTGGCGCAACTTAAACAGCAGCGCTGCGAACGCATCCTGGTCTTGCCGCTGTATCCGCAATATGCCGCCAGCACCACGGCCACCGCCCTGGACGCCGTGTCGGCAAGCCTCAGCCGCACGCGCAATATCCCCGAGCTGCGCCTGGTGAAGCACTTTCACGACCACCCGGCTTATATCGCGGCGCTGGCCGAGGGCGTGCGCAAGCATTGGGCGCAACACGGCAGGCCGGACAAGCTGCTCATGAGTTTTCACGGGCTGCCGCGTTTCACCCTGGAGCGCGGCGACCCCTATCACTGCGAGTGCCAGAAGACCGCGCGCCTGCTG
The DNA here is from genome assembly GCA_021811085.1 of Pseudomonadota bacterium. Taxonomy (GTDB): domain Bacteria; phylum Pseudomonadota; class Gammaproteobacteria; order Burkholderiales; family SG8-39; genus 2-12-FULL-64-23. The sequence continues at coordinate 187,877 of JAJZPQ010000001.1, read as the reverse complement.
GCCGAGGCGCTGGCGCTGGCGCCGGAGCAGTACCAGCTCAGCTTCCAGTCGCGTTTCGGCCGCGCCCAGTGGCTGCAACCCTATACCGCGGCGACGCTGGCGCAATGGGGCAAACAGGGCCTGCGCCGGGTCGACGTGATCTGCCCCGGCTTCGTCGCCGATTGCCTGGAGACGCTGGAAGAAATCGGCATGGAATGCCGGGCCGAATTCCTCAACGCGGGCGGCAAGGAGTTCCATCTCATCCCCTGCCTCAACGAGAGCGACGCCTGGATCCAGGCACTGGCGCAAATAGCCCTGGAGCACGCGCGCGGCTGGGGCGAGCCCGGCCCGGATGCGGACGCGCTCGAGCGCTCGCGCGCACGTGCGCTGGGCCTGGGCGCAACGGCCTAGTTCTTCCGCTTGCGCGTGCGCGCAAGGAATACCGCTTCCCCCCCTTGAAATGCGTCGGCTTGTCCCCATTTGCCAGAAGGTTATTCGAAGACTAGAGGCAAGTGATGGCGAATCAAGAACCTGAGCAATCCCAGACCGAGGCAGCGCCGGAGACGCAGAACCCAAGCGACCCCGCAGCGGAGCAAGCACCCAGCCTGGAGGAACAGCTGCGACTGGCCGAGCAAAAGGCCCAGGAACACCTGGATTCCTGGCTGCGCGCGAAGGCCGAAACGGAGAATCTGCGCAAACGCGCCCAGGCCGACATTGCCAGCGCACACAAATATGCGGTCGAAAACCTGGCCGAAGCGCTGTTGCCGGTCAGGGACAGCCTGGAAGCTGCACTGGCCATTGAAAATATCACGCTGGAGAGCCTGAAAAGCGGCGTCGAACTGACGCTGAAGCAGCTCAACGCCGTGTTCGAAAAGGCCAACCTCAGGGAAATCAATCCGCTCAACGAGAAATTCGACCCGCACCGGCACCAAGCTATGACCATGGTCGAGCACCCGGGCGAGCCCAACCAGGTGGTGCAGGTGATGCAGAAGGGTTACCTGCTGCACGAGCGCGTCGTCCGTCCGGCGCTGGTAACCGTTTCGAAGGCAAAAGACGCTTGAAGCGCGGGAATTCAACCCCACATTTCAGTCAGGCATATTTAATTCACCGAGGAACACATTATGGCTAAGATCATCGGCATCGACCTGGGAACGACCAATTCCTGTGTCGCAGTCATGGAAGGCGGGCAAACCAAGATCATCGAAAATTCCGAGGGTGCGCGCACCACGCCGTCCATCGTCGCCTACCAGGAAGACGGCGAGGTCCTGTGCGGCGCCTCGGCCAAGCGCCAGGCCGTCACCAACGCCAAGAATACGCTGTATGCGGTCAAGCGCCTGATCGGCCGCCGCTTCGAGGAAAAAGAGGTGCAGAAAGACCTCGACCTCATGCCCTACAAGATAGTCAAGCACGACAACGGCGACGCCTGGGTCGAGGTGCGCGGCAAGCGCATCGCGCCGCAGGAAGTTTCCGCCCAGGTGCTGCTGAAAATGAAAAAGACCGCCGAGGACTATCTCGGCGAACCGGTGACCGAGGCGGTAATCACGGTGCCGGCCTATTTCAACGACAGCCAGCGCCAGGCCACCAAGGATGCCGGCCGCATCGCCGGGCTGGAAGTAAAGCGCATCATCAACGAGCCCACCGCAGCCGCGCTCGCGTTCGGCGTGGACAAACAGGGCGGCGACCGCAAGATCGCGGTGTATGACCTAGGCGGCGGCACGTTCGACATTTCCATCATCGAAATCGCCGACGTCGAAGGCGAGAAACAGTTCGAAGTGCTCTCGACCAACGGCGACACCTTCCTCGGCGGCGAGGACTTCGACCAGCGCATCATGGATTACCTGTGCGACGAGTTCAAGCGCGACCAGGGTATAGACCTGAGAAAGGACGTGCTCGCGCTGCAGCGCCTGAAGGAAGCCGCGGAAAAGGCGAAAATCGAGCTCTCGTCCTCGCAGCAGACCGAGATCAACCTCGCCTACATCACCGCCGACGCAAGCGGACCCAAGCACCTGTCGATCAAACTCACGCGCGCGAAGCTGGAGAGCCTGGTCGACGAACTGATCGAGAAGACCGTAGCACCCTGCCTCACCGCAATCAAGGATTCCGGCGTCAAGGCGTCCGACCTCAGCGACGTGATCCTGGTGGGCGGCATGACGCGTATGCCCAAGGTGCAGGACAAGGTCAAAGAGATATTCGGCAAGGAGCCGCGCAAGGACGTGAACCCCGACGAGGCCGTGGCCGCTGGCGCCGCAATCCAGGCCTCGGTGCTCTCCGGCGACAGGAAGGATGTGCTGCTGCTCGACGTCACGCCGCTGTCGCTCGGCATCGAAACGCTCGGCGGGGTGATGACCAAGCTGATCCAGAAGAACACCACCATCCCGACCAAGGCGCAGCAGGTGTTCTCCACCGCGGACGACAACCAGACCGCGGTGACCATACACGTGCTGCAGGGCGAGCGCGACGTGGCTGGCGGCAACAAGAGCCTGGGCCAGTTCAACCTCACCGACATCCCGCCCGCGCCGCGCGGCCTGCCGCAAATCGAGGTCACGTTCGACATCGACGCCAACGGCATCCTGCATGTGTCGGCCAGGGACAAGGCCACCGGTAAGGAGAACAAGATTAAGATCCAGGCCTCGAGCGGCTTGAACGAGGAAGAGATCCGGAAAATGGTCAAGGACGCCGAGGCCCACGCCGAAGAGGACAAGAAGGCGCTGGAACTGGTGAACGCGCGCAATCAGTGCGAGGCGCTGGTGCACTCGGTGAAAAAGTCGCTCGGCGAGTACGGCGACAAGCTGGACGCGGGCGAGAAGGAAAAAATCGAGGCTGCGATCAAGGACACCGAAGCGGTGCTCAAGTCCGAGGACAAGGCCGCCATCGACGCCAAGGCGCAAACGCTGGCGCAGGTGGCGCAGAAGCTGGGCGAGAAGATGTATGCCGATGCGCAGGCCGCGGAGAAGGCGGCGCCGGGCGCAAAAGGCGAGACCAAGGCCGACGAGAGCGAAGTGGTCGATGCCGAATATACCGAGGTCAAGGACGGCAAGAAATAAGGCTCTGCACCCGGGGCACTGAGGGGCGAGGCGTGATAGCCTCGCCCCTTTTGCCGTTCCCCCTTCACTTGTAACTGCTCAAGAAACTCATGGCAAAGCGCGACTACTACGAAATACTGGGTGTCAATCGCGACGCGGACGAAGACGCGATCAAGAAGGCCTACCGCAAGCTCGCGATGAAATACCACCCGGACCGCAACCCGGAAGACAAGGGCAAGTCGGAGGAGAAATTCAAGGAGGCGAAGGAAGCCTACGAAATGCTCTCCGACGCGGAAAAGCGCGCCGCCTACGACCGTTACGGGCATGCCGGCGTCGATCCGTCGGCAGCGGCCGGCGCGCAGGGCGCCGGGTTCTCCAACTTCGCCGATGCCTTCGGCGACATCTTCGGCGACATTTTCGGCCAGGCGCGCGGCGGCCGCTCCAGCGTCTACCGCGGTGCCGACCTGCGCTACAACCTCGAGATCTCGCTCGAGGCCGCGGCGCACGGCACCGAGACCAAGATCCGCATTCCCACCATGGACGAATGCGGCACCTGCCACGGCTCGGGCGCAAAGCCCGGCACCCAGCCCAAAACCTGCACCACTTGCGGCGGCCAGGGCCAGGTGCGCATGCAGCAGGGATTCTTTTCCATCCAGCAGGCCTGCCCCAAGTGCCACGGCACGGGCAAGATCATCGCCGACCCCTGCACGACTTGCCAGGGCGCCGGCCGCATCAAGCAGCACAAGACGCTGTCGGTCAAGATTCCGGCGGGCGTGGACGAAGGCGATCGCATCCGCCTCTCCGGCGAGGGCGAGGCCGGCGTCAACGGCGGGCCGCCGGGCGATCTGTACGTGCAGCTGCATCTGAAGCCGCATCCGGTGTTCCAGCGCGATCACGACGACCTGCATTGCGAAATGCCGATCAGCTTTACCGTGGCGGCGCTGGGCGGAGAAATCGAGATCCCGACGCTGTCGGGGTCGGCCAGGATCAAGATCCCGGCCGAAACGCAGAGCGGCAAGATCTTTCGCCTGCGCGGCAAAGGCATCAAAGGCGTGCGCAGCCACGCGCACGGCGACTTGCTGTGTCATATGGTAGTCGAGACGCCGGTGCACCTCACCGAACGGCAGAAGGAACTCCTGCGCGAACTCGAGGCGATCAACGTGAAAGACTCGGACCGGCACAACCCGCGCGCAAAATCCTGGATGGACAAGGTGAAAGAATTTTTTGCTGAATAGCAAGGAAACCGCCATACGCGGCGACTCGAACCGCTCTTCCGTTGTTGTTTTTATTCAGAACCGTGTTTTCCGTATGGATGCGTTTTTCATCCATACGGAAAACACGGTTGGCGCGCGGAGCGCGCAATGGTCGCGCACCGACAAAGGCGGACGTTGCAGGTGACGTCGATCTACAGCGCCAGAGCTTGCGCGGACGGCGCCCCGTCCGCGCGGATCGTCGATTGTGCACGGATAAAAAGCACATCCGTGCACAATCGACGATCTTGTACAAAACCCACCCTCGAGCCCTTGCTGCTGCTACTCAGGCCCGGCGCCAGCTCGTGCCTTGCGGCGTGTCTTCCAGCACAATGCCCGCAGCCAGCAGGTCCTTGCGGATGAGATCCGCCTCGGCGTAGTTCTTCGCCTTCTTCGCCACTGCGCGCTCGGCTATTTTCTGTTCGATCTGTTCGAGGCTCACCGTCGCCGATGGGGTGCGTGCTTTTGCCTCTCCGGTCCCCGTTGCCTCCATCGGCTCCATTCGAGCCGCGCCTGTTGCGCCGCGCCCCTGAAAGAATGCGTTCGGTTCCTGCCCCAGCAGCCCGAGGATCCCGCCCAATGCCTTGAGCAGACCCGCGGTGTGCGCCGACTTGCTGCGGTTCGCCTCGGCCGCCAGCTCGAACAATACCGCCATCGCCTCGGGCGTATTGAAATCGTCATTCATGGCCTCGCGAAAGCGCTCGACGTAGGCGTCGCTCCAGTCTATCGCCACCGGCTGCGGCGGCACGTTCTTGAGCGCCGTGTACAGCCGCGTGAGCGCGCCCTTGGCGTCGTCCAGATGCTGGTCCGAGTAGTTGAGCGGGCTGCGGTAATGCGCGCGCAAAATGAAAAAACGCACTACCTCGGCGTCGTATTGCTGCAGCACCTCGCGTATGGTGAAGAAATTGCCGAGCGACTTGGACATCTTCTCGTCGTCGACGCGCACGAAGCCGTTGTGCATCCAGTAGTTCACGAAAGCGCCACCATGCGCGCCCTCGGACTGTGCAATCTCATTCTCGTGATGCGGGAACTGCAGATCCTGGCCGCCGCCGTGGATATCGAAGTGCACGCCGAGCAATTCGCAGGACATGGCCGAGCATTCGATGTGCCAGCCCGGGCGGCCTTCGCCCCAGGGCGAAGGCCAGGCGGGCTCGCCCGCCTTCGCTTGCTTCCACAGGACGAAGTCGAGCGGGTCATGCTTGCTTGGATCGGCTTCGACGCGCTCGCCCGCACGCAGCTCGTCCAGCGTCTTGCCCGAGAGTTTGCCGTAGCCTGGGAATTTGCGCACGGCGTAGTTGACGTCGCCGCTCTGCCCGCGGTAAGCCAATCCCTTCGCCTGCAGCGTCTCGATCATATCCAGCATGCCGCCTATGTGCTCCGTGGCGCGCGGCTCGAAATCGGGCTTTTGCACCCCCAGGGCCGCGGCATCCTCGTCCATGTAAGCGATGAAGCGCGCGGTAAGCTCGCCTATGGTCTCGCCGCGCTCGAGCGCGCGGCGGATGATCTTGTCGTCGACATCAGTAATGTTGCGCACATAGGTGAGCGCATAGCCGCAGGCGCGCAGCCAGCGCTGCACCATGTCGAATACCACCATCACGCGCGCATGGCCGAGGTGGCAGTAGTCGTAGACGGTCATGCCGCAAACATACATGCGCACCCGCCCCGGCTCGATCGGGACAAATTCCTGCTTGCGGCGGGCAAGGGTGTTGTATATCTTTAGCATGCGCGAAGGACGGCTGGAACTTAGTCGATTGCGCCGCAGCCTAAGCGTGAACGCGGCGCCATCGCCGATACTTCAACAGCGGTCTCTATTGTGGACGTTCGGGTGTTATTGTTAGAATGCTGGGCTAATCCAACTGGCGCGAGAAAGTATAACACAATGCACTCCCTCCTTCGCCGCATCGCACTCGCGCTGAGCCTCGCCCTGGCCGCAGCGGCCGTCCACGCCGACGAGCTGCAGGACATCAACCGCATGATGCGGCAAGGCCAGTTGCAGCAGTCGCTGGAACGCATCGATAAGTTCCTGGCCGGCAAACCGCGCGATGCGCAAGGGCGATTCCTGAAAGGCCTGATCCTGACCGAGATGAACCGCTCGAACGAGGCGATCCAGGTGTTCCAGAAGCTGTCCGAGGATTACCCCGAACTGCCGGAGCCCTATAACAACCTGGCGGTGTTATACGCCGCCCAGGGTCAGTATGAAAAGGCCCGGATCGCGCTGGAAGCGTCCATCCGCACGCATCCGAGCTACGCCACCGCACACGAGAACCTCGGCGACATTTACGCAAAACTCGCGAGCCAGGCTTATGACAAGGCGCTGCAATTGGACTCCTCCAATACCGGCGCCAAGACCAAATTGGCCATGATCGGCGAATTGATCAGCAACGGATCGCGCGCCGCCCGCGGCGCCGCACCCGCAGAGCCCGCCCGGACGGCGCAAGCCGCCGCGACCAGCACGGCCGATTCCGGCAAGACCGGTGCGGCCGCAAGCGCCAAACCGGCGGCGGAGCCCAAGGCGGCCGCTACGCCCAAGACAGGGGCCGAACCGAAGCCGGCTGAAACCAAGACAGCCGAACGCAAGCCAGCTGAACCGAAACCGACCCAGCCGCCAGCGAAGGCCAGCGCCGCCGCGGAAGGCGAATCCGAGGCGCTCGTCAAGACTGTGCGCGGCTGGGCCAGCGCCTGGTCGAGGAAGGATGTCGCCGGCTACCTTGCGCATTACGCCAAGGACTTCAAAACCCCCAAGGGAGAGTCGCGCGCCGATTGGGAAAAGGCGCGCACGCTTCGCATCAGCGCGCCCAAGAAAATCGAAGTCGAAGTCGAGTCGCCCAAGGTCAGCATCAGCGGCGAAAACGCCGCGAGCGTCAGCTTCCGCCAGGTCTACCGGTCTGACCGTATCAAGGCGGCGGGAACTAAAACGCTGGTCATGGTCAAAGCCAATGGCAAATGGCTCATACATGAAGAGCGGGTTAACTAATTGATGCAGTTGCGGCGCGGGCTCTCGAATACATTACTCGCCGGGGCGCTAGTCTGCGCCAGCGCCTTCCTCGTATCCCCGGCACCTGCGCAAGCGGACCCAAGCACCGACAACCTGCTGGGCAAGGTGTTTGATGAAATCGAGAGCAACCACCTCGATCTGGCGCTCAAGAACGTCGAAGCGCTGATTCAGGCCAAGCCCAATTTTCGCCTCGCCTACCTGATCAAAGGCGACCTGCTGCTGGCTCGCGGCCGCGAGCTCAAGACTTTCGGCGACGCGCCTCAGGGATCGAGCGTGGAGCGTCTGGCCGACCTGCGCGCCGAAGCGCTGGTGCGCCTGCACGCCTACCGCGACCGGCCGTCGCAGGACCGGGTGCCGCGCTATCTGCTGCAATTGCGCGCGGATCAGCGCTATGCCATCGTTGTCGACAACAAGCGCTCGCGCCTGTACCTTTACCAGAACGAGAACGGCCGGCCGCGCTTCGTCGCCGACTATTACATCAGCACCGGAAAACGCGGCGGGGAGAAAACGCGCGAAGGCGACGAAAAGACGCCGGTGGGCGTATACCACGTCACGGCGAGCCTGCCGCGCAACAAGCTCTCTGACTTCTACGGCAGCGGCGCTTTCCCGATCAGCTATCCCAACGAATGGGACCGGCGCCATGGCAGGAACGGCCATGGCATCTGGTTGCACGGGACGCCCAGCGATACCTACAGTCGCGCCCCGCGCGCGAGCAATGGTTGTGTGGTGCTGGCCAACGCAGACCTGGACGCACTATCGAAGAAACTTCAGATCGGGCTCACGCCGGTCATCATCAGCGAACAAGTCGAATGGCTTTCGCTGGATGACTGGAACGCCGAGCGTAACGCGCTCAATGCCGAAATCCAGCGCTGGCGCAGCGACTGGGAAAGCATGGATATCGATCGCTATCTGACGCACTATTCCAGAAAATTTTCCGCCGACCACGAGAACCTCGCGCAGTGGGGGCAGCACAAGCGCCAGGTGAACAGCGGCAAGACCTGGATCAAGTTGAAGCTATCGAATTTCAGCATGTTCCGCAACCCGGGCAAGGATGAACTGGTCGTAGTCACGTTCGATCAGGATTACCGCTCGAACAACCTGTCCAATACCATGAAAAAGCGCCAATACTGGACCAAAGAAGGCGGCAAGTGGCGCATCATTTATGAAGGGGCGGGCTAGTCCCGTCTTGTTCGCCCGCTGGCAGCAAGTCAAGGATTCAGCGCAGCGGGCGCCGGCAAGAGCAGCAGCGCCCATGCATGAGTGCCTGCAGCGTCCACTGCGGTCAGCACTGAAAATTTTCCGAATCAAGAGGCCAGAAACATGCGCTCAATTCCACTTCTGATTTTGGCCGCCCTGCTGTGGTCGGCGCAGGCGTTTGCCGCCAATCCGCTGATCGACATGAAGACCAGCGCCGGCACCATACGTATCGAGCTCTACCCTGACAAGGCGCCGAAAACGGTGTCCAATTTCCTGCAGTATGTGAGGGATGGTTTTTATGACGGCCTGGTTTTCCATCGCGTGATCGATGGCTTCATGATTCAAGGCGGCGGCTACTCCCCGGACTTCAGGGAAAAAGGCGGCAAACGCCCGCCGATCGAGAACGAGGCCGGCAACGGGCTCAAGAACGAAGTCGGCACCATTGCCATGGCGCGCACCTCGGATCCGCATTCGGCCACCGCGCAGTTCTTCATCAACGTCGCCAACAACGGCTTCCTCGATTTTCGCGAACCCACGCCTGCGGGCTACGGCTATGCCGTGTTCGGCAGGGTCACCCAGGGCGTGGAGGTCGTGATGCGCATTGCACATCTGCCGACCGGCCCGGGCGGCCCTTTTGCCAAGGATGTTCCGCGGCAACCGGTCATCATCCAATCCGTCACCCTAGTTTCAGACAAATAGAGCGAGCACATCATGGTCAAACTGCATACCAATCACGGCACCATCACCCTCGAACTCGACGCGGCCAAGGCGCCCAAGACGGTGGAGAACTTTCTTGCCTACGTCAGAAGCGGGCACTATGACAACACGGTGTTCCACCGCGTCATCGACGGCTTCATGATCCAGGGCGGCGGTTTCGCGCCGGGCATGAAGCAAAAGCCGACCGAGGCGCCGATAGAAAACGAAGCGGCCAACGGCCTGAAGAACGAGCGCTACACCGTCGCGATGGCTCGCACTTCCGATCCGCACTCCGCCAGCGCCCAGTTTTTCATCAATGTCAAAGACAACAGCTTTCTCAACCACAGCGCGCCGACGCCGCAAGGCTGGGGCTATTGCGTGTTCGGCAAGGTGATCGAGGGCATGGACGTGGTGGACAAGATCAAGGGCGTGAAAACCGGCAACCGCGGGGGCCATCAGGACGTACCCGTCGAAGACGTGCTGGTGGAACGCGCCGAAGTACTATGAACGCCGGCATGGCGCGCGTCCCGCAGCGTGCACAGCCCGAACCGTCCGCCGCCTGATCCGCGCGTTGCGCGCTTTGCCCGCTAGGCGCAAATCCGCTTGAGCACCCTGTTCATCTCCGACCTGCACCTTTGCGCCGGCCGGCCGCAGAGCAACGCCGCGTTCTTCGGATTTCTCGAGCGCGAAGCGCGCGGCGCAGACGCGCTCTACATCCTGGGCGATCTGTTCGAATATTGGGCAGGCGACGACGACCTGGACGACCCGTTCAACGCCTCGGTAGTCGCGGCCCTCGCTCGCCTCGTTGCCAGCGGCGTCCCCACCTATTTGATGCACGGCAACCGGGATTTCGTCATCGGCGCGGCCTTCGCGCGCGCAAGCGGAGTGCAGCTGCTGCCCGACCCCACTCTGCTCAGACTGTACGGCCAAGCAGTGCTGCTCATGCACGGCGACACCCTGTGCACGCTTGATCTGCAATACCAGGCCTTCCGGCGCGAGGCGCGCAGCGAGGCCTGGATCGGCCGCCTGTTGCGCCAGCCGCTGGTCGAGCGCAAGGCGGCGGTGGAAGACCTGCGCCGCAAAAGCGAGCAGGAAAAGCACATTAAGTCCGCCGAAATCATGGATGTCGCGCCGGCCGAAGTCGAGGCGCAGTTGCGCCGCTACGGCTATCCGCGCCTGATCCACGGCCATACCCATCGCCCGGCCCGCCACCTGCATACGGTCGATGGCCACGCCTGCGAGCGCTGGGTGCTGGCGGATTGGTACCAGGAAGGCAGCTATCTCGCCTGCGACGCCAGCGGCTGCCGCGCGGTAAGCCTGCGCGCAAGCTGAACGCTGTGTACTGAGCGCCGGGCCTCTACTTCAGCCCGCGCGCGAGGTCGGCCTCGATATCGACTAGCGCCTCCAGGCCCACCGCGACGCGCAGCAGCCCCTCGTTGATGCCTGCGGCCTTGCGCGCTTCCGCGCTGATGCGCCCATGCGTAGTGGTGGCGGGATGCGTGATCGTGGTCTTGGTGTCGCCCAGATTGGCGGTAATCGAGATCATGCGCGTCGCATCCACGACGCGCCAGGCGGCTTCACGCCCACCTTTGACCTCGAAGGACACCACTGCCCCGCCCAGGCGCTGCTGCTTTTGCGCCAGCTCGAATTGCGGGTGCGACGGCAGTCCTGGATAGTACACGCGCTCCACAGCGGGATGCTGTCCCAGCCAGCGCGCCAGCTGCAGCGCCGACTGCGACTGCGCGTCCATGCGCAGCCGCAGCGTTTCCAGGCCTTTGAGCAACACCCAGGCGTTGAACGGCGACAGGCTCGGACCTGCCGTGCGCAGGAAGCCGTAAACGCCATCCATCACCGGACCGCGCCGCCCCAGCACCGCCCCGCCGAGCACCCGGCCCTGTCCGTCCAGGTACTTGGTTGCCGAATGGATCACCAGATCCGCGCCCAATTGCAGCGGCTTTTGCAACGCCGGCGTGCAAAAGCAGTTGTCCACCGCGAGCAGCGCGCCCGCGCGCTTGGCCACGGCGGCCAGAGCGACGATATCCGCGATCTCGGTGAGCGGATTGGACGGCGTCTCGACAAACAGCAGCTTGGTATTGCTGCGCAACGCCCCTTCCCACGCGGGAACATCGGCGCCGGCGACGAAGCTGGTCTCAACGCCGAATCTGCCCAGGATGTTGGAAAACAGCTGCACCGTGGAGCCGAATACGCTGGCCGAACACAGCACATGGTCGCCCGCCTTGAGCAGGGCCATGGCCATCGCCAGGATCGCGGACATGCCCGAAGAAGTCGCGACGCAGGCTTGCGCGCCCTCGAGGGCCGCCAGGCGCTCCTGGAATGCGCTCACCGTGGGGTTGGTGAAACGCGAATAGATATTGCCTTCCTCGCCGCCGGTGAACCGCGCCGCGGCCTGGGCAGCGTTCTGGAACACGAAGCTCGAGGTCAGATACATCGCCTCGGAATGCTCGCCGAACTGACTGCGGTGGATGCCGGTGCGTAGCGCCAGCGTATCAAATTCGACTTGATCTGCCATGATTGCGTCCATCTTATGAACCCGCGACAAAAATCTTTTTGTTACGGGCCGATTCAGGGGAGCACGAGGGGATGCGCCCCAAAGTAAGTCCCCTCGGGGGACATTCCCTCATATTGTTACAAGCTGTAAAAGCAAAAAACCCGCCTAGCTTTGGCTAAGACGGGTTTCCCACGCTTTAGCTGTATTTGTTTGCCGGTGTGCAAACCAGGAACCGGCGGCGCCCGCAAGCTATGCTTCAAATCGGCGCAGCGCTACGTTACTACCGCAGCGCGTGGCTGTCAAATTTCAGGATTGATTCGTCTCTACCAGCCCGAGGTCGAGTTGGGTGCTGGAGGCCTCCTCGGATGATCCATCGCGCGCGCAATTGCGGTTGTTTTCCACGCTGTCCAGGTATTCGCGCGTAACGTCGCCGGTGATGTAGCTGCCGTCGAAGCAGGAGGTTTCGAACTGCGTCAGCCGCGGGTTCGCCTCGCTCACCGCCGCCTTGAGCGCGTCCAGATCCTGATAGATGAGCGCGTCGGCGCCGATTTCCCGCGCGATCTCTTCGTCGCTGCGGCCGTTGGCGATCAACTCCTGGCGCGTGGGCATGTCGATGCCGTAGACGTTGGGGTAACGCACCGGCGGCGCGGCCGAGGCGAAGAACACCCGATTCGCGCCGGACTCGCGCGCCATCATCACGATCTCGTGGCTGGTGGTGCCGCGCACGATGGAATCGTCGACCAACAGCACGTTCTTGCCCTTGAATTCCATCGCCACCGCATTGAGCTTTTGCCGCACCGATTTCTTGCGCTCACGCTGGCCCGGCATGATAAAGGTGCGGCCGATATAGCGGTTCTTGACGAAGCCCTCACGATAGGAAAGTCCCAGATTCAGCGCGAGTTGCATCGCGCTGGGACGACTGGAATCGGGGATCGGGATCACCACGTCGATATCCAGGTGCGCGTACTGATTGCGGATTTTCGCCGCCAGTTGCTCGCCCATGTGCAGCCGCGTCTCGTACACCGACACCCCGTCCATGAGCGAATCCGGGCGCGCGAGGTAGACATACTCGAAAATGCAGGGGTTGAGCGAGTTCTTCGCCGCACACTGCCGACTGTAGAAATTGCCGTCTTCGTCGATGAACACGGCCTCCCCCGGCGCGACGTCGCGCACGATCTGAAAGCCCAGGGTATCCAGGGCCACGGATTCGGAAGCCACCAGGTATTCGTAGCCGTTGCCGGTGTCGATGCGGCCGATCACCAGCGGGCGTATGCCGTAAGGGTCGCGGAATGCGAGCAGGCCGTAACCGGCGATCATCGCGACCACGGCGTAAGCGCCGCGGCAGCGCCGGTGCACCGCGGCGACCGCGGCAAAAATGATCTGCGGATCGAGCTTGTAGTTGGTCGACGCCTCCTGCAGTTCGTGCGCCAGCACGTTGAGCAGGACTTCAGAGTCCGAGTTGGTGTTGATGTGACGCAGGTCCTGGCGGAACATTTCCTGCTTCAGGCTCTCCGAATTGGTAAGATTGCCGTTGTGGCCGAGTACGATGCCGAAGGGCGAATTGACGTAGAACGGTTGCGATTCGGCGGCGCTGGATGCCGAACCCGCGGTAGGATAACGGCAATGCGCGATGCCCATGTTCCCGGGCAGCGCACGCATGTTGCGGGTGTGGAATACGTCGCGCACCAGGCCGCCGCCCTTGTGCATATGAAAAGTCTGCCCCTGGGAGGTCGCGATGCCTGCCGCATCCTGGCCGCGATGCTGCAGCACCAGCAGCCCGTCATAGAGCAGCTGGTTCACCGGAGTTCTTGCCACTACGCCGAGAATCCCGCACATGGTCTCACCTGTAACGGATACGTTGCGCCAAATCTTTCGGTAGTGCCGGCCTCGCGGCCAACACCGCAGTTTCGATCGGCCCTGACAGCGCCGCCTCGCGCCAGGACGGCTCCCGCGGCAGGCTGGTCAATCCCGCCAACATCACTCCGACGAACACGATTACCGCCCCGCGCGCGAGCCCGAACAGGGCGCCAACAGCGCGATCCGCAAGACCGAGGCCGGCGGCGCGAAACAGTTTCGCCAGCAGCATTCCGATCACCCCCGACAGCAGCAGCACGCCGAGGAAAATGACCAGGTAAGCGATGATCGCCCTCAGCATGTGCGACAGACTCCCCGGCAACCACTGCGCCAGATCCGGCGCGAACAGCCCAGACAGTATCAATGCCGCCGCCCAGCCAGCCAGGGCGGTGATTTCCCTCACCGCGCCGCGAAACACCGCCAACAGCACCGACAGGCCGAGTACGGTGATGACGACATAATCAAACCACGTCATCGGCTCGCGACAGCGCCCGGCTTCAGTCCCATCGCCACCAGTTTGGCGCGCGCCTTCTCGGCCGCTTCCTTGGTCGGGAAAGGACCGGCACGCACGCGCGTCAACTCGCCCCTGCCGGTTCTTACCGGTTCAGTATAGGACTTTACCCCCGCAGCTGATAGTCTGGTTCGCAACTGCTTCACGTTTTTCTTATCCGCGAATGCATCGAGCGCGACGACCCAGGCGTGGTCGCTGAGCGCGGCCTGCGCCCGTTGCGCCTCCGATTCTTGCGCCGGCTTGGCCGCCTCGTTGGCCGCCTGCGGCTCCGCCTTGGGGGCAGGAGCCAGGGCCGGGCTAGAAGCCGCAAGCTTGGGCGCCGAAGGCGCCGCGGCAGGCAGCTCCGCCTGGGGCGCAGATGATTCGGCTTTGGCCGTGGCGGTCTCGGCTTTTTTCTCCGCCGCTGGCGCGGCGGGCAAAGCCGGCGGCACGACGCGGGAATTGAAACTGCCCGTATCCTGGCTGGGTATCTGCACGCTCAACGGCGGACCGGCCGGGCCGGGTTCCTTGTCCAGAATGAGCGGCAGGATGATGACGACGAAAGTCACCAAGGCGATGGCGCCAACCAGGCGGCGCCGGGCTCGCCGTTTCAGCTGCAGCGCTTCTTCGCTTTCCGCCATCTAGGCCTTTAAGTTCATTACCAAAACGAGGGGATGCCCCGTCATGCTCCCGTAAGTCCGACGCCTTTCGGATGACTCCAAAAAGGCCCTAGGGATTTTCCCGGGCAGCGATTACATCTGCCACAGTATGAAAGGATCCAAACACTATAATTCTATCATTTTCAGCCGCGCCGCTGCAGGCCGCGGCGTAGGCTTGCGCCGGATTTTCGAATTCGCGCACTGCGTTCACCCCTGCCTGGCGCAGCACCTGCGCCAGTTCGGATGCCTGTGCGCCGCGCGGCAACGCCAGCGTGCATGCGTACCAGCGGTCCACCTGCCCCGCGAGCGATTTCACCACGCCGGCGATGTCCTTGTCGCGCAGCATGCCGAACACCGCCGCGGTAGTGGAGCAAGGCGGTAGCTGCGACAGGTTTTGCGCGAGCACCGCGGCTGCCTGCGGGTTGTGCCCTACGTCGAGCACCAGTTCAGGGCGCCCCGGCAAACGCTGAAAGCGCCCGCGCAATTCAACCCCGGCCAATCCCTGGTGCAGCGCTTCGGCGGCAAGCGG
Source organism: Pseudomonadota bacterium (assembly GCA_021811085.1). Lineage (GTDB taxonomy): Bacteria > Pseudomonadota > Gammaproteobacteria > Burkholderiales > SG8-39 > 2-12-FULL-64-23. Next base: position 172,696 of record JAJZPQ010000001.1, on the reverse strand, counting down.
CAGGCGTTCGCGCAGACTGTCCAGCGCGGCCAGCGCTGCGCTTGCGTTTTGCAGCTGGATCGCGCCGCGCAAGGCAGGCTCGGGCAAGGCGGAATGTCTGCCAGCCGGTCCCCAGAACGTCCACTGTCCGTGCGCGGTCTCGTAGCCGAAATCCTGTCCGATGCATAACAGCTTTGCGCCTATGGCCTGCGCGTGCGCCAGCACCGAAGCCGGCGGCGCCGGATCGGCGAGCACGGCCGTTCTTCCAGCGCGGAAGATGCCGGCCTTTTCATAGCCGATAGACTCGCGCGTGTCGCCGAGATAGTCCATGTGATCCAGGCCGACACTGGTGACGATGGCGCAATCGGCGTCGAATACGTTGACCGCATCCAGGCGCCCGCCCATGCCGACTTCGAGCACCAGCACGTCGACGCCGCTGCGCAGGAACAGATCGACTGCGGCGAGCGTACCGAATTCGAAGTAGGTCAGTCGGACCTCCCCCGATCCGATCCGCGCCGCCTCCACGCGTGCGAACGCTGCGGCCAGCGCCGCGTCCTCGGCCTCGCGCCCGGCGATGCGCACGCGCTCGTTGTAGCGCGACAGATGCGGCGACGTATAGAGGCCGACGCGGTAGCCGGCGGCGCTGAGGATGGCTTCCAGCATGGCGCAGGTCGAACCCTTGCCATTGGTGCCCGCGACGGTGATGACCGGCACCGCCGGCGCGAGGCCCATCGCGTCGCGCACGCGGCCGACCCGCTCCAGTCCGAGCGCGATGGTCTGCGGATGCTGCTGCTCGATGTAGGCGAGCCAGCCAGCGAGGTCTTTGTCTTTGGTCAACCGAAACGCCGATGAGCTCAGGTATTCTCAGGGGCGATGCGCAGCAGCAGCGTGATCAGCTGCGCCAGTTGATCGCGCATCTGGCGCCGGTCCACGATCATGTCGATCGCGCCCTTTTCCAGGAGGAACTCGGCGCGCTGGAATCCTTCAGGCAGTTTCTCGCGCACGGTCTGCTCGATCACGCGCGGCCCGGCGAAACCGATCAGCGCCTTGGGTTCGGCGACGATCACGTCGCCCAGCATGGCAAAACTCGCCGACACGCCGCCCATGGTGGGATCGGTAAGCACGGAGATGAACGGCAGCTTGCGCGCCGCGAGCTGAGTCAATACCGCCGTGGTCTTGGCCATTTGCATCAGCGACAGCAGGCCCTCCTGCATGCGTGCGCCGCCGGTGGCGGTAAAGCACACGAATGGCAGATTCTGCTCCAGGCACACCTGCACGCCGCGCACGAAGCGCTCGCCCACCACCGAACCCATCGACCCGCCCATGAATTCGAATTCAAACACCGCCGCGACCAGCGGGATGTTCTTGATCGCGCCCTGCATCACCACCAAGGCGTCGGTTTCCCCGGTCTGCCGCTGCGCCTCCTCGAGGCGGTCGACATAGCGCTTGCTGTCCTTGAATTTTAGGCTGTCCACCGGCACCACCTCGGCGCCGATCTCGTACCGCCCCTCGGGATCGAGCAGCATGTCTATGCGCGCGCGCGCCGACAGCCGATTATGGTAGTTGCACTTGGGACAAACGTTGAGGTTCTTTTCGAGGTCGGTCGCGTACAGCACCGCGTCGCAGGACGCGCATTTGATCCACAGCCCCTCGGGCACGGCCCGTTTGCTCGGGCCGATCGAGCGCTTGATCTTGGGCGGCAGCAGTTTTTGCAGCCAGCTCATTTTGCGTCCAGCGCTGCGCGTATGCCTTGCAGGAAACGGCCCGCGTAGCGCACCTGCTCCCCCGCCGGAGCCGCTTCCATCTGCTGGATAATGGCGCTGCCGATGACCACCGCATCAGCAAATTGCGCCACCGCCTTGGCCGTCGCTCCGTCGCGGATACCGAAACCCACGCCCACCGGCAGTTTGGTCGCGCGCCGGATATGCGGAATTTTCGCGGCCACCTCGGCCAGATCGAGGTGCCCGGCCCCGGTGACGCCTTTGAGCGAAACGTAGTACAGGTAACCGCTGGCGAGTCGGGCCACCTGCGCGATGCGCGCATCGCTGGAGGTCGGCGCCAGCAGAAAAATCAAGTCCATGCCATGGCCGCGCATCAGGTCGGCGAAGGACTCGCATTCCTCCGGCGGATAGTCGACTACCAGTACTCCGTCTACGCCGGCTTGCTGTGCCTCTGCGGCAAAGCGCGCGGCGCCCATCGCCTCGATCGGATTGGCATACCCCATCAGCACCACCGGCGTCGCCTGGTCGGTCGCGCGAAACTCGCGCACGAATGCGAGCACCTGATGCAGGCCCACGCCGTGGCGCAGGGCACGGTCGCTGGCGCGCTGGATAACCGGGCCATCAGCCATCGGGTCGGAGAACGGTACGCCGAGTTCGATCACATCCGCACCGGCCTCGACCAGCCCATGCATCAACGACACCGTCGTTTCGGGTTCGGGATCGCCCGCGGTGACGAAGGGAATCAGCGCCTTGCGCCGGTTTTTGGCAAGTTGCTCGAATGCGGCCTGGATGCGTGACATCAAATTTTCACAGTAGGGAAGGTTGAGTTGCCGCGGCAGGCACGGCGCGTTCGCCGCCGTGCATGAGCCGGGCGAGGCGTTGCTTGACGATGGCGAAATAGTCCGGGTTGAGCTCGAAACCGATGAAGCTGCGCCCGTGCCGGGCCGCGGCCACCGCGGACGTGCCGCTGCCCATGAACGGGTCGAGTACCGTACCGCCCGCAGGGCAGCTCGCCAGCACCATGCGCTCCACGATCTCCAGCGGCTTTTGCGTCGGATGGTCCTCGCGCTCGGCGTGCTGACGATGCAGCCGCGATACGCTCCACACGTCCTTGGGATTGTAGCCTAGCTCCAGCCAGCGCTTGCCTACGAAAATGGAGCGCGTGCGCGCTTTCTTGGTTTCGGCATCATAGGGAATGCGCACCGCGTCGATATCGAAATGGTAGTCGCGCGATTTGACGAAAAAACCGATGTTGTCATGCACCGAGGAGAATTTGCGCGTGCTGCCGCCCATGCTCGGGACGCGGCGGTCCCAGATGATTTCGTTCACCATGGAAAGCTGCGTCTTGAGATAGCTGAACACTTCCGGGCTGTGCTGCCAGGTCAGAAATACGTACAGGCTGCCGTTTTCCTTCAGCTTGGGCAGCACGGCATCGATCCAGCGCCGGCTCCAGACGAGGTATTCCTGCGCGTCCAGCCGATCGGAATCATTGCCGTAGTCCTTGCCTAGGCCATAGGGCGGATCGGCAACAACCAAGTCCACGGAGGCGTCGGCCACGCGGCTGATCCCGCTCAGTGCATCCTCGTTGTAGAGCAGCGCGCTCATGGGCAAGCGTGTCAGAAATGAATGCCGGATTTCTCGGCAACCGTATGCATGTCTTTGTCGCCGCGCCCGGACAGATTCACCAGCAGGACCTTGTCCTTGGACATGGCCGGCGCGATCTTCGCCGCGTGCGCCAGCGCGTGGCTGGATTCCAGCGCCGGGATGATGCCCTCAAAATGGCACAGGTCGTGAAATGCCTTGAGCGCCTCATCGTCGGTGATGGTGACGTATTCGGCGCGCCCCGTATCCTTGAGCCAGGCATGCTCGGGCCCCACGCCCGGGTAATCGAGCCCGGCCGAAATCGAATGCGTCTCTATGATTTGCCCATTCGCATCTTGCAATAGATAGGTGCGGTTGCCGTGCAGCACGCCGGGCCGGCCGGCGGTCAGCGAAGCGGCATGCTTGCCGCTTGCCAGGCCCAGGCCGGCCGCCTCGACCCCGATCAGGCGCACGCCGTCGACCGGGATATAGGGATGGAAAATGCCCATCGCATTGGAGCCGCCGCCGACGCAGGCGATGACCGCATCGGGCTGGCGCCCGGCGAGCTCCGGCATCTGCAGCAGACATTCCTCGCCGATCACCGACTGAAAATCGCGCACCATCATCGGGTAGGGGTGCGGCCCGGCGACCGTGCCGATGATGTAATAGGTGTTGTGGATATTGGTGACCCAGTCGCGCATCGCTTCGTTGAGCGCGTCTTTCAGCGTCTTCGAGCCTGATTCGACCGGCACCACGCTCGCGCCGAGAATCTTCATGCGGTGGACGTTTGCCGCCTGCCGCCTGACGTCTTCCGAGCCCATGTACACCACGCATTCCAGGCCGTAGCGGGCGGCCACGGTGGCCGTCGCGACGCCGTGCATGCCGGCGCCGGTTTCGGCAATGATGCGCGGCTTGCCCATGCGCCGCGCGAGCATGGCCTGCCCCAGCGTATTGTTGATTTTATGGGCGCCGGTATGGTTGAGGTCTTCGCGCTTGAGGTAGATCTGCGCGCCGCCGAGCAGCCCCGACCAGCGCTTGCAGTGATAGACCGGGCTCGGGCGGCCCACATAATGTTTGAGGTCGTAGCGAAACTCGGCGATGAATTCCGGATCGCTGCGGTATTTTTCGTAGGCGATGCGGAGCTCGTCCAGGGCCTCGATCAGCGTCTCGGCGACGAAGATGCCGCCATAGGGACCGAAGTGCCCATGGCTATCGGGCAGATCATGCACTTTCATTCTTTACTCCCACTATGAAGGCCGCAATTTTTGCGGCGTCCTTGATGCCCTTGGTCGCTTCCACTCCGCTGGACACATCCACCGCCCAGGGCCGGACCCGGCGCACTGCCGCTCCGACGTTTCCCGGCGTAAGTCCGCCCGAGAGTATGACGGGCCGGGCCAGGCCCTGCGGTATCAGATTCCAGTCGAAAGAGGCGCCGGTGCCGCCGTAAAGCCGGTCGTGGTATGCATCCAGCAGCCAGCCCTGGGCGGCTCTATAGGACGAGAGGTATTGTACCAAATCGGCATCGGCCCTGACCCGCGCGGCCTTGATGTAAGGCAGTCCAAAACCACCGCAAAAATCCGGCGCTTCATCGCCGTGAAATTGCAGCAGGTTGATCGTACAAGCGCGCAGTACTGCTTCGACCTGATCCCTGGACGGATCGACGAACAAACCGACCACGGTCACGAAGGGGGGAAGCTCCGCGACGATCGCGCGCGCCTGGGCCAGGCTCACATTGCGCGGGCTGGGTGAGTAGAACACCAGGCCGATCGCGTCAGCCCCCAACTCCGCCGCAGCGCGCGCGTCCTGCGCCCGCGTAATGCCGCAGATTTTGATGCGCGTCCTCACGCCGCCACCTGCTCCGGGAAGACGAGCCGGCTGGATTCGAAGGCCGGCAGCCTCCAGCCGGGTGCGTATTCGACATCCGCCAGATACAGCCCATCCGGGGCGAAGGTCGGCGCGGCCAGTCGGCGATCGCGGCCGGCGAGCACCTCAGCCAACCAGTGCGGCGGATGCTTCCCTTTGCCGACGTAGACCGCGCAGCCGACGATATTGCGCACCATGTGATGGAGGAAGCCGTTCGCCTTGAATTCGAAGCGCAGATGCGCGCCGTGTTGTTCCAGTTTGCACGAGCGCAATACGCGCACCGGACTTTTCGCCTGGCATTCGCTGGAGCGGAACGCGCTGAAATCGTGTTCCCCCAGCAAATAGACCAGGGCCGCGCGCATCGCGTCCGCGTCCAGCGGCAGATGAAACCAGCCCACGCGGCCATAGTGCAGCGCCGGCCGCACCGGATGGTTGTAGAGCAGGTAGCGATAGGTGCGCGATATGGCCGAGTAGCGCGCATGGAAATCCTCGGCCACGGGCGCCGCCCATTGCACCGCCACCGCCTGCGCCAGCAGCGTATTGACGCCGCGCACCCAGGCCGACTCGGGGCGCACCGCGGCCGTCTCGAAATGCGCCACCTGTGCCAGCGCGTGCACGCCGGCGTCGGTGCGCCCCGCCGCGGCCAGGCGCACCGGCTCACCGGCAATCGAAGCGAGCGCGCGCTCCAGATGATCCTGCACCGTATCGCCGGAGGGCTGTGACTGCCAGCCGTGGAAACGGCTGCCGTCGTACTCTATGCCGATTGCGATTTTCATGGTTTCCGGATCGTTCCGTAATGCTGGATTTTGCGCGGGCGGTCCATTAAAACAAAACCCCGGGACAAAGCCCGGGGTCGGTTAGGTACCCTGCAGTATCAGCCCAGGGCCGCGAGCATGGTCTGCGCTTGCTCTTGCTGGGCTGCATCGCCTTCCTTCAGGACTTCGTTGAGCAGTTCGCGTGCCCCATCCTTGTCCCCCATCTCCTGGTAGGCCTTGGCCAGATCGAGCTTGGTTGCTACCTCCTGCCAATGCGCATCGGTTGCCGCCGCCGGCTCTCCCGGAGCGCCCAGATCCAGGCTGATCGAGGACAGGTCCAGCGGCGCAGCTGGCGCTTCTTCTTTCTGTGCCGGGAGTTCCAGATTGAAATCGAAGTCGATACCGCCGCCGGCCTCCGCCGCAGCAGACGGGGCCGCGGCAACGTTGGGTGCGGCCGCCTCGGCGGCGGTTGGCGCCGGCTGCGCCGCTGCGCCCAGACCGGGCAGCTCAAAATCGAAATCTATGCCTCCAGAGGTATCGGCTGGCGCAGCAGTCACCGCGGCACCCGCGCCATGGCCCGCAGCCTCGGGCTGCGCCGTCGCTGGCTCTGCTTTCTTCTCCTCAGCGTCCAAATTCAGATCGAAGTCCAGATTGGCGGTGGTTTCGGCCGCAGGCGCGGCCGCAGCTTGCGGCGCAGCCCCGGCTGGCGCGGTCTCGCTCAGGCCAAGATCGAAATCCAGTCCAGGCGCGGCTTGCGCTTCCCCGCCCAGATCCAAGGCGATATCCGGTGCCGCTGCGGCCGCGGGGACCGGCTGCGTGTCGGTAATCCCGTGTGCTCCGCCCTCAGCCGCAGCACCACCGTAAAGCGGATTCCCCGGATCCAGCTGGGCGCCCAGTACGGCTGCTCGCTGCCACTCCGCGCCTTCGCCATTGGTAGCGGCATGAATTTCAGCCGCCACTGCCTCGAATGCCTTGGCATCCTTGCGATTCGCGTAGATTTCCAGGAGCTTGACGCGAATCGCCTGGCGCGACGGATCTTTGGCCAGCGCCTCTTTGAGGATTTCCTCGGCCTGCGCATCGCGGCCGTACGCCATGTAGACGTCCGCTTCGGCGATAGGATCGACTTCCTCAGTATCGATGGCTGCTGCAGCGCCGCCCGCGGCAAATTCGCCCTGACTTTCACTTGCGCCAGTGTCGATTTTGGCACCGCCGGCTGCGCCGAACACAGCGTCGGTCGGCAGCTCTGGCGCCGCCATCACGCTGCTTTCCATCTGCTGCATAGTCTTCTTGCGCCGCCACGCATAATAGCCATAGCCGGCAAACAGCAGCAGCAACCCGCCGCCACCGCCGTAGAGCGCCAGTTCATTACTCAGGATTTCGTCGAGCAGGCTTGGCTCGGGTGGAGGCGGCGGAGGCGGCGCAATTTTCTTGGCCGGTGCCTTGGGTGCCGCAGGCTTGGGTGCCACCGTTGCGGCCTCTTCCGGCTTCGCCGGCTGCGCCTTGGCCGGCTCAGCTGCCTTGGCCGGTTCCGGGGCCTTGGCCGCTTGCGGCGCCTTGGCGGGCTCGGGTGCCTTGGCGGGCTCAGCAGGCTTCGCAGCCTGCTGCTGCAATTGCGCACCGGTCTTGCTCTTGAGCTCGAGCAGTTTCTGCATGTCCTGCACGTTCTTTTCGAGCAGCGCAATGCGCTCGTTCGCTTCCTTGAGTTCTTTCTGTTTCGCGATCAGATCTTCCTGCAATCCCTGCGCACTGCGCTTGGCGCCAGGTTTGCCCGTCTCCTCCGCTTTGGAAAGCTTGAGTTGGTCCTTGGCCTCTTTTCCCGCCGGCTTTTCTTCGACCCTTGCAGTGATCTTGCCGCTTGCGCTTTGCTGGCGCTGTTCCGCCCGCTCCGGTCCGGCGGCCGCGGCGGCCGCCAATTTGCGCCGGTATTGGTTGAATTCGGCCCCCTGCGCCAGCACCGTACGCACGGCTTCGCCTTGTTCGACCGCGGCCGCCGTCTCCGCGTCGGGAATATTGAGAATCTTGCCGGCGCGCATGCGGTTGATGTTGTTGCCATCGAAGGCGTCTGCATTGCTGCGGTACAAGGCGATCAGCATCTGCTGCAAGCTGACGCTGTCGGATTTGTTGGCGTTGGCAATCTTGGTGAGGGTGTCGCCCGGCTTCACCCGATAGCTCTTGCCCGCGGCTGGCGCTTTGCCTGCGGCCGCGGCCGGTGCGGCCGGCGCAGCTGCCAGCGGCCGTTGCACTACGGGCGCACCCGCAGGAGCCTGCTGCGGCATCTCAACGGATCTTATCGCAGGCGCAGCGATTGCCGGTGCAGCCTGCGGTTCCTTGTATTCCGGAGGATCGAGCAGGAAGGTGTACTCGCGCACCAGACGCCCGGTGGTCCAGTCGAGCTCCACCAGCATGTCCATGAACGGCTCGTTTATGGGCTGCGTCGAGCTGAGGACCACGACGTAACGGTCTACGCCGCGCTGTTGGATCGCAAATTTGACCGAGAGCAGCGCACTGCCGTACTCGATATTGGCTTTACGAAAGGCGTCTACCGGCGGCAGGCGCACGCTCAGATTGTCTGCCTCCCCCTTCTGCAGGGCGAGCAGTTCGATCTCCGCCTTCAAGGGTTGTCCCAAGCCGGAAAATACAGTCAGCTTACCCAGCCCCGCAGCTGCGGCTAGCGATGGCAGCAACAGAAACGCCAGCGCCAACGCGCTTGTTCTTATGACGGATTTACCCACCTTCCACCCCTGAAGACGTTTGTGGACTAACTAAATTAACATCATAGCCTTAGCCTTGCAAGCTAATCTTTCTTGTCATGAAAGCGCCTCAAGCCAGATATTTTTCAACCAAAAACGCCGCCCACGGCTAGGCCTTTACCCCGACCTTTGCATTTGCCTTCGATGCCCGTGGCGCCGCGGCTTCGATTTCCTTAGCGAGCAGGATGCGCAGCATGCGGCGCAGGGGTTCGGCCGCTCCCCACAGCAACTGGTCGCCAACCGTGAACGCCGACAGGAACTGCCCGCCCATGTTGAGTTTGCGTAACCGGCCCACCGGCACACTCAGGCTCCCAGTCACCGTGGCAGGCGTCAGCTCGCGTATGCTCGCCTCGCGCGTGTTCGGAATCACTTTCACCCAATCGTTGGCGGAGGCAAGTATGGCCTCAATCTCGGTTAGCGGCAGATCGCGCGTAAGCTTGAGCGTGAGCGCCTGGCTGTGGCAGCGCATCGCGCCGATACGCACGCACAGGCCGTCGATCGGGATCGGCCGATCCTCGCGCCCCAGAATCTTGTTGCCCTCGGCCTGGCCCTTCCATTCTTCGCGGCTCTGGCCGTTGTCCATTTCCTTGTCGATCCAGGGAATCAGGCTGCCGGCCAGCGCGACGCCGAAATGTTCCTTCGGCAGCGCGTCGCTGCGCAGCGTATCCGCGACGCGGCGGTCGATTTCCAGGATTGCGGATGCCGGATCGGCGAGCAGGCCGCCGGCAGCGGCGTGCGCCGCCCCCATTTGGGCAAGCAGCTCACGCATATTCTGCGCGCCCGCGCCCGAGGCGGCCTGATAGGTCATCGCGGTCATCCACTCGATCAGACCTTCGCGGAACAGGCCGTGCAGCGCCATCAGCATCAGGCTGACGGTGCAGTTGCCGCCGATATAGTTCTTTACGCCGCGCGCCAGGGCGTCCTCGATTACCTGCAGATTCACCGGATCCAGAATGATGATCGCGTCTTTTTTCATGCGCAGGGCCGAGGCCGCGTCGATCCAATAGCCGCCCCAGCCGGCCGCGCGCAGCTTCGGAAAAATCTCATTGGTGTAGTCGCCGCCCTGGCAAGTGATGATCACGTCCATCTGCTTCAGATCAGCGATGGATTTCGCGTCTTTGAGCGGTTGTTTGCTCTCGCCGGGGCCTTTGCCGCCGATATTGGACGTCGTGAAAAATACCGGATCGATGTACGCGAAATCGTCTTCCGCCTGCATGCGCGCCATCAGCACGGAGCCCACCATGCCGCGCCAGCCTATAAAGCCTACTTTCTTCATGGCTATCTTCCTGATGTGAACACTCGAATTCTAAACCCAGCGGGAAGGAGGGGGAAGGAAATGCCCCGGCGCAGCGGGACCCAATCTGCCGCTCCTCTTTCTCTGTGGGAACTACAACGCCGCCACCACTGCGTCACCCATTTGCGCAGTGCCCACCTTTTGCGTTCCCGGCCGGTGGATATCCGCGGTGCGCAAGCCGCGCGCCAACACCCTGCTTACGGCGGCCTCGATCCGCGCTGCCGCCTGATCCTGATTGAAACTGTAACGCAGCATCATCGCCGCCGACAGTATGGTCGCCAGAGGATTCGCCAGATTCTTGCCGGCGATGTCCGGGGCCGAACCGTGTATCGGCTCGTACAGTCCCTTGCTGTTCGCATCGAGCGAGGCCGAGGGCAGCATGCCGATCGAACCGGTGAGCATGGATGCCTCGTCCGAAAGGATGTCGCCGAACATGTTGCCGGTCACCATGACGTCGAACTGCTTCGGATCGCGCAGCAGCTGCATCGCCGCGTTGTCGACGTACATATGCGACAGTGCCACCTCCGGGTATTCCCGCGCCACCTCGGTCACGACTTCGCGCCAGAGCTGCGAGGTTTCGAGCACGTTGCATTTGTCCACCGAACACAGTTTTTTCGCGCGCTTCATCGCTGCGCGAAAGCCTGCGTGCGCGATGCGCCGGATCTCGGATTCGCTGTAACGCATGGTGTCGAAACCCTCGCGCTCGCCGTTTTCGAGTCTGCGCAGGCCACGGGGCTGACCGAAATAAATGTCGCCGGTGAGTTCGCGCAGGATCAGGATATCCATCCCCGCTACCACCTCTGCACGCAGCGTCGACGCCTCCACCAGTTCGGGAAACACCTTGGCCGGGCGCAGGTTAGCGAACAGGCCCAGTTCCTTGCGCAAGCCGAGTATGGCCTGCTCCGGGCGCTTCGCGCGCGGCAACTGGTCGTACTGCCAGCCGCCGACCGCGCCAAACAGTATCGCATCGGCTTCGCGCGCAAGTTTCAGCGTCGCCGCCGGCAGCGGATCGCCGGCCGCGTCGTAAGCGGCGCCGCCCACCGGCGCCTGTTCCATTTCCAGCTTGAGGCCGTCTTTGCCCAGCGCCTCGAGCACCTTGAGCGCCTGCGCGATGATTTCCGTACCGATGCCGTCACCGGGGAGAACTGCTATTTTCATTTTATTCGCTCGCAGGCGGTCAGCCGAACAGCCAAGGCTGTTCGGTACGTCGGCGCGCCTCAAACGCGCGGATTTCGTCCGCATGCAGCAGCGACAGGCCGATGTCGTCGAGCCCGTTTATCAGGCAGTGCTTGCGGTGCGCATCGACCTCGAACCCGACCTGCGTCGCGCCATCGGAGGTCAGCACCAGCTGGCGCGGCAGATCGACGGTCAGCTTGTAGCCGGGAAAGGCATTGACCTCGTGGAACAGCTGGTCAATGCGCATCTCGGTAAGCACGATCGGGAGCAGCCCGTTCTTGAAGCAGTTGTTGTAGAAAATGTCGGCGAAGGAAGGCGCGATCACGGCGCGAAAACCGTAATCGGTCAGCGCCCAGGGCGCGTGCTCGCGGCTGGAGCCGCAACCGAAATTCTTGCGCGCCAGCAATATGCTCGCGCCCTTATAGCGCGGCTGATTGAGCACGAAATCCGGGTTGAGCGGACGTTTGGAGTTATCCATGCCCGGCTCGCCCACATCCTGGTAGCGCCAGGCGTCGAACAGGTTGGGGCCGAAGCCCGAGCGCTTGATCGACTTCAGGAACTGCTTCGGGATGATCGCGTCGGTGTCGACATTAGCACGGTCTAAGGGCGCCACGATCCCGTTCAGTACGGTAAATTTTTCCATGTGCTATTTCTTTGCGGCGCGCTCGATCGCTTCTCCGCCCTGCTTCAAATCCTTGCCCACGCCCTGCAGAGTATTGCAGGCGCTCAACGCGAGCGCGAGCGCCAACGAGAGCAGAATAATATCGGTATTGCGCACAGCCTCTCCCCTATCTCCAATTGCGTACGTCGACGAAATGACCGGCGATCGCGGCACCCGCCGCCATTTCCGGACTGACCAGATGCGTGCGGCCGCCGGCACCCTGGCGGCCCTCGAAATTGCGATTCGAGGTCGAGGCGCAGCGTTCGCCCGGCTCGAGGCGGTCGGCGTTCATGGCGAGGCACATGGAGCAGCCCGGCTCGCGCCATTGGAAACCCGAATCCTTGAACACGCGGTCCAGCCCTTCCTGTTCGGCCTGCGCTTTCACCAGCCCCGAGCCCGGCACGACCAGCGCCAGGCGGATGTTGGCGGCAACGCGCTTGCCGCGCACCACCGCCGCCGCCGCGCGCAGATCCTCGATGCGCGAATTGGTGCAGGAGCCGATGAACACCTTGTCCAGGCGGATGTCCTCGATGCGCGTGTTCGGTTTCAGTCCCATGTAGATCAGCGCGCGCTCCATGCCCTCGCGCCGCGTCGGGTCCTTCTCCTTGTCCGGATCGGGCACCCGCGCGCCGACCGGCACCACCATTTCCGGTGACGTGCCCCAGGTGACCTGCGGTGCGATATCGCGCGCGTCCAGCCGCACGACGCGATCGAAATGCGCGCCTTCGTCGGAAGTAAGCGTGCGCCAATAGGCCACGGCGCGGTTCCAGGCCTCGCCGCTCGGCGCAAAGGGCCGCCCCTTGAGATAAGCGATGGTAATATCGTCCACGGCCACCATGCCGGCGCGCGCTCCGGCTTCTATCGCCATGTTGCACAAGGTCATGCGCCCTTCCATGCTCAGTGCGCGGATGCTGCTGCCGGCAAACTCGACCGCGCAGCCGGTACCGCCGGCGGTGCCGATTCTGCCGATAACGGCGAGCGCGATGTCCTTGGCGCCCACGCCGCGCGCGAGCGGTCCCTCGACGGCGACCAGCATGTTCTGCATCTTCTTTTGCACCAGGCACTGCGTCGCCAACACGTGCTCGACTTCCGAGGTGCCGATGCCATGTGCAAGGCAGGCGAACGCGCCGTGGGTGCTGGTGTGCGAATCGCCGCAGACCACGGTCATACCCGGCAGCGTCGCGCCCTGTTCCGGTCCGATGACATGCACGATCCCCTGGCGACGGTCGAGAAAAGGGAAGTACGCCTTGGCGCCGTATTCGCGAATATTTGCATCCAGCGTCTCGACTTGCAGGCGCGAGATCGGGTCCTTGATGCCCTCATTCCAGTCCGTGGTCGGCGTATTGTGATCGGCCGTCGCCACGATCGAGTCAATGCGCCAGGGCTTGCGCCCCGCGAGCCGCAGGCCTTCGAACGCCTGCGGACTGGTGACTTCGTGCACCAGATGGCGGTCTATATAAAGAAGTGCAGTGCCATCGTCCTCGACGTGCACTACATGGCTAGCCCAAAGCTTGTCGTATAGGGTCTGCGGCATGGTCCGAAATCGTGCTGAACAACTTGGGATTATGCCACAGAAAACAGGGGTTTGAAGCGAACAATGAGACTGAAAATCGAGGCCTACAAGCCAGTGCTTGCACGGCACAAAGTCCAACAAAATTCAAATATGCGCAGGGCGCAGCTTCCACTGCAATAGCGCATACCCCGCCAACGCGGCAAAGGCCGCTGCGCTGAACGTCCACGCCGGGCCGATGCTGCCCCAGCCGAGGCCGGAGCACGCGCTGCCCAATACGCCCCCAGCGCCGAAGGACACGGACAAATAAATCGCCTGCCCGCGCACTTGGTGTGCACCCTGAAACCAGCGGTGGATCGCCGTGACCGCTGCGGCATGATAGGCGCCGAAGCTCAGCCCGTGCAGCAGCTGCGCCGCAAGCAGGATGGGTGCGGAATCTACGCCCCAGCCGATCATCAGGAAGCGCGCAGCCGTAGCGGCGAAGCATACGCGCAGAATGGTCGAAAGCGAATGGCGCCGCATCCATGCCGGCATCAATAGGAACATCAGGATTTCCGCGATCACGCCTATGCTCCACATCCAGCCTACCGCCGCCTTGCTGTAGCCGTGGTCCACGAGATAAATCGAGTAAAACGCATACAGCGGGCCGTGTGCGATACTCATCAGAAAGCATGCGCCGAGCAGCGCCGCAACCTCGGGCCGCCGCAGGATGGTCCATACCGGCTCTGGTGCGGTTTGGCGCGCAGCTGCAGCCGCATCCGGGACGGCGAGCGCGCAAGCCCAGCCTAGCGCATAGGTCGCGAGGACCATCCACAACAAACTTGCCACCGAGAACACATCGAGCGCATAACCGACCAGCGTCACGGTCAGGATAAAACCCACCGAACCCCACAGGCGGATGGAACCGTAGCTGCTGACCGCGCCGCGCAGGTGCGACAGTGTCAGCGACTCGGTGAGCGGCATGGAAGCGCTGCCGAAAAAACCGGTGGCAAGCAGCAGGGCGAACAACCCCCAGAACGAGCGGACGAAAAAGAAACCGGCGAAGCAAATGCCTCCCAACGCCAGCGTAAGGCCGATGATGCGCGCACGCTGCTGCGTACGGTCCGCGATCCAGCCCCAGAAGTTCGGTCCGATTACGCGCGTCAGCGAACTGAGCGATAGCAGCACGCCGATTTGCGCCGCAGCCAGCCCCAGCGAGGCCAGATACAGGCTGAAATACGGCGAGATCACGCCGACATAGGAAAAATAGGCGAAATAAAAAGCCGAAAGCCGCCAATAGGGAACGGGCATAGTCGATCGTTCGTGAACAACAGAAAGCGGATAGCTGGGGCGCAATAGCAGGATAGCCTAGTTATCCAAGACCTTCTCGGCCTATCCAAGTCAAAGGCAGGATTAGACCGTTCGATCTAATTCGATAGCCCCGGATAGGTCCTGCCTTCATCCATTTGGATGATGTTATTCCGCGCCGCAGCAGCTAATATCGGATAGCTGGTTCAAGCCTAGGTTTGAATTCGCATTGATAATCCACGAGGGGGAGAAAATGAAAACAACGCTGGCTATTTTGGTTGCATCCTTGTTGGTTGCGGGTAGCGCCTTGGCACAGCAGCAATCCGGCGGCACCGCCGGTGCTGGCGGTGCGGGCGGTGCGGGTGCTGCGGGCGCTTCAGCTGCAGCCGCCGGCGGAATTACGGCCGGCATGGTTGCCGCTGCCGTAGCTGTGGCCGCAGTGGCTGTGGCCGCGTCCCAGTCGAATGACAATAACCAGACGACGACCACCGTCACCACAAAATAGGTCGACCCTCACTGTGTCCTGCGCGCGTCACATCGAGTGCGGCGTAGGCCGGTGATCGAGTTTTGCTGAATCCGTTGCAACCGGTCCAGGAGCGAGCTCCGGGATTTCTCCGCCGTGGCGGGCCGGCGCGGGCACGAAATGGCCGGGATCTCCTCCCCTGGCCAGATTAGAACCTGCACTTCGGAACGGGTGGCGCATGTTTGTGTGCGCTGCGATTGGCTCGTTTCTACGCTTAAGGCCCCTGCGCGTCAGGGGTCTTTTTTTTGCGCTAGGCGATGCCGCCGCTAAGCCTCTTCGGGATCCGGATCATCCATCGGCTTCGCCGCGTACTTCGCCGCCAGCCTGGGATCGGACACACACGCAGCGATTTTCGGCGTAGACGTGCGTACATCGGCATTCTGCGCGCGCTGTCTCAGCGCGTGGTCCGCCAGCACCAGCGCGAGCATCGCTTCCGCAATGGGTGTGGCGCGTATGCCGACGCAGGGATCGTGGCGGCCGTGAGTTTCCACGGTCACGGCTTCCCCCTGCTTGTTGATCGAGCGCCGAGCGAGCCGGATGCTGGAAGTCGGTTTGATCGCCAGATTCACCAGCAGATCCTGTCCGGTGGAGATGCCGCCGAGTATCCCGCCCGAATGGTTGGACAAGAACCCGTCCGGGGTGAGCTCGTCGGAGTGCTCGCTGCCCTTTTGCTCGACCGAGGCGAAGCCCGCGCCGATTTCCACACCCTTCACCGCGTTGATGCCCATCATGGCGTAGGCGATGTCGGCGTCGAGCCGGTCGTATACCGGTTCGCCCCAACCCACCGGCACGCCTTGCGCGACGACGCTGATCTTTGCGCCGCAGGAATCGCCTGATTTGCGCAGCGCGTCCATGTAGGCCTCCAGCGCCGGTACCACGGCCAGGTCCGGCACGAAGAACGGATTGCGCTCGACCGCGCCCCAGTCCTTGAGCACCACCTTGTGCGGGCCGAGCTGCGACAGATAGCCGCGAATTGTGACGCCAAATTTTTCCTTGAGCCACTTCTTCGCGATCGCGCCCGCGGCGACGCGCACCAGCGTCTCGCGCGCCGAGGCGCGACCGCCGCCGCGATAATCGCGTATGCCGTACTTCTGCCAATAGGTGTAATCGGCGTGCCCAGGACGGAAACTTTCGGCGATATTGCCGTAATCCTTGCTTCTCTGGTCTTCGTTGCGCACCAGCAAGCCGATTGCGGTCCCGGTGGTCCGGCCCTCGAACACGCCGGAGAGAATTTCCACGCGGTCGGACTCGCGCCGCTGCGTCACATGGCGCGAGGTGCCCGGTCTCCTGCGATCGAGTTCGTGCTGAATGTCCGCTTCGGACAGCTCAAGTCCAGGCGGGCAGCCGTCCACCACGCAGCCGTAGGCCCGCCCATGCGACTCGCCAAAGGAAGTGACGCAGAACAGTTTTCCCAGAGTGTTGCCGGACATCGTTTTCGCTCGCGCAAGTGTCGCGTCGAGTTTAACATATCGACTATGCCGGCCCGGCAGGCCGAGAGGAAGCTACAGTGCGAAATATCCGCAATGGTGCGGCTACGCTGGCGAGTCCTTGATATAGCCCTTGAGCATGCGGTTCTCGAACGCCTGCTCTTCCAGTACCGCGCGTGCCACGTCGTGAAACGAGAGCACGCCGACCAGCACATCGCCCTCCATTACCGGCATATAGCGGATGTGGTGCTTCAACATCACGCTGCGCAATTCATCCACTTCCACGTCCGGCGCAATGGTCTTAGGGTTCTTCACCATGATGGCATCCACGCGCATGCCCTGGATGGAACCTTTGGTCCCATGCAAAGCCCGCAGAACTTCGCGGAAGGTCAGCATCCCCACCAACTTGCCCTGGCTCACCACCACCAGCGAGCCGATGTCCTTCTCGGCCATCACGCTGACCCCGTCGCTCACCATGCCATCCGGCGCAATGCTGACCAGCAGCTTACCCTTTATTCTGAGGATTTCCCGCAGTAGCATGATGCCCTCCCAGATAACGAGCAAAACACAGTTTAGACCAAGGCGCAGATGCATGCCAGCCTGCGAAAATCAAATCCATTCGCCGCGCGTATTTGCGTTGCCGCAAGAGCGGCGGCCCGCCGCCGCGATGTACCAT
Source organism: Pseudomonadota bacterium (assembly GCA_021811085.1). Classification (GTDB taxonomy): domain Bacteria; phylum Pseudomonadota; class Gammaproteobacteria; order Burkholderiales; family SG8-39; genus 2-12-FULL-64-23. The sequence goes on along the minus strand of JAJZPQ010000001.1, from coordinate 155,493 downwards.
CCGCGTATATACTCTCGGCTAACCCAGTCGGCGCGCGCAACGGCCAGCCGAATGCGGACCAGGACGATGCGCGTACACACGACGCGTGACCAAGAACATCAATAGAAAAAGGAGAGGACAACCATGACTCGATTTAGCTTACGGCGCGCTGCGCGCCTGCTTTTTGCCTTGGCCGCACTGAGCGCGGCAACCGGTGCCGCCGCACAGGGCGCCTACCCCAACCATCCGATCACGATTGTCGTCGGCTTCTCCGCCGGCGGCACCACCGACATCATCGCGCGACTGCTCTCGGACGAACTCAGGAAAGGCCTGGGCCAGCCGATCATCATCGAGAACAAGCCCGGCGCAGGCGGCAACATCGGCGCCGATGCCGTGGCCAAGGCGAAGCCCGACGGTTATACGCTGCTAATGGGTTCGGTCGGCCCGCTCGCGATCAACGCCAGCCTGTACCAACACATGCCCTACGACAACCTGAAGGACCTCACTCCGGTCACCCTCGTCGCGCACGTGCCCAATATGCTGGTAGTGAACCCGCGCACGGTGCCGGCGCAGACATTCCAGGAATTCGTCGCGCTGGTGAAAGCGCATCCGGGCAAGTACTTCTACGCCTCCACCGGCAGCGGCACCTCTTCGCATTTGTCGGGCGTGCTGCTCAACCAGCTGGCCGGCCTGGATCTGACCCACGTCCCGTATAAAGGCGCAGTGGCGCTGAACGATGTGCTTTCGGGCGAACAGGTGCAATGCATGTTCGCCACGATCCCGTCGGCAATCCAGCTCGTGCGCGGCGGCAAATTGCGCGCGCTGGCGGTGACCAGCCTGCACCGCTCGGGGGGCGTGCCGAATGTGCCCACCATCGCCGAATCCGGTTACCCCGGATTCGACGCCTCCTCCTGGTTCGGCCTCGTCGGCCCCGCCGGCCTGCCGCGCGAAATCGCGCTGAAAGTGCAAGCCGAGGTTGCGCGCATCCTCAAGGATCCGGCCATGCGCGACAAATTCATCCAGCAAGGCGCCGATCCGATCGGCAACACACCGGAGGAATTCGGCCAGTACATGAAGGACGAAACTGCGAAGTGGGCGAAGGTCGTCAAAGCTTCCGGCGCGAAGGCGGACTGAAGTGCATGTGGTAGAGCGCTTCGCCCAATTCGCACAGGACTTTCGCGCGCAGCCGATCCCGCCGCAGGCGCTGCATCATGCCAAGCGCGCCGTGATCGACTGGTACGCGGCGCTGCTGCCAGGCGCAGTGGCAGCGCCCGCCACCTTACTCGAGCAAGCATTGCGCGAAGACCTCGATCGGGGCGGCGCGCGCCTCGCGCTCGGACGCAAGGCCACGGCGCGAACCGCGGCGTTCATCAACGCCACCGCCGCGCACACGATGGAAGTGGACGACATCTACCGCGACGCGATCTACCATCCGGGCGCACCGACCATCGCGGCCGCGCTGGCAGTGGCGCAGGAATGCGGCGCCAGCGGCGAGGCGTTCCTGCGCGGCGTAATCGTCGGCTATGAAGTTTCCACACGCATCGGCGCCGCCATGGGGCGCGCGCATTACCGCTATTGGCACAATACCGGAACCATAGGCAGCTTCGGCGCCGCGGCTGCCGCCGCGGCCATCTATGGCCTCGATGCAAAGCGCTTTGCGCATGCGCTGGCCACAGTCACGACCTTCGCCGCCGGCCTGCAGCAGGCGTTCCGCATGGATTCGATGTCCAAGCCGCTGCATGCGGGCCACGCCGCGCACTCGGGGCTGCTCGCTGCGCTCGCCGCGCGCGAAGGCGTCATCGGATCGCTGGACGTGATCGAGGGCGAGGCTGGGTTTGGCCGCGCCATGAGCAACGGTCCGGACTGGGACAAAGCCATAGCCACGCTCGGCGCGGATTTTCACATCACGCGCATGACGTTCAAGAACCACGCCTGCTGCGGCCACACCTTTGCCGCGATCGACGGCGCGCTCGAATTGCAGCGCCGGCTCGGCGTCAGCGCCAGTGACATCGCCCATCTGGCTGTCGGCACCTACCGCCCCGCGCTGGAAGTCGCAGGTTACGAGCATCCGGCGACCCCGGCCGAGGCGCGCTTCAGCCTCAAGTACGTAGTCGCCACTGCGCTGACCCATGGCAGCGTGCGCCTCGCCGCGTTCGAGCCTGCGCGCATGGCCGATCCTTCGACCCTGGCACTGATGGACAAGATCAAGCTATCGGTCGATGCCGAACTCGATGCGAGCTTCCCGGGGCAGCGTGCCGCGCGCATCGTGATCGAGGCGAAAGACGGCCGCCGCGGCGAATATCTGCAGCCTACGCGCAAAGGCGATCCGGACTTGCCTTTGAGCGACGCCGAGTTGGAGGAGAAGTTTCTCGAGCTGGCCGCACCGGTGCAGGGCGATGCCGCCGCGCGTGCCCTGGCCGCGCGGCTGTGGACTCTGGAGCGCTCGCCCTCGGTATGAATCTCGCCGACGCCTTGTTCGCGCCGCGCGCTGTCGCGCTGTTCGGCGCTTCGGCCGACCCCGGCAAGAACACCGCGCGGCCGCAGCGCTATATGCGCAAACACGGCTATGCCGGGCGCGTAGTGCCGATCAACCCCGGACGCGCCGAAGTCCTGGGCGTACGCGCCTATGCCCGGCTCGCCGACGCACCAGGCGACATCGACCATGCATTCATCATGGTGCCGGCGGCACAGGTTGAAGATGCGCTGGAGCAATGCGCGGCGCGCGGCGTGCCGGTGGCCACGGTCTACAGCGACGGATTTGCCGAGACGGGCGCCGACGGCGCGGCACTGGAGCGCCGCCTGGTCGAACGCGCACGCGCGCTGGGCGTGCGCCTGATCGGGCCCAATTCCATCGGCCTGGTAAACGTCGCCAATGGCAGCACGCTGACCGTCAACGCGGCACTGGAAATGGAAGCCCTGCCGCGCGGCGGGGCCAGCGTCGTATCGCAAAGCGGCACCATCATCGGCACGCTGCTCTCGCGCGGCGCGGCGCGCGGCCTCGGTTTCGCCAAACTGGTCTCGGTCGGAAACGAAGCCGATCTCGGCGTGGGCGAACTCGTGGACCTGCTCGTCGACGATGCCGATACGCGCGTGATCCTGCTGTTCCTTGAAACCATCCGCGATGCGACGGTCCTCGCACGCGCGGCAGTGCGCGCCCATGCCGCGGGCAAGCCCATCGTCGCGTACAAGTTGGGCCGTTCCGCCCTGGGCGAGGCGCTCGCGCGTTCCCACACCGGCGCGCTCGCCGGCAGTGATGCGGCAGTCGATGCGTATTTTCGTCGCAGCGGCATCATCCGCGTGGACATGCTCGAAACCCTGATCGAAATCGCGCCGCTGGTCTGCGGCCGCAAGCCGCGCGCAGCAACTGGTGTTCCACGGGTTGCGGTAGTAACGACTACCGGCGGCGGCGCGGCGAGCGTCGTCGACCGGCTCGGCACCCTGGGCATCGAGACGCTCACGCCAGACGCAGGTCTGATCGCAACCCTGGCGGCGCAGGGCATACAGATCAAAGCCGCCCCCATCATCGATCTCACGCTCGCGGCCACCAGCGAGAAATACCGCGCCGTGCTCGAAGCCCTGCTCGCGCACGCCGATTGCGACGCCGCGCTCGCCGTGGTCGGCTCTTCCGCCCAGTTTCACCCCGAACTCGCGGTGAAGCCCATCGTCGGGATCGCCGCGGGTGCGAAGCCGTTGGCAGCATTTCTTGCGCCGCAGGCGGATGCCTCGCTCAAACTGCTCGCAGATGCAGGCGTCCCGGCGTTTCGCACGCCCGAGGCCTGCGCCGACGCGCTCGCCGCCTATTTCGCCTGGCGCGCACCGCGCGCCGCAGAGCGCGCCGCGGCGCGCGCCTGGCCCGAAGATCTGCCCGCAACGGGCGCACTGGACGAAGCGCAGGCGCTCACGCTGTTCGCGTCCCTGGATGTGCCGACAGTGCCCTGGACCATCGCCTGCGCACCGCAGTACCAACACACGGTGGCTTATCCCGTTGCGGCGAAAATATTGTCGCCCGACATCTTGCACAAGACCGAAGCCGGCGGCGTAACGCTGGGGCTCGCCGATCGTGCGGCATTCGAGATCTGCGTGCCGCAGATGCTGGTTGCGGTGCGCCGCACGGCGCCCGAGGCGCGCATCCAGGGCGTGCTGGTGCAGCAGATGGAACAAGGGCTGGCCGAAGTCATCGTCGGCTATCGCCAGGATGCACTGATCGGACCGGTAGTACTGGTGGGCATGGGCGGGCGTCTGGCCGAAATTTACCGCGACACCTCGCTGCGCTGTGCCCCGGTGGACGAAACTGAAGCGCTGGAAATGCTGTCCGAGGTAAAGGGCTTGGCGCTGCTGCGCGGCTACCGTGGCCTGCCGCGCGGCGATATTGCCGCGCTCGCAAAGGCGATCGCCGCCGTGTCGCGCCTTGCCCTCATCGAGAACCGAGTTGTAAACGAAGCGGAAATCAATCCGCTCATAGTGAAAGCCGACGGTGTAGTCGCCGTCGACGGACTTGTCATCCTAAAGGAGGAAACATGAAACGCTTGGTCATTGCATTATTGTTCCTGACATTCGCCGGCAGCGCTGCGGCACAGGGAAGCTACCCCGCGAAGCCGATACACCTGATCGTCGGCTACGCCGCGGGCGGTCCGACCGACATCGTCGCGCGCCTGGTCGCGGCAAAGATGACTGAGTCCCTGGGCCAGCCTGTGATCGTCGAGAATAAACCCGGCGCGGGCAGCAACATCGCTTCGGAATACGTCGTGAAAAGCGCGCCCGACGGCTATACGCTGCTGGTCGGCTCGATTGCCAATGCAACCAATATGGTCGTCTACAAGCACCTCAATTACGACACGCTGCGCGACCTTGCGCCGATCTCGCAGTTGATGAGCGCGCCCTCGGTGCTCGTAGTGAATCCCGGGTTTCCGCCGAAAAACTTGCAGGAGTTGATCGCGCTGGCGAAGAAGAATCCGGGCAAGTATGCTTTCGCCTCGACCGGCAGCGGCGGCTCGCCCCACCTCGCCGGCGAAATGCTGAAAATGCGCGCCGGCATCGACCTGATCCATGTGCCGTACAAAGGCGCGGCGCCGGTGCAGGCCGATCTGATCGGCGGCCAGGTGCAGATGGCGTTCGAGACTGCGCTGTCCGTGGTGCCGCATATACAAAGCGGACAGCTGCGCGCGATCGCAGTGGCCGCGAACAAGCGCCTCGCGCAGCTGCCCGACGTGCCGACCATGGCCGAAGCCGGCCTGCCCGACTTCGAAGTGTCGAGCTGGAACGGACTGTTCGCGCCGGCGAAGACGCCGCCGGAAATCATCGCGCGCCTGCACGAGGCGGCGGTAAAAGCGCTGGCTGCGCCCGACGTACGCGAGAAGCTGACCGCGCAAGGCGCTGAACCCATCGGCAGCACGCCCGAGCAATTCCGCGCCTATATCAAAGCTGAAATCGACAAATGGGGACCGGTCGCCCGCGCCTCCGGCGCGCGCGTCGATTAACATTCTGTAAACAGACGGGGGGGGGCCAGCTCCCCTCGTCTTGTGACTCAAAGTAGCGTCGTCAGGAAATAATATGAACTTTCAACTCACGCCCGAGCAGGAAGAGTTCCGTGTTGCGGTGCGCCGCTTCGCCGAGCGCCACCTGAAGGCCGGCGCGCACGCGCGCGCCCACAACACCGAATATCCCTGGGACGTGGCCAAACTCATGGCGGCGCAGGGGCTGCTGGGCATCACCATGCCGGAGGCCGACGGCGGACAGGGCGGCACGCTGATGGATGCGGTGATCGCCATAGAAACCGTCGCCTCGGTCTGCCCCAAGAGTGCAGACGTGGTGCAGGCCGGCAACTTCGGGCCGGTGCGCGTGCTGGCCGAGTACGGCACAGCACTGCAAAAAGAGCGCTATCTCAAGCGCATCCTCGCCGGCGAGGGCCTGATTTCGGTAGGCATGACCGAACCCGAGGCGGGCTCGGCCGTGACCGATCTCAAGACCGGCGCCATGCCGGACGGTGCCGGCTTCCGTATCAACGGCAGCAAGGTGTTCAGCACGCATGCGCCCTATGCCGACGTGATCCTCGCCTACGTGCGCTTCGGCCCCGGCGTGGGCGGCATCGGCTCGGTGCTGATCGACACCAAGGCCGAGGGCCTGCGCTTCGGCCAGCACTCCGCCTTCATGTCGGGCGAAGAGTGGGCACAGCTTTATTTCGACAACGTGTACGTGCCGCCGGAAATGGTCGTGCTCAAGGAAGGCGGGTTCAAGAAGCAGATCGCCGGCTTCAATGTCGAGCGCATCGGCAACACCGCGCGCTCGCTCGCGCTCGGCCGCTACGCGTTCGAGCAGGCGCGCGAGTGGGCGCTGCAAAGGAAGCAGTTCGGACGCCTGCTGTGCGAGTTCCAGGGTCTGCAATGGAAGTTCGCCGACATGAAAATGAAGCTCGATGCGGGCCAGCTGCTGCTGTATCGCGCGGCGGCCAACGCAGACCGAGGCTTTCCCTCGGCCGAGGAGACCGCGATCGCCAAGGCGTTCTGCAACCAGGCCGGCTTCGACGTCGCCAACGAAGCGCTGCAGGTGATGGGCGGCATAGGCTACAGCCAGGAAGCGCTGGTCGAGTACTGCGTGCGCCGCTGCCGCGGCTGGATGATCGCCGGCGGCTCCATCGAAATCCTGAAGAATCGCATCGCCGAGTCCGTATTCGGGCGCACGTTCTCGCAACGTCCGCACTAGGCCGGTTGTTTGGGTGGCCGGTTCACCAGCGCGATGCCGGCGCCGACCAGCAGCGCAGCGGCGAGAAACACCGCGGACAGCGGTTCCGACAGCAGGATCACACCGAACGCCACGCCGAACAGCGGCGTGAGAAAAGAGAACACCGCCAGCCTGCCGGCAAGATAGCGCGTCAGCAGCCAGAACCAGGCGAGATAGCTGGCGAAGGCGACAATCACGCTCTGATAGGCGAGGCTCGCGACGACCTTGGGCGTGAGCGCGAAGATGCCGGGCTCGCCCGCGACGAGCGATGCGAGCGGCAGCACGAGCGCCGAAAAGCCGAGCTGGTAGAACAGTGTCTTGGTCGCGCTGGCCGAGCCGAGCTTGGTCGCGCGCACCGTCACCGTGGTCGCTGCCCATAGCGCCGCCGCGATCACGCCGAACGTGTCGCCGATCAAAGTCGAACCTTGGGCCGTGCTGAATCCATCGGCAAACGCGAGCGCCACACCGAGGAAAGCGAGCGCCACGCCGGTCCATTGGCTTACGCTGAGCCGCTCCCCCGGCACGAACCATTGCAGGCCCAGCGCCGTAAGGCAGGGCGCGAGATAGATGAACACCACCATGCGCGAGGCGGCGGTGTAGGCAAGACCCGCGTAAATGAACACGAACTCGGCCGCGAACAACGCGCCCGCCGCCATGCCGCCTGCGAGCGTGCCGTCGCGACGGAACAAGGGGATGCCGCGCAGCCGTGCCCAGACGAGCAGGAGCGCAGTGGCGATGACCGAGCGCAGCCCCGCCTGCATGATCGGCGAGATGCCCGCGGCCGCGACTTTGATCGTGATCTGGTTGAAGCCCCAGCACATGCACAGCACGATCATCATCGACACCGCCAGCGCATCTGCGGGTTTGCGCGCGGACGACACGATCTAGGATTTCCCTGCAGCGCGAATTCGCATGCAGCGTGCTGCTATTTCAGACCGAGCTGTTGCGCGATCGGCTGGGCGGGATAATGAAACGCGATCGGACCGTCGGGTTCGGCATGGATGAACTGATGCACCACCGGATTGTCGGAGTCCAGCATCGCATCCGGCGTGCCTTCGCCGACGACCACGCCGTCGGCGATGACGTACAGGTAGTCGACCAGCTTGAGCGACTCGCTCACGTCGTAAGTGACGATGATGGAGGTGGTCCCGAGCGCATCGTTCAGGCGGCGGATCAGGTCGGCAATGACGTTGAGCGAGATCGGGTCCAGCCCCGCGAACGGTTCGTCGTACATCGCCAGCATCGGATCGTGCACGATGGCGCGGGCGAGCGCGACGCGGCGCGCCATGCCGCCGGACAGCTCGCTCGGCATGAGATTGCGCGCGCCGCGCAGGCCAACCACGTGCAGCTTCATCAGGATCAGGGAGCGGATCAGCTCCTCCGGCAGGTCGGAATTTTCGCGCAGCGGAAACGCGATGTTCTCGTACACCGACAGGTCGGTGAACAAGCCGCCCGCCTGGAACATCATGCCCATCTTGCGCCGCAACTGGTACAGGCTGTCGGTATCGAGCTCGTGCACCAATTGGCCACCGACCCTGACCGAGCCTTGCGCCGGCTTCTCCTGCCCGCCGATCAGCCGCAGCAGCGTGGATTTGCCGCAGCCGCTCGCCCCGAGGATGGCGACGACCTTGCCGCGCGGAATCTTGAGGTTGAGCCCCTTGAGGACTGCGCGCTCGCCGTAGTTGAACTTGACGTCGGTGATTTCGACTAAGTTATCGGTAGGGGAGTTCATCGAAAGGGCGCCGAGGCGATGGGATTTGCGCGATTTTACACGGCTTCCCGCAGCGGCGAGGCCTGAAGCGACAGATCGCGTTGGGTTCAGCCCGGGAACAGGAGACGAGCATGGACAGGCGCGGCTGGCTCAGAGTATTGACATCGATGCCCTTGGCGGGGCTTGCCGCGTCGTGGCTGGCACGGCCGGTATGGGCAAAGGGAGAAAAGGCCGTGGAAGGCCTGCAACAGAACTGGAGGTCGCTGCTTGCCGCTGGCGCAAGCGTGGCGCAGAACGCCGAGCCGCTCAAGCTGTCGGACGCGGAATGGAAGAAACGGCTCTCGCCCGCGGCCTACGACGTGCTGCGGCACGAAGGCACCGAGCCTCCGGGCTCCAGCCCGCTGGATCGGGAAAAACGCCCCGGTGTGTTCGTGTGCGCGGGCTGCCGCCTGCCGCTGTTCACCTCCGCCATGAAATTCGACAGCGGGACCGGCTGGCCCAGCTTTTTCACCACCATCCCCGGCGCCTTCGGCACCAGCACGGACTTCAAGCTGATCTACCCGCGCACCGAATACCACTGCGCGCGCTGCGGCGGGCACCACGGCCATGTGTTCGACGACGGCCCCGAGCCGACCGGACTGCGCTATTGCAACAACGGCGTCGCGCTCGCGTTCATTCCCAAGTCCGGCAAAGCCTGAGCCGGCCAATCGAGATTGTGGGAGCGAGCTTGCTCGCGATGGAATTCGCGAGCAAGCTCGCTCCCACAAGAGTGCCCCTCCAACGATATGCAGCAGCCCGTACAATGGGCGCATGGACAAGAAAAGCGACACTGCGCCCTACGCCGGCCTCACGCCCGATTGCGTGCTCGATGCGCTGGACGCCATAGGACTGCGCGGCGACGGACGCCTGCTGGGCCTCAACAGCTATGAAAACCGGGTGTATCAGGTATGGCTGGAAGAGCCGGCGCCCGGTGCAGTATCGCCGACGGTGGTTGCCAAATTCTACCGCCCGGCGCGCTGGAGCGACGCCCAGATCCTGGAGGAGCACGAGTTCGTGCGCGAATTGGCCGAGCGCGAACTGCCGGTAGTCGCGCCGCTGGAGCTGGGCGGAAAAACGCTGCACGACTTCGGCGGCTATCGCTACGCCGTGTACCCCAAGCGCGGCGGCCGCGCGCCGGAGCTCGAAGACCGTGAAACCCTGGAATGGATGGGCCGCTTCATCGGCCGCATCCATGCGATCGGCGCGCTGCGGCCTTTTCGCGCGCGGCCTGCGCTGGATATCGAGAGCTTCGGCACCGAACCGCGCGCCTATCTCCTCGCGCACGGCTTCATACCAGTCGATCTGGCCGCGGCCTGGGATAGCGTAACGGCGCAGGCGCTGGCAGGCGTGCGCCGCTGCTACGAGCGCGCCGGCGCGGTGCAAAATCTCAGGCTGCACGGCGACTGCCACGCAGGCAACGTGCTCTGGACCGACGGCAATCAGGAGCGCGGGCCGCACTTCGTCGATTTCGACGACGCGCGCATGGGCCCTGCGGTGCAGGACCTGTGGATGCTGCTCTCGGGCGAGCGCGCGGCGATGGTGCGCCAACTCGCCGACCTGCTCGCGGGTTATGAGGACTTCCACGAATTCGACGCGCGCGAACTGCATCTGGTGGAGGCGCTGCGGACGCTGCGCCTGATCCACTACTCGGCCTGGATCGCGCGGCGCTGGGACGACCCCGCCTTCCCCGCCGCTTTCCCCTGGTTCAACACGCAGCGCTACTGGCAAGACCGGATACTGGAGCTGCGCGAGCAGATCGCGCTCATGGACGAGCCACCGCTGTGGCCGGCGTGAGAAACGTAGTACGTGGTTCGTGGTTCGTGGTTCGTGGTTCGTGATGTTGTTCGTAGTTCGTTAGTCGCCCACGAACAACGAGCTACGAACCACGTACTTCGGTGTTTGCTAGAACTTGTACCTCAGCGCCAGGCTCAGAACGTTCACGTGGTACTGCGGCGCCTGCAGTCCCATGGTCAGGACATTGGGGATGGTGCTGGGCACAACGTTGTCCAGCATCCAGTCCTGAGTGCTATAGCGTTCGATCCAGTAGCCCGCCTGCAGCGACATGCTCTCCTTCAGGCGATACGTGGCGTAGAGCTTCAGCGTATCCAGTTTAGCCCTGATGTCGGGGAAGGCCGGATTCGAGACGCCGGTGCTGACGTCGATCTGGCTGCGCGAGCGCGAGGCGCTCCAGTCCGCGCCGATGTCGAGCTTGTCCTTGATTGCTGCATGCTTTATGCCAAGGCCGAACGTATCGATCGTATCCTTGTTGTCGGCAAACCAATCGGGGACTGAAAATGTCTGGCTGCCGGCTTGTTTCGACTTGATCTCTTGATGAATCGCGAAAAGCCGCAAATTGGTGCGCTCCGACACGACCAGCGACACGTCGCCGTTCAAATTGTAATCCTTGGCGTTGGTCAGACCGATCGTTGAATCGGCGTATTTGTCCTCGGACGTATCCAGTCCGAGTCCGATGCTGAGGCGTTCCATCGGCGTAAAGTCACCGCGCAGGCCCACCGTATCCCGCGTGCGATTCGCCAGATTGAATCGTCTGAGCAGCGGATTCTCGGGCGGCGTAATCCCGGCGATCGGCTGGAACGTGCCCGAATTCCTGCGCTCGCCATGTGCGAGCTTCAACGTCAGGTCGATCTTGTCCGTCAGACTCGAAGTGACCTTGCCCCAGGCCGTGTTCTCGTGCGTCGTATCGACTTCCGCATAGGTGCGCTTGTGCGAATCGAAATCCGCACCCACCGCGCCGCGCAGGCGCTCCGAGACCCGGTAATCGGCGCTCAACTTCAATTTATCCTGCTTGAAGCTGTAGGGCAGATTCGTTCTGGGCGCCCCGGGAAACATATCGGTCGATATTACCGCGTAGAGCGATTGCGGCGTCTCGTTGTCGCGATCGTTATGCGTATACGCCGCGTTCAGCCGCAGCCGATCGGTGACGGCCGAACTGAGTTTCAGGCCTGCGTCCAAGGTCTTCGCCCTGCCATTCAGCGAACCGCCTGGGCCCGGAACAGCGGTGCCATACGGAAGGAAGCTGTCGTTCTGCGTCATGCGGCCTATAGCGATGTCGCCGCTGAATCGCGTCTTGTCGCTGATCTGGTATCCGGCTGTGGCCGAGACCTGATGAAATTGATTGTCCGGCGGCAGCGCCAGCTGACCAGCGGCAGCGCCGGGAAACGTCCCAAGAAAAGCGGCCGTACCGTAGGGGTCAGCCCAAGTCAACGAGTGGTTGCTGTTGGTGAACTTCGATCCGTAATAGGCAAATTTCAGCTGAAATTTCTTGCTGGCGTAGGAAGCGGATGCGTCCACCTGATCGGTCACATAGTCCGTGGGTTCGATCAGCTGGGTGGAATTGACGAAGAACGAGCCGGCCGTCGCCTTGTTGCCATCGCGCGTCTCGTGGCGATAATTGAATGCGTATTCCCAGTTCGTGTTGGGGATCCAGGATCCGCCCACGCCCACTTGCTTTCTTTGCGTGGCCAGGTCGACCTGGTTGAGCTGGCCGGCCAAAGGCATGCCGGCGGTCGTGGCCGCGGCGAAACCTGCGGGCAGGGTCAGCGACGCGCCGCCGCTGCCGGCGAAAGGCGTCAGCGCACCGTCCCAGATGCGGTGCGGCGTCTCGTCATACTTCAGCCGCAGCTTATAACTGCCCTGCTTTCCGCCCTCGGCATCGACGGAGCGCGTGTCCAGGCCGAGATTCGATGCATCGAGATTCCAGTAGGTTCCGTCCGCGCCGCGCGAGCGCACCGAGGCGCCGCCGATGAAAAATCCACCTTTCTTTTGCAGGCCGTTGTATTGGCCGAATTCGGCCGACTTGTCCGAAACCGTCCCCGCCCCCACGTCCAGCGTCCCGCTGACCCCCTGCTCGAATTTGCAGGACTCGCATTTCCACTGCGAGGTATCGACAGCGGCAGCGCCGTCGGCCGCGGCCGCTGTCGCCGATGACAGCGCCGACAGCACGCCTAGCAGTAGCAGTTGATTTGAGGTCTTCATGTTCTTGTCCTGTGTGCGGTTTATCTCGTCGTCGCTGCTCGCATCGTCGTTCGCGCGCCGGCTAGCGCATCAGCTTATATCCGGACGGATGGTTCGAACCGTGTATCTGCGAATGGCAATTGAGGCAGCTGCCTGCGAGCAGGAAGGCCTGCCCGCCGCCTGCGCCTCCAGGCAACGAGGCGCTGGTGCGCGCGACTGACGGGTGCCCTGCCACCGAATGGCACTGCTGGCACAGCAGCGGCGGATTCTTCTTCAGCCGCCATTGATTGACCGAGCCGTGCGGGTAATGGCACAAGGTGCAGTCCTCCGCCACCGGCGCATGCTCCCACAGGAAGGGCCCGCGCTTTTCCGCGTGGCAGGTGTAGCAGGTCTGATTCACGGTCGGCTTTACCAGCAAGGCAGCCGTATTCGCGCCATGCGGCGCGTGGCAGTCGCTGCAAGTCATGGTGCCGAATCGAACCGGGTGCGCCGACGGCTTGGAAAAGTCCGCGCGTTCCTTCTTGTGGCATTTGTAGCAGACATCCGGTTGGGTCGCTTTCGTGAGCACAGGATCGCGCTCGGCATGGATCTTGTGGCAATCGCTGCAGGCGACATTGTTCGCGTCGTGCGTGCTCGCGATCCAGCCGGTGCGCGCGCCATTCTGGTGGCATGCCAGGCAATACTTGTTGCGCTGCTGCGGTGTCAGGAAGGAAGTGCGCTTCTGGCTGTTGATGCCGTCCGGGCCGCCGCCGTTATCGGCATGCTTCTTGCCCGGGCCGTGGCAGGCCTCGCATTGCAAGTGCCCGGGGGCAAAGGGCGTGCGCTTGTCGGCGCGATTGCCGTGCTTGGTCTTGAAAATCTCGTACACCGGAAAATCGCCGCCCTCGACGTGGCACTGCAGGCAGGTGTCGGCGCCCTTCTCGGTGTATTCCGTGCCCATGCTCATCGGCGCCGGCGGCGGCTCGGCGGCCTTCGCCGCAGGCTTATCCTCCGCGGCGGCGCTGAACGCAAAACCAGACAACAGTAGCAGCGCTGCAAATAATGGTTTCTTGAGTTTCATCGTTGTCTGTCCGTTAGCATGGCTCTTGTTGATCTTCGCTTTTACTGTACACCGTGCACCGTCTGAACGTCGAGCGCTTTACCCGGCCCGTGGCAGAAGGTGCAAGCTTCCGGCGCGGCAGCCTTGATGGTCGCCTGCGTCGCCGAGAAGTTGCCGGCATTGAAGCTGTCCTGCATGTGCGTCTGCGCTACCGCGCTGTCATGACACGACGAGCACACCGCCGCGGTGGGCGTGATTCTCAGGTTATCCGCAGGATCAGTCGCAGAAGCGCCCGTGCTGATGGTGCTTCCGGCAACGCCGTTGGCCACGGGCGCCGCCCAGGTACCCGTCAATTGATACGAAGTGCCGGCATGGCAGACCGAGCAATCGTTCAGCTTTCCGGGGAACACGACTTTGCTGAAGTCGTTCACGCTGCCGCCGAAGCCATATACGACGATGCCCTTGGTGCGGAATCCGCCGTTGCTCGCTTGTCCCGCATGGATCGCGTGGATCATCCTCTTGAAGTCGATCGACTCCTCCAGCTTGCCGTCCACACCGCCGGTGAGCACGCCCAATGTAGCCGGACGCCGGCCCGCATCGGTCGCATCCGGATTGTGGCAGACAACGCATACACTCGGCTCGTCGGTGCGATTATTTCCGTGCAGACTCAGCACGCCATGGCAAACGTCGCATTTGGCGACGTCCACGACTACCCGGCGCGCCGTTACGCTGCCAGTGATCGCAGCATCCTTGAACACGCTCCTGACTTTCAACCGGTCGGTAAACGTTCCCGCCGTGGTGACATCGCCCGCGGGGTGGCCATCGATGGTGACACGCAGCGTGCCGGTCTGCGCCGCGGGAACCGCGACCGGAGAAGTCACGGTATAGGTCCCGGCCGCGGCACCGGCGACCGAAGTTGCCAGGGCGTCGATGCTGATCGGTTGGCCGTATTTCTGGCCGCTGCTGCTGTTGCCGAAGTCCGTTGTACTCCAGCCGATGCTGACCGCCAGTCGGCTCGTGCCGCTTGCCGTGGCCGTGAAAGCCGGATCGGCTTTGAGGTCGTAGGGCTTGTCGCCGTTGGTCGGATCCGTGACCGAGAACGTGACGACCGGCTTCGAACCTGCCGTCGTCGGTGTGACGCTGATAATGTTGTACTGGAATTTCGCCGATGCCGCCTTGAAGCGTGTCGGGAAGTTATGCGCCACGATAATATCCTTGGCGTCCGGAAACTTGCCCGCCGTGTGGCACGTCGAGCAAGCGCTGTTATCGGTCTGCACGCCGCCGGGGTGCACCACCGTCTGATACGGTTTGGCCGGATCCGGCTTTGTACCGAAGTAGACATCGTCGTGGCAGGCGCCGCAGGCCTCCATGCTCGGTTGCATTTTCCAGTTATCGCCCTGCGCGGTTGCATTCGCCGCACCCGGAGTACCGTCATGGCACTTGGTGCAGTTGCGCACATCCTGCGGGAACGCGACCGAGGAGAAATTGGTTCCGTTGACCACATACGGCGTGCCGGCGAGCACGCTCGGCAATGCGTCGCCATCGTGAATCTTGTGGATCATTACCTTGAAATCCACAGGCGTATTGGGCGCTCCGGCAACCCAGGAGCCCGGGTTATGGCAGGTAACGCACAATTTGGTGTCGACGCGCGTGCCATGCGCGCTCAGCTGACTATGGCAGGCGTTGCATTTGGCGTTGGAGACGATATCGCGCGTCGTTGTTAGCGTGGCGCCAGAGGGCACGAAATCGTATACCCCAGCACTCTTCGGATAGGTGCTGTTGGCCTGTTGGATCGTGACCCGGTGCGTCAGGCCCGGTTGATAGCTGATATCGAGGGCCTTGCCGTCGGCGTCGGTACACGGCGCAGGACAAGTAGCGGTCTTGATGTCGGTAGCGAAGGTATATGTATAGCTGCCGTTGCCGTTGTTCGCCAAGGTGCCGAAAGCGTAGCCGGCAGCTGAACGCTCCTGCGTGCCCTGCACCGCACCGCCGTTGGCGCGGTTGATGTAATTTTGCCAGGTGCTCGGGCCGCCGTTCGATCCCGGCACCAGCTTGGCGATGTTGAAGCGCAGATCTGCCGCAGTGAGGCCGGCCATGCCTACGCCCGCTTCGTTGGTAACGGTGAAATTCACCACCGGCGGACTGTTGATCGTCACACTGGTGATCGTCATGTTCAGTGCCGTGGACGCGGCGAGCGCCGCCGCTCCGCCCGTCGCCGATCCGGGACCGGCCGCGGTTCCTGTGCTGCCGCCACCGCCACCACCGCCCCCGCAGCCAGCCAGCACGAGGGCCAGCAAACCCGCCACCAGACCTCTAGCAATATCCCCGGCTCGCGGAACAACGTCGATCCATTGGTATGACGATCGATTTTTTCTCATGACCACCCCGTTATTTGGGGACTGGCTGCCCCCACTGCTTAGAAAGTCTTTGCGCGTCCCCGTTACACAAATCGCTCGGCCCCTACACCGTCCGGGACTTGGCAAAGCCTGCGAAAGCTCCAAGTCCAGCAGCCGCCTCGCTACAGCGAAAAACCACGCTGAATGCTATGTCAGATTGGCTTATCTTGCAAATAAACGCAGCATTCAAGCAACACGCCGGCGTCACTGCGTTTTCTGGAATTATTCCGGCTTGACTTCCCGCTCCGAACTCACTTCTGTTTGGCGATGATTAGGTGCTTGATATTCCCGTATGTGCCCGTCGTAATGATCTTGTTTGTGACCAGGCGCGCTTTGCTGTTGTACGGGCGGCCGGCGATGATCTTGTCGGCCGTCGCGTCATCGATGCCCGGAAGTTTCGTCAGCTCCGCCTTGCTCGCGCTGTTGATGTCCACGAGTTTGACTTTCGCGGCCGCCTTGGCAGGTTTTGCCTTGGCGTTCTTTTCGGGCGCTTTGGCCTTAGCGGCCGGCTTTGCTTCCGCCGGCGTACCTGCCTTGCTTTCGGCGGCCACGGAAACACCCGCTGACAGCAGCAAGGCGAGAGCAATCACTACGGAATTGATGATGCGGTTTTGCATGAAAGAACTCCCGAGATGGAATACGAATAGCGTTTATAGGAAACATACGACCCCTTGTCAACACGAAGCATGGGGCGATTGCCAAAAAAACACGACCCGGTGACGTCGCCGCCCCGGGTCGCTTGGTCCTGCTTGCTCCGGGGCATGGCTAGCCATGCCCCGGGTTTCATTGCAACGATCAAACCTCGATCGCTTTACTTCGCATGCATGACCTTGATATCCGCCACTTTGCCCGCCAGGTGGCACAGCGTGCATTGCTCGGTCTTGGCCAGCGCCGTGCTGCGCGCTTCGTAGAGCGAACCGCCATTTGACGTAATGTGGTCCTTGTCAAGAGCGGTGTCGTGGCAGGAGAAGCAGGCTGCCGCGATCGGCGAGTTCACCAGTGTCGTGCCTGCAGCTTCAGCAGTGGTGACACCGGTAGCAGCGTTAAAGGTGAAGCCGGCGCCATAGTTGTTATCCTTGGTAATGTAAGGCGAGAACGTGAACGCATTGCTTGCAGTCGAAGCGAGCGTGCCCGTCGCCACCGTCCTGTACAAGCGATTCGGCAAAGCGCTGGCCGACGCGCTCGCGCTGAAGTCGTACGTTCCCGGCAGGTGGCAGGTTTCGCATTTCTTCAGTACGCCCGGATAGCCAATGTTGGAGAAATTGTCGGACGGATCGGTCGCATGCCAGGTGAACGGCACACTGCGCTTGTCCGCCGCGTGGATACCGTGGACGAACACTTCCGAATCCGCGGACCAGCCGCTGCTGGTTTGATTCGGCCGGTGGCACCAGGCGCAGGTATTGGCGTCGTTGCGCTGCCCGGCGTGGAAGGCTTCCTCGGTAAACACACCCAGTTTCTCGTGGCACTTGTTGCAACGCGCGCTTTCCACGATCTGCCGGCGCCCCGTATAGGCACCGCCGGTGCCGCCCGTTGCGGCGCCTGAGCTTGCAACCAGTTGCGCCGTAGGCGCCGCCACGATGAGACCGCCGATCTTGCTGGTCGTATTGTACGGATAGTCAGACAAATTGGTCTGGGTCAGCGGCGGATTGTTCGGCAAGTCGTAGGTGAATCCGATACCGCCCGTGAGCATCACCGCGCTGTCGGGAATCACCACGCCGGTCAGCGTTGCCGTGTAGTAGCCGTTCGAATCCGGACCAGTCAACGTGCCGGCGCTGGTGCCGGTCGCCGTGCCATTCCACAAACGTTTGACGGAAGCGGACGCGGAGACGTTGAAATCGGCTGGAGCGGTAATGCCATCCTGCGGCACCGCATACACGAAATACGCACTCGGCGAGCCGACGTAATTGTCCCACAGCTCCGTCTTGCCGGTGGCGCTATAGGTATTGAAGTCGGCGCGCGCGCCGTTTTGCAGGATGCGGAACACAATCACCGGCTGCTTGCTCGTGTTGCGCGCGACGCTCTTCACGTCATAGGTGACTTTGATCGCGCCTGTCGGCAGGTTGTTTTGATTGGCCGCGACCGATGCCGCATTCGTATAACCGCTGGCGACACCGCTGATCTGGATCGAAGCAGCGATCGGGGTCACCGGGGTGTGGTACACCGGAATCGTCGTTGCGTCATGGCACAGCACGCACTGGCTGTCGTCGGCTTTTGCACCGCCGATGTGGCCAACGCCGGTCGGGGTTTTGCCCAGAGCGATCAAAGCTGCATCCTCGAGCGTAATGCCTTTGCCCGTCGCAAAGTTGATGCCGTCGTGGCAGGCGCCGCAGGCGAGCCGGCTCGGGACGTTCTTCCAGTTGTCGCCGTCGGCAGTCTTGTGCGTTGCGTTCGCAGAACCGTCGTGGCACTTGGTGCAATTGCGGATATCCTGCGGGAACTTGACCTCGTTGAACAGGCCCAGGTCGTCGTTGTTGTAGTGATAGCCTTGTTTGACTAGGCCCTCGCCCATGTGAATCTTGTGCACCATATTGGGCAGGTTACCCACGGCCCGGCCATTGACGACGGCCTGATTCGGGCGAACCTGAGCATTCGTTCCGGTCTGCACGGAGAACGTAATGCCGTCCGCGAGCATGGGCGCTTCCTGATCGAAGCTGTACTTGATCTGGTCGGTGTGGCAGGTCGCGCAATAATTCGGGTCCTTGCGGCTGACGTGATTCAGCACTTTCCCGGCATGGCAATCGCTGCAGGAATCGACTGTGACCACATTGCGCGTGTTCGCAACCGTTGCGCCATCGGGCCGGAAGTCATACACGAGATTTGCGGGGTTAACCATATCAACTCTGGCCGGACCGCCGGAGATCGGCGCAAATGTGGTGGCGTCAACGTAATTGGTGCCTGTGCCAGGAGCGATGCCGCCGATCTGGATCCCCAGACGGGTGGTCGCGGTCGGATCGAAGCTCACGTCGCCAAGGTCGGCTTTCTTCGACAGGCCGTCAGCGGAGTCAATCAGGCTCGCGACAATAGTGGCCGCATCCTTGGGATTGCGGTAGAAGGTGTATTGATAGCTGCCGTCGCCGAAATCGATAAGCGTGCCTTCCCTATCGTAAGTCGGAAAGCTGCCGCACCAGGTCGCATTGGTCGCTGCATCGCACGACGCAGTCGCGGGCACGGCGGTCTTCTGCGCAATGGTTGCCGGGGTAAACACCAGATAGTTGACCCACTTGCTCGGCGCACCATTGCTGCCAGGCACCAGCTTGGCCAGGGTGAAACCGAGGTTGGTCAGGCCGACAATGCCCGTGCTTGCGTTCAGGGACTTATTGCCCAGTCCCACTACCGGATTGCCGGCGGCATCCTTAACCGTGAATTTGACGACGGGAGGACTGTTGATGGTGACGCTGGACACCGTGACCTGCGGCGAAAGTGCCGTCCAGGCTGCAGTTGTCGCCGTAGTGGCGGCAACCGAGTTGGTTCCATTTTGCGGTACGCCCGCTGGCGCAGTGACCGTAGTTGTGGGAGGAGGTGTGGTAGTACCGCCAGTGCCGCCCGCGGCTGCCGTGGTGTCGCCACCTCCGCCGCCACCGCCGCAACCGGCTAGCGCGGCGGTCAACAGACCCGCCGCGACGCAACTGATCCACCGTAAAGTGGACCTGTTCTCGCTCATTAGGTTAGGAATCTTCACTTCGGTCTCCTCAGCTGGTCAAGGTTAAATGATGAATTTCGGTCAGGGTTCGCTGCGGGCAACTGGTCAAGGGCTGCCTCTGGCTGGTTTTTCGCAAAATGGCTTTGTGTAAAAGTACATCTTTGGAACCAAACCATCTTGATCTGGATCAAATGCCAGTTTGGGTGCAAGAGCGCCTACAAAGCGCGTATGGGATCCGCGCGACGGCGATTTGACGCTCGGTCTCGACTTGACGAACGTTGCCTTGGTCGCCCACATTTACGACATCGCGGTGATCTGGGCGCACCGGCACCCTAGCGCGAATCTCGCTTACGCGTCAGGAGCTTATTCGATCAGAAACCAGTATTGATCGCCGCGTTCAACGAAATTGGGAACCCCCTCTTGGATTTCCCATCTGCCTGACGATGGCCGATTGCTCGAGGCCATCGCAGCTGCCGAGCAAATCGATCGCAAGAGCCGCTTATGGCGTCATAAAAAGAAACGACCCGGTAGCGTTGCCGCCCCGGGTCGTTTATTGCGGTGTTTCTCCACTTGTACCGAGGCACGCCTAAGCGCACCCCGGCATTATTGGCCTGACCAAACTTCGGTCAGGCTGTTACTTCGCATGCATGGCCTTGATGTCCGCCACCTTGCCCGACAGGTGGCACAGCGTGCACTGCTCGCTCTTCGTGAACGTCATGGTCGAAGCGGTACCAACAGCCGGACGCGCTGCAGTGGTGCCGAGCGAGGATACGCTCGAGAACAGCGCATAGAGCGTGCCGCCGTTCGACTGCATATGCTGAACCGCGAGGCTGCTGTCGTGGCAACCGAAACAGGCCGACGCGATCGGCGAGCTGACTAGGTTGTCGCTCCTGTAGTCGATCTGCCCTTTGCCCAAGGTCGTCACCCAAGGTGAAAGCCCGATGGAAGCCGCGTTCGTCGGGTTGCTCATGTCCCCTTTCGCCTCTGTGGTCCAGAGCAGATAGGGCAGAGCGGCGTTGTTTGCCGTCCCGCTGAAGTCGTAGCTACCGGCCACGTGGCAGGTTTCGCAGTTCTTCAGGATGCCCGGATACGTGACTTCCTTGAAGCCGTTCGGATTCGCCGCGGTGGCTTCGTAGCTGAACGCCTGCTCGCGCTTGGACGACGCGTGGATAGAGTGCACCAGGCTCTTGACGCCGACCGACCAGCCACCGCCGAAGCCATTTGCTGCACCGACGTGGCCCGTAGCACGGTTGGCATCGTGGCAAATTGCGCAGCCTTCGCCGTTGTTGCGTGCACCGCTATGGAACGATGGGCTGATACCCAGCTGACCATGGCACTGATTGCACTTGGCGTTGGCGACGATGCTGCGGCGCGGCGTGAAGCCATCCGCGACTTTCATCACGAATTGCGGCTCACGCAGCCTGATGCCCTTCGGATAGTCGGCATGATTCAGTTGCACGAAGCCGTTGTAATCGACGCCAACTGCCGCCGTGACCATCTTCGCGTCATCCGGGATGGTGGCGCCCAGCGTCGCGGTGTAGAAGCCGCTGGCGTCCGGGCCGGTCTGCGAGTTCCCGCCGGTCTTGTCGCGCATGGCCTTGACTGAGGCGCTCTTGGTCGCATTCCAATCGGCCGGAGCCGCGATGCCGTCCTGCGCGGTCGCGTAGGCGATATAGATGCCGGGCGAGCCATCGACTCCGGTGATCAGGTTGCCGGTCGCATTCAAGGTCACCGGCTGGCCGTCTTTCAGGATGCGATAGACGACGGTCGCTTTCTTGGCGCCGGCTGCACCGGCGACTGTGACCTGCTTGATCTCGAAATTGATCTTGTACACGCCGGACGGCAGATTGAGCTGCGAGGCGAGCGGGATCGAAGGACCTTGGCCCGCGGGGAAACCCACCGTGGGCGTGTCCGTTGCCGTGTTCAGCGGGTAGCCGCCGCGGCCGTTTGCGCCGGTCGGATCGACCGTGACATGGTAGACCGGGATGGTCGTTGCGTCGTGGCACAGCGCGCACTGGCTGTCGTCGGCTTTTGCGCCGCCGATGTGGCCAACACTGGTCGTGTTGCCCGCCGCCGCATCGGCCAAGGTGAAGCCTTTGCCGGTGGCGAAATTGATGCCGTCGTGGCAGGCGCCGCAGGCGAGCCGGGTCGGCACGCTCTTCCAGTTGTCGCCGTTCGCGGTCTTCGCGGTAGAGGTCGCCGAGCCATCATGGCATTTGACGCAATTGGTGATCGGCTGCGGAAAGGTGACTTCGTTGAACAGCACGTTGGCGTAGTTGTAGCCGGTCTTCGTCAGTTCCTTACCCATGTGAATTTTGTGGATTTCGGTGGGGAAGTTGCCGATCGTAATGCTATTGATCAGGTAGGTGCCCTTTGTGGCGTCATAGCCGGTGGCAGTGGTCGTCGCTTCACTTCTGCCATATTTACGCTGATCGGTGTGACAAACGACGCAATATCTGGTGTCTATCTTCCCCGCCCCATGCATCGCGAGCTTGCCGTGGCACTCGTTGCACTTGGCAATCGCGACGATTTCCCGCGAGGGATCCGTGGCGCTCACCGCTTTGCCGGTGGCAGGGATGAAGTCATAAATGACGTTGACCGGATTTGCCATCCGAACACCGGCGGTCTTTTGCACGCCGTCGGCAGTGTTGGTGCCCGTGCCCGGGGCGTAGCCGGAAATCTCGATGGTCAGGCGGTGAACCGCATTCGGATCGAAGGTCAGATCGCCCAGATCCGCCGCGACGTTGGGTGCAGTCAGCGTGGCTGCCGCGACCTCGTCCTTGACCTTGGTGATGTCGCGGTAGAAAGTGTAGGTATAAGTGCCGTTGCCGTTGTCGACCAATGTTCCTTCTCGGTCGTAGATCGGCCCTCTGGGGGCGGCAGGGACGATGGTCTTGTCGGTCGCGCTTTTATAGGTCGGCACCGTGGTCACGATGTAGTTGACCCACTTGCTCGGGGCGCCGTTCGCGCCGGGAACCAGCTTGGCCAAGCCGAAGGCGAGGTTGGGATAGCTCGCGACCGTTGCAGTCGCGCTTTGCGATTTGCTCCCGAAACCGATGATCGGGTTGCCGTTGCCGTCTGTCAGCGAAAAGGTGACCTTGGGCGGGCTATTGATCGACACCGCGACTGCCGGTACAGCCGGCGTGAGCGCCGCGAACGTCGCCGCCGGGGTGGCGGCCGTCAAGGTCACGGGCGAAGTACCGGTCGGAACCGCGACGGTCGGCGTGGTGGTAGTCGTGGTGCCGCCACCCGTGCCCGTACCGGTGCCAGGAGCCGCAGCCGTAGTATCGCCGCCGCCTCCACCGCCGCAGGCCGCCAGCGTGCCGACCATCAAGGCCGTAAGTCCCCATCTAAAAAGCTTGGATTTCATCTGCTTCTCCCTCGTTTGCGAAACCGCTAGAGCGACCCCGGATGGGGTCGCGCCCTTGACCATTTGCTACGTTGACCGAACCTCGATTTGCGTCATCCCCACCGGCATAAGCGTTAACCCTATCTACGTTTTCCCTAATTGCATTGAGTCCATAAGTATGCTAGCTGGAGATTACCCGTGGCACCTAAACGCGGTTTGATGTAGATCAAACCCGCTGCGTTTCTGCCTGCACGGGATTGAACCTTGGCTCACGCCCGTTGCCGCCGCGAAATTCCAGACTAAATTGGTCGTGCACCGCCAGACGCGCGCTACTCGCGTGCGTTCTGATGCGGGCGTAGGGATGGGCCGGCGTCCGGTCTCGGGTTTGGGCCGATCACTTCGATGGTACGAACTTAGATTGCCGCATCGATGGCGCAACGCGGCGGAAGGAGACCCTCGCAGGACAGCTTGGGCTGCGTCCTGCGCCTACTGCAGTCGCGTCTTAAGGGTACAGGCCGCGCAAATGCCGCGCTTCGAGGATGCGCCGGCAGGCCAGGATGAAGGCCGAGGTGCGCAGCGTGACGCGCGCCGCGGTAGCGGCCTCCCACAGCGCGTTGAAAGCATCGCTCATGATTTTGTCCAGCCTGCCGTTGACCTCTTCCTCGGACCAGAAATAGCTGGAGATGTCCTGTACCCACTCGAAATAGCTCACGGTGACGCCGCCGGCGTTCGCGATCACATCGGGCACCACCACGACGCCGTTCGCGGCGAGGATATCGTCGGCCTCCGGCGTGGTCGGGCCATTCGCCCCTTCGAGCAGCACGCGCGTGCGTATCCGGCCGGCATTGGCGTCAGTGATCTGGTTTTCCAGCGCAGCGGGAATCAGGAATTCCGACTCGATTTCCCAGAATGCCGCATCCGGAATCATCGTTGCACCGGCAAACTCGCCCAGCGGACGCTGCGCGTCCTGATGCGCGACCAGCCTTGCGACATCGAGTCCTGACGGAGCATGCAGCGTACCCTCTACCGTCTGCACCGCGATCACTTTGGCGCCGGCCTCGGCAAAACAGCGCGCCGCGGCGTTGCCGACATTGCCGAAGCCCTGCACGCACACGCGCGCGCCCGCGATGGGCAGGCCGATCTTGGCCGCGGCCACGCGCCCGCACACGAACACGCCGCGCCCGGTGGCGTCGCGGCGCCCGCGGCTGCCGCCCAGCGACAGCGGTTTGCCCGTGACCACCGCGGTCGAAGTCGCGCCGTGCATGATGGAATAGGTATCCATCATCCAGGCCATGATTTTTTCGTTGGTGTTGACATCGGGTGCCGGGATGTCCTTGTCCGGGCCGATGACGATGCCGATCTCGCTGGTATAGCGCCGGGTCAGGTGCTCGAGCTCGCGTTGCGACAGCAAGCGCGGGTCGACGCGCACACCGCCCTTGGCGCCGCCGAAGGGCACGCCGATGACCGCGTTCTTGATGCTCATCCAGCCGGCGAGCGCCATCACCTCGGACAGCGTGACATCCTGGTGAAAACGCACGCCGCCCTTGCCCGGGCCACGCGAGACATTGTGCTGCACGCGATAGCCCTCGAAGTGCGCGACGCTGCCGTCGTCGCGCTTGATCGGAACGTCGACGATGAGGATGCGCTTGGGCCGCTTCAGCGTCTCCAGCAGATAGGCAAGTTCGCCCATGGACGCTGCGACGCGGTCGACCTGCTGCAGGAACACACCCCAGGAGCCGACGCCAGCCGGTTCCAGATAGGAGGGCAATGCATGTTTTGGATTCATCGTATCCCCGCTGCGCTAATGTGCGCTTGGCCGTCTCGACAAGGGCCGGCGAATGACGGCCCTGTCAGGCCTCTTTTGATTCGAGTGCGATCTGGCGGCGCAATTCTTTATAGCGCGGCTCGAAGTCTTCGCCGAACAGCGGGTCCGGGCCGTGCGGAATCGCGGCCATGACCGCCTCCCAGTCCGCCGGAGTCAACAGCTGCTCCGCGCGCGGCACGATGTCGCGGTCTTCCAGCGCGAGGTGGCGGCGGTAATACACCAGGTAGGTCGCGGCCGCGGCTTCCACTTTGGCGCGCTCAACCACCACATCGTCCACGACTTGTTCGAGGTATTTGAGCAATTCGCTGCCCGCGGCGGCAATCACCCGATGCTCCTGCAACAGCTGCTCGACCATGGGTTTGAGTTGCGGCTCGCGCTCGGCCATGCGCGCGAACCCCACGTCTTCGCGCGGATGATGATAGCGATCCGGAAAGTAACGCAGATAGCTTACGAGATCGAGCATCAGCTCGAAATTCGGCTGATT
This sequence comes from Pseudomonadota bacterium, assembly GCA_021811085.1. Lineage (GTDB taxonomy): Bacteria > Pseudomonadota > Gammaproteobacteria > Burkholderiales > SG8-39 > 2-12-FULL-64-23. The sequence continues at coordinate 130,339 of JAJZPQ010000001.1, read as the reverse complement.
GTCCGCGTGGAACGCAGCGACCTGCCGTTCCAGGAGATCCAGCAGCCGGGAAAAATGCCTGTGCTCGGCCTGCCACAGGTCTATCGTTTCAGACATGCAAGCTCCCGCAGGGTATCGGCGCGAACATGAAAATGAACTAACGAACGCCGGGCCCCGCGCCGCCACCGTTACCGCCGCCGCCGCGGCCACCGCCGCGACCACCGCTGCGACCCATGGTCCTGCGGCCGCGATTCCTCGGGGCATTATGTGCTTTCTCCGGACGCGGCGGCTGCTGCCCTCGCGGCCGCGCATTCGCATTTCTGGGCATTGCGCCCTGGCCTTTGCCGCCGGTCATGGACTGCACGCGCTTGATTTCGTTGGCCACCACTTCGACATTGATCGCATGCACCGATTCCTGACCGTGCAAGCGCAGGGCTTCTTTCTCCTGTTCAAGCAAAGCCTGCAATTTGCGCAGCGCCTCGCTGCACGCCATCACCAGTCCCGATTCCTGCTCGGTACCCTGTCGATGCATCTCGATCGCGGCGATGTCGTCGGTGACTTCGTCGCTTGCCATTCGTGTGTTCATGCCAATAGCTCTCCGTATTTTCCCTTGGGAACGCGCTTTAGGGTCTGTTAACGCTTATCGCATGAGCGCGATGGGGATAATTTGGGATGCAGCGCAAGGCGCGAGGAGTGCCGTTTGGTCATTCCAAACAAGCGACGAGCAACGCCGCGATGCGCCCAAATTATCCCCATCCCTTCGGGTTGCCTCCAAATGCGGCGCCTGCGGCGTTGCGCTCCTCGCCAAGGGAACCACCCTTGGCTTCGTCGCGCGCCTTGCAGTCATCCGCATTTGGAGACAACGCGTCTCATGCGATAAGCGTTAACAGACCCTAACGCTGCGGTGGCACCCAGTGCCTGCTTGCGGCGCACGGCTTACGCCGCGCTGTGTGCGGCCCGTGCCGCTTCAGAACTCCGCCCAAGGTGCAAGCCTCGGCGCGCTGGCATCAGCCCAGCGGGGGCGGGTCCGGGACTAGGCCGCGCTACGGCAGCTTATCCCCCTACGCGAATCATACTATAAACCGTTCGCCGGCTAGCACTGCCGCATTTGATCAAGGTCAAGCTTGGTGCGATCAGTCGCGAACTACACCGAGATCACCAGCTTCTGATAGAGACCGCCGTAATAAGTCTGTTTGCGTATCTGCGCCGCACTCACACCCTCGGGCAGCCATTCCATGATCTCGTGCCGCCACAGATCGAGCGCGAACGGCTCGAGCGCATGCAACACCGGCCGGAACAGATAGCGCAGCGGATGCAGCCGGCGCGGCAGGTGATAATCGACCAGCACCAGCTTGCCGCCGGGTTTGACCACCCGCAGCGCTTCGCGCAGCGTCTGCCTGCGCGCCGCCGCCGGCTGTTCGTGCAACAGAAAAAACACGATCGCCTGATCGAAGCTCGCGCCCTCGAAGCCAAGCGCAGTCGAGTCGTACTGGTGCAGCGTTACCGGCGCCAAGGGCGAAAGTTTCTGGCGCAGATTGCGCAACTGGATCGGCAGCACATCGACGACGTCGAGCTGGCCGCCCGGAGCCACGCGCGCAGCAAGATGCTCGGTAAAATTGCCATAGACGCAGGCGACCTGCAGCGTGCGCCCTGGAACTTCGCGCCCGAGCTCCGCCAACGCGGCGTCGCGCAGCCGCGCGAAGTTGCCCCACAGAATCAGATTGACCAGCCACTGCCGCTCGAAAAAACTCACCGCGTTCGGGTGGACGTAGGCCCACCAGTAGGTTTCCTGCAGGTAACCGGGAACGGCCTGAGGCCGCAGCGGCTCAAGCGCCTTCGACTCGGCTTTTACGTTCATGCGTCCAGCCCCACCCTGAGTTTTTAGTTATTTATGTCTTGTTATTGTCGTTGCCGCAGCCGCAATATGCCACATCCGCCCGCTATGCATACCCATGATTGCCACAGGGTCTTGGTGCCGAGCCGGCGCCGGCGCAGCTGCCCATGCTTGATCTTGCTCAAGCGGGCGCGGCGCAGGCGGAGTAGCTTGAGCGCAAGGAAGTACCGCATTCGGAGATTGCCCTTGCCCACCCGCCCCGGATTGGACACCGCGCACGACAGCGGCGCCGCCGCGCTGGACCGGCTGCTCGCGGCGCTGCGCGAGCCTGCGCGCTATGCGCATGCGGTCGAGCGCGTCGAACTGCTGCAAACGCACATCTCGTGCATCCTGCTGGCCGGTGACTATGCCTACAAGATCAAGAAACCGGTCAACCTCGGCTTTCTGGATTTCAGCACGCTCGCCGCGCGCCGCCACTATTGCGAGGAAGAACTGCGCTTGAACCGGCGCACCGCGCCCGCACTGTACCTGGACGTGATCGCGATCGGCGGCAGCCCATCGGCGCCGGTGATCGGCGGTGGCGGCGCGCCGATCGAATATGCGCTGCGCATGCGCCGCTTCGAGCAGAAGCACCTGCTCGACCGCATGGCGCGGCGCGGCGCGCTCCTGCCTGCGCACGTCGACGCGCTTGCGCGCGGCGTCGCCGCGTTTCACGCGCAGATCGAGCGTGCGGACCCAAGCGACGCCTACGGCAGTCCGCAGCGCATCCTTGCCCCGGCGCTGCAGAACTTCGACCAGATGCTGCCGCTCGCAAGCGCCAGGACCGATATCGCGCTGCTCGCGCGGCTGCGCGACTGGGCCGAGCGCGAATACGCGGCACTCTCGGCGGAATTCGCCGTGCGCAAGCGTGACGGCTGGGTGCGCGAATGCCATGGCGACCTGCACCTCGGCAACATCGCATTGCTCGACGGCGTGCCTACGCCGTTCGACTGCATCGAGTTCAACGCGGACTTCCGCTGGACCGACGTCATCAATGAAGTTGCGTTCCTGATGATGGACTTGCTCGATCATGGGCTGTCGCGGCTCGCGTTTCGCTTTCTCAATGCCTATCTGGAAGTAACCGGCGACTACGGCGGCCTGCGCGTGCTGCGTTTCTACCTCGTCTATCGCGCGCTGGTACGCGCGAAAGTATCCTGCCTGCGGGCGCATCAGACGGACCTTGCGCGCGAAGACAGGGGCGAGGTCGAGCACGCCTACCGGCGCCGCCTGCAGCTGGCTGCGCGCCTGAGCACGCACGCGCACGCAGCGCTGCTGATCATGCACGGACTGTCGGGCTCGGGCAAAACCACCGTCGCGCAGAGCCTGCTCGAAGCGCTGGGCGCGGTGCGCCTGCGCTCGGACGTGGAGCGCAAACGCCTGTTTGGCATCGCGCCGCAGGCGCGCTCGGACTCGGGGCTGGGCGCGGGTCTGTATGCGCCGGAGGCGAATGAGCGCACCTATGCGCGCCTGCGCGAGCTTGCGCGCGGCGCGCTCGCGGCGCGCTATCCGGTCATCGTCGACGCGGCTTTTCTGCAACGCGCCGAGCGCGACCGCTTTGCCGCGCTGGCGCGCGACGCAGGCGCGCGCTTTGTCATCGCCGCGTGCAGCGCTTCGCCGGCCACGCTGCGCCAGCGCGTGCGCGCGCGCGAGCACGAAGCGCGCGACGCCTCCGAGGCCGGTCTCGCCGTGCTCGATCTCCAGATGGCGCGCGCGCAAGCGCCCGCGCCGGAGGAGGCCGGGTACACGATGACCATCGACGCGGAGCGCGGCGTCGCCGCGCCCGAAGCGGCTGCGCTGGCGCGCCGCCTCGGTCTGGAGCCGGCGTGAACGCCCCGTTGGCTCGGACTACCTTGGCGCAGGCTACAATATCCCCTTCGAATCGGATCCACGCCGCCCAGTGCCCCGTGGCGCAGCTTTCCTGTGCCCTGCCGCGGGAGCGCGGGCGCGCGCTCGAAAGCGAAACGCCATGACCGAGCCCAACGAACGCCTACGCCGACGCCTGCGCCTAGGACCGCTGCTGCGCGTACTGCTGCCCTCGGTATTCACGCTGATCCTGATCGTGCTGCTGGTGATCACGATGTTCTTCACCGATTTCGACTGGCAATGGGTCACGTTCCTCGCCGGCATTCTGTTCGCCTCGGTGCTGTCGCTGGTCAGCGCCACCTGGAAAAGCGGCTGGCGCATGGCGCGGCGCACGGCCGAAGTCGCGCATTTCAGACAGCGCCTGAGCGCGGAAATCGAGCAGCATCGCGGAACGCGCGAGCAGCTGGAGCGCGAACTTGCACTGCACCAGCAGGATCGCGCGCGCCTCACGCGCGAAGCTGAAGCGCACCAGGGCGCGGCGCGCGGCAAGCTCGCCGCGGAAAGCATGCTGGCGATGCTCGGGCTGCACCTCGGAGAAATCGCGGCTTATGTCGATCAAAGCCGGCGTTACCGTTTCCATACACGCGCATTTTCCGCCTGGACCGGCGTGCCCTCAGAGCGCATCGACGGTTTCGCATTCGAAGACGCGCTGCCGCCGCGCAACGCCGAACTGCTGCGCCCGCTGCTGCTCGATGCACTCGCCGGACGCGCGGGTCAGCTCGCGCTGACCCTGCTGCGGCGCGACGGCAGCGAGCAGCGCGTCACGGCTGAGTGCTTTCCGCGGCGCGACGCCGCCAATGCGGTCGGCGGCGCACTGTTGCTGATCAAGGAGGAGCAGGCGCCCGCCGCGGCGGCGGAGCATGCGCCAGAGGTGGACGCAACAGGCGCAGCGCGGCATGGCGCGACCAAGCTCATGATTGCCGACGAAAGCGGCAACGCGGTCTACCTCAGTTCGCTTACTGAGGAGCTGAGCGGCTGGGGCAATCCGCGCGAGCGCATCCTCGATGCGATCCAGCACGACGGCTTCGATCTGTATGCACAGGACATCGTCGCCCTGGGCGCCGATGCGCAGCTCAAGACCATGCAAGAACTGCTCATCCGCATGCACGACGAGGAACGCAACATGGTGCCGCCGGGCACTTTCCTGCCCATTGCCGAGCGCTTCAACATGATGCCCGACATCGACCGCTTCGTAGTGCGCAAGGCGATCGCCGCGCGCGCGGCGGCGGGTGCGGCGGCAAACGGGGCCGCCGCCGCGGTACTGTGCATCAACCTCGCACGCAGCACCATCGAGGACCGCTCGTTTCCGGAGTTCGTCGCGCGCACCCTGGAGCATAGCCGCGTCTCGGGTCAGGCTCTGTGCTTCGAGATAGACGACGGCGATGCGCTTGCCTGTCTGCCCGAGGCCACGCGCTGTGCGCGCGAGCTCAAGCCGCTGGGCTGCCGCATCACGCTCGACGGATTTGGCCGCGGCGGCATCGGCTTCGAGCACGTCAAGGCGCTGCCGCTGGATTTCCTCAAGATTGACGGCAGCATCATTCTGCAGATCCTGCGCGTGCCGGAGGCGCTGGCCAAAGTACGCGCGATACAGCGCGTGAGCAAGGTAATCGGGATGCGCACCATCGCAGAAATGGTCGAGAGCGACGACGGTCTGGAGCTGCTGCGGGCGGCCGGCGTCGATTATGCGCAGGGCTTCGGCATCGCCAAGCCGAAGCCGTTTTTGCGCAGCGTCGATTAAGCGTTGCGGGGGCTCATGCGCAGCCGTCTGTTCACCTCCGAATCGGTGTCCGAAGGCCATCCGGACAAGATCGCCGATCAAATCTCGGACGCGGTTCTCGACGCGTTCCTGCGCGAAGATTCGGCGGCGCACGTATCCTGCCAGGCCTTCGTCACCCACCGCCTCATCGTCGTGGCCGGCGAATTCAGGACCGCCGCGCCCGTGTTCAGCGCGATCGAAGCCGGAGCCGCCGACATCGTGCGCCAGACGCTGCGCCGAATCGGCTATCGCGCCAGCACCGAGGACGCCGACACCGGTTGCGATCCGGATGCGGTCGAAGTGAGGCTCGCCTTCAATCGGCAGTCGCCCGACATCGACCAGGGAGTGAGCCGCGGCGGCGGCGTGATCGGCGCCGGCGACCAGGGCATGATGTTCGGTTTCGCCTGTGACGAGACGCCGCAGCTGATGCCGCTCGCCCCGTTGCTCGCGCATGCGCTGGTGCGGCGCCAGGCCGAGGTCAGAAGATCGGGTGCCCTGCCATGGCTGCGCCCGGACGCAAAAGCGCAGGTGACGCTGCGCTGCGAGGACGGCGGCGCCCTGGCAGTGGAAAAGGTCGTGCTCTCCACCCAGCATGCGCGCGGGGTCGGCCTGGACGCATTGCGCCGCGCCGTGCGCCGCGAAATCATCGAGGCTGCGATCCCGGCGCAGTTGCGCTCGCCCCGCTTCGAGTGCCTGATCAATCCCACCGGACGCTTCGTCGTCGGCGGCCCCAAGGGCGACACCGGGCTCACCGGCAGGAAGATCATCGTCGACAGCTACGGCGGCAGCTGCGCGCACGGCGGCGGCAGCTTTTCCGGCAAGGATCCGACCAAGGTCGACCGCTCCGCGGCGTACATGGCGCGCTACGCGGCGAAGCAGGTGGTGGCGGCGCGACTCGCGCGCCGCTGCACGCTGCAGCTCGCCTATGCCATCGGCGTACCCGAGCCGCTGTGCGTCGGCCTCGATACCCACGGCACGTGCAGCGTGGACGAGGCGATGCTGGAGGAGGTCATGCGCGCATTTTTCGATTTCACGCCCGCGGGCATCATCGCGGCGCTCGATCTGCAGCGTCCGATCTACGCGCAGACCTCGGTGTACGGTCACTTCGGGCGCGAGCTTCCGGACTTCACCTGGGAGAAGACCGACCGCGCTGCCGCGCTCAGGCGCGCCGTGACCGCATGAACCTCAGTGCATCAGCAGATGCGGCAGCCAGGTTGAAATTATCGGCACATAGGTGATCAACAGCAGCAAGCCGAGCATGAGCACGATGAAAGGCAGCGTGCCGCGCACCACCTCGGCCAGCGGCGTGCGCGAGATGTTCGCGATCACGAACAGGTTCAGTCCGACCGGCGGCGTGAGCAGCGCGAGTTCCATATTGATCACCATGACCACGCCGAAATGAATCGGATCGATGCCCAGCGGCTTCAGCATCGGAATAATCACCGGCAGCGTCAGCAACATCACCGAGAACACTTCCAGGAACATGCCCAGGATCAGCAGCACGATGTTGACCACCACCAGGAACTGCCAGCCCTGGATGCGCCACTCGGTAACCAGTTCCACCGCGCGCGTGGCGATGCCGGTCTCCGTGATCCAGTGGCCGAACGCGAGCGCCACCGCGATGATGATCATGATCGCCGCGGCGTTGCGGATCGCATCGGCCAGCACCGGCAACAATTCGCGCATGCGCATGCCGCGATAGACGAACAGCGACAGCACGATCGCCACCACCGCCGACAGCGCGGCCGATTCGGTCAGCGTGACGATGCCGCTGTACAGCCCGCCGAGCACGATCACCGGCACCATGAACGCCGGTATCGCGTAGACGGTGCGGCGCAGGCGCTCGGCACCGGGCAGGCGCTCGCCGCGCGCGTAATTGTGGCGATGGCTGTACCAGAAGATATAGCTCGCGAGCAGCGAAGCCTGGATCAGACCCGGCACCACGCCCGCGAGGAACAGCCGCGGAATCGATTCGTCGGCGAGCACGCCGAACACGACGAAGGCGAGGCTGGGCGGAATCAGGATGCCGAGCGTGCCCGAGGCGCCGACGATGCCCGCGGCGAAACGCGGTTCATAACCGCGCGCGCGCATCGCCGGCACCAGGATGGTGCCCATGGCGATGGCGGTCGCCACCGACGAGCCGCACATCGCGGCGAACACGGTGCAGGAGAACACGCACACCAGGCCGAGGCCGCCGCGCACCTGGCCGACCCAGGCCTCGGCGGCCCCGATCAGCGCCTTGGCCACGCCGCCGCGCTCCATCAGCGTGGCCGCGATCACGAAATACGGCACCGCCAGCAGCGTCTGCGAATTGAGTTCGTCGATGAGCTTCTGCGCGAACGCGAGCAGCGTGCCCTCCGAGCCGAACATCACCGCGCCGGTCGTGCCCATCGCGAGGTAGATCGGAATGCCGAGTACCAGCAGCGCGAGAAACAGGATGAGGAAGACGAAGGTCAAGGCTTCATGTCTTCTTTCGCAGCAGCTTCAGGCAGCGCTGCACATAAGCCACGCTCATCAGCAGCGCGCCGACCGGGAGTGCCGCCGAATAGATCCACAGCGGAAAGCGCAGCTCGGTGGTGGAGACGTCGCCGTAGGACCAGGTCTGCCAGGTGATGGCAGTGCCGTAGCCCAGCAGCAGCAGCGCGAACGCGAGTCCGAGCAGTTCGCCGAAGACGCCGACGAAGCGGCGAAAACCGGCCGGGAACATGGCGACGAACAAATCCGCCCGGACATGGCGATCGGCCGCGGTAACCAGGCCGAGCGCAAGGAACACCCCCCAGATCACGAGATAGACCTGCACCTCGTCCGACGCCTCCCAGGTGAAGCGCGGCACGAAGTAGCGCACGAACACGTTGTAGGAGCAGACCAGCAGCGCGGCCAGCGCCAGGCCGCCGACCACGGACTCCTCGATCCTGGTCCAGGCCGAGCGCGGTGCCGCATGCGGCGCGAGCTCGGCCTCGGCCTTTTCGGCGAGGGCGGCAGACAGCTTGGCCTGCCCCGGCACCTCAGAGGGCGCGCTGACAGTCACGTCTAGATCAGCGTCGGTCGAGTCGCGCGCCGCCCATCAATACTCAACCCCGGCCGCGCGCAGCTCCTCCAAGCCGATCTTCACTGCGTCGGCATCGATTTTCATGTCCTTGACCAAGTCGGCCTGAGTCGTCATCAGACGCTTTCTCGCGGCGGTGATCTCCGCCTTCGACGGACTCGCGATCTTGATCCCATGCTGCAGCAGGATATCGCGCGCCTTCAGCTGCGCTTCGGCTGCATTCTTGCGCTGCTCCCCTACCGTGGCGTCCCAGGAGGCCTTGAGCGCATCCTGCACGGCCTTCGGCTGCTTGTTCCAGAAGTCCAGGCTCACCATGGGCACGTACTGGCCGAAGAACTGGAAATCCTCGAAGCTGTATTTGAGGCCGGAATCCCACAGCTTCGCGGTGACGGAGCTCTCATGCGTGGTGGTCACGGCATCGACCACCCCCTGGGACAGCGCGAGCGGCAGATCGGGCCAGGGAATCAGCGTCGGCGTGGCGCCGAGCGCCTTGATGCGCGCAGCGTTGGCCGAGCCGCCGGGGTAGCGGATTTTCAAGCCCTTCAAGTCGTCGTATTTGTTGATCGCCTTGGACACGCTGTAGAAATGCTGGAAGCCGAGGTCCATCCACTTGCCCAGGATCTTGACCTTGAGCCGCTCTTCCATGCGCTTGTTGAGGAAGTCGCCGAGCTTGCCGTCCATGATCTTGTGCACGGTATCGGCGTCCACGCCGTAGAACATCGGCAGCGTCTGGATCGCCGTGTTGGGCTCGATGCCGTCGAGCTGCCAGGTACCCGGGATGCCCATCTCGATCGCGTTCTGGCGCAACGCCTTGGGAATGTCGCGGTCGCGGAACAGCTGCGCGCTGGGATAAATCTCGACCGCGATCTTGTCGCCGATGTGTTTTTTCAGTTCGGCGGCGAACGCCTCGGTGCCCTTGTTGCGCACGTGCGTCGCGTTGGTATCCAGCGACACGCGCATTTTTTCCTGTGCGAAAGCAGTGCCATGCGGCAGCGTCAGTGCGGCCGCGCCGGCGAGCGCCAGCGCGATAGTGCTCAATGCTCGTTTCATGTCCTCTCCTCAAAAAATTATGTTTTTATCGCCGGTTCGATTGACAGCGGAACCCGGCGTGCGTTTCAATGTACGTACATTCGATTGTCTTGTAAAGTGCAAGATCCATCCGCGGCCCTGCCGTTCAACAAAATCACGATGACCGCACCCCAATTTCTGACGCTGCACGAGCTGGTCAAAAAAGCCCGGCAAAAACTGAACCACGACAACTGGGACTATATTGTCGGCGGCGCCGAGACCGAAACGACGCTCCGGCGCAACCGGCTCGCGCTCGATTCCCTCGCCTTCCGCCCGCGCGTGCTGCGCGACGTCAGCCATATCGATGCTTCGACAAAATTCCTCGGGCGCACGCTGCGCCTGCCGCTGGTGCTCGCGCCTATCGGCGGCCTGGAGCTGTTCGCGCCCGAAGGCGGCGGCGCGGCGGCCAAGGCAGCGCAGCAGTTCGGCGTGGCGCACATGCTGAGTTCGGTGTGTGATCCGGGCCTGGAAGCCGTGGCGCAGGCCGCGCCCGATGCCTTGCGCATGTTCCAGCTCTACACGCGCGGCGACGCCGCCTGGGTCGATGCGATGGCCGAGCGCGCCATTGCGGCCGGCTACGGCGCATTCTGCCTCACCGTCGATACCGCCTATTACAGCCGGCGCGAGCGCGACCTGGCCAAACGCCACAGCCGCAGCGGCCCGATGCCGCAACGGGAATTTCAGGCGCGGCTCACCTGGAGCGACGTCGCCCGGCTCAAGGCCAAGTTCGCGCTCCCGCTGATCCTCAAAGGCATCGCCACGGCGGAGGACGCCACGCTCGCGCTGGAGCACGGCGTGGACATGATCTACGTCTCGAATCACGGCGGGCGCCAGCTCGATTACGGCCGCGGCGCCATGGACGTGCTGCCCGAAATCGCCGCCGCGGTCGGCGGACGCACCCCCATCATCATCGACGGCGGATTCAACCGCGGCACGGACATCGTCAAGGCGCTCGCTGCCGGCGCGAGCCTGGTCGGCATCGGCCGCATGCAATGCATCGGCCTGGCTGCGGGCGGACAGGCGGGTCTGGTGCGCCTGCTCGAGATCCTGGAACAGGAGATACACATCTGCCTCGGATTGCTCGGCGTCAACTCCTGGGCCGGCCTCGACCGGAGCTATCTGCATCCGGCGCCTCCGGTCAGTACCGGCGCGGCCCTGAGCGCATTCCCGCTGCTCACGCTCGAAGAACAGGCTTTTTACTGAGCGGCGACGAAACCCCGAATCACACAAAGGCACCGAACAACATGCGATGGACTGAACAGCGCGAGCGCTTGCGCGCAATACTGGAGGGCAAGGCTTGCATCCATCCGGCTTCGGTATTCGATCCGGTCTCGGCCCGCATCGCGGCAGACCTGGGCTTCGAGCTCGGCATGTTCGCCGGCTCGGTTGCCTCGCTGACGGTGCTGGGCGCGCCCGACCAGACGCTGATCACGTTGACGGAATTCGCCGCGCAGGCGCGTCGCATCTGCCGCGCCGGCACGTTGCCGCTGTTGGTGGACGCGGACCACGGCTACGGCAATGCGCTCAACGTCATGCGCACGGTGGAAGAGATCGAGACCGCCGGCGTCGCCGCGCTCACCATAGAGGACACCGTCCTGCCCCAGGCCTACGGCGCAGGCGGCGCAATAAAGCTGACTTCGATCGACGAGGGCGTAGGCAAGATGAAAGCCGCGCTCGCCGCGCGGCGCGATCCGCGCCTTGCCATCGTCGGACGCACCAGCGCCATGGCGGTCAGCGGCCTCGAGGACGCGCTCGCACGCGGGCGGGCCTACGCCGCGGCGGGCGTCGACGCGCTGTTCTTCCTCGGCGTGCGCACGCGCGCCCAGCTCGAAGCGCTCGCGGGCGAATGCAGGATTCCGATCGTGCTCGGCGGCGTCGGCGCCGACCTGAACGACCGCGAGTTTCTGGGCGAGCACGGGGTGCGCATCAGCCTGCAGGGGCATCAGCCGTTCATGGCCGCGGTGGCGGCGGTGCGCGAAACCATGAAAGCGCTGCGCGAGGGCACGCCGCCGGCCAAGCTGGCGAACCTGGCCTCGGCGCAGCTGATGCAGCAGGTCAGCCGCGAAGCCGATTACGCGCGCTGGGGCGAGAGTTTCCTCGGCGGCCCGAAAAAGTGACGCAGCGCTCCGGCATGAATGAAAACGGCACACCGCTCGCGGGTCTGACGGTGATCGAGCTGGGCCACAGCGTCGCCGCGCCTTTTGCCGGCCAGATCCTCGCGGATCTCGGCGCAGAGGTGATCAAGGTGGAGAAAGCCGAAGGCGACGATGCACGCCATTGGGGGCCGCCGTTCTGGGAGGGGGCGTCGGCCACGTTCCAGCCGCTCAACCGCAACAAGAAATCCGTGGTGTGCGATCTGCGCGACGCGGCGCAGCTCGGCGCGCTCAAACGCCTGATCCATGATCGCGCCGACATCGTGCTGCAGAACATGCGCCCGGGCCAGGTGGAGAAGCTCGGCCTCGACGGCGCCGCGCTGTGCGCGGACAAGCCGGCGCTGATCTACTGCAATCTCGGCGCGTTCGGCAGCAGGGGCCCGCTCAAGGACCGCCCGGGCTACGACCCGCTGATGCAGGCCTTCGGCGGCATCATGAGCACCACCGGCGAGGAAGGGCGGCCGCCGGTGCGCGTCGGCCCCTCCATCATCGACCTCGGCACCGGCATGTGGGCGGTGATCGGCATGCTGACCGCGCTCAAGCGCCGCGCCGAGACCGGCCGCGGCGGCGTCGTCGACGTGTCGCTGTTCGAAACCGCGGCCGGCTGGATGTCGCTGCTCGCCGCCAACTATCAGGCCTCGGGTGAATTGCCCAAGCGGCTGGGCTCGGGCGCGATCGGCATCGTGCCCTATCGCGCCTATGCGACGCGCGACAGCGACCTCGTCGTCGCCGCCGGCAGCGAAGCGCTGTTCCGCAAGCTGGCGCAGGTGCTCGGCCACCCGGAATGGGGCGAAGACGCGCGTTTCCTCACCAACCCCAAGCGAGTCGCGAACCAGGGCGAGCTATACGCCATGATCGAAACGGAAATGAAAAAGCGCGGCACCGCCGAGTGGACCGCCCTGCTCGAGGCGGCCGGCATTCCCTGTGCCCCGGTGCAGAACGTGGCCGAGATGATCGCGCACGAACAGACCGGCGCGCTCGGCCTGATGCAGGACGTACCCGACAGCGCGATGAAGTTCATCGGCCTGCCGCTCAGCTTCGACGGCAAGCGCCCCGCGATCCGCGGCCGCCCGCCCAAGCTGGGCGAGCATACCAACGAAATTTTCAAAACCGACAAGTGAGACGACTATGGACCTGCCCGACTATGCCACCCTCAAGACCGAGATCGCGGCGCCGCATGTGCTGCTGGTCACGCTCAACCGCCCCGAGGTCGCGAATGCGCTCAACACCCAGATGGGGCGCGATTTCATCGACCTGTGGACGCGCCTGACCGAAGACGCGGGCGACGTGCGCTGCGTCGTGCTCACCGGCGCGGGCGACCGGGTGTTCTGCGCCGGCGCCGACCTGAAGGAAAGGAACGGCATGACGCGCGAACAATGGCGGCGCCAGCACGAACTGTTCGAGCGCCATTATTGGGCGATGACCGACCTGCCCGTGCCGGTGATCGCAGCGGTCAACGGCCATGCCTATGCCGGCGGTTTCGAAGCCGTGCTCTCCTGCGACTTCGCCTATGCGGTCAAGACTGCGCGCTTCGCGCTGACCGAAGTGACCCTGGGCATCATGCCCGGCGCCGGCGGCACGCAGAACCTGCCGCGCGCCGTGGGCGAGCGCCGCGCCAAGGAGATCATCATGACCGCGCGCCCGTTTTCCGCACAGCAGGCGCTAGCCTGGGGCGTGGTCAACGACATCTGCGAGCCGGGCGAACTCATGCCCAAGGTGCTCGACACCGCGCGCACCATCGCCGGCAACGCGCCGCTGTCCATCCGCCAGGTGAAGAAATCGGTGCGCTTCGGCATGCAGATGGAACTGAAGACCGCCTACCGCTTCGAAGTCGAAGCGTACAACCACCTCGTGGAAACCGAGGACCGTTACGAGGGCATCAAGGCGTTCAACGAAAAGCGCAAACCTGTATTCAAAGGACAATGAAATGAACAATGTCGACGTCATCGTGCGCGAAGTGGGCTTGCGCGACGGCCTGCAGATCCACGCCACGTTCATGCCGACCGCGAGCAAGATCGCCTGGATCGAGGCCGAGGCCGCGGCGGGCGTGAGCGAAATCGAGGTCACTTCCTACGTGCCGCCGAAGCTGATCCCGCAGTTCGTCGATGCCGAGAAAGTCACGCGGCGCGCGCTCGCCGTCCCGGGACTCACGGTCGCGGCGCTGATCCCGAATTCCAAGGGCGCGGAACGCGGCCTCGCGCTGGGCGTGCACAAGCTCAATTTCGTCATGTCGGTGAGCAAGACGCACAACCTCAAGAACGTGCGGCGCGAACGCGAGGAGTCGGTCGCCGACTTCAGGCGCATCGTCGAACTCGTGCGCGCCAAGCCCGCGCTCGAGCGGCCGCTGATCGTCGGCGGGCTGTCCACGGCGCTGGGCTGCTCTTACGAAGGGCGGGTGCCGGTGGACGACGTGGTCAAGTATGCAGTGCAGTTGGCCGAGGCCGGCGCCGACGAACTGGTGGTGGCCGACACCGTCGGCTACGGCGATCCGGCGCAGGTGCGCGCGGTATTCCGCGCGGTGACGGCGGCGGTGGGCAAGCTGCCCGTGGCGGCGCATTTCCACAATACGCGCGGCACGGGGCTCGCCAACGTCGATGCCGCGCTCGAATGCGGCGTGCGGGCCTTCGATGCTTCGCTCGCGGGCCTGGGCGGCTGCCCGTTCGCGCCGGGTGCGACCGGCAATATCGTGATGGACGACCTGTGCTTCATGCTCGATTCGATGGGGCTCACCACCGGCGTCGACCTGGAGAAGCTGCTCGCCGTGCGCGAAATCGTGCGCGCCGCCCTGCCCGACATCGAGATGCACGGCGCGCTCGCGCGCGCCGGCCTGCCGCGCAATTATGTGCCTGCAAGCGCGCGCCGCGCGGCATAGGCAGATAGACAAGAGGAACGCCGGACATGGGTGCCGCACCAAGAATTGAGGACGTGAGCTTCGCGCTGGGCGAGGACTTTCCCGAAATCCGCGATAGCGTGCGCCGCATTTGCGCGCAATTCCCGGGCGCTTATTGGCGCGAACTGGAGGCGCGCGAAGCCTACCCGACCGAGTTTGTGCGCGCGCTGACCGAGGCCGGTTACCTCGCGGCGCTGATTCCGGAGGAATACGGCGGCGCGGGCCTCCCCTTGCGCGCGGCCGCCGCGATCCTGGAGGAGATTCATGCCTCCGGCTGCAACGCCGGCGCCTGCCACGCGCAGATGTACATCATGGGCACGCTGCTGCGCCACGGCAACGCGAGGCAGAAGACGCAATACCTGCCGCAGATCGCGAGCGGCGCGCTGCGGCTGCAGGCCTTCGGCGTGACCGAACCGACCACCGGCACCGACACCACCAAGCTGAAGACGCGCGCGGTGCGGCAAGGCGACCACTACCTGATCTACGGTCAGAAGGTGTGGACCTCGCGCGCGCTGCACTCCGACCTCATGCTGCTGCTCGCGCGCACCACGCCCGTGGACCAGGTAAAAAAGAAAACCGACGGCCTGTCGGTGTTCCTGCTCGACATCCGCGACTGCCGCGGCAAGGGCCTGGAAATCAAGCCCCTGCCGGCGATGGTCAACCACAACGCCACCGAGGTGTTCTTCGACGGCGCGCGCGTGCCCGCGGAGAACCTGATCGGCGAAGAGGGCAGGGGCTTCAAATACATCCTCGACGGCATGAACGCCGAGCGCATTCTCGTGTCCTGCGAAGCGCTCGGCGACGCGCGCTGGTTCACGCAGAAGGCGGTGGCCTACGCGACAGAGCGCGTGGTGTTCGACCGGCCGATCGGACAGAACCAGGGCGTGCAGTTCCCGATCGCGCGCGCCTACGCCGAAACCCAGGCGGCGGACCTGATGCTGCGCAAAGCCGCGGCACTGTTTCAGGCCGGCCTGCCCTGCGGCGACGAAGCCAACCTGGGCAAGCTGCTCGCCTCGGAAGCGGCCTGGCATGCGGCCGAAGCCTGCATGCAGACCCACGGCGGCTTCGGCTACGCGCGCGAATACGACGTCGAGCGAAAATGGCGCGAGACGCGCCTGTTTCAGATCGCGCCGATCTCGACCAACCTGGTGCTGTCCTACATCGGCGAGCACATCCTCGGCATGCCGCGCTCGTATTGAACGGGGCGCGCGAGCCTGCGTGCGCCGCGACGGAATTTGAGAGGTCCCCTTCTCGCGCTGCCGCATCGAGCTACCCCTTCTCCGCGGCGAGCGCGAACCGGACCAGCTCGGAAACGTTGCGTGCTTCGAGTTTGGCCATCAGGCGGGCCTTGTGCACCTCGACCGTACGCGCGCTGATGTTGAGCGAGGCTGCGATTTCCTTCGCATGCAGTCCTTTCCCGACCAGTTCCAGAACTTCGCGCTCGCGCTGCGTCAGCTTCGCCAGCCGCAATGTCTGGTCGTTGCCGGTTTCCGCGCTCTGAATGCGCTTGGACTCCCGCTCGAAGCCCTTTTCGATCGCCAGCCGCAGCTCCGCTTCATCGAACGGCTTTTCGATGAAATCGACCGCTTCCGATTGGAATGCGGCACGGGCCGATTTCACGTCCCCGTGTCCGGTGATAATCACAAAGGGCAGTTTCTTCCCTCTCGCACGCAGGTCTGCCTGCAGCTCGATTCCGCTCATTCCCGGAAGCCGGAGGTCTGCCACCACGCAGCCGGCCCATTGGTCCCGATACGTGTCGAGGAACGCTTCGGCGCTTTCGAACGATACCGTGCGAAAACCCAGGAGCCCAAGCATCAGCGACAGCGAGTCGCGCATGGCGGCATCGTCCTCGACGATATAGACGGTGAGAACGTCATGAACCGGGCTACTCATCGGCCGCAAGTCCTGGAAGCAGCAGGTGAAATTCGCCGTGTTTGGTGCGCGCGGCACTGAGCGATCCGCCGTGCGCTTCGGCGATCGCCTGGCTTATGGCCAGACCCAATCCCATTCCCATGGGCTTGGTGGTCGAGAAGGGTTCGAACAACAGCTTGCGTGCCGAAGGCGTGAGTCCCGGCCCGCTATCCCTAACCCGGAACAGAATCTGGCCCGCCTCTACGCTCTGGGCCGAAACTGTGACGCCTTTCTCTCCCTTTGGCAGATTGGCTATCGCCTCGAACGCATTTGCAATCAAATTGCGCAGGACCAATTCGATTTGCAGTCGATCCGCCAGCAACACCGTTGTGCCCGCGTTGTTCTCGATCCTGAAATCGGCCTCGCCGGTCGGGTCGAGCTTGCTGCCGATGCGCTGCGCCCTTGCCAGCAGGCTTTCCACCGTCACGTGTTCCAGGCGCGTGGTCCCGCTCCGGAAGAAATCCCGCAGGCGGCCCACCACCTCGGCGGCGCGCTTGGACTCACCCAGCATCTTTTCAATCGTGGCGTTGAGCTCGGCATAGGGAATCTTGCCTTCGCCGCGCTCCAGAAAGAGCTGGCAGGCCCTGCCGTAGTTGCTCAGCGCGGCTAGCGGCTGATTGATTTCGTGGGCGATGGCACCGGCCATCTCACCCGCCGCGGCGAGCCGCAGCGACGCCTTGAGGCTTTCCGTTGCCCGCTCCCGCTCGTCGACCATGACGCCGAGAAACAGCCCGGTAAGCGAGAGCGCGGCCACCAGTGCCTGCAATTCGACCAGCGCCAGCGAGTGCACCGGCCCGCCGTGGGAACCCAAGACCACGCCAAGCTGGACCACGCCGGAGGCCAGCGCAGCGCCGACGAACCCGCCGCGCAAAGCGATCCAGATCAGCGGCAGGAACAGGAGATAGAAAAACTTCGACGGATCGCCGCCCGCACCCTTGAATACGAAATACACCGTCGCCACCATCACCGCGAACTGGAGGGGAGTATCGGGTTTGCGCAGGAAATTGCGCAAATGCTCACGTGCGGCGTTATCCGCAGCCAGCAACAGCAGGGGCGCGGTAATCAGCACGCCTACCGCATCGCCGAGCCAGAACCGGAACACGGCGGCGCTGAACAACTCGCCGACGAGAAAGCCATTCGCCCACAGCAGCCCGACGTAGAGAGTCCCGACGATCACAGTTCCGCTCGTCGTAACGGCGACAAAAATCCATAACTGCCGCGTGTCGCCGAGCCTCGAATCGGATTTGAGGAAATAGCGCAGCGTTCCCGCGATTGCGGTGTAGCCCCCGGCCAGCACCAGCGAGGTCAGCGCTGTGATCAGGATACCTCCGGGTGCCTGCCGGATGATGATGTCGGCAATGAAGATGGTGCCGAATATAACGGGTGCGTAACCCAAGCCGCCGAGCATCATCCAGACGATGCTGAGCGCAGGCGGAGGATTCCAGGGCGTGATATTGAACGGACCGAGCGGGTAGATGTAGCTCGCCCAGTCAAGCGCCACATAGCACACAGCGAACAGGACCGCATCCCTGACGTGCGCAGCAAGCGAACGGCGCGATCCGAACATTGAGAGATCAGCCAGCATCAATACGTTACGCATCGTTCGACCGGGAATGTCTAATGATGGGACCGGAGGTCGTCGATGGCAAGTACGTAAATTTGCTTACGTCAAAATGCGAATTTTCATCGTGTGCGGCCGACTCTAATATCGGGGCTCCTGGCATTCTTCAAGAGAGGCAGCTCCATGCAAACGATGATCGCTGTCACCTGGATCGAGTTAACCGGGGCCACGCTGTTCGGCCTGGCCATCCTGCATACCTTTTCCACCAAATATTTCGAGCATCTCGCGCACACGCGGCCCGGCCACGCAGGCTTGTGGCATCTGCTGGGCGAGGTTGAGACCGTCTTCGGCTTTTGGTCCTTCGTGCTGTTGGTCTTCATGGCCGCGGCGCTGGGTTGGGGGGCGGCGTCCGATTATCTCGACCAGAGCCGCTTCGTCGAGCCCATGTTCGTGTTCGTCATCATGGTGATTGCGGCGAGCAAACCGATCCTGCAGCTCGTGTCGGACGCGGTCAGGCGGCTGGCGCTGGTCGTTCCGCTGCCGGCCGCCGTGGCCTACTATTTTCTTGCCCTGTCGGTGGTGCCGCTGTTCGGTTCCTTCGTCACCGAACCTGCTGCGATGACCCTGGCGGCACTGATGCTGCGCGACGTGATTTTCTCCCGCCAGGCCTCGAACAGACTGAAGTATCTGACCCTGGGGGTGCTTTTCGTCAACGTGTCCATAGGCGGGACGCTGACCAATTTTGCCGCGCCGCCGATACTCATGGTCGCGGCGAAATGGGGATGGGACACGGGAACGGTATTCTCCATGTTCGGCTGGAAGGCGCTCGTCGCAGTCGCGACCAACGCGCTAGTCCTGACGCTTTTGTTCAAAAAGGAACTCACGCAGAAGGCCAACGCCAACGTGCATGGCACCAGGACGCGCGCGCCTGCTGCTTTCGTCCTGGTCAATCTTGCGATTCTGGCCGGAGTCGTGGCCACCAGTCACCATCCCGAGATGTTCGTGGGCCTGTTTCTGTTGTTTCTCGGACTGGCCGAGGCGTACAAGAGGCATCACGACGGCCTGATGCTGCGCGAGGGGCTCATGGTGGCGTTTTTCCTGGCCGGACTCGTGGTTCTTGGCGGGCAGCAGCAATGGTGGCTGCAGGCGGTCTTGTCCAGCCTCAACGAAACGACGCTGTATTACGGCGCGACGGCATTGACGGCGATCACCGACAATGCGGCGCTGACCTATCTGGGATCCTTGGTCAGCGGCGTAACCGACGAGTTCAAGTACGCCTTGGTTGCCGGTGCCGTCACCGGAGGCGGACTCACGGTCATCGCCAATGCGCCGAACCCGGCGGGCTTCGCGATTCTGAAGAACTCCTTCGACGAGCAGTCGATCAATCCCCTGGGGCTCTTCTTTGCGGCGCTGCCGCCGACAATTGTTGCCGTTTTCTGCTTCCGCGCGGTACCGCAGTCGGCGCTCGAAATGTTCGACTACCGCATTTGGGCCCAATGGTTTCAGTCGCTCGATCGAAGCTTCCTGTTCCTGCTGATCCTGCCCTTCGTAGTCGCTGTCGTCGGATTATGGAGCGATCTCTCCCGCGCGCGAAAGGGCCGGCGCGCGGGTCATGACTGAGCGTCACGAATCAGGACCAGGCGGCCGCGCTCAGGTGGTCCACCCGGTATTTCATCGCAGTCTAGCCCTTTGCGGCCCGGACGAACGCGATGGAGGACTCAAAGATTTCCAGATCGTTCGCGTAATCGGCGGAATCCGCGTGATTGATCTGTATCCATTCCCGGGTGCTCTTCCTGCCCTTGGGTTCGAACGGGACGACATTGTCCTTGGAGAACTGCAGATTTGCGGCGGCGGCGGCGGAGAGCCTTACCCCTACGCCACCATTGCAGACGCAGGCGAACATCCTCTTGCCGACGAAATAGGCGAACAGGCCGGTCATCTCTCCCGCTTCCACACCCGGGAGTTTCAGCAGCACGGCATCCAGCGCTTGCTTGTGGCTCAGATCGATCGCATTGGGCGTCGCCATGAGGACTAGCTGGACTGCTTCTTCGCGGCGTCCGCGGCGGCCGCCTTGACCTCCTCCCGCTTCGCCTTCTTCGCGTGCTTGGCGATCCCCGCGAGATCCTTCCTGGTTCTTTGCTTTGCCCGTCTGGTCTTCAGCATGCTTGCGTGACTCATGGAAACCTCCAATTGAACTGCGATTGAATAGCGCTTTAGTCTGGGCCCATTTCCCGTTTCTGGCTAGCAGGATCGGTCAGGCGGCCACGGTGCTCACCCCGAGCTGGCGCAAGCTCGCCTGTTCGCCCAGCTTGGTTAAGGCCCGGTACAAGCCGCCTGCATCAAGCTTGCCCGCGCCCGCAGCGCAGTCGAGGAATTTCGTCTTGAGTTCCTCGTCCTTGAGCGGCAGCTTGGCGTTGCCGCGCGCAAAGCGTACCTCCCCCGAATCGAGTTTGCGTCCGTCTTTCAGTTCCAGTACCACGCGGTCGGTCAGCGAGAATATCGGCTCGATCGGGCAGCTCGTGTCCACGGTAGCGATTTTCACCTTGCCCATCGCCTCACGCACCGGCGCCTCGGCCACGAATTTGTCGGTGAGCTGCGCCAGCCCGACTTTGCGCGCGACCAGCGCGGAGGCGACGGCGAATTCCAGGCTGAACTTGGCTTCGAGCCCGGTTGCGGGCGCATGGTTGCGCAGCATCGAGGCCTGCGCCACGCCTATGGTGGCGTCGACCTGTTTGATGTCCTGCGCCTTCACGTCGTTGGCCGCGGCGAGGTCGAGCACCGCGTCGATCACGCGGTGCGTGGCATAGCACATCGGGTATTTCTTGATCGACAAGCCGGTGTTGAGGATGCGCAGTTGCTTGCCCAGGCCGGAGACCGGGCGCTCGCGTTCGGCGCGCCCCTTGGGCGAGAGCGCGGCAAGGTACCCGGCGTGATGCTCGAACGCGTCGGGCGCAGCGGTCAGGCCCAGCGCCGCGAGGCGCACGGCTTCGATTGCGCAGGACGCGGCGCGGCCGGCATGCAGCGGCTTGGTCATGGTGCCGAAATTCGCGACCAGCCCGCTCGCCATGCTCGCCGCGAGCGCGAGCGCATTGCGGCATTGCTGCGGTGACAGCTTGTGCAGATGCGCCACGGCGGCCGCCGCGCCCACCGTGCCCATCACCGCGGTCGGATGCCAGCCTTTGAGATGATAGGCGTCGGGTTCGCGCGCAAGCAACTCGGCCCAGACTTCATACCCGACCAGATAGGCGCGCAAGGCATCCGCGCCGGATGCGCCCAGATGCTCGCCTTCGGCCAGGATCGCCGGCACCAATACCGTGCTCGGATGTCCGCCGAGCGCGACGTCGTCGTAATCGAGTGCGTGCGCCGCCGTGGCGTTGATCAGCGCGGCATCCGCGGCGGCGACACGCTCGGCACCGAACAGCACGCGCGCCTCCTGCGCCGTCGAGCGCCGCGCCGCCACGAACTCGCGCACGATGCCCACCACGGGCTCGTTTCTGCCCGCGATCATGGTGGAAATGGTGTCGATGAAGCCGGTGCGCACGATGCGCGCCGCTTCTTCCGGAACGGTGGTGCCCGCGCTCACGAAATGCGCGATGCTATCGGTCAAGCCCGTCATCTGAATTCTCCTTTATTGCGCCGTCTTTACCGCAAGGGTAGTCCCTTCTGTCGCGCGCCCAATCTGTAACCATGTGGTCCGCGCGAGAACGACGGCAGTCGCAAGTCGTCCGGGAACAATATTAACCCTTGGAGGAGAATACATGTTGAAGCGATTTACGAGAAATGGCTCAAGATCGCGCACGAGGCCAACATCGTCATCCAATGAGCGGCGCCGGCGCCAGCGCACCAGCGCTTCGATCCCGATCAGGCGCTGGTCTTCGACGCGCAGTTGCGGCTGGTAGAACAGCACGAATTCCCCGGCCCGCAGCGCTTCGCGCAGGCGGGATTCCCGCGCCAGCGTTTCGGCCGCCGCATCCGACAGGCCCGGCGTATAGAACCGGCTGTGGCCGCGGCCGCGCTCCTTGGCGCTGTACATGGCGGCGTCGGCGTGGCGGATCAGATCATCGGCATTGTCGCCGTCGCGCGGGAACACGCTAATGCCTATGCTCGCATTGGCGCAGACCGTGCGGCCTTCGAGCTCGATCGGGGCGGAGATCACCTGCAGCAGCTTTTCCGCGACCTTGGCCGCGTCATCAGGCGCGGCGAAATCGGCCAGGATCGCGAGGAATTCGTCGCCGCCGAGGCGCGACACCATGTCCGCTTCGCGCAGCACTTCCTTGATGCGCGTAGCCACCTGCTGCAGCAGCACGTCGCCCACGTGATGTCCGAGCGAATCGTTGACGGTCTTGAAGTTGTCCAGATCGATGAACATGATCGCGACCAGCGTCCCATGGCGCCGCGCCAGCGCGAGGATCGTCGTCAGCCGTTCGGTGAGGTAGGCGCGGTTGGGCAGGCCGGTGAGCATGTCGTGGTGCGCGAGATACTGGATGCGCGCCTCGGCGTGCTTGCGCGCGGTGATGTCGCGCACCACGCCCATGCGCGAGACTTCGTTGTTGCTGCGCACGCTCTTGCCCACGATCTCGACCGCGAGGTGGCGCCCGTTCTTGTGCACCAGCTCGATTTCGTAAGGGTCTTCGCGTTCGGCGCGCATGTACTCGGTCGCCGCCTCCACCCACTCGGGCGCGACGAACTCCAGCGTGTTATGCCCGATCAATTCCTCGCACGTATGGCCGGAGATCGCGCGCAGCGCGTCGTTGACGTCGGTGAGCACGCCGTTCTTGTGGAAGAAGATCCCCTCGTTGGTCGCCGCCGCAAACTTGCGCATGCGCTCTTCGCTGTCGCGGATCGCGCGCTCGGCTTCCTGATGCCGCGTGATATCCGTAATCAGCACGAATGCGCCGACCATTTGCGCGCGCTCGTCGAAATGCGGGATCAGGTTGACCTCGATGAAGCGCTGCTCTCCGCCCGGCAGGGTCATCGGGCGCACGTACTCGACTTTCTCGCCTTGGAGCACGCGCGCGACCTGCGGCTCGATCAGGCGCCATGCCTCCTCGCCGATCGCTTCGCGCACGGTCTTGCCGAGAATGGTGTCGACGCTCCAGCCGTTCGCCTCGGCGTAGCGCTTGTTGGCGAACACGCACCTGAGCTGCTGCGGCTCGTAATACGCGATCATCGCCGGCACATTGTCGGCGAGCGTGCGCAGCAGGTCGTCCCTGTCCGGCTGCTGCGCTTCAGGCGCGCTCACCTGCGCCCGCTCATAGGTAGGGCCGCAGCCAGCCGAGCCCGGCGCTGGTCGCGGCTTTGGGGCGGTACTCGCAGCCGACCCAGCCGGCGTAGCCGAGTTCGTCCATGAGCCGGAACAGGTAAGGATAATTGATTTCGCCCAGGTCGGGTTCGTGGCGCTCGGGCACGCCCGCGATCTGGATATGGCCGACGCCGCCGATGTATTGCCTGAGCTTCATCGCCAGATCGCCCTCGACGATCTGGCAGTGATAGAAATCCATCTGCACTTTGAGATTGGATGCGCCGACTTCGGCGCAGACCGCATGCGCGTCGTCCTGGCGATTGAGGAAAAATCCCGGAATGTCGCGCGTGTTGATCGGCTCGATCACGACCGTGACGCCGGCCGTGGAGGCGGCAGCCGCCGCATAGGCCAGATTGCGCACGTAGGTCTCGCGATGGCGCGCGCGCTCTGCGCCCGGGCGGATCAGGCCCGCCATCAGGTGCACGCGCTCGTTGCCGAGAACGCGCGCGTATTCCAGCGCAGTTTCGACGCTTTTCCTGAATTCGGCTTCGCGCCCGGGCAGCGAGGCGAGCCCGCGCTCGCCCGCCTCCCAATTGCCGGGAGGCCCGTTGAACAGCGCCTGGGTCAGGCCGTGCTCGGTGAGGCGCGCGCGCAACTCGGCCGCCGGGTAGGCATACGGAAACAGGAATTCGACGCCCTTGAATCCGTCCTTCGCGGCGGCGCCGAAGCGATTCATGAAATCGTGTTCCTGGTACATCATCGACAGGTTGGCGGCGAATCTGGGCATGGCTTTCTTCCGAGTATTTAGCCTGCGGGGTAGCGGCGGCGGATGGCGGCGACCTGCTCCGGCGTGAGCATGCGCGCGCGCCGCCCCTGCAACAGCAGGTAGATGCGCGCAGTGGCTTCGAGTTCCTCCACCGCGTCGGCGGCGGCCGCGAGGCTGCTGCCCGCGACCACCGGCCCATGATTGGCGAGCAGCAGCGCGTGGTGCTTGCCGGCGAGAGCGCGCACCGCCTGGGCGAGTTCCATGTCGCCGGGCGCATAGTAAGGCACCAGCGGCAGGCTGCCGATGCGCATCACGTAATAGGCGGTGAGCGGCGGCAGCACGTCGGCGGGGTCGATTTCCTCCAGCACCGACACGGCGACCGAGTGCGTCGCGTGCAGGTGCACCACCGCCTGGTTGCGGCTGCGCTCCTGGTACATCGCGAGGTGCAGGAAGTTTTCCTTCGACGGCGGATCGCCCGAAATGAGCTTGCCCTGCCAGTCGAGCTTGGACAGGCGCGCCGGATCGAGCCTGCCCAGGCTGGATCCGGTGGGCGTGAGCAGCCAGCCGTCGTCGCAGCGGGCACTGATGTTGCCGGTGCTGCCATGGGTGAGGCCGCGCTCGAACATCGAGCGCCCGAGCTCGCAAATCTGTTCGCGCAATGCGTGTTCGTTCATGCTCTTTTCAGCTCGAAGTGTGGCGTCGCAATGCCGCTGCATGCCAAGAGCGACCATTGCGCGCTCCGCGCGCCAACCGTGTTTTCCGCGCGGATGAAAAGCGTATCCGCACGGGAAACATGGTTATGAATAAAAAACAAAAGCGGTTCGGGTTTGCATTTATCCAAGAGCATGGCTCCGCAACAACGAAGATCTCGATTGGGGTCATCGCGCATTTTCACGCGTCCAACTGCGCCAGCGATTTCGCAAAAAAATCGCGGCTGCCGAAATTGCCCGACTTGAGTGCGAGCAGGATAGTCTGCGCGCCCAGCGTCGCGGTCCAGGGCACGCCGGGATCGATCTGCGGCCCGATCTTCAGCGCAGCGACACCCAAGGCCTGCACCACCGCACCGGCGGTCTCCCCGCCCGCGACCACCAGCCGTTTCACACCGCGCGCAATCAGGCCCTGCGCGATCGCCGCCAGCGCCTGCTCGACCAGGGCGCCGGCCTCGGCCACGCCGAGTTCGGCCTGCACCGACTTGACTGCATCGGGCGCGGCCGTGGCATAGAACAGTACCGGCGCGCCGGCGAGGAGCGAGGTGGCCTGCTGCAATGCCGCAGCGGCGACGTTCGCGCCGCGCGCGATTTCCATGGGATCGATGCGGATCGCCGGGCGGCCGGAGGCGATCCAGTGCTCAACCTGACCGTTGGTCGCCTGCGAGCACGAGCCCGAGATCACCGCGGCCAGTCCCGGCACGCGCGGCAAGTCGGCCGCATCGGCGCGCTGCGGCAGCAGGCCCGCGCGACGGAAATTCTCGGGCAGGCCGAGCGCGACGCCCGAGCCCGCCGTGATCAGGGGGTGGTCGGCGCAGGCCGCGGCGATCGCATACAAATCCGTGTCGCTGAGCGCATCGACCACCGCGAGGCGTACCCCTGCGGTAACGAGTGCCGCGAAGCGCGCGCGTATCGCCGCCTCGCCCGCAGCCACGGCGGTCCAGGGAACCAGGCCGACTCTGGCGTGCGACTGCGCCTGCAGCACGCGCACCAGATTTGCGTCGGTCATGGGCGTGAGCGGGTGATCGCGCATGCCGGACTCCGACAGCGGCACTTCGCCCACGAACAGGTTGCCCATGTAGATGGTGCGCGCATTGGTCGGGAATGCCGGGCAGGCGATGGCGATATTCGCGCCCAGCGCATCCATGAGCGCCTCGGCCACCGGCCCGATGTTGCCCTGCGGCGTGGAGTCGAAGGTCGAGCAGTATTTGAAATAGAACTGGCGGCAGCCGGCGCGCTTGAGCCATGCCAGCGCAGCCAGCGATTGCGCCACCGCCGCGTCCGCGGCAATGGTGCGCGACTTGAGCGCGACCACCACGGCATCGACATCCGCCGCCAGCGACGCGGCGGGAACGCCTATGGTCTGCAGCGTGCGCATGCCGCTGCGCACCAGATTGTTGGCGAGGTCGGTAGCGCCGGTGAAATCGTCGGCGATGCAACCGAGCAGCATGACCTAGCCCTTTTTCTGCGGCAGCTCTATGCCTGGGAAATTCTTGATCACGGCCGAATCGTCCTCGCCGCCGCGGCCGGCGGCTGCGGCCGCCAGAAACATCTGGTGCGCAGTCGCGGTCAGCGGCAGGGGAAACGCCGACTTCTTCGCCGTGTCGAGCACGATGCCGAGGTCCTTGACGAATATATTGACCGCAGACAGCGGCGTGTAGTCGCCGGCAAGAATATGCGGCACGCGGTTCTGGAACATCCACGATGAGCCCGCGCTGTTCGATATCACTTCGTACAGCACGGCCGGATCGGCGCCGGCGCGTATGCCCATGGCCATCGCCTCGGCCGCCGCGGCGATGTGCACGCCGGCAAGCAGTTGATTGATCATTTTCACTTTGGAGCCCGCCCCGGGCGCGTCGCCCAGACGATACACTTTCTGCGCGATCGCCTTGAACACGTCGTCGACCTTGGCGAAATGCTCCGGGCTGCCTGCCGCCATCACGGTCATCTGGCCGCTGGCCGCCTTGGCCGCACCGCCGGAAACGGGCGCGTCTATCATGCCCAAGCCCAGCGCCGCGAGCCGGGACGCGAGCGTTTCGGCGAATTCGGGTGCGACGGTGGCGCTCGCGATCACCACCGATCCCGCGCGCATCGCGCCGGCCGCGCCGTCTGCGCCGAGCAGCACGCTTTCCGTCTGCTGCGCATTCACCACCAGTGTGAGCACCACCTCGCAGGCTGCGCCCAGTTCCGCCGGCGTGGCGCAAGCGATGCCGCCTTCGGCAGCAAATGCAGCGAGCACTTCGCGCCGCACATCGCAGGCGTGAGTGCGGAAACCCGCGCGCAGCAGCGAGCGCGCCACCCCCAGGCCCATGGCGCCGAGGCCGATGACTCCAACGTTCTTAGGCATGCTCTACCCTTCCCTCGCTATACGTGCGGACTCAGATCGTCCCTTCCGCTATTGAAGGGCTGCGATATTGCGCGGACGAGAAACCGTCCGCGCGGATCGCCGATTGCGCGCGGATGAAAAACACATCCGCGCGCAATCGACGATCTTGTATAACCCCAACCTGTTCTTGCTTTTAACCATAACCGTGCTTTCTGAACGGATGCGCTTTTCATCCGTTCAGAAAACGCGGTTGGCGCGCGCAGCGCGCAAATCCGCCGGCGGCGTTTAAGACACGGCTGCAATTATTCACTTTCACTTGGCGAGCCTCGCGTTGGCCAGTTCGAGCCGGTCGACGAGATTGCGCACCAAGGCGCGGGTGAGCTGCAGCTGCGCGCCCAGACTCATCAGGTCCAGCGCCTCGGGCTCGAATTCCGCGAGCAAGATGCCGGTCATCGACTCCACCGTCGCATGCCGCGGCATCACGCCGCCGCGGATATAGGCCATTTCGCCGAAGCTCTCGCCTTCGCCGATCGTGTTGAGCAGATGTCCGTCCAGCGTGACCTTGACCTGCCCCTGCGCGAGGAAGAAAAAGCTCTTGCCCGGTTCGTTCTCGCGGATGATGGCCTGCTTCGCCGCGACGCGCGTCCAGCGCCCGGCATTCGTCAGCTCCCACAGCTCTGCGTCGGAAAGGTTCGCCAGCATTTCCACGCGCTTCAACGCCACGTATTTCTCGCTGTCCATGATCGCGTCCGGCGGCAGCACCAGCTTGCCCACGTCGGAGAGCGCGAGCGCGAAATCGGCCCAGGTTTCGTAGCGAAACTCGGGTTTCTTGCCCATGGCGCGCAATACGACGCGGTCGATTTCCTTCGGCAGCGTGGGGCGCAGGCTGCTCGGCGGCGCCGCCTGCTGGTGCAGTATCTTTTCGACCAGCATCTGCAGGCTGTCGGCCATGAACGGCCGTTGTCCGGTGAGCAGTTCGTACAGCACCACGCCGAGGCAGTACATGTCGCTGTGGTGCGTGAGCGGCGCTTCCTCCAGCTGCTCCGGCGACATGTAATAAGGCGAACCGATGCTCGCCGTCTGCACCGCCTGCGCCTTGCGCAGCAGCGCCGCGCCGAAATCGGCGATTTTCACGTTGGTGCCCTGCGCGATCATGATGTTCGCCGGCTTGATGTCGCGGTGGACGATGCCCTCGTTGAACGCGTAGGCGAGCGCGCCGCAGCACTTGAAGCCGATCTGCAGCACGTCGGCGACGGGCAGCAGCGTGTCGGCGCTGACATGCTGCGACAGGTCGCCGCCGGCGACCACTTCCATCGCGATGTGGCCGGAGTCCTCCTGCACCACCGCATCGAGAATGCCCACGATATGCGGGTGCTTGAGCTTGCCCGCGAGCGAAGCCTCATTGAGGAACTGCGAGCGGTACACCGAACCGAACTCGGGGTCCTTGAACACCTCGGGCTCGATGACCTTGAGCGCGACTTCCTTGCCGGAAAAGGTGTCCACGGCTAGATACACGGTACCGGTCGCGCCCTTGCCGAGCTGCCTGCGGATATCGTATTTGCCGATCTGCAGGCTCAGATCCATTTCAAAGGTTTGCTCCGCCAAGCCGATTCCCCTTTGTCCCTTGTATTTTTTGTATCCCTGTCGGCACAGCGCCGGCATCGCGCGGCGCCCTCCCGCCGCCCCTCATGCTGCCATTCTAACCTTTGCCATCCCGGTTTGGCATAGGAACGAATTCACGCCGTCCCGAGGCATCAGACCAAAGGTTCGCCCACCGGCTCGATCAGGCTGGCGCCCTGGTTGCGCGCGTTGTTGATTGCGCTGCCCAGCGGCAGCGCCTGCATCTCGCCCGCCGGGTAGCTCGCGATCATCGCCTGCGCCTGCGCCGGGTCGCGCAGTGCCGGGTCGAGCCAGCGCGCATAGTGTTCGCGCGCGATGATCGCCGGCATGCGCTCGTGGATGCGCGCCATCAGCTCGTTCGGCGCGGTGGTGATGATGGTGTAGGAGCGCAGCTCGCCCTCGGGCCCGGTCCAGGATTCCCACAGCCCGGCGAACGCGAACAGCGCGCCGCTTTTGAGCCGGATCAGGTAGGGCTGCTTGCGCCCCGCGAGCGCTTTCCATTCGTAGAAGCCGGTCGCCGGGACCAGGCAGCGGCGCTGCCGCAAAGCCGCGCGGAAAGCCGGCTTCGCCGCGACGCTCTCGCCGCGCGCATTGATGGTCTTGTAGCCTATCGCCTTGTCCTTGGCCCAATGCGGAACCAGCCCCCAATGCAGCCAGCGCGCCACCCTGCGCCCGCCCTCCTCGAGGATCACCAGCTGATCGGTCGCGGGCGCCACGTTATAGCGCGCGAGCGGCGCCGCAAGACCGTCACTAAGAGGCCATTTCAGAATTACCGAAATGGCCCCTGACTTAGGGGAGTATGAGGGGAGACGCCCCGAAGGAAGTCCCCGTAGGGGATATCCCCTCATTTAGTATGACCGCTACAGTTTCACGCAGACGTTGCGCAACTCGGTATAGAACTCGAGCGAGTGCACGCCGCCCTCGCGGCCGATGCCCGACTGCTTGGAGCCGCCGAACGGGGTGCGCAGGTCGCGCAGGAACCAGCAATTGACCCAGCTGATGCCGACTTCGATTTTCGCGGCGACGCGATGCGCACGCGCGAGTGCTAGCATGCCCGAAATCAATTCAAACGCGGGGGAAATACCATGTCTGGCGTAGCGATCGTCACCGGTTCCGGGCGCGGCATAGGCGCGGCCGCAGCCAGGCTCGCGGCGCACCGCGGCTACGCCGTGTGCGTGAATTACCTGAAGAACGAGGCGCGTGCCGATGCCGTCGTGGCCGAAATCCGCGCGGGCGGCGGCAAGGCGATCATGGTGCAGGCCGATACAGCGAACGAGGACGAGGTCATCCGGCTGTTCGAGCGCGTCGATCTGGAGCTCGGGCCGGTCAGCGCGCTCGTCAACAACGCCGGCATCACCGGGCGTGCCGGGCGCCTGGACAGCTTCAATGCGGCGGCGATTCGGCGCGTGCTCGAAGTGAATGTGGCCGGTGCGATGTTCTGCGCGCAGCAGGCGGTGCGGCGCATGTCGACCAAGAACGGCGGCGCCGGCGGCGCCATCGTCAACGTATCCTCGCTCGCCGCGACCCTGGGCGGGGCCAATCAGTGGATTCCCTATGCCGCGGCGAAGGGCGCGATCAACAGCTTCACCATCGGCCTGGCGAAAGAGGTCGCGGCCGAAGGCATACGCGTGAACGGCATCAGTCCCGGGCTCATCGATACGGAGATCCACGCCGAGGCGGGCATAGGCGAGCGGCTGCAGAAAATAGCGCCTACCGTACCGATGGGCCGCCTCGGCACCGCGGAAGAATGCGCCGAGGCGATTCTGTGGCTGCTCTCGGGCGAGGCCGCCTACATGATAGGCAGCATACTCACCCTCTCGGGCGGACGCTGAATCAAATTACAGAGTTCCGCGCCGCGCTTGTTTCATCACAAAGCGCCCGGGATCCAGCGCATCGGCCAGGTCGCCCTCTAGCGGCAGCGGTTCGTTTTCGATCTGGCTCGCAAGCAATTCGCCCGCGAGCGCCGCCCAGACCAGCCCGCGCGAAGCATAAGCCGTGGCGCAATACAGACCGTCGCGCCGGGGCAATTCGGCGAGCTGCACGCCGCCGAGACTAAGCTTGCGCCCGGCTGCGGCTGCCACGTCCGGCAGCGCGCCCACCAGCGGCAGGTGGTCCGGCGCCGCGCAGCGAAAACCCACCGCGCCCTCGATCTGCGCCGCATCGGCCGCGATCCGCGCCTGCGGCAGCAATTGCGCCAGGCGCGCGAGATTGGACGCATGCCCCTGCAGCTGCGGCTCGGGGTCGTCGTTGCCGCGGTCATAGGTGCTGCCGCTTACCACCATCCCGTCGAAAGCCGGCAGCACGTAGCCTGCGCCGGCCAGTACGATGCGCGGTGCCGCTAGGCTCGCAGCGGGCACATAACTGATCTGCCCGCGGATCTGCTGCAGTGGCTGCGCCACCGGAGCCAGCCGCGTCATGTCGTTCGAATTGGCGAGCACCAGCACCGGTGCGGCGGCAATGAGTCTGCCGTCCGCGGCCAGCGCCTGCCACAACTCGCCGCTGCGCGCGATGCGCTCCACCCTGAGGCCGAAATGCGCGCGCAGCGCCGCACCGGCTGCCGCGAACTGCGCGGCGACCAGGCTCATGGGACGCATCCAGCCGCCGCCGGGAAACCAGCAGCCGCCCCCGGCCAGGGCGCAGCCCGCGAGCGCTTCGGCTGCGCCGCGTTCCAGGTAGCGCGCAAACTCTGCCGGAAAACCCTGTGCCGCAATGGCCGCGATCATGCGCTCTTTGCGTTCGGCCTCGCCCAGGAGCTGCAGCACGCCGCAGCGCGACCAGTCGAGCGTCTCGCCCGACTGCGCGAGCGCGAGCCAGTGTCTGAGCGCATAGAGGTAGCCATTGCGCGACGCACGCGACAGGATGCAGTCGTCGCGCGAAATATGTGGATGAAACACGCCCGCGTACCGCGCCGGCGCCTGCGTCGGAGGCAGCGCGCGAGCCTCGATCAAGTCGATGTTCCAGCCGCGCCGCACCAGGCGTTCGCTGACCGCGGCGCCAGCGATACCCGCGCCGATCACGACGGCATGCCGACTGCCGGGCGCGCTCGCCGCAGGCTGCGGCCGCCGCGGCGCATGGCTGCCGCGCAGCATGTCGCGCTTGCGCCCGAATCCCGCACATTTTTCGACGGCGAAGCCGGCCGCCTGCAGCCCGTCGCGCACCAGCGCCGCGCTGGAGTAGGTCGCGATCGTGGCGCCGGGGTGCGCGAGCCGCGCCAGGCGCTGCAGCAGTCGCGGCGACCACATGTCCTGATTCAGCCGCGGCGCGAAACCGTCCAGGTAAATCGCATCGGCGCGCAGGCGCAGCCGCGGCACAGCCTCGGCCACGTCGGCGAATGCCAGC
The DNA here is from genome assembly GCA_021811085.1 of Pseudomonadota bacterium. Classification (GTDB taxonomy): domain Bacteria; phylum Pseudomonadota; class Gammaproteobacteria; order Burkholderiales; family SG8-39; genus 2-12-FULL-64-23. The sequence goes on along the minus strand of JAJZPQ010000001.1, from coordinate 98,239 downwards.
GTCAGCGTGAGCCGCTCGTGCTCGAAATGCAGGCGGTGCATACCACCCACGAGCGGCGGCCAAACGTCCTGCAGCTGCCGCGCCAGCGGCGCGAATTCGGGATAGCGCGCATGCAGCTGTTCCAGCGCAGCGCGCGCGAACGGATGCTTTTCGACGGACACGTAGTGCAGCCGGGCGCAACGCGCGGGGTCGTCGCGCCATTGCCTCCAGGTCGCGAGGAAATTCAGCCCCAGGCCGAATCCGGTCTCGAGTATGGTAAACACGCGCGCATGCGCCCACCTGCGCGGCAGATCGTTGCCGTCGAGGAACACGTGCTGCGCCTGTGCCGGGCCGGATTGCGCGCTGTGGTACACATCGCCGTAGACCGGCGAGTACGGCGTTCCGTCAATGTCAAATGCAAGCGCGGCGGGTTCGATGCGCATAAGGCAGGGCAGCATCCGCGCCGCATCGGCGCGGATGCGCGCGAAGCTTACAACGCCTGCCGCGAAATGCGCATGCGCATCGCGCGCATGTCGTCGCCGCGGATTTCGCGCAGCGCATAGCCGACGAAACTGGGCACGACTTCCTTGCGCCAATAGACATCGAGGTCGGTGTTGTCCATCGGCTTCGCCCTGGACGCGGCCAAGACTCCGGCTTCGGCGATGACCTCGTCGTTCAATTTCTTGCCGACGAGGAACTCGCTCGCCTTGGCCAGCGGCAGCGGCTGCGAGGACACAGCGCCGAGCACCACGCGCGCCTCGAGCACGCTGCCGTCGGGCGCCATGCGCGCCGCCGCCGCAACGCCGAGCAGCGGGAAGTCGAAGGAACCGCGCCGGCGCAGCTTCCAGTAGGTGCTGCTCCAGCCGTCCAGTTGCGGCAGCACGACTTCGGTCAGGATTTCGTCGGGTTTGCGCGTGATGTAGTTGATGCCGTCGTTGTTGTACAGGCTGGCGAGCGCGAGCTCGCGCTCGCCAGCCGCCGACACCAGGCGCACCTTCGCATCCAAGGCGATCAAGGCCGGCGCCGTGTCGGTCGAGGACACCGCAAGACAGCGCTTGCTCGCGGTGGCGACCCAGCAGGTCTTGCCTTCCTTTTTCATGCAATAGCCTATGGCCTCGCGCCACTCCTCGTTCTGGTTGTAGTAGTTGCAGCGCGTATCGAGGCACAGGTTGCCGCCCAGCGTGCCCATGTTGCGCAAATGCGGCGAGGCCACCTGCGCCGCCGCCTGCCACAGGCCGCGATATTTTTCGCGCACGGCACCCGTGCCCACGACTTCGGTCAGCGTCAGCCCGGCGCCGAGCGTGAGGCCGGAGCCGTTCGTTATTTTCTTCAAGCCCTCGACCCGGGATAGCGAAATCAAGGTCGCCGGCGTCTGCTGCCGGCGCTTCATGTTGGGCAACAGGTCGGTGCCGCCCGCGATCAGCATGCCGCGCGGGCCTTCAGCCGCGAGCATGCGCGCGGCTTCGGCCACGCTCGCGGGCCGTTGATATTGGAACCACGGCAGGCGCATCATGATGCGCTCCTTTCCATGACTCTGTCCGCCCGCTTCGCCATTTTGCTTTCGTTGCCGTCGCCGCCTTCTCCGGGCGGCAGCACGAACGTGGGCTCGGGATAGGGCACGTCGGGGAACCGCTCCGGACCCACGCGCGGGTTCTTGCCTTCGCGCTTCAGGTGCAGCGCGCGCAGCACTTTTTCCGGCGTGAGCGGCACTTCGTCGATGCGCACGCCGACCGCGTCGAAAATCGCGTTGGCCACCGCCGGCATCACCGGCAATAGCGGCCCCTGGCCGACCTCCTTCGCGCCGAACGGGCAGTTGGGATCCGGGTCCTCGACCAGCATGACCTCGACCTCGGGCATGTCGAGCGAAGTAATGCTCTTGTATTCCAAAAGCGAAGGAATCTTGTGCACCAGCGCGCTGGAGAGCTTGGGCGGCAGCCGCCGGAACACCTGCTCTTCCATCAGCGCCTCGCCCAGTCCCATGTAGACCCCGCCTATGACCTGTCCGCGCGCGAGCACCGGATTGAGCGCGCGGCCGATGTCATGCGCGATCCACACCTTGGGCACGTTGATCCAGCCGGTATGCTCATCGACTTCGACCTCGACCACGCAGGCACTGAAGGAATATGCGGGCGACGGCCCTACGCCCGCGGCCTTGAATTTCCCCGGCGGCTTGGGCGGCGTGTAGGAGCCCACCGTGCCCAGGGTGCCGAACTTGGATTCGGCATACACCACCGCCTCGGCAAAGCTCATGCTCTTCGCCGCATCGCCGGCAGCGAACACGCGCCCGCGCGAGAGCACGACGCTCTCGGGCAGCACCTCGAGTTGTTCGGCCACCGCTGTGACGATCATGTCGCGCGCACGCCCTGCCGCCTGCAGCGCGGCGTTGCCCATCATGATCGTGACGCGGCTGGAGTAGGAGCCCAGGTCGATCGGCGTGATCCCGGTATCGCCGGTGATGCAGCGCACCTCCTTGGTGCTGATGCCCAGCGTTTCCGCCACGATTGCGGCGAGCACGTCGTCCGAGCCCTGGCCGATCTCGGTCGCGCCGCAGAACACCGTCACCTGGCCGCTGCGATCGAGCGCGAGCTGCACGCCCGAGTGCGGCATCTTGTTCCAGTAGATCGAAACGCCCGCGCCGCACATATACGAGCCGCAGGCGATGCCGACGCCGCGGCCCTGCGGCAGCTTGCCGTGCTTTTGCTTCCAGCCCGAGCCCGCGACCACCTGGCGGATGCATTCGGCGAGGCCGTTGCTGCCGATCTTGAGCCAGCTCGCGGTAAGCGAATTCGCCTGGGTCACCATATTGAGCCGCAGCTCGGCCGGATCGCGCTTCAGCATTTCCGCGATCTTGTCGAGCTGTACTTCCTGGCCGAAGCGCGGCTGCGGCGTGCCGTGGCCGCGCTTGGGTCCGCAGGCGGGCTTGTTCGTAAACACGCGGCAGGCGTCGAACTTGAAGCGCGGCAGCTCGTAGGTGAGCGGCGTCAGCACGCCGGTGTAGAACGTGCTCGCCGGTCCGTGCGAACCGTAGGCGCCGCCGTCGAGCAGGGTCTGCAGGTGCATGCCGGTGAGCTTGCCGTCCTTGGTGACGCCGGTGCGGAATTTCATCAGCACCGGATGCCGGCCGCGATGCAGGTAAAACACTTCCTCGCGCGTAAGGCAGATCTTCACCGGCCGGCCCAGCATCAGTGCAGCCTTGGACACCACGAATTCATGCCCAGCCGGATCGCACTTGCCGCCGAAGCCGCCGCCGTTGTCGCAGGCGATGACGCGTATATGCGCCGCCGGCATTTGCAGCACGCGCGCCAGCTGGCGATGCAGGTAGTGCGGATCCTGGGTGCTCGACCACAGCGTGAGCTTGCCCTCGCCCTCGGCGCGCGCAAGCGAAGCATGCTGTTCCATCGCCATGTGGTTGTCGCCCTCGTAGAAGAACAGGTCTTCGAATACGTGGTCCGATTTGCTGAGCGCCTCCTCCACGTCGCCGAACTCGAACGCCTGGTTGCGGTGGATATTGCCCACGTCGGTATAGTCGTGGATGCGCACCTCGGGCTGCGCCAGCGCCTCCTCGGGCGTCGCAATCGTGGGCAGGGGCTTGTATTTCACTTCGATCAATTGCAGCGCGGCGCTCGCGGTCTGTTCGTCCGTCGCCACCACTGCCGCGAGCGGATCGCCGACATAGCGCACATGCTCCGGCGCGAGCGGGTATTCGTCCTGCGCCACCGGCATGATGCCGAAAGGCACCGGAAAATCCTTGCCCGTCAGCACCAAGTGCACGCCCGGATAGGCTTGCGCACGCGCGGTGTCGATGGCTTCGATCAGCGCATGCGGATGGGAGGAGCGCAGCAGCTTCATGTGCAGCATGCGCGGCAGCTTCATGTCGTCGGCATAGCGCAATTGGCCGGTGACCTTCTCGCGGCCGTCTACGCGCCTGCGCGCATGGCCGATGACATCGAGTCTTTTCGCGGTGCTCATGCCTTTACTCCCCGTTCACGCAGGGTCCGGGCGGCATCGGCCACCGAATCGACGATCTGCTGATAGCCGGTGCAGCGGCACAGATTCCCCGACAGCGCCTCCTTGATGCGCTCGCGGCTGGGGTTGGGCTCGCGGTCGAGAAGCCCCTTCGCCGTCATCAGCACGCCCGGCGTGCAGTAGCCGCACTGCGAGCCGCCGTGGTCGGAAAATGCAGCCTGCAGCGGATGCAATTCCGGACCTTCGGCCAGGCCTTCGACGGTTTCGATCGATGCGCCGTCGCACTCGAGCGCAAGCTTGAGGCAGGACAAGAGCGGCTCGCCGTCGACCAGCACCGCACAGGCGCCGCATTCGCCCAGTTCGCAGCCGTGCTTGGTGCCGGTGAGATCGAGTTCCTCGCGCAGCACTTCGAGCAGTGTCTTGTACGGCGCGAACGAAACCTCGACTTCCTCGCCGTTCACGCGCAGCGTGATATGCGCCTTGCGTTGATCGACTTTCTGCAGCGCGGTGTTCATGTTTGACCTCCGGATATCGCCCTCGCGGGCGCAGTATTGGCATTCGGATTTGCTTTCGGCGGGCCGGCGAGGCCGCGCACCAGGTAATCGGCCAGCCCCTGCGCAATCGCGCTGACGCTTTGCTTGCCGTCGGGGCGGTACCAGCGCGAGGCCCAGTTGAGCGCCCCGAGTATGGCACGCGCGACCAGCGCAGTATCGCAGGGCGCGAATTCACCGCGCTTGATCCCTTTTGCAATCAGCGCGCGCACCGCCTGCTCGTATTTGTCGCGCTTTTCGATCAGCGGCCGGCGCAGATCTTCCGCCAGCATATCGATTTCGAGGTGGGCGGTCGCGCCCTCGAGTTCTTCCAGCGTGTAGTGCAGGTGGGCGCGGATCACGGCGCGCAGCTGGTCCGCGACGGGCAGGGTCGAGGCGCGTGCCGCCTCGGCCGCCTCCAGCATGCGGTCTACGGTCTGATCCTGGCAGAAGAACAGCAGTTCGTCCTTGCCGGCGAAATAGTAATAAAGATTGCCCGGCGACAGGTCCGCCTCTTCGGCGATATCGCGCATGCCCGCGGCGGCGACGCCGCTGCGGCGGAATACCCGTGCCGCTGCGCGCAGGATTTCCAGGCGCCGCGCCTCGCTCTTGCGCCGCACGCGCGCCGAGCCGGGTTTGTTTGAACTCGAATTCGAATTTTGAACCATGGTTCTAATTCTAGGCCCGTCCGGACCAAAACGCAACCGGATCGGCCTGCGGCCGCCCCCGCGGCCGCGTCAACCTTGCGAAGAATATCCGCCGTCGACCGCGATCGCCGCGCCGGTGACGAAATCCGCCGCGCTGCTCGCGAGGAATACCGCAATGCCGGCGAAATCGCCGGGCTCGCCCCAGCGGCCCGCCGGCGTACGCGCGAGCACGCGCTCGTGCAGGCCGGGTACGTCCTGGCGCGCGCGGCGCGTGAGATCGGTGTCGATCCAGCCCGGCAGCACCGCGTTCACCTGGATATTGTCTTTCGCCCAGGCGCAGGCGAGCGATTTGGTCAGCTGCACCATGCCGCCCTTGCTCGCGCCATAGGGTCCGGCGAAAGCGGCCCCGAATATCGACAGCATGGAGCCGATGTTGATGATCTTGCCACCACCCGCCGTGAGCATCGCCGGGTAGGCCGCCTGGCTGCAAAGGAAGGCGCTGGTGAGGTTGGTGTCGAGCACGGACTTCCATTCATCGAGCGTGTATTCCTGCGGCTGCTTGCGGATGTTGGTGCCCGCGTTGTTCACAAGGATGTCTAGGCGGCCGTAGGTCGTCTGTGTGGCCTCGATGAGCATGCGGCATGCGGCCTGATCGGTCACGTCTGCCTGAACCGCAGACGCTTTTGCCCCCAGCGCCTCCAGCGCTTTCACGGCGGCCACGTTCTTGGCCGCATTGCGCCCGGCGATCAGCAGCGCCGCGCCGGCTTGCGCCAGCCCCGTGGCCATGCCCAGGCCGATGCCGCCGTTGCCGCCGGTGACGATCGCCACTTTGCCGGAAAGATCGAATGCTTGGCTCATAATCCGCTCCCCAAAATTACAGTGTCCGCGCCCTACAGCACCGCCGACGCACCGCCGTCCAAATTGATGCTGCTGCCGGTAATGAAGCTCGCCGCGCCCGAGGCGAGAAAGGCGATCGCGTTCGCGACCTCCTCCGCGCGGCCGACGCGCCCCAAGGGGATGTCCTTCGCCAGGTTGGCGTAGTACTGCTCCAGCGCGACACCGGCCTTGGCCGCTTTCGCTTCATGCTGTCCGGCGCGCACCGAGCCGATGCAGATGCTGTTGACCAGGATCTGCTGCGGCGCGAACTCCTTCGACAGCGCCTTGGTAAACGCGAGTCCTGCGGCGCGCGTGACCGTTGTCGGCATCGATTTTGCGCGCGGCTGCTTCGCGCCGATATTGGTGATGTTGACGATGCGTCCGCCGCCCTGCCGGTTCATATGCGGCAGCGCCAGGCGCGCCAGCCGTATCGCGGCAAACAGTTTGAGCTCGAAGTCGGCCTGCCACAGTTCGTCGGTCACCGACTCGAAGGCGCCGGTGGCCGAAGTGCCGGCATTGTTGACGAGGATGTCGAGCCGGCCGAAGGCTTTGACCGCCTCCGCCACCAGCCTGGCGCAATCCTCGGCGCGGCTCACGTCCGCCGGCACCGCGGCGACGCTGCCTCCGGCCGCGCGTATCTCCTGCGCGACGCGATCCAGCAACTCCCGACCGCGCGCGGCAATGACTACGCGCGCGCCTTCGGCGGCGAGACGCAAGGCCGCGGCCTTGCCTATGCCCTGCGAAGCACCGGTGACGATCGCGACCTTGCCCTTGAGTTCCAAATCCATCGTTTTCCTCCCTTCAGTTACCGGCGCATGCCGCTGGCCGCATTCATGTTTGGTCCTCGCCGCGATAAATCGCGCCGCAGGTGCAAGTCTCGTGTACCACCACCTGCGCGAGCAGAGGCAGCGCCGGTTTGAGCCTCGCCCAGATCCAGCGCGCGAGCTGCTCGCTGGTCGGGTTCTCCAGACCGGGAATATCGTTGAGGTAGCGATGGTCGAGCTGCTCGTACAGCGGCTGAAACGCGGCTGAGACGTCGCCGAAATCCTGCACCCAGCCCAGCTTCGGATCGAGCTCGCCGCTCAGGTGGATCTCGACGCGGAACGAATGGCCGTGGACGCGTGCGCACTTGTGCCCCGGCGGGACGTTGGGCAGCCGGTGTGCCGATTCGAGCGTGAATGCCTTCCAGATTTCCATCAACGTATTCCTATCAATTTGTGCGTCTGCAGCGACAGGCGCCAACGCGGATGGGCGAGACAGTACTCCGTCGCGAGGCGTGTGTTGCGCGCCTTCTCCGGGCCGTCCATGGGCTGCAGAAAGAAATGCCTGAATGCCAGCTGCACGTAGTCTTCCGGCTCGATGCCCGTCTGCGGATACACCAACTTCAGCTCGTCGCCCTGCGTCAGCCTGAGCGGCGCCCCGGCCTTCGGGCTCACCGTCAGCCACAGTTCGCCCGCGGGCGGGGTGAGCGTGCCGTTCGTTTCCACCGCAAGCATGAAGCCGCGCGCGCGCAGGGCCGCGACCAAGACCGCATCGAGCTGCAGCAGCGGCTCGCCGCCAGTGCATACCACCAGGCGCTGCGCCGCATGCGGCGCGGGCCAGGCCTGCTCGACTGCAAGCGCCAGCGCTGCGGCGGTTTCGAACTTGCCGCCACCTGTGCCATCGGTGCCGACAAACTCGGTGTCGCAAAAGCGGCACACGGCTTCGGCGCGGTCGGCCTCGCGCCCCGACCACAGATTGCACCCCGCAAAGCGCAGGAACACCGCCGGCCGGCCCGTGTTCGCGCCTTCGCCCTGCAAGGTGTAGAAGATTTCCTTGACCGAATAGGCCATGGCGGAAGGTTCCAAAAAAAAGGGGAGCATACTACTCTTGTCCACGCCCTTTTGGGGCGTGTTTACGCGAGACCTGAACCTACGGGAACCGGCTAAGGTCGATGCAGAAGTGCGGCCTTGACCTCGTCCACGGGCGGCGGTTCGGCGGCATCCCCGAATTCCTCCAGCCTGCGGTAGACATCCGCCGCAGCCAGGTGAAAACCCGCGCGCAGACCGGCGCCGATCGCCGCGCCCGCCCCGCCCGGGTGCAGTATGGCTATGCTGCGCATCGCAGGGCGCGGCTATGAGCCTCTGACGATTTGCAGCGCGTCCTTGACCGCGTGCACGCCCGCCACATGCGAGGCGATCTTTTCCGCCTCGCGCCGCTGCGCGTTGCTGTCCGCGGTGCCGAATAGCGTCACGTTGCCGTCGGAAGCGTTCACATCCAGCGCCAGATGTTTCAGGCCTGGTCTCGCGGCCAGCGCCGCCTTCACCTTGCTCGCCAACTCGCGATCGGCTGCGGCTTTTGCGTCCGCGGCCTTTTGCGCCGCCTCGGCCTGCGCCTTTTCCTGCTCGGCTTTTTGCTTCTGCGCCGCTGCAGCCGCTTCTTTCGCCTGACGCGCAGCGACGTCGGCAGCGGTCTCGATTTTTGCGCTCGCTAACCCGGTCGCGGGCTTGTCGCCGCAGCCTGCAAGCGACAGCGTCAAGACCGCCGCCGCATAGACCACAATTAAACCCGGCTGTCGGTATTTCGTCTTCATGCTGGTCTCCTCCTTCTGTGGCGTCTGAATCAGTTTATCGTCCCGCGACCTACTCCAACATGGCATTGTGACAATAATATACGTGCGAAGTGCCCCGCAGCACGCTTCAAGCGGCGCGCGCCGGAATTCCGGCTTCGCCCAGGTCCCAGAAAATCCCGGCCATGAGCGCGAGCGCCTCCCGCACCAGCGGCGCGAGCAGGTGCTCGTTCGGCGCGTGCTGCGAACAGGCGGCATAGGAATGCGGAATCCAGACCGTAGGCAGACCGAGCACATCGGCGAACACGTCGTTGGGCAGGGAGCCGCCGAGATTGGGCAGAATCGCAGGCGCAGCCCCCAGCGTGCGCTGTATCGATGCGGCGGTCCATCTGACCCAGGGATGATCCGGCGCGAGGCGGGTCGCCGCAAAGAAACCGTCGCGCGCCGGCGCCAGCTGCACCAAGCCAAAGCCATTGCGATCCAGGTGCCGTCGCAGCGCCGGCACGATGTCGGCCGGGTCCACGCCGACGACGTAGCGCAGCTGGCAGTGCGCGCTCGCGCGCGGCGGAATCGCATTCACCGGCTTGTCCGGGTTGCCGGCAACGAAGGCGAGCACCTCGAAGCTGCACCAACCGAACACGCGTTCCGCCGGCGTGAGCCCGGGCTCGCCCCAGTCCGCATCGATGCCGGGGCCGTCCGCACCGCCTTCCACGACCAGATCGGCGAGCGCCGCGCGCACCGCAGGGGTAAGCGAATCCGGCCGCCACTCGGGCACGCGAATCGCGCCGCGCGCATCGGTAATGCAGGCCAGCGCCTGCGCCAGCACGATGGCTGGATTCCTGAGCAGCCCGCCCCAGTTGCCGGAGTGATGCCCGCCCGCGCGCAGGTCCACGCTCAAATCGAAGTTCTGCGCACCGCGCGTACCGAGGTAAATCGTCGCGCGCGCAGGCGTAAGCCGCGGCCCGTCGGAGGCGATGAGCACGTCGGCGGCGAAGCGCTGCTGGTTCTGCTCGCACAGCTGGCGCAGGCCGGGCGATCCGGTTTCCTCGCCGGTTTCGATCAGCAGCTTCACGTTGAAGCCCAGCCGCCCGCGCGTCTGCAGCACCACCGCCAGCGCACCCAGATTGATCGTGTGCTGGCCCTTGTTGTCGGCGCTGCCTCGGCCGTACAGGCGCTCGCCTTCACGCTTGAGCACCCAGGGATCGAGACCCGTGCGCCACTGTTCCTCCTGTCCCCGGATCACGTCGCCGTGGCCGTAGCTGAGTACTGTCGTCAGTGCTGCGTCCTCGATGCGCTCGGCGTAGAGGAACGGCCCGCCCTTGTCCGCAGGATTCGCGAGCAGGCTGCAGCGAAAGCCCAAGCGCTCGAGGCTGGGCTGCATCTCCTTTTCGAGGTAGTCCGACAGTTCGGCGCGCCGCGCCGGATTCTGGCTTTCACTTTTGATCGCCACGCGCCGCGCCAGGTCGGCGAAAAAGCCGCCGTCGTCGAAATAGCGTTCGCTCTGCTTGATCGCCGCCGCACGTGTCATGGTATTGCTCCGGAATAATTGAAGTGCTCAGCTGCGGCCTTCGGGTGCGGTCACGTCGCGCACGCCGTCGCCGAGCAGGTTGATCGCGAGCACCAGCGCGAACAGCGCCAGGCCCGGAATGCTGATCAGCCAGGGGCTGAAAAACATATAGCCTTTCGCCTCCGAGATCATCAGACCCCAGGAGGGCGCGGGCGGCTGCACGCCCAGACCGAGGAAGGACAGCGCCGCCTCGAGCAGGATCGCGCTGCCCATTTCCAGCGTCGCGACGACAATCAAATGGCTGGATACGTTCGGCAGCACCTCGCCCGCGATGACGCGCCAGGTCGGGCAGCCGATCGCGCGCGCCGCGGTCACGTAATCGAGGTTGCGCACCTGCTGCGTCGCGCTGCGCAGCACCACGGCGTAGCGGTCCCACTTCAGCAGGCCCAGCACCAGGATCACCATCCACAGCGAACTGCCGGCCAGCGCCACGGTGGTGAGCGCGACCAGGATCACCGGCAGCGACAGGCGCACCGTGATCAGATAAGTCACGACGAGGTCGGTGCGTCCGCCGAAATAGCCGGCCACGATGCCGAGCACGGCGCCGATCACCCCCGAAATCAGCATCACCGAGAAACCGATCAGGAGCGAAATGCGCGAGCCGTAGACCACGCGCGACAGGTAGTCGCGGCCGAGCATGTCGGTGCCCAGCGGATGCACCCAGCTTCCGTTCTCGTGCCACAGCGGCGGAATCAGCCGGCTGGCGAGGTCCTGCGCGTACGGGTCCTGCGGCGCGAGCCAGGGCGCGGCGAACGCCATCAGCACGATCAGCGCGAGCACTCCCGCGCCTATCAACAGGCCCGCGTGGCCGCGTATGCGCCGGCGCAGCAACTCGCCCGGCGAGGGTCCGGCGAACGATTCCGTCAGAGTAGCATCGACGGTGGCAGCGTGATTGCTCATGGCCTCAGGCAATGCGGATGCGCGGATCGAGCCAGGCGTTGGCCAGGTCCGCGAGCAGCGTCAGCACGATGTAGACCAGCGAAATCAGCAGCACCACCGCCTGCACCACCGGGAAATCGTTGTGGCCTATGGCTTCCCAGGCGAGATAACCCAGGCCGTTCAGCGCGAATACGGTTTCGATCACCACCGAGCCGCCGAGCAGGAATCCGAGCTGCACCGCAGCCAGCGCAACCACCGGCGCGACGGCGTTCCTGAGCGCATGCTTGAACAGCACGCTCGTGTTTCTGAGGCCTTTCGCGCGCGCGGTGCGGATGTAATCGGATTCGAGCACTTCGAGCATGCCCGAGCGCGTCAGGCGCATGATCGCCGGCGTCGCGTAGTAGCCGAGCGCGACCGAAGGCAGGATGAAATGCTGCCAGGTGTCGCCGCCGGATATGGGCAGGAGATGCAGCGTAACGCCGAACAGGTACATCAGCAGCAGCGCAAACCAGAACGTGGGCATCGCCTGGCCGACCACAGCGATGGTCAGCGCGAGCCGGTCGATCCAGCTGTTGGGCTTGAGCGCGGCAATCACGCCCAGCGGTATTGACAAGAGCAGCGCGAAGCCGAGCGCCGCGGCGCCGAGCACCATGGTGGTGGGCATGCGCTCGGCCACCAGCGCCGCCACCGGCGTGTGAAAGTAGAGCGAATCGCCGAAGTCGCCCCGCGCCGCGTGGCCCAGCCACTCGAAATACTGCACCGCGAGCGGCCGGTCCAAGCCGTACTGGTGGCGGATCGCGTCTATCGTTTCCGCCGTTGCACCTTCGCCCGCCATGGCCGTGGCCACGTCGGTCGAGAGGTTCACCAGCAGGAAGCAGATGAGCGAGACCGTGAGCGCCACCAGCAGCGCCAATACCGCCCGCTTGAGCGCGTATTGCAGCATGGCCGCTCAGCGACTACCGATGAACGACATGTCATTTCGAGCGCAGCGAGAAATCTGCTTGTTCTTCCACGAAAAAAGCAGATCCTTCGCTTCGCTCAGGATGACAATGAGGACGCGACACATATTGCGTCGAGCGCATCAACTTCGTTCATTTCCAGCGGGACTCCCAGAAGCGCGGAATCTCGTCCGGATAGGGCTGGAACTGCAGGTCCTTGGCGTACGCATAGTAGACAGGCAGCGAGTACATCGGCACCACGTAGGCCTCCTCGGCGATGCGCTTGAGCGCGTTCTTGTACGCCACCTTGCGCATTTCGGGCTTGACCGAGGTGTCGCCGGCCTCGAGCAGATCGCGCACTTGCTGATCGCGCGTGACGTCGTCGGCGGAGAACTTGAAATACACCGGGGTCATCGCGGAAACGTCGTTCACGGAGAACGAGCCCCAGGTCTGGTGCGCGAAGCCGGCCTTGTGCTCGCGTATCGCATCGCGCATCGCCGCGTATTGCATGAAGCGCAGATTGGCGCGGATGCCGACCGCGCGCAGGTAGCCGATCACCGCCTCGGTCTGCGGTCGCTCGCGGTAGGCGTACAGATCGATGTCGAAGCCGTTCGGATAGCCGGCCTCGGCCAGCAACGCCTTCGCTTTCGCCGGATTGTAGTCGTAGCGCGGCGCCCCCTCGTCGGTGCAGCCGAACTGGGCCGGGAAGCACAACGTGTTGATCATGCGCGCCGATTCGCCGACCACGGTCTTCAGCATGGCCTGGCGGTTGATCGCGTGGATGATGGCCTTGCGCACGCGTATGTCCTTCAGTATCGGCGTCGGCGTCTTGTCGCCCGAGGCCATGGTCAGGAACACCACGCGCATGGTCTCGCCGGCCTTCACCCGCAGCGTCGGCACGGTCTTCAGCTGCTCGGCCTGGTCCGGCGGCACGTTGAAAATCCAGTCCAGGCCGCCGGCCATCAGCTCCGCCGTCTGCGTGTTCTGGTCCGGAATCAGGCGCAGTTCCAGCGTCTCGATCTGCGGCTGAGGCTTGGGGCTGTCCTTGAAATAGTTGGGGTTGCGCTTCATCCGCACCAGCCGCCCCGGCTGGTTCTCCACCACCATGTAAGGCCCGGAGCCGACCGGCTTCTCGCTCATGCCTTTGGGTCCGACCTTGGCGTAATACTTGCCTGGATAGATCGCGACCGGGCCGGCGAGGTACTCCAGCGCCGCGGGGAAGGGCTTCTTCAGATGGATGCGCACCTTGAACTGATCGATCTTCTCGGCCGATGCGATCCAATTCACGTTCTGCTGCGTGGTCGACTTGTTCTCGGGCTTGGACACGAAGTTGAGCGTGTACACCACGTCGTCGGCATCGAAGGCCTCGCCGTTGTGGAATTTGACGCCATGGCGCAGGTCGAACTCGAGCGTCTTGTCGTCGACCCAGCGCCAGGCGGTCGCCAGTGAAGGCTTGTATTCGTTCGTCTTCGGGTCGCGGTAGACGAGCGTGTCCCAGATGTAGTGCGCGAGGATCACGCCGATGCGCACGTTGTTGAAATACGCGTCCAGGCTCTCGGGCACCTGGTTGGCCGCCCACTTGATGGAATTGTCGCGCTTGCCCGCTTCGGCCGGCAGGGTGAAGGCGAGGGCCGCGGCGAGCAGCGTGACACGAAGCAGCTTGCGGTACGAAGTCATGGTTGTTCTCCTCCTTGGTTGACGCAGCTACTTTACCGCATTGTCATATAGATGGCATTCGACGCGGCCGCGCACGTCGGCGAGCGCCGCGGGCGCGCGCTCGCGGCAGACCGGCATCGCTTCGCCGCAGCGCGGGTGAAACGTGCAGCCCGGCGGCGGATCCAGGGGATTCGGATAGCTCACGCCCAGATGCGTGTCCGGCACGCCCAGCCCCGGTTCGGGCGTGAGCACAGAAGCGAGCAGCGCGCGCGTATAGGGGTGGCGCGGCGCGCGGAACAGCTGCACGGTGTCGGCCTCCTCGACGATGCGCCCGAGATACATGACCGCGACGCGCGTGGCGATGTGTTCCACCACCGCAAGGTTGTGGCTGATCAGGAGATAGGTGAGATCGAATTCGCGCCGCATGTCTTCGAGCAGGTTCAGGATCTGCGACTGCACCGACACATCGAGCGCCGAGGTCGGCTCGTCGCAGATCAGGATTTCCGGCCGCATCACCAGCGCGCGCGCGATCGCGACGCGCTGGCGCTGGCCGCCGGAGAGCTGATTCGGGTAGCTGTGAAAAAAACGCGGCGGCAGGCCGACGCGCTCCATGGTCTCCTGCACCCGCTTGCGCCTGGCGCGCGCGTCGGCTTCGATGCCGTGCACCGCCAGCGGCAGCCCGACGATCGCGCCTACGGTCTTGCGCGGATTGAGCGAGGAATAGGGATCCTGGAATATGGGCTGCACCCGCCGCGCGAGCTCGCGCGTGCTGAACGCGGCGAGCGGCCGCCCTTCGAGCCGGATTTCGCCCGCGCTCGCCGGCATCAAGCCCAGCAGCATCCTTCCGAGCGTCGATTTGCCGCAGCCGGATTCACCTACCAGCCCGAGCACCTCGCCGCGGCGCAGCGCGAGCGACACGCCGTTCACCGCATGCAGCGCGCGCCGGCCGCGGAACAGCCCCGCGCTCACGCTGAAGCGCCGCTCGACCTCGACCAGTTCGAGCAGCGCTTCACTCATATTGCGTTGCCCAGCCTGCAGCGCAGGCGGTGGCTGCCGCCCAGTCCGCGCAGCTCGAACGCGCGCGTGGCGCATTGGTCTTCGGCCTCGGCGCAGCGGTTGCGGAACTGGCAGCCGGTGAGCGTCCCGATCGGGGGGCTCACCACGCCGGGAATCGTGCCCAGGCGCTCGCCCGGCGCGAGCCGTCCCGGCACCGGGATGCAGGCGAGCAGCCCGCGCGTATACGGATGCGCCGGCCGCGCGAACAGCTGCGCCACCGGGCCCTGCTCGACGATTTCGCCCGCATACATCACCGCCACGCGGTCGGCCACGCGCGCGACGATGCCCAGGTCATGGGTGATCAGGATCAGGCCCATGCCGAATTCGCGCTGCAGCTCCTTCAGCAGATGCAGGATCTGCGCCTGCACCGTGACGTCCAGCGCCGTGGTCGGCTCGTCCGCGATCATCAGCGCCGGCGCGCACATCAGCGCCATCGCGATCATCACGCGCTGGCGCAGGCCGCCCGAGAGTTCATGCGGGTATTGCCCCAGGCGCTGCGCGGCGCCGGTGATGCCCACGCGCTCGAGCAGGTGCAGCGCGCGCTCGCGCGCCGCCGCCCGGTGCCCGCCGCGATGGCGCAGCCAGCCCTCCTCGAGCTGGTTGCCGATGGACCAGGACGGATTGAGCGAAGTCATCGGCTCCTGGAAAATCATCGCCAGGCGATTGCCGCGCAGATCGGCCATGCGCCGCTCCCCCGCGCGCTGCAAATCCTCGCCCGCGAACGCGAAGCGCGTCGCGCTGCGCCGCGCCGCGCGCGGCAGCAAACCCATCAGCGCGAGTGCGGTGAGCGACTTGCCGCAGCCGGATTCGCCCACCAGGCACAAGGTCTCGCCGGCTCCGAGCGCGAGATCCACGCCGCGCACCGCATGCAGCCGGCCCATCGGCGTCGGGATTTCGACGCGCAATCCTTCCACCTGCAGCAGCGCAGTCATCGTTCCCACTAGGTGCCGGGCTTGCGGCAATTGAGCGGCAGGTAGGCCGCGGGAATATTGGTCTTGTTTTCGCCCTTGATCGTCATCTTGCCCGGCACCGGCGCATTGCCGCACACCCAGGCGACCGGCACGATAGGCGCGTCTTCCACCACGGCCGGGCGGAGGCTGAGGACTTTCCCTTTAATGGCGGAATTGACGCTGTTGCCGAAAACGATCTGGATTGCGCCGTCCTGCACCGTCACCGAACTGATGAAGTTGTTCACGATCTTGTCGGCGGCCGGCAATCCGGCGCCGGCGTTGTCGCGCGGCAGGGAATGCTGGATGGCCCACGCGGCCGCGATCGGCGTCTTTACGATGTCGGCGAGCGGGACGGCGTCGACGATTTGCTTCCTGATCATCTGGTCGAGATAGCTGGGTGCCGCAATCAAAGCCAGGATGCAGATGATCGCGATGACCACCATCAGCTCCATCATGGTAAAACCGTCGCGATGTGATGCCATGTATCAGCCTTGCTGCGCCCGCGGTGGCGGAATCATAACCGATGGACGCGCATCAAGGAAACGCGCGCTGATGTCCCGGGCAAACTTGGTAGAATCGTGCGCGCGCAATTCAGCGCAATATCGACCATTCCAGGAGCGACGCACTCTCATGACCGCCAAAGCGAACTACATTCTCAGCATCAGCATGGACGTCGACGCCGACAAGGAAGCGCTGTTCAACGAGGTCTACGACACCGAGCACATTCCGCTGCTGCTCAAAGTACCCGGCGTCGTATCGGCGAAGCGCTGCAAGCTGGAGCCGCTGGCCATGATCATCGGCGGCGAAAGAAAGACCGTCGTCATGGAAGGCGAGCCGAAGTACATGGCGTTCTACGAGCTGGAAAGCCCCGAGGTGCTCGTGAGCGAAGCCTGGGCGAAAGCGGTGGACTCGGGCCGCTGGCCGGGCGAGGTGCGCCCCTATACGCGCAACCGCCGCCACGTGCTGCGCAAGCTGATCGGCTGAAGCTTCGTAACCGCGTTCAGCGCGGCGCGCGCACCAGCCGGCGCGGCACGTCCACCGGCAGACTCAGCAGGCGGAACGAATTGGTCTTGCCGTGGCCGTCGAGATTGAGGCTGCCGTTCACCCCGCCCTCGAGCACGTCGTCGATGACGAAATTGAAGGCCCGCAACAGCGGCAGGTCGTAGCGCGTCACTTTCGCCGCGCGCCGGTGCGCGAACAGCGCGAGCACGCGCTCGGGCGTGAGCTGCGCGGCGAGCAACGCATACGCCTCGGCCTCGTAGGGAATCACGCTGACGTTCAGGCGATTGCCCTTGTCGCCGGCGCGGCCGTGCGCAACCGCGTGCAGCGGCACCGTGACAATATCGTCAAGATCGGCCATCAGAGCCATTCTCCGGCCGGTTTCACAGTCACGCGCGGCGCGACGCTCGCGCGCGGCACCAGATAGGACTGGGTACGGATGCGCTGTGTCGTGCGCCAGCGCGCCCCGCCCGAGCCGGCCGGCCCGCAGCACAGGAGCGCGAGCACTTCGCGCGCGGCCTGGTCGACTTCGTCCTGCTCTGCGCCCGCCGCGGCCAGGCGCACGCGGATGTCGGCGGGCTCGGGGCCGCTGTAGCTGCGCCACAGCGTGCCGCTGTCGTCGTCGTGCACGCTCGCAATGCCGATCAGATCGACGCGCGCCTGCACCTTCAACTGGCGCCGGCGCAAGCGCTCGAGCAACACCTCCGCCATGCTCTTCGCGCGCGCGAGGCAATTCGGCCCCGCGAGCGAGATCTCGCCCTCGCCCAGCCAGCCGCCTTCGAAGCAAACCGTCGCTTTCAAGCGCTCCGGCGCGGGCTTGCCGCGCACGCCCTCGACTTCGACGCGGTCGCTGCCCACTTCGTGCAGGCTGACGCCGGAAAAATCGAGCGTCACATCGGGTGTGATGTAGTTCGCCGGATCGTGCACTTCATAGAGCAGTTGCTCCTTCACCACCTGCAGATTCACCACGCCGCCCGTGGCATCGGCCTTGGTGATCACAATGCGCCCGTCCGCACCCACCTCGGCGATCGGAAAACCGATGTTCGCCGGGTCGGGAATATCCTTGTAGCCCGGGTCGTAATAGACGCCGCCCGTGACCTGCGAGCCGCATTCGAGCAGATGCCCCACCGCCGAGCCGAGCGCGAGCTTGTTCCAGTCGTCCTCGGCCCAGCCGTAATGGTGGGCGAGCGGCGCGAGCGCCAGAGACGGATCGCCGCAGCGCCCGGTCACGACCAGCTGGGCGCCGCCGCGCAGCGCTTCGATGATCGGCTGCGCCGAGAGATACGCGTTGGCCGACACCATGGCACTGCCGCCCTGGTCGAGCATCGCGTCGGCATCAACCACTTCGAGCTGCGCCAGGTCGATGTGCGCGCTCAGGTCGTCGCCTTCGACCACGCCGATGCGCAAGCCGCCCAGACCCAGGCGTGCCGCGAGCCGGCCGATCGCGCGCGCCGCGCCGACTGGATTCGCCGCGCCGAAGTTGCCGATGATGCTGATGCCGTGGCGCGCGCACTTCGCCAGGATCGGTTCGAGCAGGCGCTCGAGCATGGGCTCGTAGCCGCGCGCCGGGTCGCGCCGCTTCTCCAGCTGCGCCAGCGCGACCGTGCGCTCGCCCAGCACCTCGAAGAAGATCGCGGCCGGCCCGCCGTGCGCGATCAGCGTGTCGACCACCGGGCCGGGCGCGTCGATGCGGTCGCCGGAGAAGCCGGCGCCATTGCCTATGCGGAACATGCACGCGAGGTTGCGGGAGAGCGGCCTCGCTGTCAAGCTACGATAACGACAGTACGATCACGACAGCACGATTACGCCTCCTGCACGCTCGAGAACGCGCCTCGCGAAAAGCCGGCATCCGGCCGATCGCACGGTTTACACCGGCTGCGTTCATCTGTACACTTCTTCTGTACATACAGGAGCAAGCCGTGTCCAAAGTCAACGTCACCGAGCTGCGCCAGAATCTGCCCGCCTACCTGATCGAGGTGCAAAAGGGCAAGGAGATCGAGGTGACCTCGCGCGGCAAAATAATTGCGCGCATCGTCGCCGGACGCGAAACCCACGACGAAGCCCGAGCGCGCCTGCTTGCCGCGCGCAAGCGCTGCCGCATCGGCGACGTGCTCAGCCCCACTGGCGCAGCCTGGGATGCCGAACGTGATCGTTCTTGACACCCATGCGCTGATCTACGACGCGCTGGCCCCTGCGCGTCTTTCGGTGCGCGCGCGCAAGGCGATCGATCACGCCTTTGCGACACGCGAGCTCGCCTGCTGCGACATCAGCCTGTGGGAGATCGCGATGCTCGTCGCCCGCGACCGACTCGATCCCGGCATGGATGCGCGCCAGTTCCTGGACGACATGATTGCAGCGCGGCGGCTGCACGTGTTGCCGATCACGTCGGAGATTGCGGTGCTGTCGCAATCGGATGCGTTTGCGCATGGCGATCCGGCGGACCGTCTGATCGCAGCCTCCGCCCTGTTGCACCGCGCCCCGCTGGTGACCTCGGACACGAAGCTGCGCAAGCTCAGGGAAATCACCACGGTTTGGTAAGCCGGGATCCGATGGACAGGCCTGTGCCTGTTCTGCTGTAATGCGCCGATCCGATCTCCAGAGCCGGGTTCATGACCAGCAGCGGCGCTTCATTTGACTACGACTACGTCATCATCGGCTCGGGCTTCGGCGGCTCGGTCTCGGCGTTGCGCCTGAGCGAAAAAGGCTACAAGGTGCTGGTGCTGGAAAAAGGCATGCGCCTTGCTGCGGCGGATTTCCCCAAATCCAACTGGGACGTGAAACGCTGGCTGTGGCTGCCGCAACTGAAATGCCACGGCCTGTTCAAGATCACGTTCTTTCGCCACGTGGGCGTACTCTCCGGCGTGGGCGTCGGCGGCGGCTCGCTGGTCTACGCGAACACGCTGCCGGTGCCGAAAAAGAGCTTTTTCACCTCGCCTTCCTGGGCCCGACTCGCCGACTGGGAGACGGAGCTGAAACCGTTTTACCAGACGGCGCTGCGCATGCTCGGCGCGGCCACCAATCCGCGCCTGGAAACGGGCGACCTCGCGCTGCGCGAACTCGGGCGCGAAATCGGCATGGAGCGGCACTTCGAGCCGACCGAGGTTTCCGTGTATTTCGGCAAGCCCGGCGAGACCGCGTCCGATCCGTATTTCGGCGGCAAGGGGCCCGAACGCAGCGGCTGCATTTTCTGCGGCGGCTGCATGACCGGCTGCCGCCACAACGCGAAGAATTCGCTCGACAAGAACTACCTCTACCTCGCAGAGCAGCTCGGCGCGCAAATCCAGCCCGAGTCGCTCGTGACCGACGTGCGCCCCTTAGGTGCCAAGGGTGGCGCGGGGGACGGCGCCGACGGCTATGCGGTGCAGTGGCAGCCGAGCGCCACGCGCAAAGGCGCGGGCGGCACGCTGCGCTGCCGCGGCGTCGTGTTCGCGGGCGGCGTGCTCGGCACGGTGGAACTCTTGCTCAAGCTGAAACAGGCCTCGCTGCCGCGCCTGTCGGAGCGCCTGGGCTACGGCGTGCGAACCAACTCCGAGGCGCTGATACCGGTGACCGTGCCCGACCGCAGCAAGGTGTTCTCCGACGGCGTTGCGATCGGCTCCATCCTGCACACCGACGAGCGCTCGCATCTGGAACCGGTGCGCTACAGCGCGGGCTCGGGCTTCTGGCGCCTCACCATGGGGCCGCGCGTCTATCACCGCAACGGCTGGGTGCGCCTGGCCAAGCTGCTCGCCGACTACCTGCTGCATCCGCTCATGAACCTGAAGGTGCTGTGCGTCGACGATTGGGCCAAGCGCACCCAGGTGCTGCTGTTCATGCAGACGGTGGACAGCACGCTGCGCTTCGTGCGCGGGCGCTTCGGCCTGGCGACGCGGCTCGACGTCGGCCCGGCGCCGACCGCGATCATCCCCGAGGCGATCGACCTGTCCGAGCGCTACGCGCGCATCGTCGGCGGCAAGCCGGTCGCGATGATCAGCGAGACGCTGCTCGGCGCGCCTTCGACCGCGCACATCCTCGGCGGCGCCTGCATGGGGCGCAACGCGGCCGAGGGCGTCATCGACAGCGACAACCGCGTGTTCGGCTACCGCAACATGTATGTCTGCGACGGCTCGATGATCTCGGCCAACCCCGGCGTCAACCCGTCGTTGTCGATCACCGCGATCAGCGAGCGCGCGATGAGCAAGCTGCCGCCGCGCGGCGCATAGCGGCTGAAGCTCGCGGCGCCAGCCGCTTGACCCGCTTTCGGCTGAAGCAATCGTTCGGCAAATCGCCTATGAGTGCGAGGGCTGCGAATTGCACGATCCCGCTTAATCGGCGTCCTATATAGTCAAGCGCAAAACTGTGATTGCTGCACAGATTTCCTCACCTATAACTTACCAAGGGAGGTCGACCTTGCTGCCCTCGGTCTTCAGGTCGTCACCGAGCAGCAGGTCCTTGAGCCTGACGCTGCCGGTCATCATTGTCAGGAACAGGTGCTTGGAGAACGTTAGCATCGCGTTGGTATCGGCGGCCTCCGGCCCCTTGCGGCGATGCAGCGCTGCGTTTTCGAGCCACAGCACATAGGATTCCTTGCTAGCGGTGATCACCAGATTGATCTTGAAGTTCTTGCCATCGGCGCCGGCCGCCTTTGCATCCGCATTGAACCGCCGATGCGCTGCGCATGATTTCCGCCCCTGATTATTGGTCTTCTGGCCGGCGCACTTAGCCGAAGCGGACGATCTCGACCCAGTTCGCGCCTTTGCCGCCGGGGTACCGTTGCAGCAGCCCGAGCGCGCCGCTTGCCTGGTCTATGGCGTAGACCGAGATCGTCTGCGACTTCTCCCCGCAGGCGACGAGAAAGCGGCCGTCCGGGGCGATCGCAAAGCCGCGCGGCTGGGCTTCGGTCGGCGTGCTGGCGCGATAAATCAGTTCGCCCGTCGCGGCGTTCACGCTGAACACCCCCAGCGTGCTGCTGGTGCGCTCGGAGATATAGAGGAATTTGCCGTCCGGCCTCAGGTGGATGTCCGCGGCCCAGATGTCGCGCTCGCGGTTGCGCGCCGGCGTGGGGTCGTTCGGGCTCGGCGCCAGGCGCGGCGCGCCGGGCACGAGCCTGGTATCGGGCGGCAGCCCCGAGGCCGAGCCGATTTCGGTCAGGAGACCGGTATTTTGGTCCAGCGCAAACGTCGTGACCGTAGCCAGCAGCTCGCTCAACAGGTACAGATAGCGGTTATCCGCGGAAATGACGAAATGGCGCGGCCCGGTACCCGGCTGCATCTGCACCACCGCCGGCGTGTTCGAAGTCAGGTGCCCCGAACCCGCATCGAACGCGAGCTGGAAAATCTGGTCGCTGCCCAGCGTAGGCACATAGACGTAGCGGCCGCTGCTATCGGCGCGGATCGAGTGGGCGTTGCGGCCCACCGGAATCACTTGCAGCGGCGGCGCCGCGACGCGGCCGTCCGCGCCGACCGCATTGACGCTGATCAGGTTCGACTGGTAGGAGGCGCCGAACAGGTAGCGCCCGCTGCGGTCCAGGGAAATGTAGGGAAAGCTCGCCGCAGCGGGCGCTACCGACAGGGGTTGCAGCGCACCGCTGTCGCGATCGATCGCATACGCGTGCAGCGAAAACGGTTGCGAACGCACCGCCGCATACAGAAAGCGCGCATCCGGACTCGGCGCCAAGGGACCGACCGCGGCCCCCGCCTTGAAACGCGCACCGGGCTGCAGCGCGCCGTCGGCCTGCATGCGGTAGCTTCCGATTTCGCCGTCGGCCGCGTTGGAAATGTAAACATGGGTCCGTGGCATTGCCTGCACTCCGATATTCAGTATTGAAGAAACAATTTCTTGCCCTCGATCGCTCACGCTTGCGGCATCACGCGCCGGGCGGCGCCTCGACCAGGTACTTGGCGATGCTCGGCCGGAAGTCCTCGGGGATCGGAATCGCATGTCCTGTATCCAGGTCGAGGAAGCACACCGTCTGCGTGATCGCCAGATGCTCAACGCCGTCCTTCTTGCCGCTGTAGTGCAGCGTGAGCGAGGAGTGTCCCATCCTGAGCACGCGGATCTCGAAGTGCAGTACTTCGCCGATGCGGAACGGCTTGTGGAAGTCGCAGTGTATGCTGACCGTCGGCGTGCCCACGCGCCGCTCGGTGATCATCTCGGCGTGCGGATGGCCCAGGCCATGGGTGAACCAGTCCTCCAGCGCCGCGTGCGACATGTCGAAAAATTCCGGGAAGTAGACGATGCCCGCCGGGTCGCAGTGCGAGAAGCGCACCTGCTGATCATGCGTGAAGACTTTGCCCATTCAATTGCCCCTTCCTGATCCAGACTGTTTGAAAATTCGACGTTCGCGCCGATTGTATGCGCACCATGGGCCAAGCGGTCGCGTCAGCTTAGCCAAAGTCGGCATCTCTGACAAAAATCAATATCCTCCTCGCCGCACTTTGTTAGAAGTTCCCAATAGTCCCGCGAGCCCATAAGGGAATGCCCGACTTCCTTCGGCGGCATCGACACCAATAGGGGGAAATATGAAGCTTACACTGACCTTCCCGTCCATCCGCTCGGGAAACCTTGCATTTATCGCCGCGGTGTTGTTTGGTGCGCTGTCGCCACCCGCCGCAGCGCAAAGCGCGGACGCCCAGGCGCGTGCAGCGCGCCAAGTCTTCGAGTTTCCGGCTGGCGTCGGTCGGCTGCAGCTGTCTGACGCGCCTTGCACCGACGAACGCATATTGCAGCATTACGGGGACAATGTTCCCGCCGCGTTCCAAACCGGTCTGCTCGAACTTCGCGGGGACGCCCTTAGCGGATGCTGGTACACGGCCGACGGACGCGTGTTCTTCACCGATTCCGAATTGGACCTGCTGATACCGCCGCCGTTAGAGTGGTTCGGTGCGCTTGCGGGTCCGCAGTCCTAGCCTTGAGTCGAATGCCGGCGTCACGACGCTCATTTACGAGAGTTGGGGCATCCAGACGCCAAATAGCACTTTCAAGCCCTGGGAAAATGCCACGGCGCGTTGCGTCGCCTGTGCACGCATCATGGGAGGGAAATCAACGGTCAAAGGTTCATGCCGCTGGGTGGACTCGGCTGGCGACACATTCACCGGCGAGTACGAGGACGCACCTGACATGCAGGGCAAATGGATCTTCCTGGCCGGCACGGGCAAGTGGAAGGGCATCACGGGAAGCGGCACCTATAGGACTGTAAGCCGCGGGAAGCCGCCTGCACCAGGTAATTCGCAACTCTGCCAGGAGCATTCCGGGAAATATATTTTGCCGTGACCGGTCCTGAGCACTGGTGAGCCCTGCGTTTCGAAAACGCGGGGCTCACCGACCCCGGTAACCGGGAGCCAATCCTCTTCCTTGATCTTTCTCATAATCGTCGGCCCGATGAAGCGCTAATCTGGCCTCCTCTATGGAGGGGGGGATGCCCTACGCAATTGAATTTGACGCGGCCCGCAGACGAATTGCAATTCAAGTGATTCCACCCATTAGCGAGTACGACGCGATCAAGTGTTTCCGTGAAATCCGCGCGCACCCGGAGTTCCGGGCGGACTACGGGATTCTCATCAATCTGCTGTCAGCGGACCGCACTCTAGGCGTCAAAGAGGCTGAGCACATCGGCGGCGCCATGCAATATCATTTTCCGGGACACAGGATCGCCCTCCTTCGGCCCGCGTCTTCGCCAACTCCCGCGTTTGATGCGCTCCGCGCGGCCACCAGCTCAAAGATCGACGTGCGGATTTTCAGCGAATTGACTGTTGCAGAGGCTTGGCTAGCCGGCTAGCGTCAGTCAAGCAGCGGTTTCAGCAACGCTTCTTTGATGTCGTCGGGGCGTGAAGCAAGACTGCAGCAGTGCCTCGAACCTCCCGCCAGCGTCCGCTGTGGAGCGCGGGGGTGATTCCCCGGTCGTGTCCGAGTGTAGCCGGTAGCGACAGCCAACGCCGTCGACCCAGAGCCGACATTCAGTTTGCAGAATTAGGGAAATCCTTTAGGCAGCAACGTCCTGATGGGTTGCTGGTTTCACAAGAGCACAATCCATGATTTCGGTTTGAGCTTCCTCATTTGTCTCGGTCAGTCTGATGATTGTACAGTGAGATATTTCCGCCCACGGGTCGCTTCAGCCGCCTTTTTGCAGCAGCGAACGTATCTGTCTGGTTTCGCCGAGGATGAATTGCGCGAGTTCGCGCAGCGCTTCCGTGGTGACGGCTGCGGCGGGCACCACATACTCCGCCGTACCGAAGCGCTCGACGTTGCGCAATTTCAGCAGGAGTTTTCCGGTTTCGAAATTGCCGACCAGCTGCAATACCGCCTTGACCTCGCACGGGATGACGAACTTTGTGCCCACGAGCGCTCCACGATCGTTGCGCTCCTGCAGCGTGGAAAATTCGATCTTTTCTTCCTCCAGCATCCGCTTCAGCTTGTCATCGGCCGGAATCTCGCGCACTACGTTGAGCACCTTCTTGGCGGCCAGGCGATAGCGCAGCGTCACCTGTTCGAACACCTTCAAGGTCGGAGACAGTTCCAGCGTGCGGAAGTCGAGGTCGATATCGGTCCACTTCAGTTCGTCAAAATCCGGCAGCCCGCGCAAGCTGTAGGCCTTCGCGTAGGCTGGTTTCACCGTATTGAGCGGAGTAACGATCTCCTGCAGCTGGCGGTAGGCCTTTTCCACCGCTGCGCTTACCAACGCAATGAATTGTTCTTTCTGTTCCGGCCGCTGTTCCTTCCTCTGCTTCGCCAGCGCAGCCTCGCGCAGCCGCGCAAGCAAGCTGCCCGGGGACGCATTGAACGCTTCGTGTTCCTCCACGGCTGGCGCAGGGGTCGGGGTCGGCGCCGGCTCGGACGCGGGGGCGGGGATCGAAGCAGTTGCAGCCGTCGGTATAGGAGCGGGGGCCGGCGCCGACGCCGCGCCGGCCTGGGTTGATCCGCGCCGTGCCGACTCCGCCGCATCGATGATGCCGGCTAGCACGCTTAGACCGTCGTCCGTCGATGGCACAAATTGCAGGCCATGACGATAGCCGGACATAGCCGGAACGTGGACGCTGGAGACGACCAGCGCCCTTAGCTTGATCAGCTTCGGCGGCTCCGTTCCTGGCCGCACCGGCCTGGCCAGCAACAAGGTGACCTGCGATCCCGTCAAATCGGCATAGGAACTGACTATCGCCGCACCGCCGATCGACAAATCGCGGGTGTCGGTGTGCAGCAGGGGCTTGCCGTCGGCCTTATCGAATACCACGGCCACTTTCCAACGTGCGGGATAACGCTTGAATTTGCGGCGACGATCTTTATGTTCCACTGGTTCGTTCGACAATATTATCGGCAGCTGAAAGGGAGCGAATTATATACGCTGCGGCAGGCGTTCCGCATCAACAGCCGTCATCGAATGACATCAAGCTAGGCCCGGCGCAGATCGTGGCGGCTGAGCGGCAAGGAACGAATGCGCTTGCCGGTCGCGCTGAAGAGTGCATTGCACACGGCGGGCGCCAAAGGCTGGATCGCCGGTTCGCCGTGGCCGCCCCAGAATCCGCCCGTAGGCACGAGAACGGTTTCGACCTTGGGCATCTCGGCGATCTGCGGCAGGCGGAAGTCGTTGAAGTTCTCCTCGACGATGCGCCCGTTCTTGACCTTGTTCTCCTGATACAGGATGCTGCCGAGCCCGAACACCACGTTGCTTTCGGCCTGCGCGCGGCAGGTATCCGGATTGACGACATGACCCGAATCGATCGCGACGACGATACGCCGCACCACGGGCTCGCCCGCCGCACTGACCGATACCTCGGCCACCATCGCGGTGTAGCTGCCGAAGCCGTCGGCGAGCGCGACGCCACGGTACACGCCGGACGGCAGAGCGCTGCCCCAGCCCGCGGCCTTCGCCACGGCTTCGAGCACGAGCCGGTTCTTGTCGCCCGCTTTGAGCAGCGCCAGGCGATAGTCGACCGGGTCCTTGCCCGCGGCGAGCGCGAGTTCGTCGATGAAGCACTCGCGATAGAAAGCGTTCTGCTGGCCCGGTGCGCGCCAGAAGCCGACCGGGACATGGCCGTTGCGCATGGCGTAATCCACCTGCTGATGCGGCACCGTATAAGGCATGTCGCTGAAGTAGCGCACCGCGGTGAAGTCGATGCCCTGCTTATTGAGCGCTTCCGGCATCAGCACCTTGAGGATGGACGGACAGGCCACCGTGGTATGCATGGCAACGAGCTTGCCCTCGGCGTCGACGCCTGCCTTCATGCGCACCAGGCTCGCGGGGCGATAGAAGCCATGCTGCATGTCTTCTTCGCGCGACCACATCAGTTTCACCGGCACCCCGGGCAGCGCCTTGGCAATCGCCACCCCTTGCTTGACGAAATCCTGCGGTCCGCCGCGGCGGCCGAAGCCGCCGCCCAGCATCATCTTGTGCACCTCGACCTTCTCCAGCGGCAGACCCGCGGTCTCCGCCGCCGCGATCATGGACGCCTCCGCGTTCTGCGTCGAGGTCCACACATCCAGAAATCCTTCCGGCTTGAGCCAGGCGGTACAGGTCTGCGGCTCCGGCGTCGCGTGATTGAGATAGGGCGACTGGTACTCGGCCTCGATCACTTTCGCCGCAGCGGCGAGCGCCGCCGGCGCATCGCCGATGTTGCGCGCCTGAGGCAGGTTCGCCTGGGCGAGCCCGTCGCGCAGCATCGCCGCGATGGTTACGTCGCTCGCATCGCCGTTGCCGGCGACGTCCCATACGATGTTCAGCTTCTTCAAGGCCTCGTTCGCGCGCCACCAGCTATCGGCGACGACCGCCACAAAATTTTCCTCGCGCACGATTTTCTTCACCCCGCGCATGGCCTGCGCGGCACTCGCGTCTATGCTTTTCACTTTGCCGCCGAATACCGGGCATTGCGCGATCGATGCATGCAGCATGCCGGGCAAGGCGACATCCGTCGCGAACACGGGCTTGCCGCGCACCTTGTCCGGAATATCGAAGCGGTGCACGGGTTTGCCGGCGATCTTCCAGTCCTTGGGATCGCGCAGCTTGACCTCCTGCGGCGGCGCCAGCCGCGCCGCCGCGGCGGCGACCTGGCCGTAGCGCAGCTTTCTCGCACTGGCCGCGTGCGCGATGATGCCTTTGTCGACCGTGCACTCGGCGGCGGGCACTTTCCATTGCGCCGCCGCGGCCGCAACCAGCATCGCGCGGGCGCTGGCGCCTGCCTTGCGCACGTAGTCCTGCGACGAGCGCACGCCCATGCTGCCGC
The DNA here is from genome assembly GCA_021811085.1 of Pseudomonadota bacterium. Taxonomy (GTDB): domain Bacteria; phylum Pseudomonadota; class Gammaproteobacteria; order Burkholderiales; family SG8-39; genus 2-12-FULL-64-23. The sequence goes on along the minus strand of JAJZPQ010000001.1, from coordinate 70,456 downwards.
CGGTGGACATCGAGCCCCAAATCCGGTTTCTCCGGAAGTGTTCGTTGGGGGACGCGAATTCGGCGCTCACCTTGGCCCAGTCGCAGTCGAGCTCTTCGGCGACCAGCTGCGCCAGCGCCGTATAGGTGCCCTGCCCCATCTCGGAGCGCGCGATGCGAATGACGACGCGGTCGTCGGGGTGGATCACGATCCAGGCGTTCACTTCCTGCACCGGCGCCCCCGGCAGCGCCATCGAGGCGGCCGGGAAGCTGAATTCGAGTGCGAATCCTCCGCCGAGCGCGGCGGAAACCTTGAGGAATTCGCGGCGGGACACGTTCATGCTCATCGCTTTCTCCTCAGGAATTCTTGCCCACTACGGGTGCATCGGCGAGGGCATGGATCGCCGCGCGCACGCGCGGATAAGTGCCGCAACGGCACAAATTGCTCATCGACTCATCGATGTCGGCATCGGTAGGTTTGGGTTTCTTCGCCAGCAGCGCGGCGGCCGACATGATCATGCCGGTCTGGCAGTAGCCGCACTGCGGAACCTCGTGCTCGATCCATGCTCGCTGCACGCGGTGCAGATGCCGCTGCGACAGGCCTTCGATGGTGACGATCGCTTTGCCGACGACGGCCGATAGCGGCAGCGAACAGGAGCGCATGGGCTCGCCGTCGACGTGCACGGTGCAGGCGCCGCACAGCGCGATGCCGCAGCCGTACTTGGTTCCCGACAAGTTCAGGTGGTCGCGCAGCACCCACAGCAAAGGCATCTCGGGTTCGACGTCCACCTTATGCTTGCGACCATTCACGTTCAGCGTGAGCATGCCGGAATCCTCCAATCGGTGATGCATCGATATTTGCCGCGTGCAGGGAATACTTGCCCCGCCTCGACGCTCACCTTAGGCGCTTCAGTCCGGCCGCATTATGATCGCGGTCAAAAGGCGCACGGAAAGAGCGCCCAGCTTGACCGCCGGAAAGGTAAACTGCAAAGCCTTAGTGGTCATTTCAGAATTACCGAAATGGCCACTGATTTAGGGGAGTATGAGGGGATGTATCCCCTCATTTTGTAATGAACTCTTATCGCATCCAATCGAAGCACATGAAGAAAAGCAGCGAAGCAGCACCCGAGTTCGAACCGGAATTCATCGCCGGCCTGACCAAGATCTTCGACGAGATGATTCCGTTCAACCGCGTGCTCGGTTTGAAGATCACCTCGCTCAAGGCGAACGGCGTGACAGGCAGGATCGTGATGCGCCCCGAGCTGATCGGACACTTCATTTCCCAGCGCCTGCACGGCGGGGTCATCAGCGCGGGCCTGGACGCCATGGCCGGCGTCGCCGTGATGGCGGCGATCGGCGCGCGCCACATGGACGAGGCGCCGGCGCAGCGGCTGGCCCGCTTCGGCAAGCTCGGCACCATCGATCTGCGCATCGACTACCTGCGCCCTGCGATGGGCGAACATTTCGATCTGCGCGCCAACGTGATGCGCCTCGGCTCGCGCGTCGCGACCGCACGCATGGAGTTTCTCGCGGCGGAGGGCACGCTGCTCGCAAGCGGTGCCGCAGCCTATATCGTCTCTTGAACGCGACGTTTCAAATCGCTATGCTCCGAGCGTTCGGAATCAACAATCAACCCTGAGGAAAAGAATATGCGCAGATTTTGCACCATGGTCTTGTTTGCACTGCTGTCCGGAAACGCGTTCGCGCAAGCCTATCCTTCGCGTCCGATCCACCTCGTGGTGCCGTTCCCGGCGGGCGGCCCCACCGACGTCATCGCCCGCGCCATCGGGCAGAAGCTCTCGGACGCGGTCGGCCAGCCGGTGGTGATCGACAACAAACCCGGCGCCGGCGGCGCAATCGGCTCCGAAGCAGTCGCGCACAGCGCGCCCGACGGCTACACCGTCGTCATCGGCACGAGCAGCACGCATTCCATCGGCCCCGCGCTCAATCCCAAGACGCCCTACAAGGTCGAGCGCGATTTCGCCCCAGTGTCGCTGGTCGCCACCGCGCCCAACGTCCTGATCGTGAGTCCCAAGCTTCCGGTGAATAGCGTGCGCGAACTCATCGCGCTGGCCAAAGCGCAGCCGGGCAAGCTCAATTACGCCACCAGCGGCGTCGGCACGATCGTTCACCTGTCTTCGGTGCTGTTCGCCAATATGGCCGGCATCGACATCGTGCACGTCCCCTACAAAGGGGTCACCCAGGCCTTGCCCGACATCATGAGCGGGCAGATCGCGCTCATGTTCGACAACATCGTCGGCGTGCTGCCGCGTGTGAAAGCCGGCCAGGAGAAGGCCATCGCCGTGACCAGCCTCAAGCGCTCCGCGCTGGCGCCGAACATTCCCACCGTCGCCGAATCCGGACTGCCGGGCTATGAATCCGAAACCTATTTCGGCGTGTTCGCGCCGGCCGGCACGCCCGATGCGGTCGTCACCAAGCTCAGCCAGGACCTGGCGCAAGTGCTGAAGCGCCCGGACCTGAAAGAGCTGCTCGCAACGCAGGGGGCGGAGGCGGTGGGCAGCGATCCGGCGAAGCTCGCCGCAGTGGTGCGCGCCGATACCGCGAAATGGGAAAAAGTGATCAAGGCCGCGGGCGTGAAAATCGAGTAATGTAGTCGATAAGCTCGGGCGCGGGATCGGAGGGAATCGTGCCCGCAGTCACTTGGAGCCGGCTTTGACCGGCGGCGACATCACCCCTTCGGCTTCCGGCCAAAGCCCGGGGAATAGATGTTTGAGGCTGAAGAACGGCAAGCCCGGCTCTAGCGCTCCCAACCTGGAAGCCGAGGACACCAGGCGCTGCGCCATCAGGTTGGCGATGACGCGGGTCGCGGTGCGATCCGAAGTATCGAGCATGGCCTTGAATTCGCCGCGATCCAGGCGCCCTTCGACAAACAGCCGGTACAGCGCCTTGCCCAGCAGCTCCGGGCGCAGCTTGCTGCGGTGATGCAGCAGCGGCCCGCGCCCATAGTCGTACAGCACCTGCAAGGCCAGCGCCACGAAGCGCTCCTGCAAACTGTCCAGCGCCAGCAACTGCCCCATGAAACGCACCTGGTCCAGGCAGATCTGCAGCCAGAATTCGATAAAATCCGCGAGCCCCCTGGAGGTGAGGTTGCCGCGTCCATCGACATCATTGCGGCGCGGCAGATCGGCTGCGGCCAAGGCGTTGTAATACTCCGTTTGTTTACGCGACAGCCCGCGCAGCGGCGACCACAGCCCGCCCGTGAGCCCGAGGTGCGACAGCAGCAGATGATTCTGCAGGCGGCTCACACGGCCGTTGCCGTCCGGAAACGGGTGTATCCACGACAAGCGATGCAGCGAAGCGCCGGCCACCAGCAGCTTGCGCGTTTCGCCCGGCTCATCGCGGTAGCGGGATTCGAAGTGCGCCATCAGGTCCGCCAGCATCTCCGGCGGCGGCGCCTCGTGATAACCGACCTTGACATGCGTAGTGCGGAACTCGCCCGGCACCATCACGCCGCGCGGCTTGCCATCCTTATCCAGTATGACCCGGCTTTCCTCATCCAGTTGTTGATACAGCTCGCGGTGTATGCGCTTCACCCAGTCGGCACTGAAATGTCCGGCCCAGGCCATCGGCTCCGGTTCGAGCAAGGCCTCCACCCGCATGTGGGCGATCGCCAGTTCCTGCCGGCGGCGCACGTCCTGGTCGGCGGAAAACTGCTGCTGCAGCGCCCGCTCCAGATCGGCGGGGTAGGTGTGCTGCCCCTCGATCTTGTTGGAATAGTAGGAATTCATCGCCCGCAGCAGCTGCGCCAGCGCGGCGCGCGAAGTCGCGCCTATGCCCGGCAGCAGGCGCGCCGCGGCCGTGCGCAAATCGGCGGCAGCCTCCATCAGAGGCAACTGCTCGGCCTCGTTCGGCAACGTCGGCTCGATCATGTTTTGCGCGCGCATTTGGCGGATTACTTTGGCGTGAGCAATCTAGTTAATATGATGAATAATATGCTATTTGTTAAGCATTTGCAGGGTTATTGGCGGATTCGGAGCCGGCCAGCCCGGACTGGTTCAACTGGCGCTGACGCAGACCTTGCAACTGCGCCGCGCACCCAGGAATCGGCTGGTCGAATCCGCTAAGCGCCCCACTCGCGCCAGCCGGCGAGCAGCGGAAAATACAGCCCGAGCATCGCTTCGCCCTGCGCCAGCGCCTGCGCATAGCGCTCGAGCTGCGCGCGGTAGCGCTCCTGCTCCTGGTGGAGAAAACCCTCCACGTTCGTGCCCTCGTGGCCGCTGGTCTTGTAGTCCACGATCCAGCGCTTGCCGTTCGCGTCGGTGAAGCTGCGGTCCATCACCAGGTTGCGCCGCTCGCCTTCGAGTACGGCGGTGAGGCGGTATTCGTTGCGCGCGTCGCGTTGCGGCCCGAGCAGCCAGCGGCCGCGCGGGTCGGCGAGCGCATTGGCGAGCGCCGTGGCGACGCGCTCCGATCCAGCGGCCAGCTGCGCGTCCTCGACGCCGCGCGCGGCCAGTTCGTTGCGGAACGCGGCACGCATGGCCGCGATGCGCGCCGCGTCCCAGCCATTCAGTTCGTCCTCGGCGATGCGCTGCAGCCAGCGATGCACCACGCTGCCGACGTGGCGCGCGGTTTCGCCCACCCAGGAATATTCGACGTCGTCCTGTGCCCGCGCGGTTTCGCCGGGCGCGGCCCAGGCGAGCCCGGCCGGCGCTGCGGGCAGGACCCAGGCCGGCGCCAGGCGGCGCAGCGACTGGTCGGGCATGACGTCGCCTGCCGCGTCCGCGCTGGTCGAGGGCGGCGCGGCCGCCGCAGCCGCGCGCTGAAACGCGGCCGACACCGCCGGCCAGAGTTTGGCCAGCAGACTGCGCGCGTCGGGCGCGCGCGCCGTTTGCGCCTGGTCTCCAAGTTCCAGCCGCGTCTCGCCGAGCAAATGCAGGCGCTGCTTCGCGCGCGTGGCGGCGACGTAGAGCAGGCGGCCGTCTTCGTGCGCCGCTTTTTCCGCGGCGAGCTGTTTGATCCAGGCGTAGATCGGATCGCCATCCGCGCCGGTTTCTTCGATCGGCGCCAGCAGCAGCTTCGCGCCCGCTCCCGGTCTGCGCGGGATTGCAGGATCCGGATGCGCCGGGCGTTCCATCCACAGGAACAGTTTCTTGCCTTCGGCCGGCGGCCTCTTGCCCAGGCCAGGCACGATCACGTGATCGAACTCCAGGCCCTTCGCCTTGTGGATGGTCATGATCTGCACCGCGTCCTCGCCGGCCGCCAGGTCGGGCAGCGCGTAGAGCTGGTCGAGGCTCTGCTCGAACGCGTCGAAGTCGGCGATCGCGCCGGCGTCCTCCTCGGATTCCAGATGATCGAGGTAGGTCTCTGCGTCTTCGAGCTCGGTCGCGGATGCGGCGCAGGCCGGGCCGCCGAGCGCGAGCCAGCAGCCTTCGACCGCATCGCGCAGGGACGAGCGCTGGCGCGCGGCGAGCGCGGCCGCGAGCACGCTGCGCACGCGCGCGAGGCGCGCCCGTCCGTCGGGCGTGAGCGCGGCCAGGCGCGCCGGGTCGTGCAGCAGTTCCCACAGGGTCGATTGGCTGGAGAGCGGCTCTGGGAGCGCGTCTCCGGGCATTGCCCCAGTGCCGGCGAGCGCATGCAGGTCGGCGAGCGTGAGGCCGCACCAGGGCGCGCGCAGCAGCGCGAGCCAGGCGAGGCGGTCGCCGCGATGCGCGAGCGCGCGCGTGAGCGCGAGCAGGTCCTGCACCACGGGCCGGTCGTCGAGCCGGTCGATTTCGATCGCGCGGAACGCGAGGCCTGCCTGTTTGAGCTGCGGCACGATTTCGCGCAGATGATTGCGCCCGCGCACGAGGATCGCAGTACTCTGACTTTTTCCATGCTTGGCGCTTGCGGCGGCGATGCCGGCCACGAGCTGCGCCACTTCCTCCGCTTCGCTGCGCTCTGCGCCTGCGAACAGCGCGTGGACTTCAACGGCAGCGCCCTCGAGCGGCGGATGCACCGCCTGCGATGCGGTGTAGGCGACCGCGCCCGAAGCGATGTCCTCACGCTCGGGCATCACCTCAGCGAACGCCGCATTCACCCACTCGACGATGCCCGCCTGCGAACGGAAATTGGCCGACAATTCCAGCGGCGTGAGCACGACGTTGCCGATGCCCTCGGCGCGTGCGCGCAGGAACAGCCCGACCTCGGCTTCGCGAAAACGGTAGATCGACTGCATCGGATCGCCGACCGCGAACAGCGTGCGCCCGTCGTCGGGCGTCCAGCCGGCGGTGAGCCGCGCGAGCAACTCGAACTGGCTGATCGAAGTGTCCTGGAATTCGTCGATGAGCAAATGCCGGATCTGGTAATCGAGCCTGAGCGCGAGATCGGTCGGACCTTCGCAGTCCTCGAGCGCGAGCAGCGCGCGCTGCGACACTTCGGTGAAGTCGACCTGGCCGCGCGACTGGAACACGAGCTTGAGCTGTCCCACCGCGCGCTTGAGCAATTCGGTGATCGCTTCGAGCACCTGCCATTGCGCCTCGGTGTAGGCCGGCGGTGGAAGCCGGCGCGTGTCGGCGAGCGCGGCGCCGAGCCGGTCGTCGGCGAGCGTCGCGATAAGCGTGGCGAGGCGCTCCTTCCACTCTTTGCCTGTCGCGCCCACGGGAAAACCATGGCGTTTGTCCACCCTGGCGCGCCATGCGCCGTTACTCGTCAGCAGCACGTCGGCGAGCGTGGCCCAGCCTTCGGCGTCATCGCTGCCGGGAAATACCTCGAGCAGCGCCAGGCCGCGATTGCCCAGGGAATAATTGGCAATGGCGAAAAGCTCGGCGCGCTCACGCAAGGGCAACAGCGCGTGCACACGCGCGAGCACCGCGCGCCGCTCCGCCACCAGCGCGCCTTCGAGTTCGGCGCGCTCGTTGACCACATGGCGCAGCCAGTGGTCGCGCCGGCGCAGCATTTCGACCAGCAATTCCTCTACGCGCGCGACGTTGTTGTCCAAATGCACCAGCAGCCGCTCGATATAGTCCGCAGCCGGATCCTGCGCCTCGATCAGCTCGACCGTCGCGCGCGCCGCCTCGGCATACAGCGCGCTCGCGTCCTCGACGCTCTCGGGCTGCGAGCCGAATTTGGACAGCAGCGGCATTTGCCGCGTCAGCGCCGCGCACAGCGAATCGATGGTCTGGATGCGCAGCCGCGCCGGACTGTCGGCTATGCGCCAGCCGCGCGCGCGGTCGCGATCGAGCGCCGCGCGCGCGAGCTCCTGCGTGCGCCGCTCGTGCTCGGACTCAGCGGCTTTGCCCGCGGCTACGTCGGCCAAGGCGCGCAGCACGCGCTCGCGCATTTCGGCTGCAGCTTTGCGCGTGAACGTAATGGCGATGACTTCCTCGGGCTCGTTCACGCTCGCGAGCAGCCTGAGGTAGCGCTGGATCAAGAGCTCGGTCTTGCCCGAGCCGGCCGGCGCCTGCACGATGAACGAGCGCTCCGGCGAGAGCGCCTGCTCGCGCGCGCGCAGGTCGGGGATGGGAACGGTATCAGGCATGCGTCGCTCCATACCCGCCACATTTGGCATTTGGATCCAGCTTGAAGTTGCCTTTGTACAAGATCTGGCGATGCATTTCAGCCTTCATCCTCGCCCTCCTGATCGGCAACGCCCGCACCGAGGCGCTCGTGGATGCGGCACAGCGGCTGCACGTCGCAGTTGCGGCAGGTCGTCGGCGGATTCTTCGGCTGCACCGCGGCCTCGCCGGCGGCGAAGCGCGTCGCGAGCTGGGCCAGCACCCGGCGCCATTCGGCACGCTGCGCGTCCCAGCCGAGATCGGGCAGCGATTTTCTGACCGGCAGCAGCGTCTCGTCCGCAGCCAGTGCGGCGAACTTCATGTCGCCTGCCTTCACCTGCGCGAACGCGATCGCGACCGCGTCGGGCTCGGTCGTGACCAGGTACAGCGGCAGCTGCGGCTCGTCCGGCCGCTCGCCCAGCCAGGCGCTCGCGGGCGCCGCAGTCGATTTGTAGTCGATGACCAGGCGCCGGCCGTCTTCGAGTTCGTCGACGCGGTCGAGCTTGCCGCGCAGCGTGAGCGGGCCGATGACGATGTTGCGCTTGTCTTCGACCGCCGCGACGGAAAAATCGTCGCCGCGCGCCTCGCGTTCCATTTCCAGCCACGCGCGCGCAAGGCGCACCAGGCGCGCCTTCTCGACTTCGGCGAAGCGCCCGGCGAGCGTCGCCGGACGGTCGCGCTTCACCCGCGTCACCGCCTCCTCCGCCGCGCGCGCAAGCAGCGCTTCGAGTTCGGCAGCACCGATCGCATCCAGATTGGTCTTGGTCTTGAGCTGGCCCCAGGCGCTCGCGAGCACGCGATGCACCAGGATGCCGCGCTCCATCGCATCGAGCCCGGCGTGCGGCGCTTCGGGCGACTTCGCTTCGAGGCGGTGCAGCGCGAACGCGCGGAACGGGCAGGTCGATTGATCGGTGATCACTGCCGTGCCGCCGGTCAGCGCGGCGCTCGCCGCGAGCGGCGGTGCCATGGCGTCCTCGACAACTTCGACCTTCGCAGCGGCATGGATCAGGTCGCGATGGCGCGCATACGCGGGCAGCGCCAGCTCGCCTTGCGCCAGATCGCGCAGCAGCGGGCTCGGCAACAGCTTCCTCTCGCCGTCGGCCGCGGCATAGGACAGCACCACCTCGCGCGCGGCGCCGAGCCAGCCGCGCGTGATCGCCCGGTCGAGCGCGAGCGTGGCTTCGATCGAGGCCTCGGGCACCTGCGCCTGCCGCTGCGCTTCCAGCGGCAGGAAGGGATTGGGCCGCGGATGGATCGGCCAGGCATCGTCGGTGAGGCCCATGACCCACAGATGGTCGAACGCGATGCCCGCGGATTCGAGCACGCCCAGGATCTGCACCGGCGCCTGCGGCGCCTCGGGCTGGAACAGCGTCTGCGCCGCCAGCCGCTTGAGCCGCAGCAGCGCCTCGCCATAGCCCATTTTTGCGTGCACGCGATCGAGCAGCGCGAAGCCGGCGACGACTTCGTGCCATTTCTTCAGCGTCTGGTATTCGGCCGAATCGAGGCTGCGGCCCTTGTCGGGAAAGCCCATGAGTTTGAGCGCTTCGGTGATCGCCTTGGCCCAGGCCGCGGGCGCGCGCGCGGCGAACAGGTCGGACTTGCGGAACTGCGCTAGTTTGCGCAGGCGCTGCGCCAGCTCGGGCGCGTGCGCGCCGGCGTCCGCGGCTTCGATGGTGGCGAGCAAGCGATCGAGCGTGATTGAAGGTTCGGCGCGGCGGCGCAGCTCGAGATCGAGCCGCGCGCGCCCTGCCGCCTCGGTCTCGCCCGCCGCGATGAACGGCGAGCGCAGCAGCAGGCTCGCGCGCCCGAATTCGATTTCGCGCCCGGCGAGCTCCAAGATCAGGCAGGCCGCCTGCACCAGCGGATAGCTCGTGAGCGCCACGCCGAGTGAAACGTTGAACGGCAACGCACCGGCGCCCGCGCCCGGCAACATCGAGGCCGGCGCCATCACCCTGCGGAACGCGCGCACCAGCGCCTGGCGCTGTTGCGCGAGGTCGGGGACGACGATGCCGATGCTCGCCTGCGGATCCGCTTCGAGCCGCGCGCGCGCCCAGGCCGCGGCGCGATTGATTTCGTCGCGCGCATCGACGCAGGCGAGGCGCAGCACGCTCGCCTCGCGCCGCTCCTGCGCCGAGACGAAGACTTCCGTACCCGCCGCGCGCAGCGCATCGAACAAGGCGCGCTGCTGCGGCGTCATGATGTCGAAGCCGTAGAGCACGAGCCATTTCGGCTTGCTCAGCGCAGCACCGCTCAGCTGCGCGGCGATGAGATCGGGCAACAAGGCCGTGTCGGTATGCCGCTCGCGTTCGCAGCGCAGCGAATAGGCCGCGCACCAGTCGCGAAACGCGACTGCATCCTCGTTCAACTCGCCCGAGCGCAGGCTGGCTAGCAGCCTCCAGGCATGCGCGGTGTTCCACGCATCGGCCGCGAGCGCCGCGGTCTCGGGAATCGCGAGCAGCGCGCCGCCCGCGTCCGAACGCCGGATGATGTCTTCCCACAGCGCGTGCTGCTGCGCCGGCGTGAGCAGGATCGGCAGACCGGACCCGATTTCCAAGTACAGCGCGTCTTCATAACAGCGCCCGACAAAGGCGGCGTAAGGCAGGATGTCGGCCGATTCCCAGGCGCTGCGGCCCTGCGTGGCCTGCGCCGCGTCGAACTCGCGCGCGAGCGCCTGCGCCAGCCGCTGGTTGGGCGTGAGGACCGTGACGCCGCCGGCGAGCCCCTCGGCGAGACGCACAAATAACTGGGCCTTGGAGAGGGCTGCGATGTCTGCGCCGGGCATGGTGCCGTATGATAATCCAGCGCCCGTGCACGCGTTCAGCGCGGGTGCAATCCGGCGCCGCTTGCCCCGATTCCATCAGCCGGGTGCGGCCAAGAATCGTCAATGACGAAGCGAGACAATTGCGCGGGCAAACGTCTACTTCCGTTATGGTCGAAGGCTCACTCCCGACTCGAAATGGAGTTAAGCCGAGTCGAAAGGCGGACGCTTAACGTCCGAGCCCACCGGCGCGCGGTTGCGATGGTTGCTCGAAGTGCGATGCTTCCAGCGTGCCCGCGTGGGGCGAACTGTTCGGCGTCATTCTTGACGTCGGTCGCGTCATAATCTACAAGTTGAGAAAGGGACCAGTGCCGCGGCTGGTGTGCCAGAGCGCTAATACTTCAACTCGGCTACCGCGGACACGATAGTAAAGATAGTAGTGAATTCGCGCGAGATGCACTCGCCTTACGCCTCGCGCGCGAACATTCAATGCTGGTGCGCCAATGCCGGGTTCAGCGCTAAGTAGCGAAAACGCCTCCGCAAGTTCTTCGTCGAAGACCTCCGGGGCAAGAGGGCGATTCTCGTCCCACCACAGTGCAGCGCGATCAATGTGCGCTTGCGCTCGCTTTGTGACGCGAACTTCCACGGTCTCTCAGCCGCGACGACGGGCGAGCCTTGCAAGCACCTCCTGGGCGGAAACCGTTTCTCCACGATCGGCCTCGGCGATAGAAAGAAGCAGTTCGGCCTCCTCCTCAGCGGACAGGGTGAAGCCGCCTTCGTCGTCTTTGGCCAGAACAGTCACCGACGCGCCCTCTTCGAGTGTGACACCCTCGACTACGACTTTACCCCCGACAACTTTTCCAGTGGCTATCTTCATAGTGCGCAGAATACTCCAATCTACGATCCGTCGTGGACTGGCGCCGAACGTGGAAGCGTGCGGCGAGCGCGCACGGCGCGTAGAAATGCCGCGACGCTTCCACCCGCCCGCACCACTGGCAAGTTATGCGGCTTGTACTTCGACAAGCTCACTCGTCGACGTAGGAGCCGGAATTGTCTGCCCCTCCTGCTTGAGGCCTTCGATGTGGAACTCAATGGCCTCCCGAACAAGGGAAAGAACCTCTTCCTTCGTCTCCGCAGCAGCGATGCAGCCAGGAAGATCTGGAACATGCGCCCCGTAGGAAAAGGGGCCTTTTTCAACAACTACGAGGTATCGCATAGAAATCACTCCTGCTTCTTTAGACCAGCTTGCTTGAGTGCGCTATTCAGCGTCCCAGGCGGTATGTCTACGCTTGGTTTCCCCGACACCGTGACAGTCCCCGTCTTTGTCGGGTGGTGAAACTGTCGATGACTGCCTTTCGTTCGCACCTGGAACCATCCGTCGGCCTCTATCAGGGAGATGAGTTCGCGAACTTTCATTCGGCACAGTTTACTCTCGGCGCGCTAGAGCCGCATAACGTTCGCGTTGAGCGGCGCCGGCCATCCCACGCGACAGCCTCGCTGGCCACGCGTCCGCCTCGAACGCGGGTTATGCGCGCGATTGCCAAACGAGAGGATCACGCCGCGCGTGAAAAACCGCCAACACGACGATCCGACGCACTTCCGGAAGAAAGTAAACGGAGTATGGAAAGCGGCGAGCCTGAACGCAGCGAATTGCGCCGTACTTGACGGGGAACCTCTCGGGATGATTGGACGCAAGCTCCACTGCACGCTTAATCTCCGATGTGAATGCGGCGCCAAGTCCGATTTGCCGTTCTTCATACCACAATGCTGCGGCATCAAACTCGGCTCGCGCTGCGCGGCGAAAGACGACCTTCAGGGTACTCTATTCAAGCGTGCGGTGATAGAAGACTGAACTTCTTCCCAAGAAACGACGTCATCAGGATTGGCTTCGTGGTCCGCGAGACGACGATCGAGTTCGGCGCGTTGGGCATCTGTCAGCGGAGTAGCAGCGGCAATGCTATCCCAAAGCTCTTCAACCAGAATCAGGCGATCCGCCACGCTGAGCCTATCGATACCAAGTGACTTTAGTGAAACGCTCATGGTCATCTCCTACCAATTACGCAATGGTACCAAATTCATCTCACGATCGCTAAATGAGCGCATAACGTGGAGGTATGCGGCGTGCCGCGTGCTCAATGCTTAAATGTGCGCGGCCGCTTGCTCGCGGCGCGTCCGACACCACCGCCATGTTAGTCGTCACTGTTCTCACGCCAAGTAGCCGCTGTAAGCCGCTCGATAGCCGCATAGTACCGGGCACGGGCTGTTTCAGGTGCGTCCTTCAGTTTGGCGAGATCGTAGATGTTCTCGGCCACAAGTGAGCCGATAGCGTGAACCGCGTCATGCCTCGAGAGCCCTTCTTTCATGAGGCGAGCGAGTGCCCGAACAACGGGCTCATCGTCTAGCGCTAGCTGATTCTCAACGACGACGTGAATCGAGGCGTGCATTCGCCGTGCGGCCTTCGGCAAATCGATGCGTGCATCTCGGTGGTAGTGCTCTGCGAGGAGAATCCTTTCCCCTTCGGCTGACGCAAGCCAGTCCGCCGGGATGGGAGCGATTTCAGGATCGTAGCGGTCGATCATTGGGGCGCGTATCCGTGACGATTAACGAATATCAAGCACCGAAATGCCGAATAACATGGCGTATCGGCAGTGGTGTCTGTCAACTGTTGAACAAAAACAACGATACCAAGTTCTGCGCAGCGATGTAGTTCCATGTTAATCCGCGCAAACAATGATGTTATTCCCCATCTCATGAGCCAAGATACTGTTTTTCAGAAAAATTGTCTATTTAGGTGAGAACAATGGTTCTTGCTAATTACTGCGTTGCGCCATTTGGCCAATGGCTACCCGGGCCAGTCCACCGCCTTCCGCAAACGCTGCACAGTGATGCCAAGCAATATCGTTTCAGCTCCAGAGGATTGCAGCAGCGGGGGGATCAATTTTTCTGCCGCTGACGCAAACCGGTTTCAGGCGAGCCTGAACGCCGCCGACACGATCACGCCGCCGGCCGGCAGCAAGTGTCGCGATGGCATCGCCGGACAGGGTGGCGTATCATGACGCACGAATGCTCATTCGCGTGAGCCGCCCCTATGGAAAATCCCGATCTGCTGCTGCTCGCCCGCGCCCAATTCGGGTTGAACATCGGTTTCCATATCCTGTTCCCCAGCCTCACCATCGCGCTGGCGTGGTTCCTGGTCTACTTCCGCATCCGCTACGCGAGGAGCGGCGACGCCGCCTGGCTTGCGACCTACAAGCTGTGGACCAAGGTGTTCGCGCTCTCGTTCGCGATGGGCGTGGTCACCGGCATCACCATGTCGTTCCAGTTCGGCACCAATTGGCCCGGGTTCATGAACCATGTCGGCAACATCGCCGGGCCGCTGCTCGGCTTCGAGGTGCTCACCGCGTTTTTCCTCGAAGCCACGTTTCTCGGCGTGATGCTGTTCGGCATGAACCGCGTGCCGGCCTGGGTGCATATCGGGGCCACGCTGCTGGTCGCAATCGGCACGCTGCTCTCGGCGTTCTGGATCCTCGCGCTCGATTCGTGGATGCAGACTCCCGCCGGGCAGGTGCTGGACGGCAGCGCGCTGATCGCGGGCGACTGGCTGCAGGTGATATTCAATCCTTCCTTCCCCTATCGCTTCACCCACATGCTGCTCGCCTCCGCGCTCACCGCCTCCTTCGTCGTCGCGGGGCTGTCGGCCTGGCGCCTGCTGCGCGCGCCCGGCGACGTGTCGGCGCTACGCACGCTGCGCACCGGCGTGCTCGTCGCCGCGGTGATCGCGCCGCTGCAGATTTTTGCGGGCGATCAGCACGGGCTCAACACGCTGGAGCACCAGCCGGCGAAAATCGCCGCGATGGAAGCGCTGTGGCACACCGAGCGCGGCGCGCCGCTGGTGCTGTTCGCAGTGCCGAACGCGGACACGCAGCACAACGATTTCGCCATCGAAGTGCCCAAGGGGGCGAGCCTGATCCTGCGGCACGATCCGAACGGCGAGGTGAAGGGCATAGACGCGTTTGCGCCGGACACGCCGCCGGTCGCGCCGCTGTTCTTCGCGTTCCGCATCATGCTCGCCGTGGGCGTGCTGATGCTCGCGCTCGCCTGGGGCGGCGCCTGGCTGCTGCGCCAGGACCGGCAACCGCCGCAGTGGCTGCTGTGGCTCTACGCCGGCGCGACGTTCTGCGGCTGGGTGGCGACGGTCTGCGGCTGGATCGTGACCGAAGTCGGGCGCCAGCCCTGGCTGGTGACCGGCATCCTCAGGACCGCGCAGGCGGTGGGCCGCATCCCGGAAGCCTCTCTGGGTGCGAGCCTCACCGGCTATGTCCTCGTCTACAGCCTGATGCTCGGCGCCTATATGGTGGTCATCACCCACCTGGCGGGCAAAGGGGCCGCCGTGCAGGGGAAAGCGAAATGAGCCTCGACCTGCCGCTCATTTTCGCCGCGCTCATGGGCGTGGCCGTGCTCGCCTACGTCGTGCTCGACGGCTACGACCTCGGCGTGGGCATGCTCATGCCCGCGGCCGACGCGCGCGAGCAGGATCTGATGGTGTCCTCGATCGGTCCGTTCTGGGATGCGAACGAAACCTGGCTGGTGCTGGGCGTGGGCATCCTGCTGGTCGCGTTCCCGGTGGCGCACGGCGTGGTGCTGGGCGCGCTGTATCTGCCGGTGGCGGCGATGCTGATCGGGCTGATGCTGCGCGGCGTCGCGTTCGAGTTCCGCGTCAAGGCCGAAGGCTGGCACCGCGAGCTGTGGAACTGGCTGTTCTGGCTCGGCTCCTTCATCGCCTCGTTCGCGCAAGGCTTGATGCTCGGGCGCTATATCACCGGCTTCGATTCGGGCTTCGGCTATCTGCTGTTCGCGCTGGTCGTCGGCGCCTCGCTCTGCGGCGGCTACGTGCTGCTCGGCGCGACCTGGCTCATCTACAAGACCGAGGGCACGCTGCAGAAAAAAGCCCTGGCCTGGGCGCGCTGGGGCCTGCTGTGGGTCGCGCTCGGCGTCGCCGCAGTGAGCCTCGCCACGCCGTTCGTGAGCCAGACGGTGGAAATGAAATGGTTCGATTTCCCGCGCACGCTGGGCCTGATGCTGCTGCCGCTGGTGACGCTCGCCGCCTGGATTTGGGTCTGGCGCTCCACCGGGCGCCTGTTGCGCGGCGTCGCGGGCGCGGCGCAGGGGGCGCCGTTTGCCGGCGCCGTGTCGATTTTTGTGCTCGCCTTTATCGGCCTCGCCTACAGCCTGTTCCCCTACGTCGTGATCGACCGCCTGACGTTCTGGGATGCCGCCGCGCATCCTTCATCGCTCAAAGTGGTGCTGATCGGCGCGCTGATCGTGCTGCCCTTCATCATCGCCTACACCGCATTTTCGTATTACGTGTTCCGCGGCAAGGCGCGGCCGGGACTGTACGACTAGCGGCGTTACTTCTCCAGCAGCTTTTTCTTTTCCTTGACCTTGGCCCATTCCTCCGCATCCGCGGGGGCGTCCTTGCGCTCGATGATGGGCTTCCATCCCTTGGACAGCTCGGCGTTGAGCGCGATGAATTCCTTCTGATTGTCCGGCACGTCGTCCTCGGCAAATATCGCCTCCACCGGGCACTCGGCCACGCACAGGGTGCAGTCGATGCACTCGTCGGGATCGATGACCAGCATGTTCGGGCCTTCGCGGAAGCAGTCCACGGGGCAGACATCGACGCAGTCGGTATATTTGCACTTGATGCAGGATTCGGTTACGACATAGGCCATGGGTGGTGTCCTGAAAGAAAACGGGCGCTGAACTTGGACAAGTTTACCATATCCCCCGGTGACCAAAAAAACTTGAAAACCGGCAGCCCGCCCCAATATGCGAGTCACGGCCTGCCGCCTGCGGCAAGTTTGAAATAGGGCTAGAATCGGTACTCACCCTTCCTTCCCGGCCCTCGCGGCTGTGGGTCGCGAGACTACCCCAACACACACGAACACGAGGATCGCATGAGCGAACATATACAGCATGTTACCGATGACACCTTCGAAGCCGAGGTGCTGCAGGCGCAAAGCCCGGTGCTGGTCGATTACTGGGCCGAGTGGTGCGGCCCGTGCAAGGCGATTGCGCCGACGCTGGAAGAAGTCGCCAAGGAATACTCCGGCAAGCTCAAAGTCGCCAAGGTCAATGTCGACGAGAACCAGGAGATCCCACGCAAGTACGGCATCCGCGGCATTCCCACCCTGATGCTGTTCAAGAACGGCAACATCGAGGCGACCAAGGTCGGCGCCCTGTCGAAATCCCAGCTCACGGCGTTCCTTGACAGCAACATCTAGACCCTCTATCCTTCTTCCCTAAGCGTCACCGGCGGATTTTCTCAAAGGCCGTTTCTGGATTACCGGAACGGCCGCTGACGTAGGGGAGCGTGAGGGGAGATAGCCCTCATATCGTAATCACCCCAGCCGGTTCCGGACGCCAGATCCTTCCTGTTGCAATTCCCAAGGCCTCTTTTGCCTTTTCGTTCCACATGAGTTTTGTCGTTCTATACGAGCGTTTTCCGCATGCAATTATCCGAGCTTAAAACCCTGCACGTCACCGAGCTGGTCCAGATGGCGGTGGAACATGAAATCGAAGGCGCCAACCGCCTGCGCAAACAGGAGCTGATTTTTGCGCTCCTGAAAAACCGGGCGAAGAAAGGCGAATCGATTTTCGGCGACGGCACGCTGGAAGTGCTGCCCGACGGTTTCGGCTTCCTGCGCTCGCCCGACACCTCCTACCTCGCCTCGACCGACGACATCTACGTCTCCCCCTCCCAGATCCGCCGCTTCAACCTGCATACCGGCGACACCATCGAGGGCGAGATCCGCACGCCCAAAGACGGCGAGCGCTATTTCGCGCTGGTCAAGGTGGACAAGGTCAACGGCGACCTGCCGGAGAACTCCAAGAACAAGATCCTGTTCGAGAACCTGACGCCGCTGCATCCGGACGAGGTGTTCAAGCTCGAGCGCGACATCAAGGCCGAAGAGAACATGACCGGCCGCATCATCGACATCATCGCGCCGATCGGCAAGGGCCAGCGCGGTCTGATCGTGTCCCCGCCCAAGGCGGGCAAGACGGTGCTGATGCAGCATATGGCGCATGCGATCATCGCCAATCATCCCGACGTCGTGCTGATCGTGCTGCTGATCGACGAGCGCCCCGAGGAAGTGACCGAAATGACGCGCACCGTACGCGGTGAAGTGGTCGCCTCGACGTTCGACGAGCCCGCTACGCGCCACGTGCAGGTCGCCGAAATGGTGATCGAGAAGGCGAAGCGCCTGGTCGAGCACAAGAAAGACGTGGTGATCCTGCTCGATTCGATTACGCGGCTTGCGCGCGCCTACAACACCGTGGTGCCGGCCTCGGGCAAGGTGCTCACCGGCGGCGTCGACGCCAACGCGCTGCAGCGGCCGAAGCGCTTCTTCGGCGCCGCGCGCAACGTCGAGGAAGGCGGCTCGCTCACCATCCTCGCGACCGCGCTGATCGACACCGGCAGCCGCATGGACGACGTGATCTACGAGGAATTCAAGGGCACCGGCAACATGGAAATCCATCTCGACCGGCGCATGTACGAGAAGCGCATTTTCCCGGCGATCAACGTCAACCGCTCGGGCACGCGGCGCGAGGAACTGCTGATCGCGAAGGAAGTGCTGTCCAAGGTGTGGGTGCTGAGGAAGCTCCTTTATCCGATGGACGACCTCGAAGCGGCCGAGTTCCTGGTCGACAAGATCCGCGCGACCAAGAACAACGCGGATTTTTTCGACTCGATGAGACGAGGGTAAATCAGAGTCGGGACATAGCCCTCCGCCCCCTTGGCGTCGAATGTGCCTCACGGCCATTGCGCGCTGCGCGCGCCAACCGTATTTTTTGTACGGATGAAAAGCGCATCCGCACAAAAAACACGGTGTTAGATAAAAGCAAGGGCGGTTCGGGGTAGCTTTTATATAAGATCACCGATTTAGAACGGATGGCGCTTTTTCATCCGTTCTAAATCGGTGATCCGCGCGGACGGGCCGCCGGCCGCGCAAGTGCGGCCACCACAGCTAAATCTAATCGGATAGTTCTTGCTTAGAGTATTGTTTTCTGGGATAATTACCGCCTTTTGCGGCTCCTATTCCCGGACTGCGCCAAAGGAAAATCCATGAAAACAGGCATCCACCCCGAATATCAAGAAATCCAAGTCACCTGCAGCTGCGGCAACACCTGGAAGACCCAATCGACCATGAACAAGGCGCTGCACGTCGAGGTGTGCTCGAACTGCCACCCGTTCTACACGGGCAAGCAGAAAATCGTCGACACCGCCGGCCGCGTGGAGAAGTTCCGCCAGAAATACGCGAAGAAGCCCGCCGAGGCCGCAAGCAAAACGGCCTGAAGTCCAGACCGGTCCAAAAAAGGCAGCTACGGCTGCCTTTTTTGTTTGCGGGTGGCTAGGCTGCCCGTTTTTCCGCCGGGTAAAATGAGCGCATGAGTCCCAGAGACACAGCCAAGCCGGAGCAAACACTCAGGGCGGTCGCATAGTGTCCGGCGTACGCATCACGCTGCCGCTCGCGCGCATACCCTTGCTGATCCTGGTCGCGATCTGGCTGCTGCCCGGCCTGATCGGCCATGATCCCTGGAAAAACGACGATGCCATAGGCATAGGCGTTGCGCACTGGTTCGCCAGCCACGGCGACTGGCTGCTACCGCGGCTCGCGGGCGAGCATTATGCCGACGACGCGCCCCTGTTCTACTGGATCGCGGCCGTGTTCGCGAAGCTCCTGGGCGGGCTCATCGCGCAGCACGACGCAGTGCGCCTCGCGGCCGGGGCCTGCGTCGCCCTGACGCTCGCGTTCCTGTACCTGGCCGGACGCGCGTTCCACCAACAGGACCCGCACGACAGCGACAGCCACCGCGACGACGGCCGCAGCCGCGGCGACGGCGTCATGCTGCTGTTCATGGGCTGCACCGGCCTGCTGGCGCACGCGCACGAGGCGGTCAGCGAAACGGCCCTGCTCGCGGGCCTCGCCGGCGCCTACTACGGCGCAGGGCTGGTGGAGAAGCGCCCCTATGTCGCCGCGCTCGCCTTGGGCTGCGGCCTGGGCGCCGCCTTTCTCGCCTCCGACATCATTAACATCCTGCCGTTCATCATCGGCCTGCTAACCACGACGGTCCTGGTACGGGACTGGCGCAGCCGCAATGCCGCAATCGCTCTGGGCGGCGCGGCGCTGGTCCTTGCGCCCTGGCTCGCGATCTGGCCCGCACTGCTCTACGCGCGCTCACCGGCAATGCTGGCTGCCTGGCTGCACAAGGGCGGACCGGCCGTTCTCGCGCACGCGCCCAACCTGGCCGCATTCGGACAGGAACTGGCCACGCTCGCCTGGTTCGCCTGGCCCGCCTGGCCGATCGCGCTGTGGGCGCTGTGGCTGTATCGCCGAAAACCCAATTCCGCCGGCGTAGTGCTGCCGCTGGTCACGCTGATCGCAGGCATGGCCCTGGTCGTGCTCGCGCGCACGCCTGGGGAATTGCCGCTGTTGCCGCTGCTGTTGCCGCTCGCGCTCCTGGGCGCACAGGTATTGCGCGATCTGCGCCGCGGCGCGGCCAATTCCCTCGCCTGGTTCGGCGCCATGACGTTCACGCTGCTCGGCGGCATTATCTGGATCGGCTATGTTGCCATCCAGACCGGGTATCCGCCGCGCGTTGCCGCCAATGCCCTGCGCATAGAGCCCGGCTTCGTCGCGCATTTCGCCTGGCTGCCTTTCCTTGCCGCCGTGGTCATTACGCTCGCGTGGTTGGCGCTGATCCTGCGCAGCAAGAATGCGGCCCAGCGCTGCGTCACGTTCTGGGCCGCCGGCCTGGCGCTGTTCTGGTCGCTGACCATGCTGCTGTGGCTGCCCTGGATCGAACACGGCAAGAGCTACCGGCCGGTCGCGCTGTCGCTGCTCGCGCACCTGCCCAGGCAGCACGGCTGCATCGGCAGCCGCGGGCTGGGCGAAGCGCAGCGCGCGGTGTTGGACTACCATGCAGATATAGTCACCGAGCGCAATGCAACGCGCCGCCGCGACTGCGCCCTGCTGCTGGTGCAGGACAACGCGCGCGAGCCCGAGCGCAATCCGGGCCCGGCCTGGAAGAAGATCTGGGAAGGCAACCGCGCCGGCGATCGCACCGAGAAATTGCGTCTTTACGCGAAAGAACCATCGAAGCCATGAACCAGCCCGTCCCGAGCAAGTTGACGCAAAGCGCGGCGTGGAAAGCGCTGCAGCAGCATCAAGCCGAAATCGCGCCGCTGCAAATGCGCGACTTGTTCGCGCGCGAGCCCGAACGCGCGCGCGAATTCTCGCTCGAAGCGGGCGCGCTGCTGCTCGATTACTCCAAGCACCGCATCACCGGCACGACGCTCGCGCTGCTCGCCGACCTCGCGCGCCAGGCCGATGTCGAAGGCTGGCGCGCGCGCATGTTCGCGGGCGAACACATCAATGCGAGCGAAGACCGCGCCGTGCTGCATGTGGCGCTGCGCGCCGAGGCGCAAGCGTTCCCCGCCGGCAACGACGTGATGCCGCTGGTGCGCGCGGCGCGCCAGCGCATGCGCGCGTTCAGCGACGCGCTGCGCGGCGATCGGCTGCTCGGCCACAGCGGCAAACCGATGCGCACCGTGATCAACATCGGCATCGGCGGCTCCGACCTCGGCCCGCGCATGCTCACGCAGGCGCTGTGGCGCCACGCGGATGCGCCGCAAGCCGTGCGTTTCGTCGCCAACGCGGACCCGGACGACCTTGCGCACGCGCTCGTGCACGCCGAGCCCGAGACGACGCTGTTCATCGTCGCCTCCAAGACGTTCACCACCGGCGAAACGCTGGGCAACGCGAAACTGGCGCGCGCCTGGCTGACCCAGGGGCTGGGCAGCGAAACCGCGGTGATGAAACATTTCGCCGCGGCGACCGCCAACGTCAAGGCCGCGGGCGAATTCGGCATTGCGCCCGAGTTGTGTTTTCCGCTGTGGGACTGGGTCGGCGGACGCTATTCGGTCTGGTCCTCGGTGGGACTGCCGCTCGCGATCGCGATCGGCATGGACCGCTTCGAGCAGCTGCTCGCGGGCGCGCGCGCGATGGACGCGCATTTCCTCGCCGCGCCGCTCGCCGCCAACATGCCGGTGCTGCTGGCGCTGCTGGGCATCTGGTACACGAATTTCTTCGGTGCCGCGACGCACGCGGTACTGCCCTACGCCGAAGCGCTGCGCGAGCTGCCCGCTTACCTGCAGCAGCTGGAAATGGAATCGAACGGCAAGTGCGTCGATCGCGACGGACAGCGCGTCGATTACGCCACGGCGCCCGTGCTCTGGGGCTCGGTCGGCACCAACAGCCAGCACGCGTTTCATCAGCTGCTGCACCAGGGCACGCAATTGATACCTTGCGATTTCCTCGTGCCCGGCGCAAATACCGCCGCCGCGGCGGAGAATGCCCTGGCGCAGGCCGCGGCTTTGATGGCGGGCAAGGACGCGGCAATTGCGCAAAAGCGCTTCGACGGCAACCGGCCTTCTTCGACCATCCTGTTCCAGACGCTGGATGCCCACACCATGGGACAGCTGCTCGCGCTGTACGAGCACAAGGTGTTCGTGCAGGGCATCATCTGGAACATCAACAGCTTCGACCAGTGGGGCGTGGAATTGGGCAAGGAAATCGCGCGCACGCTCGCGGCGCAGCCGGCCACGGGCACGGCGGCGACCGGGCTGGACGCCTCCACCGACGCCCTGTTCGCGCGCCTGCGCGGCTGGCGCCGCTGATGCACATGGAAACCGCGGCCAGGCCGATTTTCTCCTACCGCAAGCACTGGGCCGAGCGCTTCGGCATCGCGCCTTTCCTGCCGATGTCGCGCGAAGAAATGCACTCGCTGGGCTGGGACGAGTGCGACGTCATCATCGTCACCGGCGACGCCTACATCGACCATCCGAGTTTCGGCATGGCGCTGGTGGGCCGGCTGCTCGAGGCGCAAGGCTTCCGCGTCGGCATCATCAGCCAGCCCGACTGGCATTCCGCCGCGGACTTCAAGCGCCTGGGCAAGCCCAGGCTGTTCTTCGGCGTCACCGCCGGCAACATGGACTCGATGGTCAACCGCTACACCGCCGACCGCAGAATCCGCTCCACCGATGCCTACACCCCCGACGGCGCACCCAACAAGCGCCCGGATCACGCCGTCACCGTATACGCGCAGCGCTGCCGCGAGGCCTATTCCGATGCGCCGCTGGTCATCGGCAGCATCGAGGCGAGCCTGCGCCGCATCGCGCATTACGATTACTGGTCGGACAAAATGAAGCGTTCGATCCTGCCGGATGCGAAAGCCGACCTGCTGCTGTTCGGCAACGCCGAGCGCGCGCTGGTGGAACTCGCGCACCGCCTGGCCAAGGGCGAAAGCATCAAGACCATACGCGATCTGCGCGGCAGCGCGTTCATGGTGCCGCGCGGCTGGCGGCCCGAAGGCTGGAGCGAAGCCGATTCGACCACCGTCGACACGCCCGGCGCGATCCATGCGCGGCCCGATCCGTATGCGATGGTGCAGCAGGCACCCGTCGCAGCGAAGTCGACAACTCAAGTCGTGCAGTTCCACGGCCGCGAACAGCGCGTCGCCGCGCGCAAGGATGCGCGCGCACACACGGTGGTGCGCCTGCCTTCCTACGAGCAGGTCAAGGACGATCCGGTGCTCGATGCGCATGCCTCGCGCACTTTCCACCTGGAATCGAACCCCGGCAATGCGCGCGCGCTGGTGCAGGCGCATGGGGAGCGCGACGTCTGGCTCAATCCGCCGCCGCTGCCGCTAGCCACCGCGGAAATGGACCATGTGTACGGCCTGCCCTACGCGCGCGCGCCGCACCCTTCCTACGGCGACGCGAAGATTCCCGCGTGGGAGATGATCCGCTTTTCGGTCAACATCATGCGCGGCTGCTTCGGCGGCTGCACGTTCTGCTCCATCACCGAGCACGAGGGGCGCATCATCCAGAGCCGCTCGGAGGCGTCGATCCTGCACGAGATCGAGGAAATCCGCGACAAGACGCCCGGCTTCACCGGCGTCATTTCCGACATCGGCGGGCCGACCGCGAACATGTACCGCATGGCGTGCAAGGATCCGAAAATCGAGTCCTCCTGTCGGCGGCTGTCCTGCGTCTATCCCGGCATCTGCGACAACCTCAACACCGACCACGCGCCGCTGATCAATCTGTACCGCAAAGTGCGCGCGCTGCCCGGCATCAAGAAGGTGTTCGTCGCCTCGGGCCTGCGCTACGACCTCGCGGTGCGCTCGCCCGATTACGTAAAAGAGCTCGCGACTCACCACGTGGGCGGCTATCTGAAAATCGCGCCCGAGCACATCGCCGAAGGCCCGCTGTCGAAAATGATGAAACCCGGGATCGGCAACTACGACAAATTCAAGGCCTTGTTCGACAAGTTCTCGCGCGAGGCGGGCAAGGAACAGTACCTGATCCCCTATTTCATCGCCGCGCATCCGGGCACCTCTGACTCCGACATGCTCGCGCTCGCGCTCTGGCTCAAGCACAACGGCTTCCGCCTGGACCAGGTGCAGACTTTCCTGCCGACGCCGCTCGCGCTCGCAACCACCATGTACCACACGGGCAAGAACCCCTTGCACAAGGTGTCGGCAGACTCGGAGGAAGTGAAGATCGTCAGAAGCGGCCGCCAGCGGCGGCTGCACAAGGCCTTCCTGCGCTACCACGACCCGGAGAACTGGCCGCTGCTGCGCGAGGCGCTGCGCCAGATGGGCCGCAGCGATCTCATCGGCAACGGCAAGAAACACCTGATTCCCTCGTTCCAGCCGGCGGGCACCGGCAAGACCTTGCCGCGGCAGGCAGTCCACCCGCTGAAGAAGCGCGCTGCGCCTGCTTCTCCGGCCGTTTCCCCCGGGAGGCGCAGCCGCGCATCCAAGCCCGCGCGCAGAGTGTAGCCTCGTCAGTGCCAATGCAGAAAGGAAGTTATGAAGCAATTTGATGCGAACACGCCCGGACCCCTGCAGGGGGTGCGGGTACTCGACCTGTCGCGCCTGGCGGCGGGCAATATGCTCTCGGTTTTCCTGGCGGATTTCGGCGCCGACGTAATCAAAGTCGAGCGCGCGGGGGCCGGCGACGACTTGCGCAGCTGGCGCGAGAAGGGAGAGGAGATCTATTGGAAGGTCTACGGGCGCAACAAGCGCTCGCTGGTGCTCGATCTCAAGTCGGAAGACGGCATGCGGCAGCTGCGCAAGCTCGTGCGCCACTCGCAGATCTTCATCGAGAATTTCGTCCCCGGCGGCCTGGAAAAAATGGGCCTTGCGCCGGAGCATCTGCTGCAGCTCAATCCGGCCCTGGTGATCGTGCGCATTTCGGGCTGGGGACAGACCGGTCCGTACAGCCACAAGCCGGGATTCGGCACGCTGGTCGAGGCGATGTCCGGTTTCGCCTATCTGAACGGCTATCCCGACCGGCCGCCGGTGCTGCCGCCGCTCGCGCTCGCGGACATGGTCGCCGGCGTCTATGGCGCTGCCGGGGTGCTCACCGCTTTGCGCGTCGCGGAAAAAGAGGGTCGCGGACAGGTGGTCGACTTGTCGCTGTTCGAGTCGATCTTTTCCGTGATCGCCTCGGAAGCGGCGAAGTATCAGCTGACCGGCGTGCCGACCATGCGCGCCGGCAACCAATCCACCCATACCGCGCCGCGCAACGTCTATCGCTGCAGCGACGGCCAGTTCGTCGCGATGTCCGGATCGATGCAATCCATGGCGATGCGCATACTCGACACGATCGGCCGGCCCGAACTCAAGACCGATCCGCGCTATGCCACGAATGACGCGCGCGTCGCGCATCGCGACGAACTGGACGCGATCATCGGCGCATTCATCGGCGCACGCACGCAGGCCGAAAACCTGGCGCTGTTCGAGGCCGCCGGCGTCACCGTCGGCCCGGTATGCTCGGTGGCCGATCTGATCGATCACCCCTACGCCAAGGGGCGCGAGGTAATCGTGGAAATGGAAGACCGCAGCATGGGCAGCGTGCCCATGCACAACATCGTGCCGCGGCTATCGCATTCGCCCGGAGGCTTCCGCCGGCCCGCGCCCGCGCTGGGCGAACACACGGCCGAAATCCTGGCCGAGCTGGATCGATTGCCCGACTGAATCGGCGCGCCGACTTAAGGACGGTATTCCGGCACCACGTAAGGCCCTTCCGGTATCACGGCAATATGGCGGTCGCCGCTGCGCTGCACGCTCGCGCGTATCGCCTCGGGCACCGAGTCCATCCTGTGCACGCCGGTGAGGCTCCAGGCTTCGGCCGCGAGCTTTTCGCTGTACAGGTGCACCGTGCCGCCGCGCATCGGCTTGAGCTGCATCTGCGTCTGCCATTCGTCGATGTCGGCGTAGCGCTTGGCGCTGATGTCGGCCATGAAGCCGTCGGGCCCCAGACCCAGCAGCCGCCGCTGCGCCTCGACGTACTCGGGCGAGCCCATGCCCTCGGCGCACTCCGACACGATCAACAGGTCGCCGCCCGGTGCAAGGATGTCGATGGGCGCGACCATGCCTTTCACGGTCTGGTAATAGGTCTTGTCCAGCGGATAGCCCGCCGCGCTGGTGACGACAGTAGAAAACTTGCGCCCGATCGGCACCACCGCATAACGGCGGATGAAGTCCACCGCAAGCAGATGGCTTTGCACCACTTCGCCGAAGTTCACGAACGACAGCCGGCGATGTTCGTCGATGACGGTGTTCAGCGCGAGCGCCCCGCCGAGCATGCGCATGATCTCCAGCTGTTCCTCGTGCAGCGGATTGCCTTCGAGCACGCAATTCGCGGCGCGCGGATGCGCCATGAAGCGCGCGCTGTGGAAAGTCGTGATGGTGTCCTTGTGCGCGACCCCGGGCGCGATCACCTTGCGCCCGCCCGAGTAGCCGGCCATGAAATGCGGTTCGACCAGGCCGGTGGCGATGCGCAGGTCTGCTTCGACGAAGCGCCGGTCGAGTCTCACCGGCGTGCCGCGCGCAGTCGTGCCGAAATCGACGTGGTCGGCGTCGTTGCGCGCGAAATGGTTTACGACCTGCACCGTCTGCATCACCCAGGGGTCGCCCACCAGCTCGGCCAATTCCTCGCCTTCGTTGGGCCGGTGCAGGCCCGTCGCAACGAGGATGGTGATGCCGGCGGCGGGGACACCCGCATCCAGCAGCTGGCGCAGCATGATCGGCAGGAACAGGCCATTGGGCACCGGACGCGTGATGTCGCACACCAGGATGCAGGCGCTGTTCGCGCCGCGCGCCAGTTCCGCCAGCGGCTTTGCGCCTACCGGTGCGGCGAGCGCGGCGCGCACCGCGCCCGCCGCGTCGGCGAGCAGCGGCATCTCGGGTTTGCGGATGACGGTCACGTCCCAAGCGGGATCGAGCTCGAGGCGAAAACCGCCTTTGCCGTATCGTAGATCGACGTGCATCGCGCCCGCTCCTCTTGATTTATCTCGCCGGCGCAAATGCGCGCAGCATGCGCAGCGCGACGCAGGCGGCGCCGTAGCCGTTGTCTATGTTCACCACCGCGAGGCCCGGCGCGCAGCTCGCGAGCATTGCATCGAGCGCCGTGCGCCCGCCGCTGGCGACCCCGTAGCCTACCGAGGTCGGCAAACCGATGATGCAGCCGCGCACCAGGCCCCCGACCACGCTCGCGAGCGCCGCGTCCATGCCGGCCGCGACGATCAGCACCGGGTAGCGGCGGATTTCCTCCAGCCGCTCGGTCAGGCGCCACAGGCCGGCTACGCCTACATCGTGGAATTCGGCGGCCGGCTCGCCGTACCAGGCAAGCGTGCGCTGGGCTTCGCGCGCCGCGGGCAGATCGGAAGTGCCGGCCGAGAGGATCGCAACACGCGTGCCGGTATCGCCTGCACGCGGGTGCGTCGCGCCGAAAAACGCGGTGCCGGAGAGCACATCGTAGTCGAGCGCAGCACGCGCCTCGGCGGAAAGTTCCTGCAGTTGCGCCGCAGCGAGGCGCGTGAGCAGGAGTCCCGCGCCGCGCTGACGCGCCTCGTGCAGGATGGCCTCGATCTGGCTCACGCTCTTTCCCGCACAGAATATGGCCTCATCCAGGCCGATGCGCTCGGCGCGGCCCGCATCGGGGCGGATTTCAGGAACGCTCATCGTCTCGCACCAGGAAAGCGCTGCCGTTACGATAGGGCGCGAAGCTGACTGTGCGCGCGTAACCCCCGTCGGCAAAAATGCCGCCGACCTCTTCGGCCAGTTCGGCGCGCCGTTGCGCGTCGATACCCTCCAGCGCGTCGGCATCGAGTTCCAGCACCACGCCCGCCGCGCGCACGCGGCAGCGCACCGTGCGCGCCGCCACTGCAGTGCCGACCAGGCGCTCGCTCGCATGCACCAGCGTGAGCATCGCCGCATCGATGCCTATGCCGGTTTCGATGCGGCTCGCGAGACATGGCGCGGCGGGCAATTCCGCCACGCTGCCGAGGCCGAGCGCGCGCGCCATCGCGCGCACCGTCTGCTTGTCCGCGCCCACCTCCACATAGGGATGGCGCACGGCATGCTCGTTCGCCGCGCGCAATCCGGGGCGGTACTCGCCCAAGTCGTCGAGGTTGGTGCCGGATACGAGTTGTGCGTCGGTACGCGCGCGCATGGCCGCATACAGGCTGGTCTTGCAGTGAAAACAGCGATCGACCGGGTTGGCGAGGTATTCGCTGCGCCCGAATTCGCCCGCGTCGAACACCTGCAGGCGCCAGGCGCGCGCGGCCGCCATGGCCTGCACGCGCGTCGTCGCTTCAAACGGCACCGCCGCCGATTGCGCGTGATACATCACCGCCCGGTTCCCCAGCGTCGCATGCGCGAGCGCAGCCAGCGTGACGCTGTCGACGCCGCCCGAGACCGCGACTGCAACCTCGCGCGTCCCGCCTATCGCGTGCAGCAGCGCTTCGAGCTCGCCCAGCTTGGCGGGAATCGATTCATTTTGCATGCTTCGCATCCTGCTCCAGCGCGGCGGCCTCGCTCTCGCGGCGCAAGCCCTCTCGGCCGCTGCGCGCGCCGCCGGCGCGCACGTCATCGTTTTCGGCCTTCGCGCTGAGTGCGCCATCGGGCCGCCGCGCCAGCTTGACGCGTACGTTGGCGCCGGCAACGGCAACTGCGGTCTCGCTGCGCGCGAGCGTGCTGCGCGCGACCAATTGATGCCGCACGCCCAAAGTCGTCGTCTCGGCAAAGCAGGCCGCGATGACCGCTGTGAGGGACTGCGGCTCGGCCAGCACCTGCACCTGCGTCGCCATGCGGCCTTTCTTGCCGAACACCGGACTTTGCACCACATCGAGCACGCCGGCGCTGCCGCGCAAGCGCTCCAGACCCAGCGCAAGATCTTCCGCCGTCTGGTCGTCGACCTCGAACGTCAGCAATGCGATTTCTTCAGTTGCTGGCGCATCCGCGGCTTCGAACGCGAGCACGCGCAAGGCGTTCGCAATTCCGCGCAGCTTGCGCGTGCCGAAACCGAGGCCCGCGGCGCTGAGTCGCGCCGCGCGCGGCCCGAGGCTCGAGGCGCAGTCCAGATGACGCAGAATCGCCGCGCCCGTAGGCGTGACACGCTCACCGGACAGCCCGTCGTCGAAAAACGCAAATCCTTCGAGCAGCTTGACCACGGCCGGTGCCGGCACAGGCAGCATGCCGTGCGCGCTCCGCACCCGCCCGGAGCCCAGCGGCAGCGCGCCGACCGACCAGGTCGCCGGCGCGAGCGCCTCGATGAGCCAGGCGGCGCCGACGATATCGGCGATCGAATCGAGCGCGCCGACCTCGTGGAACTCGACTTCGTCCACGCCGACGCCATGCACCTGCGCTTCAGCTTCGGCGAGCACCGCGAAAATAGCGCCTGCGCGCGCGGCGACCGCGGCATCCAGATCCATCGCGGCAAGCGCGGCGCGGATCGCGGCCAGCCCGACGTGCGCGTGGTGCCCGGATGCGGCAGGCAGGCTGAGTGCGAAGCGCCGCCCGCTCAGGGTGCCGTCGTGGTGCACCAGCAGCTCACAACGCGCACCGGGCGGCAGGCCGACCTTTCCCAGCGCAGCGTGCAATCCCGGAGCAAGCGCGGGAAACGCATCCACTAGTGCGGCGATGAACATGTCGCCGGCAATGCCGCCGATCGGATCGAGGTGCAAGTGCATAGGGAGACAGCCTGGATTACCTGGAGCGAATGCCGCCGCAGGCACCGCATGAGTCCGGACGCGCCGCTGCGCGCAGTGCAGAGCCCGATGCAGTGGGTTTTATTTTATCACCCCCGCTCGGCGCGTAGCGGCACCGCGGCCCCCGGCTTGGGCACCGGGGGATGTGCATCAGCCGCGCGCGGCCGCATATGCGAGCGCCGCAGTCTGCGTCAGCGGGAATTCCAGGGTAACCCGCGTGCCCTGTCCGCGCGCGGAATCGATGGCGATGCGCATGCCTATCCTTTGCGCGCGGCTGCGCATATTGCGCAACCCGTGTCCGCGCAGCATTGCGGCGGGGTCGAAACCGGCGCCATCGTCGGCAACCACGATGACGATCGCATCGCGCTCGCGCACCACGCTGGCCGAGACCGCTATGCGGAATACCGTGGCGCTAGCGCCGCAGCAGCCTGAGTAGCGCTTGCTTGAGTTCCTCGGCCGACACGGGTTTGTGCAGAAACGGCAGGCCGCTCGCCTGCGCCGCGCGCAGACGCTCGGGCGCGGTATCGCCGCTCACGATCATTGCCGGCACGCTGCCCAGGCGCGCGCGCAGCCGGTGCACGGTGTCGATGCCGTTCTCATTCTGCGCCAGGCGAAAGTCGGCGACGATGACATCCACCTCTGGCGCGTAAGTGTCGAGCAGCTGCTGCGCTTCGACCAGGCCGCTGCAGGCCGCGACGCGGCAGCCCCAGGACTCGAGCAGCGCGCGCGTGCCTACGCGCACGCTCGGCTCGTCGTCGAGCACCAGAACTTTGACGCCGCTGAGCGCGGACGCCTCGTCCTCCGGCGGCAGGCGCCGCAGCAGCTGCGCGCCGCCATTGCCGTTGATGCGCGGCAGCGTCACGGCGAAACACGAGCCGTGTCCGGGTTGGCTTTCCAGCTGCACTTCCAAGCCGAGCAACAGCGCCAGCCGCCGCACGATCGCAAGTCCGAGCCCGAGCCCCTTCGCGCGGTCGCGTTCCGGATTGCCGATTTGATAGAACTCCTCGAATATGCGCTCGCGCTCGGACTCGGGGATCCCGGGTCCGGTGTCGCGCACCGAGATGCAGACCGTACCCTCGTCCAGTTCGGCATCCAGGCTTACGCTGCCCGCTGCGGTGTACTTGAACGCGTTGTCGATCAGGTTGCGCAGCAAGCGCTCTAGCAGAACCGGGTCCGTTTCGATCTGTGCCTCTGCCGGCGCGATGCGGAACGTCAATCCTTTTTCGCGCGCCACCGGCCGGTAATCGGCCTCGATGCGCTCGATCAGCGCTTTGACGCTCACGCGCTGCAATTCCGGCCGCACCGCCCCCGCGTCGAGCTTGGAGACGTCGAGCAGAGAATCCACCAGCGTCGCCAGCGAGGCTAGCGCCTTGTTGATATGGCCCGCAATTTCGCTCGTGGTAGCGTCCGCGGCACGCAGCATCAGCGTCGCGCTGAACAGCGACAGCGCATGCAGGGGCTGGCGCAGGTCGTGGCTGGCCGCCGCGAGGAATTGCGACTTGGCGCGGTTCGCCGCCTCTGCCCGGTCGCGCGCGAACAGCACCTCCTGGCGCTCGCGCTCCAGTGCCTCCAGCAGGCGCTCGTTGTCGTAGCGGATGACGAAGGATTCGCGCACCACGCGCTCGTTGTCGCGCACGAAAAATACCTGGATCAGACCGAATAGCAGAATCAGCACTGCGACCGCGATGCTTTGCGCATCGCCCAGCATCGCCCACAGCACTGCCAGCGGCAGCAGCGACGGCGCGATATAGGCGTAAAACACCCGCGCATAAGCCGCCAAAGTGGATACGCCACCAGCGACCCAGCAGACCAGGATCATGGAAAGCAACGCCTTGCCCTCGGGGTGCAGGGCCGGAAAAAACAGGGGGCCTGCCGACCCGGTTATCACACCGGCCAAAAACGCCGACCACACCATGCGGCGCAGTGCATGTTGCGCGTCTATATGTGGGTCGCGTAGCTGGCGCCGTGCATAAGCTCGCCGCACAAACGGCATTACAATTTGGACTAGGCCCCACAAACCTACAAGATGCGGCGGCGCGGAGCCCGAAACAACGTAAGCGATAACTGCGGCGATGACGGCGATCACGAATGGCGAGCGCTTCGCCTGTCGCGCAAGTAGTTCGAATTGGTAGCGTCGCAGGCGGGCAAGCCGCACCGGGTCTTCGTCCACGGGCGGCGCCGCGGATTCGCCGGCTCCCGCGGTGCTCAGAGACGACGCGTCAGACAAGCCGCAGTCCCAGTTTCGCCGCGGCGTAGACCGCCTCGGTGCGGTTATGCGCGCCCAGGGCCTGGAACACCGCGGAGAGGTGGGCCTTGACCGTGCCCTCAGACACATCCAGTTCGCGCGCGATGGTCTTATTCGGTTTGCCCGTGATGACACAGCGCAACACATCCATTTGTCTCGGTGTCAGGCCGGACAGCATGGGATCTGCCGGGGTCGGGGGCGGCACAGGAGCGGGCTGCGCCGCCGCGAGCACCGCCGGCGGCAGGTATACCCCTTGCGCCAGCACCAGGCGCAGCGCCTGAATCAGCACCCCCGGCGACGACGACTTCGGAATGAAGCCCATGGCACCGCCCTCGATCGCGGCACGCACGACAACCGGATCGTCCTCGCCGGACAGCACCACCAGCGGCGTGTCCGGAACCACGGCACGCAGCGCGGCCAGCGCATCCATGCCGTTGAGCCCTGGCATCCTGAGATCGAGCAGCACGAGGTCGTAGCTGCGCGCGGCCGCGAGTTCGAGCCCCTGGGCGCTGTTGGCGGCCTCGTCCATCTCCAGATCGGCGTCCAGACTGCGCAGCAAATACCGCATGCCCCCCCTGAGCAGGGGATGGTCGTCGATCAGCAGAATCTTCATGGTTTTGGGCACGCATCGGTAAGACGGAACCGAGCATACCCCAGCCGCGGACGCGCCGCATCTGGCCGATCGGCTAGCCAGCCTATGCGCGCAATCGGCACGCTTGCCCGCCGATTGTTATGAGAAAATGCGCCTGATCGCAAACTCGCCGGAAACGCAATGCAATCACCGCTGGAAGGTATCAAGGTGCTCGACCTGAGCCATGCGCTCGCCGGGCCGTTCTGCTCGACCATGCTCGCCGATTATGGCGCGCAGGTGATCAAGATCGAGCCACCCGGGTTGGGCGACATCGCACGCGCCTGGGGCTCGCCTCTGCCGGGCGGGGAAACGGACTATTTCGCGAGCCTGCATCGCAACAAGCAGGGCATGGTGCTCGACCTGAAGAACCCCGAGGGCAAGGAGACGTTTCTGCGCCTGGTCGAGCATTGCGACGTCGTGCTGGAGAACTACCGCGCCGGCGCGCTTGCGCGCCTGGGGCTGGACTACGAAACCGCGCGGCTGCGCAATCCCGGCATCATCTACTGCTCGATTTCCGGCTTCGGCCAGGACGGTCCGTACCGCGACCGTCCCGCGCTCGACCTGATTCTGCAGGCGGAGAGCGGCATGATCAGCGTCACCGGCGAGGCGGGCGGGCACGGTGCGCGCGCCGGCGTCTCCATCGCCGATCTGACCGCCGGCATGAATGCCGCGTTCGGCATCATGCTCGCCTTGCGCGCGAAGGAAAAGAGCGGCATCGGACAGTCGATCGACGTGTCGATGATGGAAGGCCAGCTCGCATTGCTCAGTACCATGATAGGAAACTATTGCGCGACCGGCGAAATTCCCGGTCCGATGGGCACGGCGTACAAGGCGCTGCTGCCCTATCAGACGTTCCGCACCAAGACGCGCGACCTCGCGCTGGCAGTGGGCAGCGAGAAGCTGTGGAAAATTTTCTGTCCCGTGATCGGCTGTCCGGAACTGGCCGACGATGCACGCTTTCGCACCAATGGCGAGCGCAACCGGAATCGCGCGGCGCTGATCGAAAAACTGCAACAGGTGTTCCTCAGCCGCAGCTACGAAGAATGGGAGACGCTGCTGACCCGGAACGGGATTCCTGTGGGCGCGATCAACAACCTGGCTCAGGTGGTCGAGCATGCGCAGGTCAAGGCGCGCGGCTCGCTCGTCGAGATCGACCATCCGCGCGCAGGCAAGCTGCGCGTCGTCGGGGTGCCGGTACGCTTATCGGCGACGCCGGGAGCGATACGCTCCCCGTCGCCGGCCCTGGGCGAGCACACTGCGGCGGTATTGCATGAACTGCTCGGCCTGGGCGACGCCGAAATCGATGCACTGCGAGCCGCCGGCGCCTTCGGCGCCTAAGGCCATCGCCGGCACATGGGCCGGCAACCCTCCGCCGGCATTGGGCCGCTAATTGTTCTTCGCGCCCTCGTTCACCCAGGTCTTGAGCGTCTCGATGTCCTTGTCCGGAAGCTTCTCGCGGCCATGCGGCATGCGCAGCGAGGCATGCGCCCGCCCTTCCACCAGCATATTGAGCGTGCTCGACAAGGCGTCGCCCGGCCTGACCAGCGGCCCGAACTTGCCGCCCCGCATCAGCGCATCGTAGCTGGTGGTATCCAGTCCGCTCTTGATGAAACCTTCCTTCCCTGGGGAATGGCATTCCGAACAATTCTTGGCAAGAATCGGCTGCACGTCCTTGCTGTAACTCACGCCCGAGGGCGTACACCCGGCGGCGGCAAGCATCGCCGCCGCAGCGATCGAACATCGCGATAGCGCTTTGAACCCCGCATTCATGACTAGTCTCCTTGTTGCTGACGCTCCGAATCTACCTCAGAGGAAGTCGGATGGCAATCGAAGCGCGTGCGAGCGTTGTTGAAATTCTTATGCCACGCCGTGCGGCGCCTGACGCAGGGGAATCCCCGGCGCTGGACCGGCGCCTACTTGCTTTGCATCACCCAAACGCCGTTCCAGTCGTCGCCGGGGGGATGCTCGGCGAGGTGGCGGCAGCGTTCGACATAGAGCTTGGCGGCCTTGTCCGCCGGATTCATCGCCACCACTTCCGAAAACTGCTTGACCGCGTCGTTCCATTTTCCCTGGCGGTACTTGGCCAGGCCGTCGCGGAAATAACCGAGCGCATCGATCAGATGCGGGAAAGTCTCTTCGCTGTGATAGTCCAGTATCTCGTGGATCGCCACGGGCTTGGTCTTGCCCTTCACCACCACCAGGTCCACTTCGCGCGTACGGTAGGTTCCGCGCAGCTTGGCATAAGTGAATTCGCTCACCAGGATATGGGTGCCGTACTGCTTGCACGCCGACTCCAGCCGCGAAGCGAGGTTTACGCCGTCGCCAATGATGGTGTAGTCCATGCGCTTTTTCGAGCCGATGTTGCCCGACACCACCATGTCGGTATTGAGGCCGATGCCCATGTCCACCGGCGCCTTGCCTTCCGCCGTGCGCTGCGCGTTCCAGGCCTTGAGCGCGCGCAGCATCGCGATTGCGGCGCGCACCGCGCGGTCGGCGTCGTCCTCGTGCGCGACGGGGATGCCGAACGCGGCCATGATCGCGTCGCCGATGAACTTATCGAGCATGCCTTCTTCGTGCTGGATGCAATCGACCATGAGCGTGAAATATTCGTTGAGCAGGGCCACCGTGCCCTGGGCGCCGAGCTGCTCGGTGATGGTGGTGAAGCCGCGGATATCGGAGAACAACACCGTCGCGAGGACGCTCTGGCCGCCGAGCAGCTCGGCTCCGCTCGCCACCAGCCGGTCGGCAATGCCCGGGTCCATGTAGCGCGACATGGTCGATTTCATGCGCTTCTCACTGCTGATGTCTTCGATCAGCAGCATCGAGCCGAGGCGCTTCTTTTCCATGCTGAATAGCGGCAGGATGGTTACGTTGGCCGAAACCTTCTCGCCCTCGACCGTCAGCTCAGCGTCCATGAGCATGTCGGTGACGCCGGTTTCATCCACGTGCTTCAGCCGCTCCAGAATCCAGGCGTTGTCGCCGCCGAAGAACTCCGCCGCCGGCCGCTGCAGCACCTTGTCCGGATGCAGCTTCAGGATCTTCAGGCCCGCGGCATTGCAGGTGGCGATCTTGCCGCTGTCGTCCAGGGTGAGGACCGCGTTCGACATCGATTCGAGCATCGCCTCGTTGTAGTTCTTCATGTTGTGCACGTCGGCGAACAGCTTGGCGTTTTCGAGCGCGATCGAAATCTGCGCGGTGAAGGCGCGCAGCCGCGATTCGTCTTCGTTGGTGAACGGCCCGCCGTGCTTGTTCAGGACTTGCGTCACGCCTATGGTCTTGCCGTGCTTGTTGACGATGGGTACGCACAGGATGGAGCGCGTGAAAAAGCCGGTCTTCTTGTCGAACGCCGGATTGAAGCGCAGGTCGGCATAGGCATAGGGAATGTTGATCGCCTTGCTCGTGGTGAACACCGCGCCCGCGATGCCGAGGTGATTGGGCAGGCGGATCTGCACCGATTCCAGCCCCTGTCCTACCTCGGACCACAGTTCGTTGGTCTTGTCGTCGTTGAGGAACAGCGTGGAGCGCTCGGCGTTGAGCATGCGCGTCGCCTCGCCCATCACCTTTTGCAGCAGCGAGCCGAGCTTGATATCGGCAGTCACCTCCGACACCACGTCGACGAACTCCATCTCCTGCTTGCGCACCGCTTTCATGCGCTCGATGAACACCGCGCCCTGCAGCGCGAGCGTGCCCTGGGTGGTCATCGCCTCGAGCACGGCGAGATCGCGCTTGGTGAAGTCGCCCTTCTTTTTGTTCAGCGTCTGCGCCACGCCGATGATCTCGCCCTTCACCGTGCGGATCGGCGTGCACAGGATGTTGCGCGTGACGAAGCCCGTCTGCTCGTCGACCGAACGGTTGAAGCGCGAGTCCGAATACGCGTCGCGGATCAGGACCGATTCCCCGGATGTAAATACGTAGCCCGCGATGCCGCTGGTGTTCAGAATGCGGATCTCATGTTTGATGTTGCCCTGGGCGACGCGCGAATACAGCTCATTGGTCTCTGGGTCATTGAGGAACAGGGTGCCGCGCTCGGCGTCCAGTTCCGCCGTCGTCATCTCGACCAGGGTGCGCAGCACGTCGTCGAGCGTGTCGTAGGCCGCCATCCTGCGCGACACCTCGAGCAGCAGTTCGACCAGCTTCAGCCGTCCGCGCACCGCCGGATTGGCGTCTTTCTTGGCCGGTTTGCGCGCGCCCGGCAGGCGCGTGATTGCAGCAGTCGGTTTGGGTTGATCCATAATTTTTACTTTTCGTTGTCGCCCGACGCGGCCTGCAGCTGCTCGCGCAGCGCGCGTACCGTAGCCTGCAGCTGCACCAGCTCGGCATGATCCTGCGCCCGCGCCGCCGCAATCTCGCCCTGCTTCGCGTAATTTGCCGATTCCAGCGCCTCGCGCAGCGAGGCCGCGGTCGCGCGCAGCTGCGCGATTTCGTCCTGCGCCG
Source organism: Pseudomonadota bacterium (assembly GCA_021811085.1). Classification (GTDB taxonomy): domain Bacteria; phylum Pseudomonadota; class Gammaproteobacteria; order Burkholderiales; family SG8-39; genus 2-12-FULL-64-23. The sequence continues at coordinate 33,790 of JAJZPQ010000001.1, read as the reverse complement.
CGATGATGGCCTGACGCACCGCCGTCTCCTGCGCCAGCCGCGCAGCCTCGAGCGTCTCGCGCAGCGCCGCCACGTTCGCCTTGAGCTGCTTGATCTCGTCCAGATTCGCGGCTTGCGCGAGCCGCGCCGCTTCGTCGCGCTTGAGCGGCCACTCCTGCAATTCGTCGCGCAACGCGACGATCGTTGCCTGCAGCTGCGCGATTTCCGCATTCGCTCCGGACAATCCACGGCGGACGGCCTCGGCGGTGGCGCTGCGCGCGCGCTCAAGCTCTTCGCGCAAAGCGTACACCGCCCTTTGCAAGTCGCGAATTTCGGCGAGGCCGGAGGCGGCAGTTTCCGAGTCGGCAGCCATGAACTTATTCTAATCCTGCGGCGCGGTTCGATGAATTGCGATTGTACATGGCGCGCGCGGGAAATCGTTCCGTGAGGCGGCCCGCCTGCGACGGCGCGGCGCTTCAGCCCTCGAGCACGCCGCCGCCCAGCTTGAGGCGCGGCATCTCGAAACGGTCGGTGATGCGGGTATAGCCGCCCCTGCCCGCCAGGCGGCCGATCGGGTTGACCTTGCCCACGTCGATGTGGAAACGCTCGTCGACGATGCCCTCGTGGTAGTGGAAATACACGACTTCGCCGATCACCACGTGATAAGGCCCGCGGCCGAGTTCCAGCCGCTGCAGCAAGCGGCACTCGAACGCGATCGGCGCCTCGGCGATGCGCGGCGGGCGCACTTTCTTCGACGCCAGTGCGGTGAAACCCGCCTGCTCGATCTCGTTTACGCCGCGCGGGTAATCGATCGCGCACACGTTCATTTTTTCCTTGATCGCGTCGCTCACGATGTGCACCACGAACTCCGGAATCTCGAGGATATTCGCAACCGTGTCCTTGGCGCCCCCGTCCTTGGCGCCGACCGAGAACATGAGCATGGCCGGATCGGAGCCGATCGCATTGAAAAAACTGAACGGTGCGGCGTTCGGCCCTTGGCTGCCGAGCGTGGTCACCAGCGCGATCGGCCGCGGGGTGACGCTGCCGATCAGCAGCTTGTACTGCGTTTGCGCGTCGAGCGCGGCCGCATCGAATTCGGTCATGACTTTCCTTTTACAAGATTATGGTAAATAACGAGGAGCGACGGCGAATCTACCGCGATCCCGGCAAACAGGCAACGACTGGCAGCGCCCAGCTTGACCAAAATCATCCGGGCGCAGGAAATGCGCGCCGGGGGGCCCAATATTGCGCCCCGGATGCGCCGCTGCGGGCCCGCTTGGGGCAGACGCAATTGCTTTGCCGCAGGCCCCCGACTGCTCCTATAATCGCAGTTCCCATCACCGACAGGTGTCGCCATGAACCAGCCGCGCGAACTCAACGCCACACTCGTTAACGAACTCAAGGCTCTGCTGGGCGAGCGCGCCACCACGGCGCGCGGCATTCGTGACCAGCACGGCAAGGACGAGTCCTATTTCCCGTACGCGGCGCCCGACGCCGTGGTGTTTCCGCAAACCACCGAAGAAGTGCGCGATATCGTCAACATCTGCCGCCGCCACCAGGTGCCGATGATCCCCTACGGCGTCGGCACTTCGCTCGAGGGGCATATCCTGGCGGTGAAGGGCGGCGTGTGCCTCGATCTGAGCCAGATGAACAAGGTGCTCGCCGTGCACGAAGCCGACCTCGATGCAGTGGTGCAGGCGGGTGTCACGCGCAAGCAGCTGAACGAGCATATCCGCCACACCGGGCTGTTCTTCCCCATCGACCCCGGCGCCGATGCGACCATCGGCGGCATGACCGCGACGCGCGCTTCGGGCACCAACGCCGTGCGCTACGGCACCATGCGCGAGAACGTGATTTCGCTCACCGTGGTGCTCGCCGACGGCCGCATCATCAAGACCGCGCGGCGCGCCAAAAAATCGGCCGCCGGCTACGACCTGACACGGCTGTTCGTCGGCTCGGAGGGAACCCTGGGCGTCATCACCGAAATCACGGTGCGCCTGTACGCCGTGCAGGAAGCGATGTCGGCGGCGGTATGCGCCTTCGATTCGGTCGAAGGCTGCACCAAGACGGTGATCCAGACCATACAGGCCGGCGTGCCGGTGGCGCGCTGCGAAATCGTCGATGCAACGGCGATAGGCTGCATCAACAAATACAGCAAGACCGACTACCGCGTCGCCCCGACGCTGTTCTTCGAGTTCCACGGCACGCAGGCCGGAGTGATCGAGCAAGCCGAGGCGGTACAGGAGATCGCCCGGGAAAACGGCGGCATGGATTTCCAGTGGGCAACCAAGGCCGAGGACCGCACCAAGCTGTGGGAAGCGCGCCATAACGCCTACTTCGCCGGACTGCAGCTGCGCCCGGGCTGCCGCGCGATCTCGACCGACGTGTGCGTGCCGATCTCGCGCCTGGCGGAGTGCGTATCCGAAACGATGCAGGACGTCGCGGGCTACCTGTGCCCGGTGCCGCTGCTCGGGCACGTCGGCGACGGCAACTTCCACCTGATGTTCCTGGTCGATCCGAAAAAACCGGAGGAATTGGAGCTGGCCAAGTCCTTCAATAAGCGGCTGGTGCAGCGCGCGCTCGCCATGGAAGGCACCTGCACCGGCGAGCACGGAGTCGGCATGGGCAAACAGGCCTGGCTCAAGGAAGAGCTGGGCGAGGCGGTCGATCTGATGCGCGATATCAAGCGCCTGTTCGACCCCGGCAACCTGATGAACCCGGGCAAGGTGGTGCCGTTGTAGTCGCATGCAACGCTCCGCGCCTAAGAACTTCTGCGTGCCGACGCCACGAAGACCTGCGCGCTGCGCGCGCTAACCGTGTTTTGCCTGCAGACGAAAAATGCGTCCGTAGGCAAAACACGGTTATTGTCAAAACCGAACAGCAGGTCTGGCTTTTATACAAGATCGCCGATTGCGTGCGGATGCGCTTTTCATCCGCACACAATCGGCGATCCGCGCGGACGGGCCGCCGTCCGCGCAAGAGATATAAGATCAGCTCGAACTAATTGTTTCTTCAGACCTTCAGAAAGTGCTCGCGGTAGTACTTGAGTTCCTCGATCGACTCGTAGATGTCCGCAAGCGCCTCGTGCTTGCCGTGCTTGGTGAGGCCCTTGGCCAGCTCCGGCTTCCAGCGCTTCACCAGTTCCTTCAGCGTGCTGACGTCGAGGTTGCGGTAATGGAAATAGGCCTCCAGCCGCGGCATATGGCGCGCGAGAAACCTGCGGTCCTGGCAGATGGAATTGCCGCAGATCGGCGAGGCTTTGGCCGGCAGGTATTGCACCAGGAAATCCAGATAGCGCTGTTCGGCTTCCGCTTCCGCCAGCGTCGAGGCCTTGACCTTGGCGATGAGTCCGGAACGCGCGTGCGTCGACTTGTTCCAGTCGTCCATCGCATCGAGCACGCTGTCGGCCTGATGCACGGCCAGCGCCGGCGACTCGGCCACGACGTTCAGTTGCGAGTCCGTGATCACGATCGCGATTTCGATAATTCTGTCCCGGTCGGGATCAAGCCCGGTCATTTCCAGGTCTAACCAGGCGAGATTATTCTGATCTTGAGGCATGATCCCGGCGTTTCCAGTGTTGATTGATTGAAGGGCTTTATTGTGTCATATTTCAGCCAGATGCAGACTTTCACCGCCGTCTTTCTCGCCGCACTCGCGCTCACGCTGGGGCTGCGTTTGTGGCTCGCGCGGCGCCATATCCAGCACATCGCACGCTGCCGCGACCGGGTACCGGCGGACTTCTCCGAGCACATCGGCCTCGCCGCGCACCAGAAAGCGGCCGACTACAGCACCGACAAGACGCGCCTGGGCATGATCGACCTCGGGATCGGCGCATTGTTCCTGCTCGCGCTTACGCTGGGCGGCGCGCTGCAGGCGCTGCACGAGCTATGGCTGCGCGCCTTCGCCGCCGGCAGTTATGCGCACGGCATCGCCGTCATCGTCAGCGTCGCGCTGATCTCGGGGCTGGTCGATCTGCCGCTGTCGCTGTACCGCACTTTCGTCATCGAAGCGCGCTTCGGCTTCAACAAGATGACGCTGCGCCTGTTCTTCGCCGACCTGGCCAAGCAGACCTTGATCGGCGCGGCGCTGGGTCTGCCGCTGATATTCTGCGTGCTCTGGCTGATGCAGCGCATGGGCGAACAATGGTGGCTTTATGTGTGGCTCACCTGGATGGCGTTCAATCTGCTGGTGCTCACCGTCTACCCTACGCTGATCGCGCCGCTGTTCAACAAGTTCACGCCGCTGCAGGACGAGGCCCTGAAGAGCCGCATCGAGGCGCTGCTGGCGAAGTGCGGCTTCCGCGCGCAGGGCCTGTACGTGATGGACAGCTCGCGCCGCTCCAGCCACGGCAATGCCTATTTCACCGGATTCGGCGCGGCCAAGCGCATCGTGCTGTTCGATACCCTGATCGCGCGGCTGGCGCCGGCGGAGATCGAGGCGGTGCTCGCGCACGAGCTGGGGCATTTCAAATACCATCATGTGTGGAAGCGCATGGCCACCTTGTTTGCGCTGAGCCTGGTGTTTCTGTGGATACTCGGCTACGCGATGAAGCAGGACTGGTTCTACGCCGGACTCAACGTACAAGCGCATACCACCGCGCTCGCGCTGCTGCTGTTCTTCCTGGTAGTGCCGGTGTTCACGTTTCTGCTGCATCCGCTCACCAGCCTGTATTCGCGCAAGCACGAATTCGAAGCCGACGCCTACGCCGCGCGCCATGCGATCCCCGCTGACCTGATCCACGCGCTGGTGAAGCTGTACCAGGACAATGCCGCCACGCTCACCCCGGATCCGCTGTACTCGGCCTTCTACGACTCGCATCCGCCTGCGCTCGCGCGCATCGCCCGGCTGCAGGGCGCCGCGGCGCAGGCGCAGGCGCAAGCGGCATGAGCACGATCCGGCTCGGCCAGCGCAGCTGCCGTCCCCTGCCGGCGGGCACCCCGCCGCTGACGCAGGCGCAAATCGGCGCCCGCCTGGCGCAGCTCCCCGGCTGGGCGTATCGGGACGGCGCAATCAGCAAGACGTTCGCGTGCGGCAGTTACGCCGCCACCATCGCGTTCGTGAACAGCGTCGCGGCAATCGCGCAGCACGAGGACCATCATCCCGAAATGCTGGTGGGCTACGACCGATGCCGTGTCGCCTACTGCACCCACTCCATAGGCGGCCTATCCGAAAACGATTTTCTCTGTGCCGCCAGGATCGAGGCGCTTTGCCGGATCTGATGCTCGCTGGCCAAGTGATCGCCGCTTACGGCCGCCACTACCTCGTCGAAACCGGAGACGGCAGCCACTACGCCTGCTTTCCGCGCGGCAAGCAGAGCACGGTCGCCTGCGGCGATCGCGTGGCGTTCGCGCGCACCGCCGACGAACAGGGCGTGATCGAGGCGGTGGATGCACGCTCCACGCTGTTCGCACGCGCCGCCGCGCACCGGCAAAAGCTGATCGCCGCCAACGTCTCGCAGCTCGCTGTCGTAGTCGCGGCCGAACCCAGTTTCAGCGAGGAATTGATCAACCGCTGCCTGGTGGCCGCCGAGCAGCAGAACATGCGCTCGCTGATCCTGCTCAACAAGTGCGACCTCAAACAGGCTGCCGCGGCGGCGCTGGAGCGGCTCGCACCCTACATCCAGGCCGGCTATCGCGTGATCCGGCTGTCGGCGCTGGCGGGAGCCGAGGCGCTGCGCCCGCTGCTCGCAGGCGAGGCGACGGTGCTGGTGGGACAGTCGGGCATGGGCAAGTCTACCATCATCAATGCGCTGTTTCCTCACGCGCACGTCGCCACCCGGGAAATCTCCGCGTTTCTCGCCTCGGGCCGCCACACCACGACCCAGGCGCGGCTGTACCGGCTCGATGCCGACAGCACACTCATCGACTGCCCCGGCCTGCAGGAATTCGGCCTGCATCACTTGTCGCTGCAGGACATCGAGTCAGGGTTCATCGAATTCCGCAATTTTCTGGGGCAGTGCCGCTTTCAAAACTGCCGTCATCAGAGCGAGCCGGGCTGCGCCCTGACGCAGGCCGCAGCACAAGGGGCGATACACCCGCGCCGCCTGGACATGTTCCGCCGCATCAGCCGCGCCGAGTTCGGGCGGAAATAGCCATGCGGCTGCTGTACAGCTCGCTCAAGCTGCTCGAAGTCCATCACCTGAAAAACCTGCTGGAGGCCGAAGGCATCCGCTGCCAGATCAGGAACGAGCTGCTCAGCCGGCTCGCCGGCGAGATCCCGTTCACCGAGTGCGCCCCCGAATTATGGCTGCTGGACGAGCGCGACTTCGAGCGCGCCAGGCGCGTCGTGGTCGATTTCGGCCGCGCCGCCGTGATCGCACCGCCGTGGAAGTGTCCGAACTGCGGCGAAGCGCTCGAAGGGCAATTCAGCGCCTGCTGGCATTGCGGCACGCCGCGCTCGGACGACGGCGCGGTCCCGGGCTAGCGCTAGTTCAGCGCCCGCGCGATCGCCAGCAGCAGCAATATGAACAGAATGACGACCAGCGCGCGCCACACCAAACCGACGGTGCTGTCGAGGAAACCGACGTCGGCTTCGTCGCCCAGTCCCAGTTCCGGCCGGTCGACCGGACTCAGCTCCGAAAGAAAAGGCATGCCCAGGCGCACACCCATGGCACCGGCACCGCTTGCAAGCACCACGCCCAGGGAAGGGTCGGGCCATTTCGCTGCCTGCGCGCGCCAGCAATAGGCGGCATCTTCGAAGTCGCCGACAACGGCAAACGCGATTCCGGTCAGCCGCGCCGGCACCCAGTCGAGCAAGCGGAACACCTGGCCGGCGAAGTCGCCGAAAGCCGCGAGTTCGTTGTCCCCGCTCTCGGCCCAACGCCGATGCAGGAACGCCGACATCCGGTAGAGTATCGCGCCGATCGGCCCGGGCAGAACCACGAACCAGAACACCACCGCAAACACGTGCTGGTACGAGGCCACCAGGGCCTCCTCGATGGTGAGGCGGGCCACCTCCTCCGCGGTCAGCCGCTCGCAACTCTCGCCGCGCCACTGGCCCAGGATTGCGCGCGCGCGCTCGAGGTCGCCGCTCTTAAGCGCCCAATGTATGTCGGTAAAATAATGCCCGACTTGGCGGAACCCCATGGTCACGTAAAGGATCAGCACGTTGAAGCCCAGCGCCAGCAGCGGCGACAGGCGGAACAGCAGGTAATAGGCGAGGAGCGCGAGCAGCATCGCCGGCACCACACCCAGCACCCAGGCGATGATGCCGTGCGCGCGCTCGCCCGCATTGAAATGCTGCTGCAGGAAATCGGCGAAGCGCACGGCCCGGGACACCAGGTATTTGCGATCGGCGAGCGGCCGCCACTGCTCGAGCAGCAGGGCGATGATCAGGGAGACGAGGCTCATTGGCGCAGAGGGAATCTCGGGCGAAGGCGGGCCATCGCGATATTATACGCACTCCGCCGCTGCGAACGCGGCGCAAGGAAAATCATGCCTGTCAGAAAACAAGCTGCGCCGAAGTTCACGCCGCCCTTCGGCTACGGCGAGGTCGAGCCGCTGCGGAAAACGCACCGGGTGCGCCTGCCCGCCGCCGGGGCCGTGCCGGAGTTCTGCCGTTCGGTGAACGCGCTCCCGCTCTCGGTCAGCGAATTCAGCACTGCGGCGCGCGACTACCCTATCGTGTTCGCGAGCGCCGCCGCGGGCGGTTCTTATGCGCCCGTTGTCGTGCTGGGGCTGGCCGACGCGCAGAATCTGTTCGTCGATGCGGCCGGCGCCTGGGACCCCGCGACCTACGTCCCGGCTTTCGTGCGGCGCCATCCGTTTTGCATCGCGACGCTGCGCGTTGAGGACGAGCAGCGCAGCGAGAAGGTGGTATGCGTCGCCAGCAGCCATCTGGACCGGCGCGGTGCCAAGCTGTTCGACGCAGGCGGCGCCGCGACGCCGCAGTGGCAGGCTGCGCAGCGTCTGCTGCAGGAATACGAGATCGACCTGGGGGTGACGGCCAGAATGTGCGCGCTGTTCGCGCAGCTGGACCTGTTCGCCCCTTTCAGCTTTCAGGTCACGCAGAACGAGGCGCCGGGCCTTAAATTGCAGGGCATGCATCGCATCGACGAGCAAAAGCTCAAGGCCTTGCAGCCGGGCAGGCTCAAGGCACTGGTGGACGAGGGATGGATGGGCAAGGTTTACGCCCACATCCATTCTCTGGAAAATTTCGCCAGGCTGTACCAGCGTGCGCTGGCGCGTGCGCGCGCACCGGCGAAGGCGAAGAAGAAGGCGAAACCAAAATAGATCTTTACGCCGTCAGCAAGGCGTAAAGATTCATCAGCATGCCGGCGGTCGCACCCCAGATATAGCGTTGTTCATAGGGCATGGCGTAGTAATGCCGGGTGCGCCCCTGGTACTGCAGCGTGTTGCGCTGATGGTTTCCGGGATCGAGGAAAAATGCCAGGGGCACCTCGAACGCCTCCGCGACTTCGAATGCGTCCAGTCTGAGTGCAGGCGGCGAGCTCACCAGGCCGACCACCGGGGTGACGCGGTAACCGGTGACCGTGGTGTATTCGGGGAGCTCGCCCAGCACCTCGACCAGCGCGTGCGGCAGTCCGATTTCCTCGAACGTCTCGCGCAGAGCCGTGGCGGCGGCGGAATCGTCGTGCGCCTCGGCGCGGCCGCCGGGAAAGCTGATCTGGCCGGCGTGGTCGTACAAATGGTCGGTGCGCTGCGTCAGCAAGACGGTGAGTCCGGCGTCGCGCCGCACCAGCGGCACCAACACTGCCGCCGGCCGCAGTTCCTCGGCCGGGCGCCACAAATGGCCATCCCCGGTCGTGATCGGCGTCACGGCCGCCGCGCCGGCAATGCGCTGGCGCAGCCAGGACTCGCTGGCGCGGCTGTTCCTGTCCTCGACGTCGCTGCTGTCAAATGCCATGGCCGAATTGTAGCCCTATACCCGCATGGGTCAGGTCGCCACGGCGCCGGAACGTGCCGGATCTAAGGGATCAGCAGCGTCGAGCCGGTGGTCTTGCGCGCTTCCAGATCGCGGTGCGCCTGCACCGCGTCCTTGAGCGCATAGCGCTGGCGCACCTCGATCTTGACCTTGCCCAACAGCACGATATCGAACAGGTCCTTGGCCGAGGCCACCAGATCTTCACGCTTGGCCGTGTAATGCATCAAGCTCGGCCGCGTGAAAAACAGCGAACCGCGCGAGGCGAGCATGCTCGAATCGAACGACGGCGTCGGTCCGGAAGCATTGCCGAAACTCACCATCATGCCCATCGGACGCAGGCAGTCCAGAGAGCCGACGAAGGTATCCTTGCCGATGGAGTCATACACCACCGGCAGCAGCGCGCCGCCGGTGATCGCCTTCACCCGCTCGGTGAAATTCTCGCGCGTATACACGATCGCATGGTCGCAGCCGTGCGCCTGCACCAGCGCCGCCTTCTCGTCCGAGCCGACGGTGCCGATCACCGTCGCGCCGAGCGCCTTTGCCCACTGGCACACAATCATGCCCACGCCGCCCGCGGCCGCGTGGATCAGGATGGTGTCGCCCGGCTGGACTTTGTAGGTGCGCTTGAGCAGATATTGCGCCGTCATGCCCTGCAGCATCATCGCCGCGCCATGGTCGAAGGAGATCGCATCAGGCAGATTCACCAGGCGGTCGGCAGTCATCAGGCGCACTTCCGCATAGGCGCCGACCGGCGGAGCGGCGTAGGCGACACGATCGCCCTTCTTGACGTTGCTCACTCCGGGCCCGACTGCCTCGACCACCCCCGCGGCTTCCAAGCCGATGCCGCTGGGCATCTGCAGCGGATACAGGCCGGAGCGGTGATAGACGTCGATGTAGTTCAGGCCGCAGGCGTTGTGGCGTACGCGCGCCTGGCCCGGTCCCGGCTCGCCCACCACGACCTCTTCCCACTGCATGACTTCGGGGCCGCCTTGCTTATGAATCCGGATCGCTTTTGTCATGATGTGTTCCCAACAAGAAAGATTGAACCGCGGAATATCGGGGTCGGGTCGCGCCTAGCCCACGGCGAACGAACCCGAACGGAGCGACATGTTACAACAAAACATCGGCTGCTAGCGGCGCCGGGCTTGCCGCGCCGCAGGTTACGCTGATTCTTGGCCGATTCTTATTTTGGCTTGCCTTTGGCCTGCGCGGGCTCGGCCGCTTTCGCCGCCGCGGGCGGCGCCGCCGCGCTCGCGGCCGCCGCCTGCATCAGGTTCCACCAGGCGGTCGGATCGGGGAAGGGATTCTTGGCCGGATCCGCGTCCGCGCCTGCCGGCGCGGGCTGCATCGCCTTCATCGCCGCGAGCGTGCTGCGCTGCATCTCCAAGCCCTGGATCGACAGGCGCAGCATGTTGAGATTCAGATTGAGCCAGTTCTCCACCGATTTCAAATCGGCGATCTTTTTTTCCACGGCGTCTAGGTCGAGCGTGGGCGCCACCATGCCGGGCATGGGCAAGCCCATGGGGTTCCACAGTTTTTTCATGAACTCGAAGGGATCGGGCAGCGGCTCGGACATGGCGACACCTCGATGTGCGATGAGAGCTTACAAGTCTAATCCAAAATCACTGCGCTACGCCGAGGAACTCCAGCACCGCATCGCGCTGCGCGAACGTGTCTTTATAGCCCAAATCGATGAGCGCGCGGCAATAAGCCTCTTCGAACAGCAGGTAGCTCGCCAGGTTCGAACCGCTGCGGTTCATGGCGCCGATGCCGCCGAGCACGAATTTCAGCGCCCACGGCAGCTCCTGCACATGCCGGCCGGCGAGGCGCTCGATCGGTTCGCTGGGCGAAATAACCAGCACCTTGACCGGCTTGAGCCGCACCCCGGCCTCGAGCCGCTTTTCCTCCGGAATCAGGCTCACGGTATGGTTGATGCGCTGCAGGCGCTCCAAATCCACCGCGAGGCCGTCGAGGAAAATGCTGTTCAGCGCGTGGCCGGCGATCTGCGCGATCGAGGGATAGACGCTGGAGCGCACGCGCGCCGCCTCGACCTGCGCGCGGCCGGTGCCGATCACGAGGACCCGGTCTGCTCCGAGGTGCAGCGCCGGGCTGATCGGCGCGATCTGCCGGATCGAGCCGTCGCCGAAGTATTCGCGGTTGAGCTTCACTGCGGGAAACAGGAAAGGCAGCGCCGAGGATGCCATCAGGTAATCGACATTGAGCGTGGTTGCGGCACCCACGCGCTGCGTGCGCTCCCAGGCCTCCAGCCCCGGTCCGCCCTGATAGAAGGAAACGTTCTCGCCGGAAGAATAACCCGACGCCGTGACCGACACCGCATACAGCGCGCCCTGGTCGATATTTTCCTGGATGCGCCGGAAATCCAGCGTCTGCTCCAGCATCTCGCGTATCGGCGTGTTGTCGAACAGCGACGCCGGACTGTTGCGCTTGATCCACAGCATCGAGGCAAACCAGCGCGCACTGGTCATGAGCATGGCCCAGGGATCGGCGCGGTAGACGCGTTCCACGCGGAAGTTTTCCCACACCTCGAGCAGGTAGCCGACGCCACGGCGGAAATCATTGGCATGGATCGCGAGCACCGCGGCATTGATCGCGCCGGCCGAAGTGCCGCAGAGTATGGGAAAGGGGTTCTTCGCCTGATCGGGCAGCAGATCGCGGACCGCCTTGAGCACGCCTACCTGATAGGCGGCGCGCGCGCCGCCGCCGGTGAGAATCAGACCTGCCCTGGGTCTGGCTCCTTGCATCCGGCTGCTACAGCGAAAGCTGCAACTGGCTGCGCGCTGCGTTTGCGTCCACCACCGTCAGCGCCGCCATGTTGACGATACGCCGCACCGTCGCCGACGGGGTGAGAATGTGCACCGGTTTGGCCGAGCCGAGCAGGATCGGTCCGAGCGAAATGCCGTCGCCGGCCGCGGTCTTGAGCAGATTGAAGGCGATGTTGGCCGCGTCCACCGTGGGCATGAGCAGCAGATTCGCCTCGCCCTTCAGGCGCGAATGCGGGAACGCGGCGCGGCGCACGTCCTCGGACAGCGCCGCATCGCCGTGCATCTCGCCGTCGATCTCGAGCTCGGGCGCTCGTGCCTGGATCAGCGCCAGCGCCTCGCGCATTTTCACTGCGGTCACCTGGTTGCTGGTGCCGAAGCTCGAATGCGACAGCAGCGCCGCCTTGGGCGTGATGCCGAAGCGGCGTATTTCCTCCGCCGCCAGCACCGCCATCTCGGCCACCTGCTCCGCGCTCGGGTCGAAATTGACGTAGGTGTCGCAGATGAACACGGTGCGTTTGGGCAACAGCAGCACATTCATGGCGTAATAGTTCTTCACACCCGGGCGCAGACCGATCACCTGATCGACGTATTGCAGGTGCAGCGCATGCGTGCCGAACGTGCCGCAGAGCATGCCGTCGACCGCGCCGCGATGCATCATCATGGCGCCGATGAGCGTGAGGCGCCGGCGCATCTCGATCTGCGCATAGTGTTGCGACACGCCGCGACGCTCGGTGAGCCGGTGGTATTCCTCCCAGTATTCGCGATAGCGCGGGTCGTTCTCCGGATTGACCAGGTCGAAATCCGTGCCGGCCTTCATGCGCAGGCCGAAGCGCTCCAGGCGCCGTTCGATCACCGCCGGCCGGCCAACCAGGATCGGCCGCGCCAGCCGCTCGTCCACGATCACCTGAGTCGCGCGCAGGATGCGTTCGTCTTCGCCTTCGGCCATGACGATACGGTTTTTCTGCGCCGTCTTGGCCGCGGAGAACACCGGCTTCATCAGCAGGCCCGAGTGATACACGAACTCGTCCAGCTGCTGCGCATACAAATCGAGGTCGGCGATCGGACGCGTGGCCACGCCCGAATCCATCGCCGCCTTGGCCACCGCCGGCGCGATCTTGATGATCAGACGCGGATCGAAGGGCTTTGGAATAAGGTATTCGGGCCCGAAAGCGACGTTGCGTTCGCCATAGGCCGCGGCGACGATGTCGGACTGCTCCGCCATGGCGAGGTCGGCGATCGCGTGCACGCAGGCGAGCTTCATCGCCTCGTTGATGGTGGTCGCGCCCACGTCGAGCGCGCCGCGGAAAATGAACGGGAAGCACAGGACATTGTTCACCTGGTTGGGAAAGTCCGAGCGGCCGGTGGCGATGACCGCATCGGGACGCGCCGCCTTGGCCAGATCCGGCTGGATCTCCGGCTCCGGATTGGCGAGCGCGAGAATCAGCGGCTTCGCCGCCATCCGCTTCACCATTTCGGGCTTGAGCACCTTGCCCGCGGACAGCCCGAGGAACACGTCAGCGCCGCCGATGATTTCGCCGAGGGTGCGCGCATCGGTCTTCTTCGCATAGCGCGCCTTGTTCGGGTCCATCTCCTCCTTGCGCCCCGCGTAGACCACGCCCTTGATGTCGGAAACCCAAATGTTCTCCATCTTGATGCCCAGGCTCACCAGCAGGTCGAGGCAGGCGAGCGCCGCCGCGCCGGCACCGGAAACCACCAGCTTCACCTTGCCTATGTCCTTGCCGACCACGCGCAGCCCGTTCAGGATCGCCGCCCCGACGATGATGGAAGTGCCATGCTGGTCGTCGTGGAACACCGGAATTTTCATGCGCTCGCGCAGCATCTTTTCGACGTAAAAGCACTCCGGCGCCTTGATGTCCTCGAGGTTGATGCCGCCGAAGGTCGGCTCCAACGCCGCGATCACTTCCACCAGCTTCACCGGATCGAGCTCGTTCACCTCGATGTCGAAGCAGTCGATGCCGGCAAATTTCTTGAACAGCACCGCCTTGCCTTCCATCACCGGTTTGGATGCGAGCGGGCCGATCGCACCCAGCCCGAGCACCGCGGTGCCGTTGGTGACGACGCCCACCAGGTTGCCGCGCGCGGTCAGGTTGCGCGCCTCGGCCGGATCGCGCACGATCTCCTCGCACGCCATCGCCACCCCCGGCGTATAGGCCAGACCGAGGTCGCGCTGGTTGATCAGTCCCTTGGTCGGCGTGACCGAAATCTTGCCCGGCTTGGGCAGGCGGTGATAGTCGAGGGCGGCCTTGCGCAATTGGTCTTCCATGATTGTTCCTGGGTATGAAACCGGCTGGCGGAGGGGCGGATTATAGTCCCGCGACCAATGGAACGCTAACCGCCGGCGCACGCAGCCGGCGCCGCGATGAGCCGCGCAAGCTGCGAAAACCGTTCGAGCCGGCGCGACGACTGATGTCATAATGCAGGCATGTCGCTCGCCCGCAGAATGGCCGAAATCCAGCCCTTCCAAGTGATGGAAATTTGGAATCGCGCGAAGGAACTGGAGTCGCAGGGCAAACATATCGTGCAGATGCAGATCGGCGAGCCCGACTTCAGCGCACCCGACCCGGTCATCGCCGCATGCAGCGAAGCGCTGAAGCACAACCCGATCCACTACACCTCGGCGCTGGGCATGCCGCTGTTGCGCCAGGCGATTTCGCAGCACTACCGCGAGCGCTATCGCCTGGATGTCCCTGCCTCCCGCATCGCGGTCACCGCCGGCGCTTCCGGCGCACTCCTGACCGCAACCGGCGTGCTGGTCAATCCCGGCGATGAGTTCCTCATGCCTGACCCGGCCTATCCCTGCAACCGCCACTTCGTGCGCTTCTTCGAAGGCCGGGTCAACAGCATCCCGGTCGGACCGCAGACGCAATACCAGCTCACGCCCGAACTCATCGCGGCCCATTGGTCGGAGAAAACGCGCGGCGTGCTTATCGCCTCCCCGTCCAACCCCACCGGAACCATGCTCACGCCCGAGGCGTTGCGCGCCATCATCGAGACGGTCCATGCGCGCGGCGGCGTGGCGATCGTCGACGAGATCTACCAGGGACTCACCTATGCGAGCGAGTTCGCCAGCGCGCTCGCCTACTCGGACCGCATTTTTGTGGTGAACAGCTTTTCCAAATATTTCAGCATGACCGGCTGGCGCCTCGGCTGGCTGGTCGTACCGCAGGACTGCGTGCGCGAGGTCGAAAGCTTCGCCCAGAACGCCTTTATCTGCCCTTCGGCGCCGGCCCAGTACGCCGGCCTCGCCGCGTTTGCGCCGGAGACGACCCAGATACTGGAGGAGCGCCGTGAAGAATTCAGGCGGCGGCGCGATTATCTGCTGCCTGCGCTGCGCGAACTGGGATTCTCGATTCCGGTCACTCCGCAAGGGGCGTTCTACATTTACGCCGGCATCGAACGCTTTGCCGCGGACAGCGGAAAATTCGCCCTGGACCTGCTGAACGAGGCCGGTGTCGCGATCACGCCGGGCAAGGATTTCGGCGCCTATCAGGCCGAGCGCTACGTGCGCTTCGCCTATACGCGCTCAATGGGCGATCTGCGCGAAGGCGTGCGCCGGCTGCGTGAATTTCTGTGCGCTTGAGATTCCGTAGCAAGAAGCCATTTTGCTACGGTCCGATTCAGGGGAGCACGAGGGGCAGAGGAAGGGGCGGGACCCTTCCGTTCCCGCCTGGATCCCCGCGTATCGTTCTAGGCCCTAAGCCGCTGTCTGCGGCCGCGCGCGCTTGAGCATTTCCTGCATGCGCTGCTTCTCGGCGAGCACTTTCTGCGCGTACTGCTGGCTATCGTCGCCGAACGCGCCGGCGTAGAGTTGCAGCCCGGGCATCAGGCCGCCGCCACGGCGCACCGCGTCCTTGAGTATGCGCGCACCGACCATGATGTTGGTCATCGGATCGAAGACTGCGTCCTCCCCGCCCAGCGCGTCGAGCTTGTCCTGATGGAACTTCGGGATCACCTGCATCAGGCCCTTGGCACCCATTACGCTCTCGGCAATCGGATTGAAGCGCGACTCGACCGCCATCACGGCCAACAGCAGCAGAGGATCCATCCCGGTGCGGCTGCCAGCCTCATGCGCAGCTCCCACCAATTGTTCGGTTGCCTCCTGCGCCACCTTGTAGCGACGCGACAGATACACGGCGAGCGTGCGGTATTCCGGCTTTTCGTTATCGGCAGCCGGAACGAGCAGGGAAATGCCCTCGTGGCGGATGGTGCCGAACGCCGCGGATGCGGGTCCGGACGGTGCACCCTGGTCCACGACCGGGCGGGCTCCCATCAGCAGTGCGATAGCCGCAACAGCCCCGAACACAGCCAGGCCGTTGTGCAGGAATGCGGTAGTTAATGTGTAGGTTCGCAGGGCAAACTGTTTCAGATTGTCCATGTGGTACCTCCTTACCTAAAAAGCGCAACAAACCGGCTGGACCACGTCACTGCGCGACCCAGTCTTAGGAGCGCCAAGCGTCATTATAAATGCCGCCTGCGCTCGTGCTGCCCAGGTCAGCTTGCGCCCTGCGGCTCGCAGTCAAGCGAGCGCGCGTGATACGCACACTATTCCCTGAGCAAAACTTCTAAATTCTAGTTACTTGAAACGGCTTGTTAAAGTGCCGTTCGAACTCTAAGAAACTACGACCAAACCCTGGCTCGACTACTAGCCGGTTTTGCGGCGGATACCGACGTGATGTAATGCAACAGGCGCTATTCTATTGAATCATTTGACTTATGTCAAGCACAGCCCAAATGCTGTGCTGCGACGCAACAATTACAGATCCGAACCCGAAATTGACGCCACCCCGGACTTCAGGCAATCTACTTATGGGTCTGGCCTGCCCAAGAAATGATCCCAGCCGCATTAGCTGCAATCGCGTTAGCGGATAACGCAGCCGGGGACAAATCAGTTTAGGGCGAATGTCCGCGGTACAGCCTTCGCTTGCGCTAGGGCTGACCGCGAGACATCCTTACCTACGCTAAGGCCTTGAGCCTGTCGGAAAAGGCCAAGCTGCTGCCGGATTCAGGGCGGTTTTCGCCCCTGGCGTCGCCGCAGTCGATGGGGCTGCTGGAGCCATCATCGAACGTGCTGCCGGCTTCGCCGGTTTCACAGCAGGTTTAGCCTTTTTTTTTGCCGCTTTCTTTTTGGCGGCTGGCTTTTTGGCCTTTTTAGCGGGCTTTTTTTTAGCCGCTTTTTTTTTCGCAGGTTTTTTCTTGGCGGCCTTTTTCTTGGCCGCTTTCTTTTTTGCAGGCTTTTTAGCTACTGCCCTCTTTTTCTTGGCTTTTTTAGCCGGTTTTTTCGCTGCTTTCTTTGCTTTTTTCTTCGTTGCCATGGTAAAGCTCCTTCTTCAAGTTAAAGAAAAACAACTACTGCAAACCCGGCTACGATAGCCCGGATTATCCGCCCGGCCGGAGCGAGCCCCGGCCAGACGAATCCCTTGCCTGCCAGCACGCCGGCCTCATGCGGCCTTGCGTTCCAGCAGGTCACGATACAAAACAGCGGGATCAAGTTCGATCCCGCCGTCCCAAACCAGAGTCTTTGCGCTCGGATCGATCGCCACGCGCCGGAACTGCTCCCGGTCGCGCCAAAGTTTGAATGCACCGATTTCCAGCAAATTACCCAGAAACACGCTTCCTTCCACCCCGTCGTCGAAACGCAGCCACAAGCTGTAGTCGCTGTCTGCCCGAAACTCGGTCAATTGATGCATGCCTACCTGCCCCCCGACGCCAACGTATTGAAGTCTGCTAATCCCAACTGAGCGCGCCTCCGGTCTGGTACTCGATGACCCGGGTTTCGAAGAAGTTGCGCTCTTTCTTCAGGTCTATCATTTCGCTCATCCAGGGGAAGGGGTTGCCAGCCCCCGGATAGAGCTGCTCCACGCCGATCTGCTGGCAACGGCGATTGGCGATGTAGCGTAGATATTCCTTGAACATCGGCGCGTTCAAGCCCAGCACGCCGCGCGGCATGGTGTCCTCCGCGTATCGGTACTCGAGCTCGACCGCCGTTTTTACGTAGCCCTGGATCTCCTCGCGGAAAGCCGGGGTCCACAGATGCGGATTTTCCATCTTGATCTGGTTGATCAGGTCGATGCCGAAATTGCAGTGCATCGACTCGTCGCGCAGAATGTACTGGTACTGCTCGGCCGCGCCGGTCATCTTGTTTTGCCGGCCCATCGCGAGAATCTGGGCAAAGCCGACATAGAAGAACAGCCCCTCCATGATGCAGGCGAATACGATCAGGCTCTTCAGCAATTGCTGGTCGGCTTCGGCGGTACCGGTCTTGAACGCGGGATTGGTCAGCGTGTCGATGAACGGGATCAGGAACTCGTCCTTGGCGCGAATGCTGGCGATCTCGTGATAGGCATTGAACACCTCGCCTTCATCCAAGCCCAGGGACTCGACAATGTACTGGTAGGCATGGGTGTGGATGGCCTCTTCGAACGCCTGGCGCAGCAGATACTGGCGGCATTCCGGCGCGCTGATATGGCGGTAGGTGCCGAGCACGATATTGTTCGCGGCCAGCGAATCGGCAGTGACGAAAAAACCCAGATTGCGCTTGACGATGCGGCGCTCATCCTCGGTCAGGCCGTTCGGGTCTTTCCAGGTGGCGATGTCGCGGCTCATGTTGATTTCCTGCGGCATCCAGTGGTTGGCGCAGGCGGCCAGGTACTTTTCCCAGGCCCATTTGTATTTGAACGGCACCAGCTGGTTGACATCGGTGCCGCCGTTGATGATGCGCTTGTCTTCGACGCGAATGCGGCGCGACGCTTCGGCACTCGCCGCGGGCGCGCTCTGCTGCCGCTCGACGGCACTCGCCGATGACGCGGGCATGAAACCCCGCACCGGCTGCAGACCTAGGCCGGGGATCGGGGAAACCGCCACTTCGTCTTCAAAATTGAGCATGTTCATGTCTCCAGTCTTGTCACCGGCCTACTGGCAGGCCTCGCATTCGGGGTCGTCGATGGCGCAGAACTTCGGCTCGGCCTGCTCGGCGCTTTTGACTGCGGCGGGCATCCCGCCCTCCGGCACGGCGTTCAGCTGCCCTGCCTTCACCGT
Source organism: Pseudomonadota bacterium (assembly GCA_021811085.1). Taxonomy (GTDB): domain Bacteria; phylum Pseudomonadota; class Gammaproteobacteria; order Burkholderiales; family SG8-39; genus 2-12-FULL-64-23. The sequence continues at coordinate 15,089 of JAJZPQ010000001.1, read as the reverse complement.
GGATTTCTCGGCGTGGGTCGCTCCCATCGAACGCAGGTAATAAGTGGTCTTCAGGCCGCGCTTCCACGCGAGCTTGTAGGTATCGTCCAGGCGCTTGCCCGAGGCGCCGCCCATATAGATATTGAGCGACTGCGACTGGTCGATCCATTTCTGCCGCCGCGCCGCCGCCTCGACCAGCCAAAGCGGCTCGACTTCGAACGCGGTCGCATACAGGCTGCGCAGTTCGGCCGGCACGCGGTCGATCTTGGCCAGATTGCCGTCGAAATACTTGAGGTCGGCGATCATGACTTCGTCCCACAGGCCCAGGCGCTTGAGGTCGTTCACCAGATATTCGTTGACCACCGTGAATTCGCCCGAAAGGTTCGACTTCACATACAGGTTCTGGTAAGTGGGCTCGATCGAAGCCGACACGCCGATGATGTTGGCGATCGTAGCAGTCGGGGCGATCGCGAGGCAATTGGAGTTGCGCATGCCATGCTGCTTGATGCGCGCGCGCAAGCCGTCCCAGTCCATGCTCACGCTCATATCGATTTCGACATTGCCGCCGCGCTCCTCGCGCAGCAGTGCCAGCGTGTCCTGCGGCAGGATGCCGCGGTCCCACAGCGAGCCGCGATAGGAAGAGTAGCGGCCGCGCTCCTCGGCCAGTTCGGTCGAGGCGAGGTAACCGAAATAGGCGACCGCCTCCATCGAGCGGTCGGCAAACTCCACCGCCTCCTTCGAGCCGTAGGGGATGCGCAGCAGGTGCAGGCAATCCTGGAAACCCATGATGCCCATGCCCACCGGCCGGTGTTTCAGATTGGAGTTGCGCGCCTTGCCGACGGCGTAATAATTGATGTCGATGACGTTGTCCAGCATACGCATCGCGGTGGCGATCGTGCGCTGCAGCTTGGCGTGATCGAGCTTGCCGTCCTTGAGGTGGGCGACCAGATTCACCGAACCCAGGTTACACACCGCGATTTCGTGCTCGTTGGTGTTGAGCGTGATTTCGGTGCACAGGTTCGAGCTGTGCACGACGCCGACGTGGGACTGCGGCGAACGGATATTGCACGGATCCTTGAACGTGATCCAGGGATGCCCGGTCTCGAACAGCATCGACAGCATCTTGCGCCACAGTTGCACCGCCGGAATCTTGCGGAACAGCTTGTGCTCGCCGCGGGCGGCTTTTGCCTCGTAGTCGGTATAGGCTTTTTCGAATTCCTTGCCGAACTTGTCGTGCAGGTCGGGGCAGTCCGAGGGCGAGAATAGCGTCCATTCGCCGTTCTCCATCACCCGTTTCATGAACAGATCCGGGATCCAGTTGGCGGTATTCATGTCGTGGGTGCGGCGGCGGTCGTCGCCGGTGTTCTTCCGCAACTCGAGGAACTCCTCGATGTCGAGGTGCCAAGATTCGAGGTAGGCACACACCGCGCCCTTGCGCTTTCCGCCCTGGTTCACCGCCACGGCGGTATCGTTGACCACTTTCAGGAACGGCACCACGCCCTGCGACTTGCCGTTCGTGCCCTTGATGTGCGAGCCCAGGGCGCGCACCGGCGTCCAGTCGTTGCCCAGCCCGCCCGCATACTTCGCCAGCAGGGCATTGTCCTTGATCGATTCGTAAATGCCGTCAAGGTCGTCCGCGACCGTGGTCAGATAGCAGCTCGACAGTTGCGAGCGCAGCGTGCCCGAATTGAACAGGGTCGGCGTCGAACTCATGAAGTCAAACGAGGACAGCACCTGGTAGAACTCTATGGCGCGCGCCTCGCGGTCGATCTCGTTCAGCGCGAGGCCCATCGCGACGCGCATGAAAAACGCCTGCGGCAACTCGATGCGCTGCCCCTGTTCGTGCAGGAAGTAGCGGTCATACAGGGTCTGCAGGCCGAGATAGCCGAACTTCAGGTCGCGCGAGGCGTCCAGCGCCTTGCCCAGCCGCGCCAGGTCGAATTTGGCCAGACGCTCGTCCAGCAGTTCCGCGGCGATGCCGCGTTTGATGAATTCCGGGAAATAATCGGCATAGCGCTTGGCCATCTGCGCCTGCGACACTTCTTCGCCCAGGATCTCGATGCGGATGGTGTTCAGCAGCAGCCGCGCAGTGACATAGCTGTAGTCCGGATCCTTTTCGATCAGCGCGCGCGCCGACAGAATCGCCGATTTGCGGATCTCTTCTACCGGCACGCCGTCGTAGAGATTCTTCAGCGTCTCGTTGAATATGATGCGCGGGTCGACCGCATCGCCCAGGCCCTCGCAGCATGCCTTGAGCAGATTCTTCAGGCCGGCCAGATCGATCGGGCGGCGCACGCCGTGGTCGAGCACATGCAGCTCGGGCGCCGCGGCCTTCTCCTTCTGCTTCGCCTGCTCCAGCGCGCGCGCCTTGGTGCGTTGCTCGCGGTAGAGCACGTAGGCGCGGGCGACCTCATGCTCGCCCGAGCGCATCAGCGCAAGTTCGACCTGATCCTGAATGTCTTCTATATGGAACGTGCCGCCGCCGGGCTGGCGCCGCGCCAGTGCGGATACCACGCTCTCTGTGAGTCCGGCGACCATTTCGCGGATGCGCGCGGAAGCCGCGCCCTGGCCGCCTTCGATCGCAAGAAACGCCTTGGTCATCGCGACGGAGATCTTGCCCGGGCCGAATCCGACCACCGCGCCATTGCGGCGAATGATCCGGTATTCGGGATACGCTGATTGGGGCACTGCGGATACTTCGGCAACATTGGCACCGGCCACGGATAGCGACTTTTGTGAATCGGTGACAAGCTGCATAAGCATTTCCCCCATCTTGTTCTAGTGCGTCGATCGCTGTCTTTTTCTTTAGCCGGCCCTATATCTCGCTTGCGCCTACAACCACAATATATAGTAGCTCATTACCACTTCGCAACTAATTTTAGTGATGCGCTTTTGATTTTGCAAGAACTTTTTGCAGTTTTCTGTTCGCGCGTCGGCAAAACAACAAAACACGAATGCAGCGCGCCGCACCCGGCCGCAAGCGCGTCGATGAAGAATCCCCGCGGCCGAGTCGGTCAGCGCTCGAGCAGTCCACGGAAATTTGGCGCGACGCTTGGCCGCGGGCATAGGCAGTATCCCGGCTACAGCCGTACGGCCTGAATTTAATCAGCAGGTGCGGCGGCGCACGCCGCCGCGCAATGCGCGCTCAGGCGAGCGAGCTGCGAAAGCGCGGCCAATCGAAGCTGGGGCCGGGATCGGTCTTGCGCGTCGGTGCGATGTCGCAGTGTCCGGCGATGTCGGTAATCGGATAGGCGGACCGCAGCGCGCGCGCAAGTTCGGCCAGCACGCGATATTGCGCATCGGTGTAGGGCACGTCGTCCGCGCCCTCCAGTTCGATGCCGATGGAGAAGTCGTTGCAGCCGCTGCGCCCGCACCAGCTGGAGGCTCCGGCGTGCCAGGCGCGCTTCGTACAAGGCACGAATTGCAGCAATTCGCCCGTGCGCCGGATCAGGAAATGCGCCGACACGCGCAGCCCGGCCAGGGAGCGATAGTACGGATGGGCCGCAATGTCGAGTTCGTTGGTGAACAGGCGGGCAATGTCCTCGCCGCCGAACTCCCCCGGCGGCAGGCTGATATTGTGGATCACCAGCAGCGTAATCGCCGCGCCCGGCGGCCGCTCGTCGCAGTTGGGAGAGGCTACGTAGCGCGCAGCGTCCACGCGCCCGTCGGCAGCGGCGATCATGTGCGCGGTTCGTTGATCCCGAGGCGCTCCATGCGATAGCGCAAGGCGCGAAACGTGATGCCGAGCAGCTTGGCCGCCGCGGTGCGATTAAAGCGCGTCAGGTTCAGCGCTTCGAGTATCGCCTCGCGCTCGATCTGGTCGAGATAATCCTGCAGTGGCCATTTGCCGCCGGCGTGCGCCTCGTCGCTGTGACGCGCGGGCGTCAGGCGCAGATCGCCCGCCTGGATGTCCTCGCCGCCGCGCAGAGCCACGGCGCGCTCCAGGATATTCTCCAGTTCACGCACGTTTCCCGGAAAATCATAGTCGGTCAAAGCCGCCTGCGCCTCTTTGGACAGGCGCGGCACGCGCCCCTCCGCTCCGCTCAGGCGACCCAGCATCGCTTGCGTCAGCGCCGGAATATCCTCGCGGCACTCCCTCAACGGAGGCATTTTCAGCTCGATCACATTGAGACGGAAATACAGATCCTGGCGAAACTTTCCCGCTTCCACCAACGCGGTCAGGTTCTGGTGCGTGGCGCAGATCATGCGCACGTCGACCGCATCCTCCGCCGTGGCCCCCACCTTGCGCACCCGCTTTTCCTGGATCGCGCGCAACAGCTTCACCTGCATCGCGAGCGGCAGGTCGGCAACCTCGTCCAGGAACAGCGTGCCGCCGTGCGCGACCTGGAAGAAGCCCTCGCGATCGGCGTCGGCGCCGGTGAAAGCGCCTTTCTTGTAGCCGAAGAATTCGCTCTCCATCAGGTTTTCCGGAATGGCGCCGCAGTTGACCGGGACAAAAGGCTGGTCATGCCGCGCCCCTTGTTCATGGATCAGACGCGCCGCCAATTCCTTGCCGCTGCCCGATTCGCCGCTGATGTACACCGGCGCCTGGCTGCGCGCAAGCTTGTAGATCATCTCGCGCGCCTGCTGCATCGCCGCCGATTCGCCCAGCAGCTGCTGCCGCGCCGGCTTGGCCGCAGACGTTTGCTGCGGCAGCCTGAGAGCCGACTTGACCAGCGCGCGCAAGTCCTCCAGCGACACCGGTTTGGACAAGTAGTCGAAAGCCCCCGCCTTGAGCGCGGCTACGGCATTTTCGGCGCTGCCGTAAGCGGTGATGACCGCCACCGGAAGGTCGCGGCAATGCTCGCCGATGTGGCGCACCAGATCGAGGCCCTCGCCGTCGGGCAGGCGCATGTCGGTCAGGCACAGGTCGAAGTGCTTCGCCTTGAGCAGGGCGTTCGCCTCGGCCAGGCTCGCGGCCGATTCCACCTCCAGCCCCATGCGCAGCAGCGTCAGCTCCAGCAACTCGCGGATGTCGGCCTCGTCGTCGACCACCAGGACCGTCGCGGCAGCCTGCTCGGTCCTGCGTTCGGCGCGCTTCATGCCGGCCTGCCCCCGCACAGGATGCGAAAATCCGCCCCGGCTGCTACGTCGGACGGGCCGGCGTACTCGAGGATGGCCGCGTTCGCGGCGCACATCTCGCGCGCGATATACAGACCGAGTCCGGTGCCGCCGCTGTAGGTAGTGAAGAAAGGTTCGAACAATTGCTGCCGCAGGTGCGTGGCCACGCCCTCGCCGTCGTCGATCACGTGCAATTCTACCCGATTCGCCTGGCGCCTAACCTCCACGTGTACGCTCGCCTCGCGCTGGCGCGAGTGGCGCCAGGCATTGCGCAGCAGATTCCACAGTACCTGCTGCAGGTGTACCCGGTCGAACACGATCTCGCTCGCCTCGTGCACCCGCAACGCGAAGCCCGATGCCGGAATCCTTTCGTTCTGCGCAAATTCGTCGATGAACGAAGGCAGAAACGCCGCAAGCCGGATCGTCTCGGCGCGCACCCGGTCGCGCCGCGTCAGTTCGAGCACGTCGCGCACCATGCGGTCGAGGCGTTTGGAGTTGTCCTGAATGATGTGCAGCAGGCGCTCCTGCGAAGGGGCGCGCTCTTCCTCCAGCAACAGTTCGCTTGCATGGCTGATCGCCGAGAGCGGATTGCGGATCTCGTGCGCGATATTCGCGGTGAGCCGTCCGAGCGCCGCCAGCTTGAGTTGCTGCGCCTGCTCCTGCAGCCGCGACAGATCCTCGATGAACACCAGGGAAAGGCTGCCGCCGTCGGCTCCCGCCTCGACAAAACGCGCGCGCACCAGTTTGCCGCTTCCTGGCAGCAGCACGGTTTCAGCCGCGCTGCCCCCGCCGCTGCGCCAGCGCTCGAGCGCGTGCGCGATCTCGGGCGAATAATTCTCGATCTGGTCGAGTTCCGGCGCCTGCCACCCCAACAGCAGCGAAACCTGCGGATTGTGCTGGCGCACCAGGCCGTTGCCGTCGACCACCATGACCGCGTCCTGCATGTCCTGGAGCACCAGCTGGCTGATGCGCAGCTGGTTGCTCAAGTCGACCGAGCGCTGGCGCATCACGCGCTCCTGGCGGATGACGCGCCGCGCAAGCTGGTTGGTGATCAGCGCGGTGGCGAAATAGCCGATCGCCAGCAGCCCCGGCTGCACGTAGTTGGCGGTGCTGTGATCGAAGCTGAGTATCCAGTACGTCTGCTCCAGCAGGATCGCGATGGAAGCGAGCGCCGCGTAGAACAGCATCAGCGCACCGCGGCTCACCAGCGCCGCCGCCGCAAGCGAAATCAGCAGCATCACGCCGAGCCCGCTCCTGAATCCGTCGCTCGCATTCATCAGCAACACCGTCGCGACGATATCGGTGACGACGTGCATGCTCAGCTGGAAATTGAAATAGCTGCGTATCTTCTCCAGCAACACCTGGAACACGATCGCCAGCAGCAGATACGCGCCGCTGACATACTCGAACTGCGCGAGGTTGTGGCTGCCGAAATTGAGGCTGTCGCCGAAGATCAAGACCGTGGCGAGGAACACCGCGGCGAGCAACAGCCGGTATATGTTGAAAAAGCGCAGCGATACCCAGAACGAATCGGGCTGCGTGTCGGCGGCAAGTTGCCAGGTGGCCATTGTCCGCGTCGGCTAACCCGCCAGGCGGCGGTGCTCGGCGCAGCAATAATACCGGCCGCCCTCGCACACCGCTTCGCTTTGCGGTAGATACAGGCCGCAATGCGCGCAGTTGACCATCTGCTCCGCTGCAGCGTCGGGCGTGCGGCCGGGCGGCGAGTCCTTGCTGCGAAAACCCTTCGCCAGCCACCATAAGGCCACGAACGCGAGGATCAGCAGCAGAAGTTTGCTCAAGGTGCGTCCTGGTCGTCGGCGCGGCTGCGGCAGGCCTTAGCGCGCCGCAGGCGCAATGCGCTCGAGGCGGTAGCCGTGCTGATAAACCGCCGACAGGCGCCATCCGTTCTCGGGCGTGAGCCCCAGCTTGCCGCGGATGCGGCTGACATGCGTGTCGACGGTGCGCGTATTGATGTCGGCCGACTGTCCCCAGACCGCTTCCAGAATGTAGCCGCGCGACAACAAGCGGCCGATGTTGCGCAGCAGGAACAGCGCAAGTTCGTAATCCTTCTGCGTCATCGCGACCTCCTCGCCGCCCACCCGGACCCGGCGGTTGCGGCAATCCACGCTGAGTTTCCCGTATTCGAGCACATCCTCGCCCTGAGCCGGACTTGGGCGCAAACGTCGCGCCAGCGCATCTATGCGCGCGAGAAGCTCGAGCTTGCCCAGAGGCTTGACCATGTAGTCGTCGGCGCCGCTGGATAGCGCATGCACGATGTCCTCCTCGCGCTGGCGCGCAGTGACGAACAGCACCGGCACCGGCTCGTCGATATTGGCCCGGATCCAGACCAGCACTTCTGCGCCGGACATTCCAGGCACTTCCCAGTCAAGCAGGAACAGATCGAACGTTTCGCGCTGCACCTCGCGCACCAGATCTTTGCCCAGCATATAGACATGGCAGCTGTGGCCGGCGGCCCTGAGCCAGGCACACACCAGATCCGCCTGGTCCTGATCGTCCTCCAGCAAAGCGATACGCATGATGATCAGTTCGCGCGGTGTGGTTGATGCCTGATGCGCGGATAGCCTGCTGCCGTACCCATCACATTACCCGTTTCCCTGTGCTCACTGCCTGCCCCCGGGCATCGATCTCGATGCGCGCCAGATACGTTTCCAAATCCGCCACGAGTGCGCCCAGCGCGGCCGCATCGCGCTCGCGCGCGCCCTGCTCCATCGCTGCACCCAGCCGCGATATCTCGGGAAATCCGTAGCCACCGCCGGATCCCTTCATTGCATGCGCCGCAGCGCGTATGGTCGCGAAATCGGCGGCCGCCAGCGCCGCGCGGATCTTGTCGACGTCGGCCGCCCGATTGGCAAGAAAACGCGGCACCAGCGCGGCGATCTGCGCATCGACGGTGATTATGAGTTTGTCGGACATGGCCCTCCCGCACGCATTTTAGCAGACAGCCGCGCTGCCCCGCGCCGCCGCTACCTATTTGACGCTGCCAGCGAAAAGTACGATGCTTCGCCGGTCATGCAATTCTCTTTCAGAATCGGCATCTACCTGGTTCTTGCCACGACGATCGCCATGCTGATCACGATCGGCGGCGCATACCAGCTGAGCGTGACCGAGCAGGTCGAACACGCCACTGCCGAAACAAAAAGCCAGCGCATGCTGGCCAAACTCGAGGAACTGGTCAGCGCCAGGGAAGCGGTGGAATCCGCCACCCTGAGTTATGTCATCAGCCGCTCCGAACGCGACCTGCAGCGGCTGCACGAGACCGGGGCCGACTGCAGCCGCGAAATAGCGCAGCTGGCGCAACTCGTCGCCGACGACGCCGAGCAGCGGCGTCGCACCGCAGCGCTCGACGCCGCCGCAACAGCCTTGGTGGGCATGCAACAACAGGTCACGCAGCTGCGCCAGCAGCAGGGCGTGGCCGCGGCCGTCTCCTTCATCTCGAGCGAGGGCTACCGCGGCAGCGAACGCCAATTCGAACAGCTGGTGGAGGCGATGCGCAAGCGCGAGCATACCTTGGACAGCGCCCGCCGCGCACGCATCGCGATGCGCACGCAGCAGCTCGGACAGCTCACACTCTGGAGCGGTCTGTTGACCATCGGGCTTGCGCTGTTCGCCGCCGCGGTGATCAATCGCCAGCGCGAAGAACGGCGCCTGACCGAAGCGCACCTGCGCGAACAGGAAAAGCAGCATCGCCTGGTCACCGGGTCCGTTCCCGCCATGATCTGCTATGTCGACAGCGCCCACCATATGCGCTTTCATAACTATGCCGTCGAGGAGTGGCTGGATCTGCCCTCCGAGCGCATCGACAATCATCATCTCGCGGAGGTTCTCGGGACGGCCACCTACGCATCGATCCTGCCAGAAATCGAATCGGCACTGCGGGGCGAGCGCGTCGAATACGAACGCGCGCGGCACGGCATCGATGGGCGCGAGCATTACCTCGCTGGGACGTTCATTCCGGATTACGACAGCGCCGGCCGCAGCGTCGGATTCTTCGCGATGATCATCGACATCACTGCGCGCAAAGCAGCGGAGGAGGCGCTGCGCGCAAGCGAGGAGCGCTGGAAATTCGCGCTGGAAGGCGCCGGCGACGGAGTATGGGACCGCAATATACAGACCGACGATGTCGTGTATTCGAGACGCTACAAGGAGATGCTCGGCTACGCCGATGAAGAATTCGAAAACCGGCGCGGCGAATGGGAGAAGCGGCTACACCCGGATGACAGACCGCGGGTAATCGCGGACCTGCAGGCGTATCTGGACGGCAACACCCCGGCCTATGCCACTGAGTTCCGCATGCAATGCAAGGACGGCAGCTGGAAATGGATACTCGCGCGCGGCATGGTGGTCAGCCGTGATGCCGGCGGCGCGCCGCTGCGCATGATCGGCACCCACACCGACATCAGCGCGCGCGTGCGGCAACAGGAGGAAATCACCCGCGTCAACGAACGCCTCGACTTGGCCCTGCAGGGGTCGCGGCTGGCGATCTGGGATGCGGATATCACCAGCGGCAGGATTTACCTGAGCGAAGGCTGGGCCGAGATGCTCGGCGACCGGCCGCAGGAAACCTTCACCGATTACGCCACGCTGCGCGCCGTCGTGCATCCGGACGACCTGGGACGCGTGCGCGACATGATCCTGGCTGCGATAAAGGGCGCGAGCCCGGAATACCATGTCGAGCACCGCGTCCGTACGCGCAGCGGCGAGTGGAAGTGGATACTGAGCCACGGGCAGGTGGTCAGCCGCGACACCTCGGGCCGCGCCCTGCGCATGACCGGCACCAACGCCGATATTTCATCGCGCAAAGAGATCGAGCGCATGAAGAACGAATTCATCTCGGTGGTCAGTCACGAGCTGCGCACTCCGCTTTCGTCCATCGTCGGCTCGCTCGGTCTGCTCGTCAAAATGCCGGATTTGCGCCAGGATATCCAGACGCTGATCCGCGTGGCGCGGGACAATTCGCAGCGCCTGGTACGCCTGATCAACGACATCCTCGACGTGGAAAAACTCGATTCCGACACGCTGCAGATACAGCTCGAACCGGTGGAACTCGGAGCCTTGCTCTATACCGCGATCCAGGCCAATCAGGGTTACGCCGATCAGTACGGCGTCAGCCTGGTCCTGACGCAGAGCCAGGGGCCGGCCTGGGTCGAGGCCAATTTTGACCGGCTGATGCAGGTCATGGCCAACCTGCTGTCGAACGCGGCCAAGTTCTCCCCGCGCGGCGCGCGCGTCGAAGTGCGCCTGGAGCGCGTGCACGGCGCCTTGCGCGTAAGCGTCGTCGATCCCGGCCCCGGCATTCCGGAAGAATTCAAGCCGCGCGTCTTCGACCGGTTTGCACAGGCCGACAGTTCGACCTCGCGCCGCCGCGGCGGTACCGGCTTGGGCCTGGCCATCTGCAAAATGATTATGGACAAGCTCGGCGGGAAGATCGATTTTGTGAGCGCGCCCGGCCGGGGCACGACGTTCTATTTCGAGCTGTCGCCCCATGCGCGCACGGCGCAGCTGTACGCGCGCGACCACGGCGCGATGCGGACATGAACAAGCCGCTGAAAAAAATCATGCTGGTGGAGGACGATCCCGACATCCAGCTGATTACCCGCCTGAGCCTCGAAGTGGGTGGCGGCTACGAGGTGCACACCTGCGCGAGCGGCGCCGAGGCCTTGCAGGCGGCCGGCGCGTATGCACCGGACCTGATACTGCTGGACATGATGATGCCGGGCATGGACGGGCTGGACACCATGGCGGCCCTGCGCCAGCTGCCCGCGCTGGCGGCGACCCCGATGGTATTTTTTACCGCCAACACGCAGGACCAGTTGCGGCAGGATTTGCTGCGCCGCGGCGCGCTGGGTGTGATCGTGAAACCGATAGAGCCGGGCGCGCTGGTGGAGCAAATCCGCGCCCTGTGGCAGCGCCGCGAAAATTCCGACGCCGCGTGCTAGCGCGGCTATTGAAAAACGCGTCCCTGAAATGAAAGTGCGCGCCATCATGGCGCGCTCTCGGAGGGAAGCGTTTTTCAATAGCCCTGGCTTGGGGGATTTAAAAGGGGGCCGGGTGGGAAGGGAAGGGTCCCACCCCTTCCCTAGGCCCCCTGTTTCAACACCCTGTTAGGCCTGTGGCCGCCGGACATCTGCACCCTGTCTAGGCGGCTGCCAGTTCCCCGGCATAAGCGCGCACCTGTTCCACCAGGCCAGCGGGCTCGAACGGCTTGATGATGACCCCGCGCGCACCAGAGCGCAAGTATTCGTCGGACTCCTGCGTCCGCGCCGTGAGAAAAACCACTGGCAGCACTGCGCTTTCGGGCCGCGCCCGCAACGCGCGCAATACGCCGAAACCGTCCATGCCCGGCATCATCACGTCGAGCAGCACCAGGTCCGGCGCGAACTCGCCGATGCGGCGCAATCCTTCTGCGCCGGAGTCGCATACCTGTACCTCGAAATCCCCGACCGACTCCAGAATGTGCTTGACCAGCCACTGCAGATCGGCCTCGTCCTCGATGTACAGTATCCGCTTGCGTTGCCCCATAACATGCTCTTTCGCAGCTGTTGTCCGCATCGCGCTCTTCCCGGCTGAAATTGCCGAATTGAGCACTAATTCACACCATTGACGGCGCACTCTACACTCCACTGGAAAGCCATTGAAGCCCGTTTAACAATCTTTAACAGGACCATGACAAATCATGACTAAATGCCTAGGACAAACGGGGAATTACGAGACCTAAATACCTGGGTCTCGCACCGGGTCCGACCGGTATTGCCGGGCTGACTTGCCGGTCAGCGTCCGAACAAGCCTTTGAGCCGATCCTTGAGCTTGTCCTGCGCTTTCGATTTCAATTCCTCTTTCTTCGCGTCTATCTTCTGCTGCGCCGCGCCTTCGATCATGGCATTGAAGTCGAGCTTGTAGCTCAGCGACGTGAACGGCCCCGAAATATGCACCGGCACCATGACCCCCTTGAGTTCTGAGACGTCCTTGCCGCCTTGTCCCGCGGCCGTGGCGACCAGCGTCGCCTTGGCCAGATAGTCCACGCTGTCGCTGCCGATGTTGACATCGCCTTCGCCACCCAGGCGCAACAACGGCGACTTCAGCGACAAATCGGAATTGTGCGCAACACCGTTCCTGATCGCGAAGCTCGCTTTCAGCTCGGTGAAATCGGTTTTCTCCGCGGCATTGGACGCCTGTGTGGTCTGGCCTGTCAGCGTGCCGAGCTTGGCTTTGGCGTTGCGTATGGTTTCACCGATATTGATGCCTTTGAGCGCACCGTCGGCGAGATTGAGCGAGGCCGACCCGTTCAATGCCTTCTTGAGCGCAGACAACGTCGCGCCCTGGCCGGAGACGTCGAGCGCCAGGTTGCCTTTGCCTTCGAGCAGATCCTTGTCGACCGCATCCTTGAGCAGGGGGCCGATGCTGATTCCAGTCAGATTCTGTTTCACGGCAAGTCGCGGTGTCGCCGCGGCGATGAGCGAAACACTGCCGCTCATCTTGCCCTGGTACAGGTCGGCGGAGAGCGGGTTCAAGTCCAGGCGCCCACCGCCCGCTTTCGCGTCGAGCCGCAGGTTCTGCAGCCTCAGGCTCGCAAGCTTGAGCGCGCCTATCTTGACGCTGCCGTTGGCCTGCAGGGTTTTCAACGCCGCGAAATCGAGCGCCAGCTCCGGCTCGCCTGCCCCGCCTTTGCCCGCCGCGCCGCCGCCCTCTGGCTTCGTCGCGCCGGAATAGCGGTCGGCATCGAGTCTGTCCACGTTGACGTCGAACACGTAGACGGGCGGGCTGAAATGCACGAGTCCAGCTTTGCCGGTGACGGCGGATTCATCGAACTTGGTGGAAAAATCCAGGCTGGCGCGCTGCCTCGGTAGGTCCGCATGGGCGCGGCCCGCGATGTCGAGCGTCACCGGACCATGCGCGGATTTCGGGTCGCTAAGCGCGAATTTCGCGGAAAGCTTGCTCAGATCGACGGTCTGCGCGCCCAGATCCACCGCGAGCGGGCTCGTAAGCTTGCCCTTGATCGTGTCGTTGCCCTGTTTGGCGTCGAGATCGAGCACGAGTTCGCCCGATTTGATCGACTGCGCGTCGCCCTCGACGCTGCCCGTGAGGCCAAGCGCAAGAAGATTAATGCCGGCCGCTTCGCCCTTGAGGCCCAGGTCCAGAGTTTCGAGCTTGAACCGCCCGCTGTCGGGTGCGTAAGCGAGCCGCGTTTTGAAGTGTACGTCGACGTTCGCTTCGGGCTGATTCGCACCGAGCGCGAAGGAAAGGTCGATGTCGGCCGGCATCGCGCCCGCGATTTTTCCGGTTTTCAGTTGCAGCTTATTCAGACTGTATTTCGCGCCGCTGCGCTCGTCGACATAGCCCAGGCTGGCGTTTTCGACCAGTACATGATCGATGTTGAACTGGATCGGCGTCTGCGCCGCCTTGTCCTGCGCACCGCCGGCCTGCTTCGGTTTTTGCGCGCCGCCAATGAGGTCGTCGATATTGGTGCTGCCGTCCTTATGCTTCACCAAAATCGCACGCAGCCCGCGCACCTCTATCCTGCTGATCACCACTTCGCGCGACAGCAGCGGCAGCAGTTGCAACGCCACGCGCACCGCGTCAACCGCCGCGAATTCCTTGCCGCTCGCGTGCTCCGACAGCGTAACCCCGCCGAGGTCGGCGCCCAGCGCCGGAAAAAATGCCAGCTTGATGTCGCCCTTGATCTCCAGCCTGCGATCGAGCTTTTCTTTGACCAACTGCACGATCTGCGGCTTATAGTCGTTGGGGTTGAAGCTTGCGGCGACGTACGCCGCCGCAGCGATCAAGACGACGGCAATGCCGCCCGCGATGAGCAATAGGTATTTCAGGATCTTGTTCATCGGTACGTTCGCCCTTGCAGCCCTCTTAGCGGCCGAACCCGCCTATTTGCTGCAGCCGAAAGTGGCGCCCTTCTCGAAATAGACCAGGCCAGCCGGGCATTCCGCGCGCTTTTCCGGAGCCTTCACCACCCCTTTCTTCGGTTTGCAGGTATAGGAGCCGGTTTTTTTGCCGGCCTTGGTTTGCACGAGATTCCAGCCTTCGCCGCAAACCGGCGCCGGCTTGGCGCCGGCGCCTGCTTCTGCCGCGTGCGCCTTGGCAGCAGCAGCCTTAGGCGCTTCGCGGATGGCGATTTTCACTGTCGCTTCGCCGAAACAACCGAGGGTAGCGCCGACTTTGCGACCCCTCACTTCAACATTATAAGTACCGGCACGTGTGAAGCTGTGTTCGATCACTTTCGGAAACAGGCCGTCTTTGCTGCTGAGCTTGCGATTGTCGGGTGTATCTGTACCGCTGTATTCGATATAGATCCCGCAGTTGCTGTTCTCCGGCGCATCGCCGTCGACGGTGAATTTGATCACCGCCCGACCGCCTTCGAGTACGGCCTCGGTACGGTCTGCCGTAATGCTGTTAATCCTTGCTTGCGCCGTTGCCGTTTGCGCAGCGACGGCAAGCGTCAACGCCGCGAGCGCAGTTAAAGCCGCTTTCAGTCCGAGCATTTTTATCTCCTTGGGCAGGTGCTGCAATTTCACCGACGGCGCTTGGCCGCGCGCATCGACTTAATTGAAAAGTCTAGTCGAGAACGTATGCAAAATCCGCATTTTCGTGAAATGTGCGGATTGCCGCACGACGGCCGGAGAAGCCTGCCGCGTGGAACCAGCGGAAAACCCTTCCGGACCGAAAGTGTTAACCAAGTGTTAACCATGTGTCCGGTACGGACCGGGAAAAAGTGGTCGGGGTGAGAGGATTTGAACCTCCGACTCCTGCGTCCCGAACGCGAAACCGCGCTCTACACTCGGCCCCTCAGTTTAAAAAGTTGTTGTTTTTGCAGTTCTTATTGTAGCGACCCCCGCAATTGCGCGCAACAACACGCAACATCTACAGTGGTTCGTTGTAGCAAATCTGTAGCAACGTAAGCGTCCCCGCAACCCGTGTTTACTCGTTGACCTTGATGGCGTATTGCGCGATCAGAGATTGACGAGGTGGCGCAGCAGTGCGAAGGAGACGCGCCACTGGTGCCCGTCGCAGGACACGGT
>JAJZPQ010000078.1 GCA_021811085.1 Pseudomonadota bacterium | reverse complement strand
GTGGTGCCGTGCGCCGCGGTGTGCAGGCCGACGTTGTCCAGGGTATCGACGAAGCACAGGTTGGGGTATTCGAGGTAGTCGCCGGTGATCGCGGCGTAGGTCGCCTCGATATTCAGGTTGGCGACGTAGTAGGGCAGGATCGCGACCTCGTTCGCGTGCAGTTCCTCCAGGTATTTGTGCCTGAGCTTCGCCTTCTGCCCGCGGAAGTGCTCCAGCAGTTCGCAGATGAAGGTGCCGGTGCCGGCCGCAGGGTCGAGGATTTCCACGTCCTTGTCGATCAGGTTGCTGCCGAAGTGCTTCTCGCACAGCCAGTCGGCGGACTCGACCATGAAGCGCACGATCTCGTTGGGCGTGTAGACCACGCCCAGCCGGTCGGCGGCCTTGACGTTGTAGACCTTGTAGAAGTTCTCGTAGATGACCTTGAGGAATGCCTGCTTCTCGTGGTGGCTGCCGATCTGCGCCGCGGCCGCGCGGATCGCGGCGTAGTAGGAGCCGAGGCCGCGCAGGGTGCGCTTTTTCAGGTCGCCGGTGAAAAACGTCTCCTCGAGCGCGTAGAGTTCCTTCGCCACGTTGTTGTGCTGGTGAAAATCGTCCTCGCCGAACACCTTGGAGAAAATCTCCTCGGTGAGCACGTGCTGGATCAGCATCTCGCGCACGTCGGCATCGGTCAGACTCGGGTTGATCGCCTCCTGCGCGTGGGCGAGGAACTTCTGCGAGGCCTTGCGGAAGGCGGCGTTCTCCTCAAAGGCGCGCGCGATCATGGCGCGCAGCGATTCGAGCACCGCCGGCAGGTCGGACTTGAACTGTTCCACCGCGCCGCGGAATTCGGCGATCTCGACGCGCTCGTAGGCGAAGAACAGGACCAGCAGCTTTTCCAGCGCGGCCACGTCGTCCACGCCGCAGCGCATCACCTCCTGCCGGTTCTGGATCAGGACCGCCTCGGTCGAGTCCTCGAAAATGATGTTGTCCTGCGGATAGCCGCGGCGGAATTTGTATTCGATTTCGCCGTCGAGGTCGTCCTTCTCGTCCTTCGCCTCCCAGTAGCCGAAAGGCATGCGCAGCTCGTACAGCAGCGCACCGTCGACGTAGCGCCGGTCCTTGGTCTTGGTCTCGATTTCGTATTCGGGCACGAACACCAAGTCGTGCGCGCGCGCCCAGCCTTTGAGCAAATCTTTGAACGCCTCGCTCACCACCGATTCGCGGTGGGTGCCCGAGACCTTGCGCAGGTCCTGCAGCTGGTTGAGGTATTGCTGGATCAGGATCTGGCTCATATCCGCTCAGGATATCAATGAATCGCCGCTCGGGCGAATTGACGCCCCGATAAAACAACCATGCAATATCCCGCAGAACCAATAGGGACGCGCGTCTCCGGGCAGACTGTGGATACGGAGCAAATCCTGCAGATGCTTCTGGACCAGGATCCGGCTCACGCTGATCGCGTCAGGCCGCGCGCAGCGCGCGCCATAACTTCTCGCGCGTGGCCGGCATGTCGATGTGCCTGAGGCCGGTCGCCGGATTGAGCGCATCGACGACGGCGTTGATCACGGCCGGCGGCGCACCGACCGCGCCGGCCTCGCCCGCGCCTTTCACGCCCAATGGATTGCTCGCGCAGGGCACGTGGTGGAAGCCACAGTCGAACGAAGGCACGTCATCGGCGCGCGGCATGGCGTAGTCCATGAACGAGCCGCTGAGCAGCTGGCCCGACTCGGAATCGTACAGCCCGAGTTCGAGCAGCGCCTGCCCTATGCCCTGCACCGTGCCGCCGTGCACCTGGCCTTCGAGCAGGAGCGGATTGATCGCGCGGCCGAAGTCGTCGACGATACTGTAGCGCGCGATGCGCACTTCGCCCGTGTCGGCATCGATTTCGAGTTCGCAGATGTGGCAGCCGTTGGGATAGGTAAACGCGTCCGGCGTGCGCGTGTGCTCGGCCGAGAGGCCTTGCGTGACCTGCGCCACCTGGAACAGCGACACGCTGCGGTCGGTGCCGGCGATGCGGTATTCGCCGTCGCCGTACTCGATGTCGGCCGCAGCCGCCTCGAACAGGCTCGCCGCCGCATCCTTGCCTTGTTCGATCACCTCGTCCGCGGCACTCATGGCGGCGACGCCGCCGATCGCGAGAAAGCGCGAGCCGCCGGTCAGGCCCGCGGGCACGATGTCGCTGTCGCCCTGCACCACGCGGATCTGGCTCGCGTCCAGCCCGAGCTTGTGCGACAAGAGCTGCACGAACGTGGTGATATGCCCCTGGCCGTTGTCCTGCATACCGGAAATCAGGGTCACGCTGCCTGCGGGATCGACCTTGAGGATCACCGTGTCGCCGTTGCCGCCGCCACAGCGCTCGATGTACATGGCCATGCCGATGCCGCGCAGCTTGCCGCGGCGTTTGGCCTCGTCGCGCCTTGCAGGAAAACCGGCCCAATCGGCCCGCTCCATCGCGCGCGCCATCACCGCGGAAAAATCACCCGAGTCGTAACGGCTTTCCACCGGCGTCTGATACGGCATCTCGGCCGGCCGCACGAAATTCCGCCGGCGCAACTCATCGGGCGCAAGGCCGAGTTCGCGCGCCGCCAGATCGACCATGCGCTCGACCAGGTAAATCGCCTCGGGGCGGCCGGCGCCGCGATACGCATCCACCGGCACGGTGTTGCTGAGGATGCCGCGGATATTGGCATAGATCGCGGGGATGCGGTACACGCCCGAGAGCATGGGCACCGCGAGCTGCGGGATAAAGGGCGCGTAGTTGGACAAATAGGCGCCCATGTTGGCATAGGTGGTCACACGCAGCGCAAGGAAATGTCCGTCCGCGTCGAGCGCGAGTTCGGCGATGGAGTAATTGTCGCGGCCCTGCACGTCCGACACGAAACTCTCGCTGCGATCCGCAGTCCAGCGCACCGCACGCTTGAGCCGGCGCGAAGCCCAGACGACGAGCGGCTGTTCCGGATGCAGGAAGATCTTCATGCCGAAGGCCCCGCCGACATTGCCCGAGACGACGCGCAGTTGCTCCTTCGGCAGCCTGAGCACGGCCTCGGCCAGCTGGCCGTGAATGACATGCGGCCCCTGGCTGGGCGTGTACAGCGTCGAGCGACCGCTCGCCGCATCGAAATCGGCCAGCGCCGCGCGCGGCTCGATCGGATTGGCGACGACGCGGTTGTTGACGAGTTCCAGCCGCGTGACGTGAGCCGCGCGCGCGATGGCCGCATCGACCGCGGCCTTGTCCGACCCCGCGCCTACGTCGAAGCAGAGGTTGCCGGCGATGTGCTCCCATACCTGCGGCGCCCCGGCCTGCGCTGCGCCGCGCGTGTCCGCCACCGCGGGCAGCGCCTCGTATTCGACGTCGATGAGTTCGGCTGCGTCGCGCGCCTGCGCCAGAGTCTCAGCCACCACCAGCGCGACCGGATCGCCGACGTGGCGCACGCGCTGCGCGGCGAGCACCGGACGCGGCGTGTCTGCGCGCGGCCTGCCGTCGATATTGGTGACCGGGACCAGGCAGGGAATCTCGCCCAGGCCATCGGCAGCGGCATCCTCGGCCGTCAGCACCGCCAGCACGCCGGGCGCCTTGCGCGCAGCACTCGTGTCCAGGCGCAGGATGCGTGCGTGCGCATGCGGCGAGCGCAGCACGTAGGCATGCGCCGCGCCGGCGAGCGCGAAGTCGTCGGTGTAGCGGCCGGCGCCCTGCACCAGCGCCGCATCCTCGAGACGGGTAATCGATTGGCCTAGAGCGAACTTGGACATGGGCTCAACCTTCTAGATGAACATATGACAGGACTGGGATTTTAATACGGCGTCCAGAATACCGTCACATGCCAAGAAAAACCATTGCGCGCTCGCGCGCGCCAACCGTGTCTTCTGTACGTATAAAAAGCGCATCCGTACAGAAGACACGGTTATGGAAAAGAGCAAGCGCGGTTTTGGGGTGGCTTTTATACAAGATCGTCGATCTTGTATTTGTGCACGGATGGCTTTTTCATCCGTGCACAATCGACGATCCGCGCGGACGGCTTCTCGTCCGCGCAACAGCGCAACTCTGCAACAGCGGGGACGCAAACTGCATCACCGCATACGAACCTTGTTCAGCCCCCAAACCCGTCCGCGACCATCACCTCGATCAAACGCGGGCCGCCGGCGGCTAGCGCCGCGCGCAGCGCGGGCACGATCCCCTGCGGCTCGCTGACGCGCTCGGCGTGCACGCCGAGCGCGCGCGCAAGGCCGGTGAAATCGATGTCGGGATCGCGCAGGTCCATGCCGGTAAAGCGGTCGGTCGCGCGCATGGACACCAGGCGCTCCTTGAGGATGCGGTAGCTGCGGTTGTTCGCGATCACATAGGTGATCGGCAGCTGCAGATGCGCCGCAGTCCACAGCGCCTGTATGCCGTACATCGCGCTGCCGTCGCCGATCACCGCGAGCACGGGCCGCCCCGGCTGCGCCAGGCTGATGCCCACCGCACCGGGCAGGCCGAAGCCGAGACCGCCGCTGGCGAGCCCGTAATAGCTCCTGGGGTCGCGCAGTTCGAGGAATCCGGGCAGCGACGCCGACGAGGTCAGCGCCTCTTCCACCACGACCGCATTGCGCGGCAGGGTTTCGCTGATCTGGAGCATCAGGTAGCGCGGATCGATGGGCTTGCCTGGCAGCGCGCGCAAGAGTTCCGCGCGCGCCGCGCTGCGCTGCGCCGACCAGTTGCGCGATTTGAGCTCGGCCAGCCGGCGCTCGGCCGCCCCGGCTTCGGCGCTGCCGCGCCGCGCGCGCACCAGCGGCAGCAGCGCGCGCAGCGTCTCCTTCACGTTCGCGCGCAGCGCCAACTCGGTCGGATAGTTCTTGCCCAGTTCCCAGTCGCGCTCGCTGATGTGCAGCACCGACAGGGTATCGGGCAGCGGCGCGGTGGGACTATAGACCGACATGCGCAGCAAGTCCGCCCCCAGGCACAGCATGACGTCGTAGGGCTCGAGCAGCGCGCGCACCTGCTTTTGCGTTCGCGTGAGCGCGCCGAGATAGGCCGGGTGCGCGCTCGGAAACTGGGCGCAATAGGGAATCGGCTGCTGGTACACCGCGGCGCCGAGCAGTTCGGCCAGTTCGGCGGCTTCGGCGAAAGCGTCGTGCTGCGACAGCTCCTGCCCCGCGAGGAGCACCGGATTCTTCGCCGCGAGCAGCCTCGTTGCGAGCTGCGCCAGCGCCTCATCGGAAGGCCGCACGCGCGCATCGACTCGGGTCGGCCGGCCGAAGTCCATCTCCACTTCCGCGTCGAGCACATCGCCCGGCAGGCTGATGAATACCGGGCCGGTCGGCGGGGTCAGTGCGAGCTTGGCCGCGCGGCGCACGATGCGCGGCAAGTCTTCGGCGCGAGTGACTTCGGCCGCCCACTTGACCATCGGCTGCGCGATCGGCAGCAGCGGATCGTACAGCAGCGGCTCGAGCAGGCCGTGGCCCTGCTCCTGCTGGCCGCAGGTCACGATCAGAGGCGAACCCGAGAACTTCGCGTTGTAGAGCGCACCCATCGCATTGCCCAGGCCCGGCGCGACATGCAGGCTGCAGGCGGCGAGCCGGCCGGAGGCGCGCGCATAGCCGTCCGCCATTCCCACCACGATGGCTTCCTGCAGGCCGAGCACATAGTTGAGCTCGGGATAATCGGGCACCACTTCCATGATCGGCAATTCGGTGGTGCCCGGATTGCCGAACAGATGCATGACGCCCTCGTCGATCAGAAGCTTGAGGAAGGCAGAGCGGCCGCTTAGTTTCTGCATGTTCAGAACGACCGCGGCAGGCCGAGCACATGCTCGGCGACGTAGGACAGGATCAGGTTGGTCGAGATCGGTGCGATCTGATACAGCCGCGTCTCGCGGAACTTGCGCTCCACGTCGTACTCGCAGGCGAAGCCGTAGCCGCCGTGCGTCTGCAGGCAAATGTTGGCCGCCTCGAACGAGGCCTTGGCCGCGAGATGCTTGGCCATGTTGGCCTCGGCGCCGCAGGGCTGGTGCGCATCGAACAGCGAACACGCCTTCCAGCGCATCAGATTCGCCGCCTCGGTTTCGATGTAGGACTCGGCGATCGGGAACTGCACGCCCTGGTTCTGGCCTATGGGCCGGTCGAACACCACGCGCTCCTTGGCGTAGCTGCTTGCGCGGTTGATGAACCAGTAAGCGTCGCCTATGCACTCGGCGGCGATCAGGATGCGCTCGGCGTTGAGGCCGTCGAGTATGTATTTGAAGCCCCTGCCCTCCTCGCCGATCAGGTTCTCCGCCGGAATCTCCAGGTTGTCGAAGAACAGCTCGCAGGTATCGTGGCTGACCATGTTGCGTATCGGCTGCAGCGTGAGACCCTTGCCTATGGCCTGGTGCAGATCGACGATGAAAATCGACATGCCTTCGGACTTGCGCTTCACCTGTGCCACCGGCGTGGTGCGCGCGAGCAGGATCATCAGGTCCGAATGCTGGATGCGCGAAATCCACACTTTCTGGCCGTTGACGACGTAGCGATCGCCCTGCTTCACCGCCGTGGTCTTGAGCTTGGTGGTATCGGTGCCGGTGGTCGGCTCGGTCACGCCCATGGATTGCAGCCGCAGTTCGCCCGAGGCGATCTTGGGCAGGTATTTGCGCTTCTGCGCTTCCGATCCGTGGCGCAGCAGCGTGCCCATGTTGTACATCTGGCCATGACAGGTGCCCGAGTTGCCGCCGCACAGGTTGATCTCTTCCATGATCACGGAGGCCTGCGCCAGGCCCAGACCGGAGCCGCCGTATTCCTGCGGGATCAGCGCTGCGAGCCAGCCCGCCTTGGTCAGCGCATCGATGAACGCCACGGGAAACTCGCGTTCGTAGTCGATCTTGCGCCAATACTCGTCGGGATACTCGCGGCAAAGATCGCGCAGCGCTTCGCGCAGCTCCTGGTGTTGATCGGGAGCGGGAATGTTCATTTTGTTCTCCGGATTTGCGTGGTTGGGAATAGCGGCGACAAGCAGATCAGCCAGAACTCTGGAGGCAAAAGACGCAAACTCGCTGTGGTTTTGGCTGCTTTTCGGTGTCCCCGGCGCGGACCGCGGTTGCGCCGGGGTAGGGTCGTATTCATAATACCGAACGCGGTCGAACTAGACAACAATCCGAGAGAAAATTCGGATCTTGCGTTTATTCGGGGAGTGCAGTGCGCGGACTGAAAGACAAGGTGGTGATCGTGACCGGTGGCGGCGGCGGCATCGGCGCGGCGCTGTGCCAACGCTTCGGTGAAGAAGGATCCGCGGTCGCCATTTTCGACCTGGACGGCGCTGCGGCGGGCAAGGCTGCCGCAGCGATACGCGCGGCCGGCGGACAAGCGCGCGCATACGCAGTGGACATCGCCGACCAGGCGCGCGTGCAGGCCGCGGTGACGCAAACCGAGCGCGAACTCGGCGCGATCGACGTGCTGGTCAATAACGCCGGCTGGGATAAAGCGGCGGACTTTCTCGATACCGAGCGCACGCTGTGGGAAAAGATCGTCGCGATCAACCTGTACGGACCGCTGCACATGCACCACGCCGTGCTCGAGGGCATGCGCCAGCGCGGCCGCGGCTGCGTGGTCAACATCGCCTCCGATGCGGGACGCGTGGGATCTTCGGGTGAGTCGGTCTACTCGTTTTGCAAGGGCGGACTGATCGCGTTCACCAAGACGCTCGCGCGCGAGCTCGCGAAAACCCAGATCAGGCTCAATGTAGTCTGTCCCGGACCGACCGACACCGCCTTGTTCCGCGACTTCTGCGGCGAAGGCGAATACGGCGACAAGCTGCGCAGCGCGCTGACGCGCTCGATTCCTTTCGGCCGCCTCGGCCAGCCGGGCGATGTGCCCGGCGCCGTGTGCTTTCTTGCGAGCGAGGACGCCGCCTTCATCACCGGCCAGGTGCTGTCCGTGTCGGGCGGACTGACCATGGCCGGCTAAGAACCCCCCTTCACTACAAAGGCAAAGGCACGACATGGAATTCGCTAACATCCTCTACACCGAGCAGGCCGGCGTCGCGACCATCACCATCAACCGGCCCAAGGTCTATAACGCCTTCAACAGCGATACCTGCGAAGAGCTGATCCGCGCCTTCGGCAAGGCCGGCTGGAATCGCGACATCGGCGTCGTGGTGCTGACCGGCGCCGGCGACAAGGCGTTCTGCACCGGCGGCGACCAAAGCGCCGACGCCGAGGACGGCGGCTACGGCGGGCGCGGCACCATCGGGCTCCCGGTGGAGGAGCTGCAGAGCATCATCCGCGATACTCCGAAGCCGGTGCTCGCGCGCGTCAACGGCTACGCCATAGGCGGCGGCAATGTGCTGGTGACGCTATGCGATCTGGCCATCGCTTCGGATAAGGCGCAATTCGGCCAGGTCGGCCCCAAGGTGGGGTCGGTCGATCCGGGCTTCGGCACGGCGCTGCTGGCGCGCGTCGTCGGCGAGAAAAAGGCGCGCGAGATCTGGTATCTGTGCCGGCGCTACAGCGCGCAGGAAGCGCTGGCGATGGGGCTGGTGAACGCCGTCGTGCCGCACGATCAACTCGATGCCGAGGTCGCGAAGTGGTGCGCCGAGATGCTGCAGATGAGCCCGACCGCAATTGCCCTGGCCAAGCGCTCGTTCAACGTCGACACCGAGATGATCCGCGGCATATCCTCGTTTGCGATGCAGGCGCTCAAGCTCTACTACGCGACCGACGAATCGAAGGAAGGCGGCAACGCATTTCGCGAAAAGCGCAAACCCGAGTTCCGCAAGTACGCAAAATGAGTCGGGCGGCGCAGGCGCGCCCTGAGCGCGCCGGAACGCGGGCATAAAAAAAGCCGGGCTCAAAGCCCGGCTTTTTTGAAGAAGCCGCTTAGATCAAGCAGCTTGAATCTTGGCCGCCTGCTTGCCTTTTTTGCCGTCTACGATTTCGAAGGACACTTTCTGGCCTTCCTTCAGGGTCTTGAAGCCCTGCATGTTGATTTCAGAGAAATGCGCGAACAAATCCTCGCCGCCGCCATCCGGCGTGATAAAACCGAAGCCCTTGGAGTCGTTGAACCATTTCACTGTGCCGGTTGCCATGTCGTAGTATTCCTTTAAAAGTTGAGAACTCGGGCGGGGCCCGATCAATGTTTGAATCTCAAGAGTGAAAAGGACGTACCGCTCACGGAACCGCTCTCAAGCACTTGAAACTAAACACTTGTCCGCGTTATACCCGCTAAACGCCCAACCGTCAAGTGGGGACGACCGCCGCTCCAGCCGCCATTGCGCGTCCTCAAGGCGAAAAAAAGGGCGCCGCAGTGCGCGCCCTGTTCCTGCAGCGTCTGACGAACTCAGACCCGGCGTTTGTACTCGCCGGTGCGGGTGTCGATCTCGATCTTGTCGCCGGTGGCGCAGAACAGCGGCACCTGCACCGAAAAACCCGTGTTGATTTTCGCGGGTTTCAGCACCTTGCCCGAAGTGTCGCCGCGCACGGCAGGTTCCGTGTAGAGGATTTCGCGCACCACGGTATTCGGCAGTTCGACCGAAATTGCGCGATCGTCGTAGAACACGACCTCGCACTGCATGCCGTCCTCGAGGAAATTGATGCCCTCGCCCATGTTCTCTTTTTCGACTTCGAACTGGTTGTAGTCGGCGTCCATGAACACGTACATCGGATCGGCGAAGTACGAGTAAGTGGATTGCTTGCGCTCGAGCACGACGATGTCGAATTTCTCATCGGCCTTGTATACGTTCTCGCTGATCGACTCGGAGAGCAGATTCTTCAGCTTCATTTTCACCACGGATGCGTTGCGGCCGGACTTGCTGAATTCGGCCTTCTGCACCACCATCGGGTCGTTTCCGAGCATGATCACATTGCCCGCGCGGAGTTCTTGTGCGATCTTCATATCTAGTCTGTCGTCCTAACCGGTTAGAGGATGTCTAAAACATTCTATTTTAACAAATTTTCGCAAAACTGCGCAAGTCCGTTTGCGAGATTTCCGGGGGCCGCCAAGCCTTCTGCCCAGCGCCGTGCATGTGCCTGCAGCTCCGGCCCGTGGGCCCAGAAACCCGCCCAGGCGGATTCGACCCCGGCGGCTTCGCCTTGGTTCCAGGCCTGCCACATTGCGGTGACCGGCGCCGCCAGTTCCGGCCTCATCCCCTGGCAATATAAGCCGAGAAAGGCCTGCAGCTTAGGCCAGTGCGCCCTCTCCTGCTGCGAATAGACGTGCCACAGCAGCGGCCGCGCCGCCCATTGCGCGCGCACGAAGGAATCCTCACCGCGCACGAGATTGAGGTCGCAGGCCCACAACAGTCGGTCGTAGCGGTCCTGCTCGAGAAATGGAAAAACCCGGATTTCGAGGCTTTCCTTACGCAGGACCGCGCCGGGCGCAAGGCTTGCGCCGCCGAAGAACTCCGCCAAGGCTGCGGTCGCGGTCCCCTCCGGCACCATGCAGCGCACGGGTGATCCGCCGCCCGCCCAGGCTTGCAGCAAGCCCGCGATGCCCGCGTGCGGATAACAGAACAGGGAAACCTGCAGTTCTCCGGCGCCGGGCGCAGGCACACCCAGTTCCTCCCAGAATCGTGCCCGCTCCTGCGCCGAGGCCTGAAACCGATCGCGCGCTTGCACCAGATCGCGCTCCGCGAGCAAACCGCCGGTGCCGGTGACAAAACCGGGAAAGTAGAAATGCTTCACCAGCGGCAGGGACGGATGCGGCGAAGGCAAGCCGTGGCAGCCCCGCACCCAATCTTCGGCGCTCAGATATTCGAGATTGATCCAGGCCGGCTTGGGTTGACGCGCCGCCATCGCCGCGACATAGTTCGCCGGCGGATTGCAGGCGAACGCTTCGACTACGACGTCGGCAGGCTCGACCGCGGGAAAGGGCTCGCGCCACCACCTGACGTCCACCCCGCGGGCGTGCTGCTGATCCCGGCCGTCGACTACATCGGGGCAGAGCTTGGCGAGGCTCGCAAGATCGTCGACCCACAAACGCACGCGCAGACCGTGCGCGGCCGCCAACTGCCGCGCCAGACGCCAGCTGACGCCGATGTCGCCGTAGTTGTCGACTACGTTGCAGAATATGTCCCAGCTGCGCATGGACGGCATTACCCAGGAGAAGAGTCGGTCATGACCGGCGCGATTATGCGCCCGGCGCAAAAGGAAAGGGGCGCTTGCGCGCCCCGGTAGTCCCGCTGGTCCCTGACGGTCTAGATACGGCTTTTCACGTAGGCGGCCAGCTCCTGCGCCTCGGGATTGTTCGGCTGGCGCTTGAGCATCTCGTCGGTCACGGTCTTCATTTCGCTATACAGCAGGTTATCCTGCAGCACCGAGTAGTAATAGAGCTCTGGCGTGATGTCCTCCTCCGACGCCGTCTGGCGCATTTGCGCATAGGTTGCCTTGGCCTGGCTCACTTCGGCCTGCTGTTCTGAATTGAGGCGCCCGGGCTTGCCGCCGCCGCGCACGGCGATGCCGCCGGAGCGGCCCAGTTTCGCAATCTGCACCAGGTTAGGCACTTGGGCGATCTTCTGCGCCACACCCGAGGGCAACTGCCCCGCGTCCGCCACCTGGCCGCTCAGGGCCTCGCTTTGCCGGGTCCCGGCTTTGAAGCTCGCGGGCCCCTTCCAGGTTTCCTGGCGGCTTCCGTTGAAATACACCAGACGCAACTGCGCGCCCGCGGGCAGAGTGAAACGGTCGCCCTCGCGCACTTTCATGAACGCCTGCGCCTTGGATTGGGTGTTGCCCTGGCCGGCATAATTGACGTCGCCCGAGAGCTGGTTGACCAAGCCTACGTCACTCGATTGGGCAGCCGCCGTCAAGGTTGCGCCCAGCATCACGGCCGCAACGACCGATTTGAGCACATTCATTTGGACACCTCCCTCCGGTTTATTATTGCTGCTTGACGTTTCACTCTAGACGCTTTTATACCCGTTTCCCAGGTACTTTGTCACACTTCACCTGGACCGCGCGATGCTGGTCTTCACCCATTCGGCCAATTGCTGCGCTTCCGGGTCTGCGGGCTGCCGCTGCAGCATTTCGTCTACGAGCGTCTGCATCTCGGCATAGAGCAAGTAGTCCTGCAGCACAGTGAACAGGTACAACTCGGGCGTGATGTCTTCCTGCGGCAGGCGGCGGCGCAGGTCGACGTAGGTAGCGCGCGCCGCCGCGATCTCGGCCTGCTGCTCCGGGTTCGGCCTTTGCTTCGGCTGCAGTCCGCGCACCGTCACGCCGCCCAGCCGCGCCATTTGAATGAGATCCGGAATTCTCTGTATCTTCTGCGGCACGTCCAGCGGCAGATTCGCCACTTCGTACACCGTCCCACTCAAAGCGTCGCCGTGTTCGATGCCGCTGCGAAAAACGGCCGGCCCACGCCAGGTTTCCTGCCGGCCGTTGCGAAAATAGACTACGCGCAGCTGCGCGCCGGCCGACAGGCTGTAGCGGTCGCCCTGGCGCATTTTCATATAGGCCCGCGCCTTGCCGCCGCTATACGTCACCTCTCCGCTCAGCTGCTGCACCAGGCCGACATCCGCTTCCTGCGCGTAGACCGTCCCCATCAGCGCCAGCATCAGCCCGCACAGCGCAAGCACCTGTCTCAGCGTTTTCATGTGCACCTCCGGCAAATCGACCTGCTCAGTTTGCGCCTTCCACGGGAGCCAGTCCCAGGATCTCGAACACCTCTATCGGTTCGTCCTTGCCCTTGACCTTGACCGTTTGCTGCTTGCCCTTGACAACCCCCTCGCCTGCCGCGGCTACGCAGGCCTTGCTCGCGACCAGCACGCACTGCATCTCCTTGGTCACGCCCTCCAGGCGGGAGGCCGCATTGACGGTATCGCCGATCGCAGTGAACTCGGTGCGCTTGACCGAGCCGATGTCGCCGATCACCGCCTCGCCGCTGTGCACGCCTATGCCTATCGCGAATTCGGGCAGCCCGCGGTCGGGAAAGCGCTCGCGCATCCATTGTTTGAAGTCTTCGGCTTCGCGTGCCATTTGCAGCGCCGCGCGCAGGGCGCGCCGCGGATGGTCCGGGTGGCGTACCGGCGAACCGAAAATCGCCATCACCGCATCGCCGATGAATTTGTTCACCATCCCGCCCTCGACCAGAATCGGCTCGGTCGTCCGGCTGAAATAGGCATTGAGCATTTCCACCACTTCATGCGCGTTGAGTTTCTCCGAGATGGTGGTGAAATTGCGTATGTCGGAGAACAGCACCGTCACCTGCACCGACTCGCCCGCGAGGTCCGGCCGCTCGCCCTCGGTCAGCACCTTGACCACATCGTCGGAGACGTAACGGCCGAACATTTTCTTCAGCCGCGCGCGCTCGCGCTCCTCCCCGGTCAGGCGCAAGCCCAGCGTCGTCAGAAAACCGATGCCGAGCGCGACCTGCACCCTGCCCGCAGGCAGCAGCCAGTCGTGCAGAAACATGAACCACGCCGGCACGAGGCAAAGCAGGCTCAGCAGCAACGCCACGGCCAAGCCGCCGGCGGGGTGCAGGCGCAAATAGAGCAAGGCCGCGATCGAAACCAGCGCGAGCACATAAAGCCATTGCGCCGCCAGCGGCAGCTGGCGCGGATAGTGGCCGGTGAGGAGCGTCTCGACGATGTTGGCGTGAATCTCGCCGCCTATCATCTGGTCGCTTTGCCTGCTGAAGATCGCGCGCGAATAGGGGCTGGGATGCCGGTCTTGCGTGCCGCGGTCGTTGGCGGCGATGATCACCACGCGGCCCTTCAATTGCTGCACCTCGGGATCCGCCAGCGCATTCGCCTGCAGCAGCTTGCTCATCGACACCGTGGGAATGGCGCCCGGCGGACCGACATAGCCGATCAGCCGCGGCCGCGCCTCGCGCTTGATCTTCACCCCGGCGATTTTCCATTCGGTAAGCGTAGGATCGAGCCCGGCTGCGCGCAGCGCGAGCTGGGTCGCAAAACCCATGGCCGGCTTGGCCGGATCGGGATCGAACACCGGCAGGAAGCGCCGCACCGAATTGTCGTCGTCCGGGTCCAGGTTGGCGATGCCCAGGTCGTTGATGCCCAGCGGCAGCAGATACAAGTGGTCGCGCGGCGGCAGCAGCAGCCTCCCTTCCCCGCCGGGCAATTCGACCAGTTGCGTGATGAGTATCTTGTTGCCTGCCGCGAGCTGCGCGCGAAACGGCGAGTCGTAGCTGCGGCTGCTGTCGTTGCCAGGCAAATTGAGTTTCTTCAGCCAGTCCTCGGCGCTGACCTGGTACAGGTAATCCAGGCCGATGACTTTCGCCCCCGCGCGCGTAAGCGTGTCCATCGCCCGCGCGAAGTGGGGCTGCCAGAACGCGAGCGGATCATCCTTGTACAGATCCAGCGTCTTCTCGTCCACGGCGACCACCGCTGTATACAGCGCGTCGCGCCGCTTGCCCGCGAACTGGTGCCAATAGTCGTAATACACGTCCTCCAGCGGCTGCATCCACCCGAGCCGCGTCATCGCCTCGCCGCAGCCGAAGGCGACGATCACCACCAGCGCGAAGCGCCACAGCCCGCGCAGGCGGAACGACAGGCTGGGTGCATTGGTCATCATTCCCCTACGTAGACAAACGCGGCCCAGAAGAACGGGTTACTGCGCGAAAAGTGATACCGCCCATTGGTGTAGCTGCCGCCGCTGAGCTCGCGCTCGGCGTCGCTCATGGCATTGAGTGCAGGTTCGCCGCGCTTGATGTTGCGGAACGTGGACGTCATCAGCGCTTCGGTAGACAGGCTGTCCACGCTCCAGTGCGAGACCAGCAGGCTCTTCGCGCCGGCGAACATGAACGCGCGCGTGAGGCCGGCAAAACCCTCGCCGTTGTTGGCCTCGGCTGTATCGCCCGCCGTATTGCAGGCCGACAGCGCCACCAGATCGGCATTGAGTTCGACGTCCTCGATCACTTCCTTCATGGTGAGCATGCCGTCCTCGCCGCCCAGGTCGCCCACCAGGGTCAGCGCGAGCGAGGGCTGGGCGCTGATTTTCGGACGCGGCGCGCCGGTCGCACGCTCTCCTGCCGGCTCGCTGCTGGGCAGGAATTCGCCGCCGAGAAAACCGTGGGTCGCAAACAGCACGTAAAGGCTGTTGCGCAGTTCGCCGGATTTGGCCATTTTCTCCTGTGCCGCGCTGCCGACGTACAGGTGGTTGTCGCCGCCCAGAATCTTGGCGATGCTGCGCGCCTCGTCTGCGGTTTCCTTCAGGCGCGGAATATCGGGCAGGCCGTTGCGGTCCACGCGGTAGTTATTCGCGAGCAGCGCGAGCGCCGTGCGCGTTGCAGGCGAATAGCTCTGGCCGGGCGGCGGCGCGAACACGGGATCGGCGAACGCCGTGAACTCCTGCCGCGGCGCGCTGACCTGCTTCGGGTAAAGCCGCTGCGAGGCCAGCGCCGACAGGCTGGGAAGATAGGCAAAGCGATAATCCTTGCCCAGATAGCCGAGCGCGGCGTATTCGCCTAGGAAAGGCCGCGCCGCGCTGCCGTCGCTTGCCGTGCGCGTAGCCTCGAACGCCCGCTGTTCGGCCGCGCCGTAGCGGGTGACGAGGAAATCGAGCGGTATGGTAAGCAGGGGGCCGTCCGCGACCACGATGACCTTCTGCTTTCCTGCCAGGCTGGATGCGATCGGCGCCACCAGGTCCCGGTAGAGCGAATTGAGGTCGGCCGGCTCGATCTCGCGCAGAAACAGCACCGACTCGCCCACGGCCACTTTTTCTATCGCATGCCGGATCGCACGCACCCGCCGCGCCACGTCCTCGCGCTTGATCGGCAGATTCACCATCTTGAAGCTGTCGCGCGTGACGGCGAATATCGCCACCTCCTGCGGCAGCAGCACGTACGAGAGCAGGACCTCGTCCGGATGCAGCAGCTTTTGCTGCAATTCCTGCACCGTCACTGGACGCGGGTTGGTCAGCTCCATGAAACGCGGGTAGTCGCGCCACAGCCTGTCCTCCAGCGCCGCGAGTTCGCTATTCGCGGCTGCAAGTTGGGCTTTGAGATCGCTGCGGCGCGCTTCCAGGCCGGCCTGGTCGAGCGGCATGGTCGCGAGCGCGAGGCGCAGGTTTTCTATTTTCTCCTGCAGCTCCTCGCGCTTGCGTTTGACGTTCAGGAAAACCGGATCGGAGGAGAATTTGGCCACGTCGGCCTGGCGCATCATTTCGGTGAAAACCCGGCTCTGGTTGCGCGAAGCGAGCTCCAGCACCTCGCGATCGTAGCCCGCCTGGGGCGAGGCGCGATGCAACTGCAACAGCACCTTGATGGTTTCGAGATAGATATTGCCGTACTGGCCGAGGAAAGCGGCGCGCGTCTCCTCCGACAGCCCGCGCGTGCGCACGTAGAGGTAATCCAGCGTGTCCGCGGCTTCCTTGTAGAACGGCAGCGCCTCGCGATAGCGCCCGCGCTTCGCCAGCGCATAGCCGAGACGGCTGCTGTTGAGCAGCAGGATGCGCGGATTGCCCGCCTGGCGCGCGATGTCCACCGCCTTGCGGTACAGCGCTTCGGACTCGACCAGCTTGCCCTCGCGGTCGAGCAGCACCGCCAGCGTGGTCAGCATGGCCGC
>JAJZPQ010000077.1 GCA_021811085.1 Pseudomonadota bacterium | reverse complement strand
GCTAGCCGATGGCGGAGCGGCCGCAGGCGCTGGCTGCGCTTGGGCGAGTTGCGCGCCCAAGGAAATGAGCGGCGCGATGGCTAACGCAGTTGCTAGACGTTTCATCAAACTGCCGGCGCCTTTGTTGTTGTCTGCTCGTATGCCACGGGCCTGGGCCTGCCGCATTCGCCGCATTTCGCGGGAACCTATGGTCCCGGAGCGGGCTCCAATCAGGCCGCAAATCTAGTCCCAAGTACGACCAGCCTGGAACGGTATAATTTGGTTTTGTTTTCAGATCGCCGGTTCACCGGGTCTCCCTTCGAATTTTATTATATCCAACTTCAACAAGATCAACATGAACAAGCACTCGCGACTCCTTATCCTCGGCTCCGGTCCAGCCGGCTATACCGCGGCCGTGTATGCCGCCCGCGCCAATCTCAAGCCCGTGCTGCTCACCGGCCTCGCCCCGGGCGGCCAGCTCATGACCACCACCGAGGTCGACAATTGGCCCGCCGATTTCGCCGGGGTGCAGGGCCCGGAACTGATGGAGCGCTTCCAGAAGCATGCCGAGCGCTTCGACACCGAAATCGTGTTCGACCAGATTCATACGGTCGAGCTGCGCAAAAAGCCGATCATGCTCACCGGCGACAATGCGACCTACAGCTGCGACGCGCTGATCATCGCCACCGGCGCCTCGGCGCGCTATCTGGGCATGGAATCGGAGGCGAAATTCATGGGCAAGGGCGTATCGGCCTGCGCCACCTGCGACGGTTTCTTCTACAAGAACCAGGACGTGGCCGTGGTCGGCGGCGGCAACACCGCGGTCGAGGAAGCGCTGTATCTGGCCAATATCGCGCGCCACGTCACTGTGATTCACCGCCGCGACAAATTCCGCGCGGAGAAGATCATGATCGACAAACTCCTGGCCAAGGCCAAGGGCGGCAACGTCAGCATCAAGTGGTCTAGCGTGCTCGACGAGGTGCTGGGAGACAAGACGGGCGTCACCGGAATACGCATCAAGAATGTCGCGAGCGGCGCGCTCGAGGACATCAAGCTGCACGGGCTGTTCATCGCCATCGGCCACTCGCCCAACACGCAGATCTTCGACGGCCAGCTCGAAATGAAAGGCGGCTACATCATCACCCGCGGCGGCAACGAAGGCAATGCCACCGCGACCAGCGTGCCCGGCGTGTTCGCCGCAGGCGACGTACAGGACCACGTCTATCGCCAAGCCGTAACCAGCGCCGGCTCGGGCTGCATGGCTGCGCTGGATGCGGAAAAATACCTCGACGACCTCGGCTGAGCGATGACGCATACGGTATAGATCGGGTCCATCGGCATTCGCGGACGCGAACCGCACGGCGCATCGGCCAAGCGATGAAAAAACCCGCCAAGACCTCAATAGCCGAAGCCGACCGGGATCTGTTCAGACGGGCGGTAGCCGATGCTCGCCCGCTGCCGCACCATGGCAAGGCGCTGCGCGCACCGGACGCGCCTCCGCCCTACCCGGTGCAGTCGCACCTGGACGAGCAGGCCGCACTGGCTGAGAGCCTGGCTGCCGGATGGAGCGCGGAGGACTGGCTGGACACGGGCGAGGAACCGAATTTCGTACGCGCCGGAATTCCGCGCCAGGTGCTGCGCAAATTGCGCAGCGGCGCCTGGGTGATCCAGGACCAGCTCGATTTGCACGGACTCGACCGTTATGAGGCGCGCGAGGCGCTGGCCGAGTTTCTCGCCCGCTGCGCCAAGCGCGGCGTGCGCTGCGTGCGCGTGATCCACGGCAAGGGACTGGGCTCGAAAAACCGCGAGCCGGTGCTGAAGACCAAGGTGAAACACTGGTTGACGCAACGTGAAGAAGTACTGGCTTACTGCCAGGCGCGCCCGGTGGATGGAGGCAGCGGCGCCCTGGTGGTGCTGCTGACAGCGTGAGCCCCGACGGAGAAGAGCACGGACGGGCCGCCGTCCGCGCCAGTTCTGTTACCGCAGCTCGAACTAAGCTCCTGCGTCAACCAATGTCGGCGCGCAACCATTGCGCGCTCCGCGCGCCAACCGCGTTTTCCGCACGGATAAAAAGCGCATCCGTACAGAAAACACGGTTATGGATAAACGGCCGAGTTTCAGCGTTAATCGAATAAACACAAAAGCAGTTCCGAGGTTTTATCCAAGATCGCCGATTGTGCACGGATACGCTTTTCATCCGTGCACAATCGGCGACCCGCGCGGACGGGCCGCCGTCCGCGCAAGCTCTATCACCACAGCTCGGCACAACCTCGCAACTTTGCAACAGCCGGTCGTGAATTAAATCGCCGACTCGTTGGTCTCGCCGGTGCGTATGCGCACCACCTGCTCGACGGAAGTGACGAAAATCTTGCCGTCGCCGATCTTGCCGGTGCGCGCGGCCTTGATGATCGCCTCGATCGCCTGCTCCAGAATATCGTCGGAGACGACGATCTCTATTTTTACCTTGGGAAGGAAATCCACCACATACTCGGCGCCACGATAGAGCTCAGTATGACCTTTTTGCCGCCCGAAGCCCTTGACCTCCGTTACCGTGAGTCCGCTCACCCCGATTTCCGACAGGGCTTCGCGCACCTCATCCAGCTTGAACGGTTTTACGATGGCGTCTATTTTTTTCATGGCCGATTCTCCCTTATCCCGATTGCGCTAAGTATATCAACAAAAAGTAGCGCAAGGCGGGACGAACCGCGCCGGCAGCGCGGCGCTTATTGACCGCTAGTTGAATTTTTCGCGGTACCTCGACGTGATCGGATAGCGCCAATCCTTGCCGAAGCCGCGCTGGGTGATGCGTATGCCGACCGGCGCCTGGCGGCGCTTGTATTCGTTTCTCTTGATCAGCCCCACTACGCGCGCCACGTCCTCTGCGCGCTGGCCGCCAGCCACGATCTCGGCCGGACTCAGGTTTTGCTCCATGTAGCCGGACATGATGGCATCGAGCACTGCGTAGGGCGGGAGGCTGTCCTGGTCGGTCTGATCGGGGCGCAATTCGGCCGAGGGCGCACGCTCGATAATGCGCCGCGGGATCACCTCGCCCAGGCTGTTGCGGTACTCGGCCAGACGGTAAACCAGAGTTTTGGCCACGTCCTTGATCGCGGCGAAACCGCCCGCCATGTCGCCATAGAGCGTGGAGTAACCCACCGCCATTTCCGACTTGTTGCCGGTGGTGAGCACGATGGAACCGAATTTATTGGACAAGGCCATCAGCAGCGTGCCGCGGATGCGCGCCTGCAGGTTTTCTTCGGTCGCATCCAGCGGCAGTCCCCTGAACTCGCCGGCGAGCGCGCCGAGGAAGGCGTCGAACATCGGCTTGATCGCGATTTCGTCGTAGCGCACGCCGAGGCGCTTGACCATGTCGCGCGAGTCGATCCAGCTCATGTCGGCGGTGTATTGCGAGGGCATCATCACCGCGCGCACCTTGTCCGCGCCGAGCGCGTCGCAGGCGATCGCCAGCGTCAGGGCCGAATCGATGCCGCCCGACATGCCCAGAATCGCGCCGGGAAAACCGTTCTTGCCGAGGTAGTCGCGCACGCCCAGGCACAGCGCACGGTAGACGGACGCTTCGAACGGCAAAGCCGGCGCGCAGTTCCCGGGCTGCGGCACGCCGTCGACGACATCGACGTAATCCAGCGCCTCCTCGAAATAAGGCAACTGATGCGTCAGCTCCCCGCGCGCGTCCAGCACGAAGGACGCGCCGTCGAACACGAGTTCGTCCTGACCGCCGACCAGGTTCGCATAGACGATCGCGAGCCCGTTTTCCGCGACGCGATTGCGTGCCACCGCAAGCCGCGAGGCGTGCTGGCGCGTGTGATACGGCGAGGCGTTCAACACCAGCAGCACCTGGGCTCCGGCGGCGCGCGCGAGGCGCGGCGCGTCGGCGCGCCAGACTTTGCGCTGTCCGGCTGCGGCGCCCTGCTGCGCGGCGTTGGCGCCGGCTTCCACCGGCCCCTGCTCGCCCCAGAGATCTTCGCAGATGTTGATCCCCAAACGCAGGCCGTTGACCTCGAATACCACCGGCTCGCCCCCGGGCTCGAAATAGCGCTCTTCGTCGAATACCGTGTAATTGGGCAGATTGCGCTTGCGATAGGTGGCCGTGATCCGCCCTAGCTGCAGCACCGACGCGGCGTTGTAGCGCCTGCCTTCGGCGAGCTGCGGATGGCCGACGATGACTGCGATGCCCTGCACGGCCGCGGCAAGCTGCTCCAGGGCGGTCGCGCAATCGCGAAAGAAGCCGTCGCGCAGCAACAAGTCCTCGGGCGGATAGCCGCACAGGGACAATTCGGGCGTGAGCAAAATCTGCGCGCCGGCGGCCTTGGCGCGCGCGGCGCAATCCAGTATTTTGGCGGCGTTGCCCGCCAGGTCGCCGAGTATGCAGTCGATCTGCGCGACGGCGATTTTGACCGTGTTGCTCATCGGCGGATTATAACGCTTGCGGCGCGCCGGCCCATCGCCAATAATCCGTTTGTCCGATCACCAGCGGCGCCTGATTGCGCACACGCAAAATGCGTTTTTCTATCCACATGCGGCACTGTTAACGCCGCCCGCAGGACACTCGCCCTTGCCCGAACCCGATCTGCGCGTGCTCGATGATCTCGCCGGCGTCGCTGCCGCGGACTGGAACCGGCTCGCGCTCGGCCATCCGCTGCTGTCGTACGAATTTTTCCATGCCCTGCATGCGAGCGGCTGCGCCAGCGCCGACAGCGGCTGGCTGCCGCAATTCCTGACGCTGTGGGACCAAGCCGCACCCGGGAGCGCGGGGCTTGCCGCCACGCCCCAGCTGCGCGCGGCGATGCCGCTTTATCTCAAGTCGCATTCCTATGGCGAATATGTATTCGACTGGGCCTGGGCCGACGCCTATCAACGCCACGGCCTCGCCTATTACCCCAAGCTGCTCGCCGCCATCCCGTTCTCGCCGGTCTCCGGTCCGCGCCTCCTCGCCGCCACCGATGCCGAGCGCGCGGCGCTGCTGCGCGCGGCGCTGGACCTCGCGCGCGATTTCTCCTCGCTGCACGTGCTGTTTCCGCAAGAGGAAGAAGCCGCGCTGATGCAGTCTGCCGGCATGATGCTGCGCGCAGGGGTGCAGTTCCATTGGAACAATCCCGGCTACGCCTCGTTCGATGAGTTCCTGGCGCAGATGTCGCACGACAAGCGCAAGAAAATCCGTCAGGAGCGGCGCAAGGTGCGCGATGCGGGCGTGAATTTCCGCCGGCAGCGCGGGCACGAGATCAAGGAGGAAGACTGGGCGTTTTTTGCGCGCTGCTACCAGCGCACCTATCGCGATCACCGCTCCACGCCCTATCTGGGCCTGGAATTCTTCCAGCGTATCGGGCAGACCATGCCGCGGCACCTGCTCTTGATCGTGGCCGAACTCGAAGGCAAGCCCATCGCCAGCGCGCTCAACCTGTACTCGCAGGAAACGCTCTACGGCCGCTACTGGGGCGCGCTGCAATACCTGCCTTGCCTGCATTTCGAGACCTGCTATTACCAGGCGCTGGAATTCTGCATCGAGGAGAAAATCAGGATTTTCGAGGGCGGCGCCCAAGGCGAGCACAAACTCGCACGCGGCTTTCTGCCGGTGAAAACGCTGTCGGCGCACTGGCTCGCGCATCCCGAATTTTCCGATGCGGTGGAGCGCTTCCTCGCGCGCGAACACCAGGGTATCGCGCGCTACGTGGATGAATTGAACGAACACTCGCCCTATAGGGCGTCAGCGCCAGGTTAGAATTTCGGCTTCTTCTTCGCCTTCTTGTAGCGTTCCACGCCGGCAAGAATTTCCTGCTTTGCCTCCTCCGCCCCGACCCAGCCTTCGATCTTCACCCATTTGCCGGGTTCGAGATCCTTGTAGTGCTGGAAAAAATGCGAGATCTGGGCAGTCGTCAGCTCGGGCAGGTCGCGCGGGGACTTGATCGCGCGGTAAAGACTGGAGAGCTTGTCCACCGGCACCGCGAGCAGCTTGGCGTCGCCGCCCGCCTCGTCCTCCATTTTGAGCATGCCTATGGGGCGGCAGCGCACCACCACGCCGGTGATGACGGGAACGGGGCTCAGCACCAGCACGTCCACCGGATCGCCGTCGTCGGAAATGGTGTGCGGGATATAGCCGTAGTTGCAGGGGTAATGCATGGCCGTCGACATGAAGCGGTCGACGAATACCGCGCCGGTTTCCTTGTCCACCTCGTACTTGATCGGATCGGCGTTCATCGGGATTTCGATGATGACGTTGACGTCGTTGGGAACATCGCGGCCTGAAGTGACTCGGTCCAGATTCATGGTGCGTCCTTGTTGGATAGCCTATTCTAGATCAGTCGCACGCCAGGCGCTAAGAACACTCCAGCACGCCGGGGAGATGGTTCGCCTCGTTTTGTAATAAGCTATAGCCCTCGATTTTTCCGGACGTTCCCCATGAGCGACAACCGCCTCACCCTCACCGATATGCAGAAACTGCGCCGCGACGACAGCAAGATCGCCATGCTCACCGGCTACGATGCGAGCTTCGCCGCGCTGCTGGAGAATGCCGGCGTCGAAAGCATCCTGGTGGGCGATTCCCTCGGCAACGTGCTGCAGGGGCGCGACACCACGCTGCCGGTTACGCTGGCCGATATGGTCTACCACGTAAGCTGCGTCGCCCGCGGCTCAAAGCGCGCATTCCTGATCGGCGACATGTCGTTCGGCTGCTACCAGGAAAGCGCCGAACAGGCGTTTCGCAGTGCCGCGCAGCTCATGGCGGCCGGCGCGCAAATGGTCAAGCTGGAAGGCGGCGTCACGTTTGCGCAAACCACCGAATTTCTGGTGAAGCGCGGCGTCCCGGTATGCGGCCACCTCGGCCTCACGCCGCAGTCGGTGCATCAGTTAGGGGGATTTCGCGTACAGGGCAAGACCGTGGATGCCGCGCGGCAACTGATAGAGGACGCGCTCGCGCTGGAGCGCGCCGGCGCCGGCATGATCGTGCTCGAAGCGATCCCGGCCAAACTTGCCGCCGAAGTCACCGCCAGCCTGTCGATTCCGACCATAGGCATAGGCGCTGGCCGCGACTGCTCCGGTCAGGTGCTCGTGCTCTACGATCTGCTGGGCATCTTCCCGGGGAAGAAAGCGAAGTTCGTGCGCAATTTCATGGATGGCGCGAACAGCATCCAGCAGGCGGTGGAGAACTATGTGCGCGCGGTGAAGGACGGCTCCTTTCCCGGCCCCGAACACAGCTTTTAGGCCACCTGCAAGTAGGAGAAAGTTGCCAAGACTGCCGGCGAGCCGAACACGCGATGCGCCATGCGCGTCAGACGTCTGTGGCGCAGAACGCGGCGGCTCCCGCGCGCCGGATGTCGATTCAGCGCGATCGACTGCTTTCGCGCCTTAACACTTCGGCTTCCAGTGCCAAGAGGTTATTGCTTCGCGCCCTGAGTCTCTTTGCCGGAATTCCTGCGTAGACCCCGAACTCGTCCAGATCTTCCCGGACAAGGCTCAGCGCGCCCACCGAACTCCCTCGGCCTATTGTCACGCCGGGCAAAATAACGCTTCCTGCGCCGACCAGTGCATGCCGCCTGAGGATCACCGGTGCATGGGAAACGCGTCGCAAATCCTCAGGCACCGTGGGATGCGCCAATGCCACGCCCGAAAAATCGTCGCTGCTCGAATATACGGCAACGCGCGAGGATAGCCCGCTGAAATCTTCCAGTTCGATCCGCTCGTCGCCAATCAGGGAGCAATAGCAGGCGATGTGCACGTAGCGCCCGATGACTATCCCGTTTCGACCCGCCGAAAGAACACAAAAATCGTCGATGCGGGCGAAGTCAGCGATAGAAATGCGCTCCGGATGATAAATACTTGCCCGCTCGCTGATTTTGACGTCGCGACCGACGCGGGCGAAGCCCAGCACAGCTATCGCATCACCAGATAAGAACGCCATTGCGCGCGCTCCGGCAAAACGGCTCTAAGAAGTGCGGCTCAGCCGGACTTGCGCAGGCCGCCGAGCAAGGCCGCAACCTGGCGTCCCTGCTTTTGCGCCGCCGGCCGGGAAGGTTCTGGCGCCGCCTGAGCGTTGCTGCTCGGAACATAGGGCGCCGAGAATATCGAGTCCACCGGTTTTGCCGGTGCCTTCTGGCCGTGCGCGCGCCCGTTGCGCGTCAGGCTGCTGCTGCGCTCGGGACGGCGCTCGGGCCGCTCGCGCTCGGTATGCATCAATACCGACACGCCCGACGCGTCGGGCTCGAAACCCGGAATGATGCTCTGCGGAATGCGTATCTTGATGAATTTTTCTATGGCCGCCAGCTTCTCGTGCTCGTCGGCGCATACCAGCGAAATGGCGCGGCCGGTCGAGCCGGCGCGGCCGGTGCGCCCTATGCGGTGTACGTAGTCTTCGGGCGCGCCGGGCAGTTCGAAATTGATCACCACCGGCAGTTCCACGATATCCAGGCCGCGCGCCGCGACGTCGGTCGCAACCAGCACCGGAGTCTTGCCGGACTTGAAATCTGCGAGCGCCTGTATGCGCTCGGCCTGCGACTTGTCGCCGTGAATCGCGGCGGCATGAATTCCGTCTTTCTGCAGCTGATAGGCGAGGCGGTTGACGCCCAGGCGCGTGCCGCCGAACACCAGCACCTGGGACAGATTCTGCGTGCGCACCAGATGCGCGAGCAGGTCGCGCTTACGCTCACGCCTGACCGGGTGCACCTCGTGGCTCACCAGTTCGGTAACCGCGTTGCGCCGGGAGGCTTCGATCAGCACCGGCTGGTGCAGCATGGTGTCGGCCAGCCGCTTGATCTCCTCGGAGAACGTCGCCGAGAACAGCAGATTCTGCCGCTTGGCCGGCAACAGCGCGAGGATGCGGCGGATATCGGGCATGAAGCCCATGTCGAGCATGCGGTCGGCTTCGTCGAGCACCAGGATTTCGACCTGTCCCAGCATGACGGTCTTTTGCTGCACGTGATCGAGCAGCCGGCCCGGTGTCGCCACCAGAACCTCTACGCCGGAGCGCAGCAGCTGGATCTGCGGCACGATATCGACGCCGCCGAACACCACGCCGGGACGCAGCCCCAAATGCTTGCCGTAGTCGCGCACGCTTTCGGCGACCTGGGCCGCAAGTTCGCGCGTGGGAGTGAGGATCAGCGCGCGCACCGGATGGCGCGCGGGCGAAGCGCTGGTATTGGCGTGCGGCGCCAGCCGCTGCAATAGCGGCAGGGTAAAACCCGCAGTCTTGCCGGTGCCGGTCTGGGCCCCGCCCATGACGTCCAATCCCTGCAGAATCACGGGAATCGCTTGGGCCTGGATCGGAGAAGGCTCGGTGTAGCCCTTTTCGGCGACAGCCTGGAGCAGCTGCGGCAGCAGGCCTAGATCGGAAAATGAAGTGGCGGGAGCGGTCATAAACCCTGCAGCAGGAGGTGCGGGGGCGAAGCGGCTTTGACGCAAAATAAGTTCGTTGATATGTCCACGGATTACCGGATTGGGCGTCCCCGCCAGGCGGAGCCGCGATGATGGAACGAGCGCTGATTATAGGCCTGTCGTGCCCTGCGCGCTTGCCTATCGGTCCTGGATATCTGCCGCTTATAGGCCCAATCAGCTAAAATAATCGATTTATAGGCCCTGTTTCTTGTTCCACACCCCGATTATGAGCCGATCCAGCCCGTTCCTGGTGGTGATCCCCGCGCGCTACGCGTCGACTCGGTTGCACGCCAAGCCGCTGGCCGATATCGCGGGAAAGCCCATGGTGGTGCATGTGGCCGAGCGGGCGCGCGAAAGCGGCGCGAAGGCGGTGTGGGTTGCAACCGACCATCAGCAGGTGTTCGACGCGGTGCGCAGCCACGGCCACCAGGCGCTGATGACCCGCAGCGATCATGCCACGGGAACCGACCGCATCGCCGAGGTGGCCGAACAGCTGGGTCTCGCCGACGACGAAATCGTGGTCAACGTGCAGGGCGACGAGCCCTTGATCGCACCCGAATTGATCCGTGCGGTGGCGCAGTCGCTGGACGAACACGCAACGGCGAGCATCGCCACGGCCTGTCACCCGATCACCGATTTGGAGACGCTGCTCAATCCCAATGTGGTCAAGGTGGTGCTCGGTCAAAGCGGCCACGCCCTGTATTTCAGCCGCGCTCCCATACCCTATCCCCGAGATAGTCTTGCGTTAAATCAAGGCGCGCTGCCGGCGGGGCTGCCAAGCTACCGCCATATCGGCATCTATGCCTATCGCGCCCGGTTTCTGCGCCTGTATAACCGGCTGGAGCCGGCCGCGATCGAACGCTTCGAGGCGCTGGAGCAACTGCGTGCGTTATGGCACGGCCATCGCATCGCCGTTGCCGTGACCGCGAGCGCCCCGGAGTCGGGCGTAGATACCGTCGAAGACCTGGAGCGCGTGCGCCGGAGCTTTGCCGCGGAGACGGGTCCGGTCTGATGCAGACGGCGCGATTAGAAAAGAATAGCGAATACTAGGAGCCTAGAATGCGATTCATACTGTTGGGGCCGCCCGGCGCAGGCAAAGGCACGCAGGCAAGCTTCATCACAAAAAAATACGGCATCCCGCAAATATCCACGGGCGACATGCTGCGCGCGGCGATCAAAGCCGGCACCGAGCTTGGCCTGAAGGCGAAGAAGCTCATGGATGCGGGTCAGTTGGTCCCCGACGGCGTCATCCTCGATCTGGTCAAACACCGCATCGCCGAGCCCGATTGCAGCGGCGGTTTTCTGTTCGACGGCTTCCCGCGCACCCTGGCGCAGGCCGAGTCCATGAAAAACGCAGGGCTGCGCATCGACTACGTAATCGAGATCGCGGTTCCCGACGAGGAAATCGTCCTGCGCATGAGCGGCCGGCGCGTGCACCCTGCCTCCGGACGCACCTATCATGTCAAGTTCAATCCGCCCAAGCTTGCGGACAAGGACGATGTGACGGGCGACCCGCTGATCCTGCGCCCGGACGATCGGGCCGAAACCGTCAAGGAACGGCTGCATGTGTATCACGCGCAAACGCAGCCGCTGATCGCCTATTATTCGAAATGGCAGGCCAGCGGCGATCCGCAGGCGCCCAAGCATTGCAAGGTGTCCGGCACCGGCACGGTAGAACAGATCCGCGACCGCGTATTCGCCGCGCTGAAATGAGATTGATGGGGTAGCCGGCACGCCGACGAACTCGTGGTTTCGCCCTCACCGACGCACTCCTCCCCCTCGCCACTAAACGGACAAACTCCCGTGTCCAGCCATATCAGACGCATCGCCATCTGCACCGGCGGCGGCGACGCCCCGGGCCTCAACGCCGTCATCCGCGCCGTGGTCATCGGCGCCGCCAACCGCGGCTGGGAATGCTACGGCATACGCGAGGGATTCAACGGCATTCTCTTCCCCGAGCGCTATCCCGAGGGCGGCGTGTACCGCCTCACGCGCGAGAAGGTGAGCGGCATCGGGCACTTGGGCGGGACCATCCTCGGGACCACGAACAAGGGAAACCCGCTGCATTTTCCGATGAAAATGCCGGACGGCACGACCAAGGACGTCGATCGCACGGACGAGATTCTGGAGTTCTTCGCGAGGAAGGAATTGGATGCCCTGGTGTCGGTCGGCGGCGACGGTTCGCTCACCATCGCCAATGCGCTGCACCTGAAGGGCCTGCGCGTGGTCGGCGTGCCCAAGACCATAGACAATGATCTGGACAAAACCTTCACCACGTTCGGCTTCGACACCGCGGTCGCCTTTGCTACCGAATGCATAGACCGGCTGCACACCACGGCAGAAAGCCATCAGCGCGTGATGGTGGTCGAAGT
This sequence comes from Pseudomonadota bacterium, assembly GCA_021811085.1. GTDB lineage: Bacteria > Pseudomonadota > Gammaproteobacteria > Burkholderiales > SG8-39 > 2-12-FULL-64-23. The sequence goes on along the minus strand of JAJZPQ010000077.1, from coordinate 4,910 downwards.
CATGGGGCGCTACGCCGGCTGGATCGCGCTTCACGCCGGGATCGCCGGCGGAGCCCACGGCATTCTGATGCCGGAGATCCATTTCGATCCGAACAAAGTAGCCGCAAAAATCCTCGACCGGGATAGCGAAGGACACTTGTATTCCATCGTCGTGGTCGCCGAAGGCGCCGAACCCGCCCACGGTCACCGCGCCGTATTGGAACCCGCCGAGATCGGCCACGCCGAGCGCCTGGGCGGCATCGGAGAGCGCGTGGCGAAGGCGCTTCAGGACCGGACCGGCAAGGACACGCGCGTGGTGGTGCTCGGCCATCTGCTGCGCGGGGGCAGCCCCACCTCCTTCGACCGCCTTGCCGCGATGCGTTTTGGCTCTGCCGCGGTGCGCGCTCTGGCCGAGGGCCAATCGGGTGTCATGGTGGCCCTGGCCTTCCCCAACGTGAACTACGTCGCCCTCGAGGATGTCGCCGGCCGCATGAAAGGAGTCCCGCTGGATTGCGACACGCTGCAGACCGGCCGGGACATGGGAATCTGCTTCGGCGATTAAGCGCGAGTGCCAGATTGGCTTCGTCTGAGCCGACGTTTCTGCCGCGTCTCAGTTGCCATCGCATGCCAAAGGCGGCCATTGCGCGCTCTGCGCGCCAACTGTGTTTTCCGTACGGATAAAAAGCGTATCCGTACGGAAAACACAGTTATTGATAGAAACAAGAACAGTGCGGGGTTTTATACAAGATCCTCGATTGCGCTCGGATGTGCTTTTCATCCGTGCGCAATCGAGGATCCGCGCGGGCGGGACGCCGTCCGCGCAAGCTCAATCGCTGCGGACGGCGCTTTGTTCGCGCAAGCCGAATCGCAAATTTCTATTTTCCGGGTTTTAGAATCTTGTCGACGCGGTTCAGCCGCAGGCGGTAGGCGTCAGGCATGCCCGAGCCCAGCAGCGGGCGCAAATAAAGCCGGTAGGCATCGGTGACATCCGTGCCGCTGGCGGCGATGAATTCGTCTTCCATGACGCGCGTCTTCCCCGCCACGGACTCCAGCGGAGCCAGTTGATAATCGACCGAGTAAAAGCCGGTGCGCTTGATCGCGACCGAGCCGTCGCAGCCGCCCCACATCGCGTATTGCACCGCCTTCTCGCCGACTTCGCGCGCTTCGCGCTGATCCACGTCTGATACGCAGCCCATGAACGAGCGCTGCACGTAACCGAACGTGTCGCCGCGGACGCGCTTGATACTGAGCTTGCGCTTGATTTCATCGCACAGCAGATCGGCCAGCGCCCCGGTGCCCGAGAGCTGCACATTGCCGTGCGCATCGCGCTCGACCTCGCGCGTCAGCTGGGTGATGATCGGATTGCCCTTGTCGTCGTGGATGCCTTCGGAGGCCGCGATCACGCAGCGCCCGTATTTTTCATAGGTCGCCTTGACCTCGCCGAGAAACTTGTCGATGCGGAACGTGCGCTCCGGGATATAGATCAGGTGCGGACCGTCGTCGGGGAATTTCTTTCCCAGCGCCGATGCCGCAGTCAGAAAACCGGCGTGCCGGCCCATGACCACGGCAAGGTACACCCCGGGCAGCGCGGCATTGTCCAGATTCGCGCCCATGAAAGCCTGCACGACGAAGCGGGCGGCCGAGGGAAAGCCCGGCGTGTGGTCGTTGCCGACCAGGTCGTTGTCTATGGTCTTGGGTATATGGATGCAGCGCAGCGGATAGTCCGCGCGCCGGGCTTCTTCGCTCACGATGCGCACGGTGTCGGAGGAATCGTTGCCGCCGATGTAGAAGAAGTAACCTATGCCGTGCGCTTTCAACACCTTGAAGATTTCCTGGCAGTAGGGCAGATCGGGCTTGTCGCGCGTCGAGCCCAGCGCCGATGAGGGCGTGTCGGCCACCATCTCGATGTTGTGGCTGGTTTCCTGGGTCAGGTCGAGGAACTCCTCGTTGACGATGCCCGATACCCCATGATAGGCGCCGTACACCAGCTCGACATTGCGAAATTTGCGCGCTTCCAGGACTACGCCCGCCATCGACTGGTTGATGACGGCGGTCGGCCCGCCTCCCTGAGCGACTAATACCTTCCCGTACGGCATGATCTGGCGGCTCCCTTTGCTTGGCAGTATCGATCGATGGCCGGGGATGCAAGCGACCCGGTTTTCTTGATCTCGTGCGTTAGTGCGGCAAATCCGCCGCCGTCCGCCGGCCGGCGCTCATTATATTCGCCCCCGCGCGTGCCCGTCTTGCGCCGCACCGCGTGCGCTCGATCCGGGCACGGGATTGTTCGGGCGATATGCTGGCCAAATGCCGCTATAAGAGGCCTGCAGTCGACATTTTGCCCCGGCCAGGCCTATTCTTGGTCCGCTGCGGCCTGTTACAATTCGGGGCTTTCAAAAAACCGGCGGTCCGACTCGCGCGGCCGGCCTTTCACGGGGAGAAGCTTTATGAATGCAGGACTCTGGTTTGCACTCGCGTGCGGCGTGTTCGCACTACTCTACGGCGGCTGGTCGATCAAATGGATACTGGCTCAGCCTGCCGGCAACGAGCGCATGCGCGCAATTGCCGCGGCGATTCAGGAAGGCGCTTCCGCCTATCTGAACAAGCAGTACACCACCATCGCGGTGGTCGGCGTGATCCTGGCCGCGCTCATCGGGATTTTCCTCGGCGCGGCGACGGCGACCGGATTCGTCATCGGCGCGGTTCTGTCCGGGGCGACCGGCTTCATCGGCATGAATGTGTCGGTGCGCGCCAACGTGCGCACCGCCGAAGCGGCGCGCACCGGCCTCAACGAAGCGCTCACCGTCGCCTTCCGCGGCGGCGCGATTACCGGCCTGCTCGTGGTCGGTCTGGGCCTGCTGGGCGTGACCGGCTACTACGTGCTGCTCACGGCAAACGCCGCCGGCAACGGCCAGGCGCTGAGCGAAGTGATCAAGCCGCTGATCGGCCTCGGCTTCGGCGGCTCGCTGATATCCATTTTCGCGCGGCTTGGCGGCGGCATATTCACCAAGGGCGCGGACGTCGGCGCCGACCTGGTGGGCAAGGTCGAAGCCGGCATTCCCGAGGACGATCCGCGCAATCCGGCGGTGATCGCGGACAACGTGGGCGACAACGTCGGCGACTGCGCCGGCATGGCAGCCGACCTGTTCGAAACCTATGCCGTGACCATCATCGCCACCATGCTGCTGGGCGCACTGACGATCAAGACCACTTCCCACAACGCCGTCATCTACCCGCTCGTGCTCGGCGGCTTCTCCATCATCGCCTCGGTCATCGGCTGCATGTTCGTCAAAGCCACCCCGGGCAAGAAAATCATGAACGCCCTGTACCGCGGGCTAATCGTCGCCGGCGTCCTGGCGCTGATCGCGTTTTATCCGCTGACCGACTGGATGATGGGCGACATCGTCAAGAACGCGACCTTCGACATCGGCGGCGTGGCGAAAACCATCAGCGTCATGCACCTGTACGGCACCGCGGTAATCGGCCTGGTGCTGACCGCGCTGATGGTGATCATCACCGAGTATTACACCGCGACCGAATACTCCCCGGTGCGGCATATCGCGCAGGCTTCGACCACCGGTCACGGCACCAACATCATCGCCGGCCTGGGCGTGTCCATGCGCGCCACGGCGCTGCCGGTGCTGGCGGTGTGCGCCTCGATCTATCTTGCTTATTACTGGGCCGGCCTGTACGGCATCGCGATCGCCGCGACCTCGATGCTGTCCATGACCGGCATCATCGTCGCGCTGGACGCCTACGGCCCGATCACCGACAACGCCGGCGGCATCGCCGAAATGAGCGATCTGCCCGACTCGGTGCGCGCGATCACCGATCCGCTGGATGCGGTGGGCAACACCACCAAGGCGGTGACCAAGGGCTACGCCATCGGCTCGGCCGGCCTCGCCGCGCTGGTGCTGTTCGCCGACTACACCCACGCGCTGGATGCCGCCGGCAAACACGTAAGCTTCGATTTGTCCAACCACATGGTCATCATCGGCCTGTTCATCGGCGGTTTGATTCCCTACCTGTTCGGCGCCATGGCGATGGAAGCGGTGGGCCGCGCCGCGGGTTCGGTGGTGGTGGAAGTGCGCCGCCAGTTCAAGGAAATCCCGGGCATCATGGAAGGCACGGCGAAGCCCGATTACTCCAAGGCGGTGGGCATGCTCACCACAGCCGCAATCAAGGAAATGATGGTGCCTTCGCTGTTGCCGGTGCTGGTGCCTATCATCGTCGGCGTCGTGCTCGGCCCGCAGGCGCTGGGCGGTGTGCTCATGGGCTCCATCGTCACCGGCCTGTTCGTGGCGATTTCCATGACCACCGGCGGCGGCGCCTGGGACAATGCCAAGAAATACATCGAGGACGGCCACTTCGGCGGCAAAGGCTCGGATACGCACAAAGCGGCCGTGACCGGCGACACCGTGGGCGACCCGTACAAGGACACCGCGGGCCCGGCGGTGAACCCGCTGATCAAGATCATCAACATCGTGGCCCTGCTGGTGGTGCCGCTGCTGTAGCGGCACCCTCGATGCAGTTCATCCAAAGGGCGGCCTTGCGGCTGCCCTTTTTTGTTTGCTGCGCCTGGCTGCTGGCCGGCCTGCTCGCGGCGCCGGCCGAAGGCGAGGAACCCGCGAAACCCGCGCCAGAACCGGCTTCCGGCTACAGCCCGAAGCAGGCAGTCGTCACGACGCACTTCATGGTCGCCGCGGCGCATCCGCTCGCAGTCGATACGGGCTACGCCATATTGCGCCGTGGCGGCAGCGCCATCGACGCCGCGGTGGCGATGCAGATGGTGCTCAACCTGGTCGAGCCGCAGTCCTCGGGCATAGGCGGCGGAGCATTCATCCTGCATTATTCGGCGGCCGATAAGAAGCTGATCGCCTACGACGGACGCGAGACGGCGCCGGCCGCAGCGCGCGCGGACCGCTTCATCGGCA
>JAJZPQ010000076.1 GCA_021811085.1 Pseudomonadota bacterium | reverse complement strand
CCGATCACCGAGCCCTCGCTCGGACTGCTGATCAAGAACGGCTTCGATTACCTGCTCTCGGGCAAGTACTGGATCAGCTTTTTCCCCGGCCTCGCGCTCGTGCTGACCATCGTCAGCATCAACCTCGTGGCCGACCGGCTGCGCGACGTGCTCAATCCGCGGCTGCAGCAATGAGCGAACCCGCGCTGCGCGTAGAGAAACTGAGCACGCATTTTTTCACGCGGCAAGGCGTGGTGAAGGCGGTCGAGGATGTGAGCTTCAGCGTCGCACCCGGAAAAATCCTCGGCCTGGTGGGCGAATCCGGCTCGGGCAAATCCATGACGGGCTTCTCCATCATGGGCCTGATCGATGCGCCCGGGCGCGTGGTCGCCGGGCGCATCCTGCTCGGCGGCCGCGATTTGCTCGCGCTCGCGCCGGAGGCAATGCGCCAGATCCGCGGCAACCGCATTGCCATGATATTCCAGGACCCGATGATGACGCTGAACCCGGTGCTGCGCATCGACACGCAAATGGTGGAGGCGATCCACGCGCATGCCGCCGTCAGCCGCGCAGCCGCGCGCGCGCGCGCACGCGAAGCGCTCGCGCGCGTAGGCATCCCGGCACCGGACGAGCGACTCTCGGCCTACCCGCACCAATTCTCGGGCGGCATGCGCCAGCGCGTGGCCATCGCCATCGCCCTGCTCAACCAGCCCGAGCTGATCATCGCCGACGAGCCGACCACGGCGCTCGACGTCACCATCCAGGGACAGATCCTGTTCGAGCTGCAGCAACTTGCGCGCGCGTCCGGCACGGCGCTGATCTGGATCAGCCACGACCTGTCGCTGATGGCCGGCCTCGCCGACGCAATCTCGGTCATGTACGCCGGGCGCATCGTCGAACACGGCAGCGTCGACGCAGTGCTCGATGCCCCGCTGCATCCGTATACGCAGGGCCTGATCGCCTCGGTGCCCAGCCGCAACCGCAGGGGCGAGCCGCTGCACCAGATTCCGGGCATGACGCCGTCGCTGCTCGAGCCCGCCCCGGGCTGCGCCTTTCGCGAGCGCTGCAGCCGCGCCGACGGCGCCTGCGCCGCGGATCCGCCCATGTCCAGCCCCGCAGCCGGCAGGCAGGTGCGCTGTTTCCACCCGCTGCCCGCATGAGCGCGCTGCGCGCGCCCTTGCTCGAACTGCGCGGGGCGTCCAAACGCTTCGTCAAAGCCCTCGATGCCGCCGCCAGGATCGCGCGGCTGCTCGGCGCGCAGGCGGTCGAGGAAATCGTGCACGCGGTGGATCGCGTAGACCTGGCGGTGCACTCGGGCGAAGTGGTCGGCCTGGTGGGCGAATCCGGCTGCGGCAAATCGACCCTGGGTCGCCTCGCCCTGGGCTTGCTCGAGCCTACCGCCGGCACGCGGCTGTGGCGCGGCGAGGAGATCGCGCCGATGGCCGCTAGCCAGCAGCGCGCGCTCCGGCTCAAGATGCAGATGGTTTTCCAGGACCCTTACGCTTCGCTCAACCCGCGCATGCGCGTCGCCGACATCGTGGGCGAGGCGCCGGTGGTGCACGGCCTGATCGACGCGCGCGAGCGCGAGGCGTATGCGGCACAGCTGCTCGCGCGCGTGGGGCTGGACGCGACGCTGCTCGGCCGCTATCCGCACCAGTTCTCAGGCGGCCAGCGAGCGCGCATCGGCATCGCGCGCGCGCTGGCGGTCAAGCCGGAATTCCTGGTCTGCGACGAGCCCGTCGCGGCCCTCGACGTTTCGATCCAGGCACAGGTGCTGAACCTGTTCATCCGGCTGCGCGAAGAATTCGCGCTGAGCTACCTGTTCATCAGCCACGACCTGGGCGTGGTGCAGCACCTGTCGGACCGCGTGCTGATCATGTACCTCGGACGCGTGGTCGAGGCCGCGCCGGTCGCCGAGATCTATGCCCGGGCCAACCACCCCTATACCCAGGCGCTGCTGGCCGAAGTGCCGCGGCTGGAATCGCGGCGCAAACGCTACGCCGCCATCAAAGGCGAAATCCCGTCGCCGCTGGCTCCGCCGCCCGGCTGCCATTTTCACCCGCGCTGCCCGCAGGCATTCGCGCGGTGTAGAATCGACCAGCCCCGATTGCGCGAAGTCGCGCCGCTGCAATTCTCCGCCTGCCATTTGAATGACCGGGTTTCATGACGAAACGGACCAGCTTATGAATGACACGATTATGAATGAAACGACAGGGCCGCAGATCAAGCCCGAAACCTACGCGCTGATCGAACGCCTGATCGGCTTCGACACCACCAGCCGCGGCTCCAATCTCGGACTGATCGAGTGGGCGCGCGACTACCTCAAGGGCTATGGCATAGACTCGCGCCTCACCTACGACGCCGCCGGCAACAAGGCCAATCTTTTCGCGACGGTGCAACGCGGGGACAAGCCCGGCATCGTGCTCTCCGGCCATACCGACGTGGTTCCGGTGGACGGGCAGAACTGGACCAGCGCGCCGTTCCAGGCGACGGTCAAAGGCGACAAGCTCTACGGCCGCGGCGCCTGCGACATGAAAAGCTATCTCGCCGTCATCCTGGCGATGGCGCCGCGCTTCGCCGCGGCCGAGTTGAAAGCGCCGATTCATTTCGCCCTGTCCTACGACGAGGAAGTAGGCTGCATCGGCGCGCGCGGCCTGCTCGAAGACCTCGCGCGCAACGGCATCCGGCCCGCCGGCGCGATCATCGGCGAGCCGACCAACATGCAGCCGGTGATCGCGCACAAGGGCAAGCGCTCCTATCATTGCTGCGTGCGCGGCAAGGAAGCGCATTCCGCGCTCACGCCGCAAGGGGTCAACGCGATCGAATACGCGGCGCGCATCATCACCTACATCCGCCACGTGGCCGAGCGCATGCGCGATTGCGAACCGCGCGATCATGGTTTCGACGTGCCGTTTACCACGCTGCAGACCGGAGTGATCTCCGGCGGCACCGCCGGCAACATCGTGCCGCGCGAATGCAATTTCCAGTTCGAATTCCGCTATCTGCCCGGCGCCGACCCGGATGCGCTGGAGCGCGAAATCAAGGACTACGCCGAGCGCGTGATTCTGCCGGAGATGCGAAGAACGGACCCCGATACCGGCATCAGTTTCGAGACCAAGGCCGAGATCCCCGGGCTCAATACCGCCGAAGCCGATCAGGTCACCCAGCTTGCGCAGGCTCTGTCGCGCAACAAATCGACGTCCAAGGTGGCCTATGCGACCGAGGGCGGGCTGTTTCAGCAGGCGGGCATTCCCGCGATCATCTGCGGCCCGGGTTCGATCGAGCAGGCGCATAAACCGGACGAATACGTGACGCTGCAACAGGTCGCGCTGTGCGAGTCCTTCATGGAGCGGCTGCTGCTGCAGATGTGCGCGGGTTAGCGCGGATGGCCCCAAAAGCAAAACGGGACGCTCACGCGTCCCGTTTTGCTTTGCTGCGTACGGCAGCTGCTATTCGGCCGCGGCGCCTTCCACAACGGTTTCTTCGATCGCGCGCTTGCTGAGTTTTTCGCGGATGCGCGCCGACTTGCCCGAACGATCGCGCAGGTAATACAGCTTGGCGCGGCGCACGTCGCCCTTGCGCTTGACTTCGACCGAGGCGATCAGCGGCGAGTAGGTCTGGAACGTCCGCTCCACGCCTTCGCCCGCGGAAATCTTGCGCACGATGAACGACGAATTGAGGCCGCGATTGCGCTTGGCGATGACCACGCCTTCATAGGCCTGCACGCGCTTGCGCTCGCCCTCGACCACGTTGACGTTCACGATCACGGTATCGCCGGGGGCGAATACCGGAACGGTCTTGCCCAGGCGCGTGATTTCTTCGTGTTCCAGTTTCTGTATCAGGTTCATGACTTCGCTCCTTGTATCATCGCGGGCTGCCGCTGCTGCGCCAACCCTCAGGTGTTCTGTTCCCGCTTGAATTCCTCAAGCAGCTTCGCTTCCGCCGCGCTCAACGCGCGCTTTTCCAACAAATCCGGCCGCCTCAGCCAGGTCCTGCCCAGCGCCTGCTTCAGGCGCCAGCGCTCTATCTCGGCGTGGTTGCCCGAAAGCAGAACCGGCGGCACGCGCTCGCCCGCATACTCCTCGGGCCGGGTGTAATGCGGACAATCCAGCAGCCCGCTTACAAACGAATCCTGCGCCGCCGAATCCTCGTCGCCCAGCACGCCGGGCAACTGCCGCACCACCGCGTCGATCAGCACCATCGCCGCGAGCTCGCCGCCGGAGAGCACATAGTCGCCGATCGATATCTCGTCGTCGACCGCGCGCCGGATCAAGCGCTCGTCCACGCTCTCATAGCGCCCGCACAGCAATACCGCACCAGGCCCCTTTGCTAACTCCATCACTTTGCCATGATCGAGCACCCTGCCTTGCGGCGAAAGGTATATCACCCTGCGCCCACCACCCGCCACACGCGCCTTGGCCGCGCTTAACGCCTGCTCCAAGGGCTCCGCCAGCATCACCATGCCGGGGCCGCCGCCGTAGGGCCGGTCGTCCACCGTGCGGTAGTTGTCGCTGGTGAAGTCGCGCGGATTCCACAACTCCAGATCGTAGTGCGCCGCCTTCAGCGCACGCCCGGTGATACCCGATTCAGTGAGCGCCGCAAACATCTGCGGAAACAGCGTCACGCAATCGAAGTGGATCACCAGTCCAGCTCCCACTCCACGCGGATGCGGCCCTGGGCCATATCCACCTGGCGCACCACCTGCTCCACGAAAGGCAGCAGTCGCTCGGTCGTGCCAGCCACGATGCGCATCACCGGATGCGCGCCATGTTCGAAGAGTTCGGCAACGACGCCCAACTCCTCATCCTTCACGTTCACCACTTTCAGGCCGACCAAATCGGCCCAGTAAAACTCGTTGTTCGCGTTCTGCGGCAGCGCCTCGCGCTCGACCGCAATTTCACTACCCTTCAGCGCCAGTGCCGCATCGCGCTCCACGCAGCCCTCCAAGCGCGCCACCAGGCTTGCTCCATGCTGCAGTACGCACTCGGCGACTTTCAATTCGCGCCAGTCGCCATTCCTGCCCAGCCACCATGCGGGGTAGGCCTTGAGGCTGTCCGGTTCTGCGCTGTAAGGCTCTATCCTGACCCAGCCCTTGACGCCGTACGGGGCGACGACGCGCCCCATCACGATCAGCCGCGCAGCTTGCTTACCCTGCTGCGGCAGCGGCGGTACCGGCGACTTTCTTGCCAAACTGCTTGACCAGCCTGGCCACCGTGGGCGAGAGCTGTGCGCCCTTGCCTTGCCAGAACGTCAGGCGATCCATGGCGACACGCAGGTTCTCGCGGCCTTCGGGCGCCTTGGGATCGTAGAAGCCGACGCGCTCGATGAACTTGCCGCCTGCGGCCCGGCGCGAGTCCGCCACGACCATGTTGTAGAAAGGGCGTTTATGTGCGCCACCGCGGGCGAGGCGAATCACAACCATGTTGTTGTCCCGAAACTCAAAAAAGAGCGCGATTCTACGATGTTTTGGTGCTCATTGGCAAGGGCTTTATGCAGTGCAGGAGCGGGGGCGTGCACGGGGATATCCCCGAATTTTCAATGGACTACCCCCCCGTCGAACGGTCCGCATGCGAATAATCCGGATTACGCCGGGAATCCGCGGCCGGCTGCGCCCGCGCATTTGCCTGAGCGGTGCGATTGTGTTCCCATACGGCCCTTCATCCAATGAACTTGTCAGCTCAGGAAGCAAAACCCATGATCGAAATGCAAACCGGCCGGCCGCCGACGCTCGCGCCGCGCGGGATGGTTGCCTGTCCGCACGCGCTCGCGTCCGAAGCCGGCGTCGAAATTCTGAAAGCGGGCGGCTCCGCGGTCGATGCCGCCATCGCCGCCAGCGCCGCCTTGAGCGTGCTCTATCCGCATATGACCGGCCTGGGCGGGGATGCATTCTGGCTGATCTACGATGCCAGGCAAAAGCGCGTGCGCTATCTCGACGGCGCCGGCTGCGCCGCCGCCAGCGCTACGATCGAGTCCTTCCGCGCGCGCGGCGTGGACGAAATCCCGTTTCGCGGCATTCTGCCGGCGACGCTCACCGTACCGGGTGCAGTGGCAAGCTGGTGCGAAGCGCACGCGGCACACGGGCGCCTGCCGCTCGCGCGCAACCTCGCGGCGGCCGCGGGCTACGCACGCGAAGGCTTTCCGGTGACCGAACGCCTCGCCAACTGGATCGCCGCGACCGCGCCGGAACTGGGGCAGAACCAGGAAGCCGCCGCGATCTTCCTGAAACACGGCAAAGCGCCGCGCATCGGACAAACTCTGGTGAATGCCGATCTTGCGCGCTCGATCGAGGCCGTAGGCGCCGGCGGTCGCGCAGCGTTCTACGGCGGCGAGATTGCGCAGGAACTCGCGCGCTACGCGGGCGCCAACGGCGGCTTTTTCAGCGCCGCGGATTTCCGCGCCCAGCAGGCGCAATGGCGCGAGCCGATCCATACCGATTATCGCGGCGTCAGGCTATATCAGACGCCGCCGCCGACCCAGGGCATCTCGGTGCTGCAGATGCTGAACCTGCTCGAGCCCTATGAGCTGGGGGCGATGGATTACCTGGGCGCCGACCATGTGCATTTCCTGGTGCAGGCGAAACAGCTCGCCTACCATGACCGCGACCGCTGGATCGCGGATCCCGCCTTCGCCGACGTCCCGGTAGCACGCCTGCTGTCGCGCGCCTACGCCGACGAGCGGCGCAAGCTGATCGACCCGGCGCGCGCGCTGCCCTGGGACAAGGTACCTTCCTACGGCAGCCTCGCCGGCGACACCGTCTATATCTGCGCCGTCGACGCCGAGGGCAATGCCGCCTCGCTGATCCACAGCCTGTACGGCGTGTTCGGCTCGGGCGTGGTCGCAGGCAAGAGCGGCATCGTGCTGCAGAACCGCGGCGCGTATTTTTCGCTCGATCCCGCGCATCCGAACCGGCTCGCGCCGGGCAAGCGGCCGCTGCACACGCTGATCGCCTCGCTTGCAGTCCGCGACGACAAGCTTTGGCAGGTGTTCGGCTGCATGGGTGCGGACGGCCAGCCGCAGATCCAGCTGCAGGCCTACATCGCGATGATCGATTTCGGCCTGAACGTGCAGCAGGCGATCGAATCGCCGCGCTGGCTCTCCGGCCGCTTCGCCCTGGGCGAGCCGCGCGACCTGCTCAACATCGAAGGGCGCTATCCCGAGGCCAGCATGAAGGAACTCGAGCGCCGCGGTCATGTGCTCAATCGCTGGGGCGCCTGGAACGAACTCGCCGGCCATGCGCACGGCATCACGATCGATCCGGCAAGCGGTGCGCGCTGGGGCGGTTCAGACCCGCGCAGCGACGGGGCGGCGATAGGCTACTAACGAGTAATCAGGCCGCTTGCCAGGGCTTATCCAAGATCCCCGATTGCTTGCGGACGGGTTCATCGTCCGTAAGCAATCGGGGATCCGCGCGGACGGGCCGCCGGCCGCGCCAGTATGCAAACGACGGCTCTCAGTAGCGACCAGGGTCGCTCAACGACGAATGCGCGCTCCGCGCGCCAACCGTGTTTTTCGGCGCGGATTTGAACCGTATCCGCACCGAAAAACACGGTTATTGATAAAAGCAAGAACGCCTGCGGTTCGATTTCTCTCCAACATCGCGCTAGCGCATGCCGGGGATCATCCCCTTCATGCCGCGCATCATTTTCGCCATGCCGCCCTTCTGCATCTGCTTCATCATCTTCTGCATCTGCTCGAACTGATGCAGCAGGCGGTTGACCTCCTGCACCTGCACCCCCGCGCCCGCGGCGACGCGGCGCTTGCGCGCCGCCTTCATCAGTTCCGGGCGCGCGCGCTCCTGCGGCGTCATGGAATTGATGATGCCCTCGATGCGGCGCATCTGCTTCTCGCCCATGTCGGCTGACTGCGCTTGCGCCGCCTGCGCCAGCTGCGCCGGCAGCTTGTCGATCATGGACGAGAGCCCGCCCATTTTGCGCATCTGGCCGATCTGCTGCTTGAAGTCTTCCAGATCGAAGCCCTTGCCCTTTTTGATTTTCTCCGCGAGCTTCTGCGCCTCGGCCACATCGACGCTTTTGCGCGCCTCCTCCACCAGCGACAGCACATCGCCCATGCCGAGGATGCGCGCGGCCATGCGCTCGGGGTGAAACGCTTCCAGCGCAGCGAGCTTCTCGCCCACGCCGGCAAACTTGATCGGCTTGCCGGTGACCTGGCGCACCGACAGCGCCGCGCCGCCGCGTGCATCGCCGTCGAGTTTGGTCAGCACCACGCCGGTGAGCGGCAGCGCATCGCTGAAGGCCTTGGCCACATTGACCGCGTCCTGGCCCTGCATCGCGTCGACCACGAACAGCGTCTCGGCCGGACCGAGCGCGGCGTGCAGCTCGGTGATTTCCTGCATCATCGCCGCATCGATTGCAAGCCGGCCCGCGGTATCGACGATGAGCACGTCGTGGTAATGCTTCTTTGCGTAATCGAGCGCCGCCAGCGCGATATCCCGCGGCTTTTGCGCGGAACCCGATTCGAAGAAATCGATTTGCAGCTGCGCCGCGATGCTGCGCAGCTGCTCGATTGCTGCCGGCCGATAGACGTCGCAGCTCGCGAGCAGCGGCTTTTTCTTCTGCTCGGCAAGAAACTTCGCCAGCTTGCCGCTGGTGGTGGTCTTGCCCGAGCCCTGCAGGCCGGCCATGAGGATCACCGCGGGCGGCGTGACCGCGAGATTAAGCGCCGCATTTTCCCCGCCCATCAGCGCGGACAACTCGCGCTGCACCACGCCTACCAGCGCCTGGCCCGGAGTCAGGCTGCCGATGACCTCCTCGCCCATCGCCTTCTGCTTCACCGCGGCGATGAAATCCCGCACCACCGGCAGTGCGACATCGGCTTCGAGCAGCGCCATGCGCACCTCGCGCAGCGCGTCGGCGACGTTGGATTCGGTCAGGCGCGCCTCGCCGCGCAGGGTCTTGATGACCCGGGACAAGCGGTTGGTCAGGTTATCTAGCATTCTGTAGTGTAAAATTTGGGCATGTCCGACATTTTACTCTATGCCGTCACCTCGCTCCTGTATGCGGCGTTAGGATGGCATTTCTGGCATACGCGCTGGAGAGCCGGCGCACAGGCGCAGGCGGCCGAGGAAGCGGCGACGGGCGGCGGCGCGTCCTGGGAACGCCTGGCGATACTGGCGCCGTTCCTGCTGCACTCCTACCTGCTCTACGCCAGCCTCGTGGCACAGGCCGAACTGCGCTTCGGTTTTTCGCAGGCGCTGTCGGTAACGCTATGGCTGACCGTGCTGATCTACTGGCTGGAGAGCCTGATCTACGACGTCAAGGGCATGCAGGCGCTGGTGCTGCCGCTGGCCGCAGCCTGCGCGCTGCTGCCGGCTTTTTTTCCCGGCCTGGAAACGCCGACTTATACGCATACTTTCGCCTTCAGAATCCATCTGCTGGTCGCGATGCTCGCCTATAGCCTGTTCACGATCGCCGCGCTGCACGCCACGCTGATGACGCTGCTGCAGCGGCGGCTGCACGCGGGCACGCTGGCCGGCCCGCTCGCCTCGCTGCCGCCGCTGATGACGCTGGAAACGCTGCTGTTCCGGATTATCGCGCTCGGCTTCATTCTGCTGTCCCTGACGCTGGGCTCGGGCTTCGTGTTTTCCGAGGAGCTGTTCGGCCAGGCGGCGCGCTTCAATCACAAGACCGTGTTCGGCGTCATTTCCTGGATCATCTTCGCCGCCCTGCTGATCGGGCGCTATGGCTGGGGCTGGCGCGGACGCACGGCGCTGCGCTGGACGCTCGCCGGCTTCGCCGCGCTGCTGCTCGCCTACGTCGGCAGCATGTTCGTGCTCCAGGTCATACTCGGAAAGGTATAGCGGTGCGCGACGCATAATGTCGAGTCGCCTGCACGCTGCGTTTAGCGTTTCGCACCCGGCGCTGCCCTAGCTATGGGAGACATTCCGTTATCGGCGCAGTTCGGTGCGCTCATCGTCCTGCTCATCCTCGCCGCGTTTTTCTCGCTCGCCGAGACCAGCATGATGGCGCTCAACCGCTATCGACTGAAGCACCTGGTCAAACAGGGACATCGCGGCGCGCGCCTGGCGCACGGGTTGCTCGAGCACACCGACCGGCTCCTCGGCGTGATCCTGCTCGGCAACAATCTCGTCAACGCCGCCGCTGCGACACTGGTCGGCCTGATCACCATCCAGCTGTTCGGCGAAAACAAGATCGCGCTCGGCCTGGGCACCCTGGCAGTCACCTTCCTCATCCTGGTGTTTGCCGAGATCACCCCCAAGGTGATCGCCGCGGCGCATGCCGAGCGCATCGCGTTTGCCGTGAGCTACGTGCTCACGCCGATGCTGAAGCTCCTCTATCCCGTCGTATGGTTTGTCAATCTGTTCGTTTCAGCCCTGCTCACGCTGCTGCGGCTCAAACCGCCCGCAGGCAGCGAGCCGCAGCGCCTCACCGCCGAGGAGCTGCGCTCGCTGGTGCTGGAGGCCGGGCATTACATCCCGAAGAAGCATCGCAGCATCCTGGTCAACCTGTTCGATCTCGAGCGCGTGACGGTGGAGGATGTGATGACTCCGCGCGCGCAGATCGAAGCGGTCGATCTCGAGGCGCCGCTCGAACTCATTGCCGAACAGCTCGCCACCAGTTATCACACGCGGCTGCTGGTATACCGCGGCGAGATCGGAAACATCGCCGGCATTTTGCACCTGCGCAAAGTGCTGGCGCTGATGCGCGAGGGCGAATTCGACCGCGACAAGCTCGCCGAACTGCTCACCGAACCCTATTTCATTCCGGCGAGCACGCCACTGTTCGCGCAGATGCAGTACTTTCAGGAAAACCGCCAGCGCCTGGCGCTGGTCGTCGACGAATACGGGGAATTGCAGGGCCTGATGACGCTGGAGGACATCATCGAGGAGATCATCGGCGAGTTCACCACCAACGCGCCTTCGGTCGCCACTATTCGCGCTTGGGACAAGAACGACAGCGCATTGGTGGAGGGTGCGAGCCCCCTGCGCGAACTCAACCGCAAGCTCGGGCTGACCCTGCCGCTCGACGGACCCAAGACGCTCAATGGGCTGATCATCGAGCACTTTCAGGATATTCCCGAAGCCGGCGTCAGCCTGAAGATCGCCGGTGTGCCGATGGAAGTCGTGCAAACGCAGGACCGCGTGGTCAGGACGGTGCGCCTGTTCAAACCCAAGGGCGAAGCGCCCCACGCTGCCGCTTGAGCCCTGCCCCGGCGCGGCACGCGGGCAGAAGAAAAAGCAGTCAAAACATTCCTATCTTCAATGTATTAGGTGAACAACCTCAGGCTTTACAAAAAGCCATAGGCAGTGCATCATGAATGCACCGGTAATACAATAGGCGCCGTACCAGAACGGCGGAGGAAAACATGGCTACAGCCACAGCCGCAGCGGCAAAAGACAAAATCAAGGACTTCACCTTCGCCTACGAGGGGAAGGACAAGCAGGGCAAGGTGGTGAAGGGCGAGATGCGCGCACAGGGCGAGGCCGTAGTCAACGCGACGCTGCGCCGCCAGGGCATCCTGGTCACCAAGGTCAAAAAGCAAAAAGCCGGAGGCGGCGGCAGCGTCACGGAGAAAGACGTCACCCTGTTCACGCGCCAGCTCGCCACCATGATGAAAGCCGGCGTGCCGCTGCTGCAATCGTTCGACATCGTCGGCAAGGGCCACAGCAACCCGGCGGTGGCGCGTCTGCTGATGTCGATCAAGACCGATGTCGAAACCGGCTCCAGCCTGACCCAGGCCTTTCGCAAGTTTCCGCTGTATTTCGACCCCCTGTTCTGCAACCTGGTGGGCGCCGGCGAGCAGGCCGGTATTCTGGAATCGTTGCTCGACCGCCTGGCGACCTACAAGGAAAAAACGCAGGCGATCAAGTCCAAGATCAAGTCCGCGCTGTTCTACCCCGTTGCGATTATCGCGGTCGCATTCATCATCACGGCCGTGATCATGATTTTCGTGATCCCGGCGTTCAAGCAGGTGTTCACCAGTTTTGGCGCCGACCTGCCCACGCCGACGCTGGTAGTGATGGCGATTTCGGACAATTTCGTAAAGTACTGGTACATCATTTTCCCGCTGATCTTCGGCAGCGTTTACGGCTTCATGTACGCGTGGAAGCGCTCGCTCGCGGTGCAGATTTTCATGGACAAACTCCTGCTCAAGGCACCGGTATTCGGCCACCTGGTGCGCATCTCGACCATCGCGCGCTGGACGCGCACGCTCTCGACCATGTTTGCGGCCGGCGTGCCGCTGGTCGAGGCGCTCGATTCGGTGGGCGGCGCTTCCGGCAACTACGTCTACCTGGTCGCGACCAAGCAAATCCAGCAGGCGGTCAGCACCGGCTCCAGCCTCACGGTGGCGATGACCGACACCGGCGTGTTCCCGAGCATGGTGATCCAGATGGTGCAGATCGGCGAGGAATCCGGCGCGCTCGACGGCATGCTGTCCAAGGTCGCGGACTTCTTCGAAGCCGAGGTGGACGACGCGGTCGAAGCGCTTTCGAGCCTGATGGAACCCATCATCATGGTGGTGCTGGGCTCGCTGATCGGCGGCATGGTGATCGCGATGTACCTGCCGATCTTCAAACTCGGTCAAGCGGTTTAGGGCGGAAGGCAAAGGAGTGGCGAGAGAGGCGGCAAAGCGTCCTATCCGCATGCGTGGCCCGCACTCCGCCGCCCATCGACCTGCGCTATGCCGTCGCTAGGGGTGCTCGCCCACCCGGCCGTTTTCCCCTGGCTCTGCCTCGCGCTGGGCCTGTGCATAGGCTCGTTTCTGAACGTCGTGATCTATCGCCTGCCGAAGATCATGCAGCGCGACTGGGAACTACAGTGCGCCGAACTGCGCGGCGAGAAAGCGCCGCAGCAGGAACCGTTCAATCTGGCACTGCCGCGCTCGCACTGTCCCGCCTGCGCACGGCCGATCACGGCACTGCAGAACATTCCGCTCGCGAGCTACCTAGCGCTCGGGGGCAAGTGCGCGGCCTGCGGCGCGCGCATCAGTCCGCGCTATCCGCTGATCGAGACGCTGAGCGGGCTCGCCGGCGCCTACGCGGCCTGGCACTTCGGCTTCGGCCTCGCCGCGTTCGCGGCGATGGCCTTTCTCTGGTGCATGATCGCGCTGTCCTTCATCGATTTCGACACCCAGCTGCTGCCCGACTCGATCACGCTGCCGCTGGTCTGGGCCGGGCTGCTGCTCAACCTCTCCGGCACGTTCGTCGACCTCGCTTCGGCCGTGATCGGCGCTGCGGCAGGCTATCTTTCTCTGTGGTGCGTGTATTGGGGCTTTCGCTTCGCCACCGGCAAGGAAGGCATGGGTTTCGGCGACTTCAAGCTGCTGGCGGCGGTCGGCGCCTGGGTCGGCTGGCAAATGCTGCCGCTGGTGGTGCTCGCCTCCTCCTTCGTCGGTGCGATCGCGGGCATTTCGCTCATGCTGTTCGCCCGGCACGGACGCAACGTCCCGATTCCGTTCGGCCCTTACCTCGCCGTCGCCGGCGCGGTCGCGCTGTTCTGGGGCAAGCCGCTCACCTACGCCTATCTGAAACTGATTTGACCCGATGCCGTACATAGTCGGCCTGACGGGCGGCATCGGCAGCGGCAAGAGCGCCGCGGCAAAGCTGTTCGAAGAGTTGGGCGCGACGGTGATCGATACCGACGCCATCGCACATGCGCTCACCGCCCCCGGCGGCGCGGCGATCGCACCGATCCGCGCCGCTTTCGGCGCAGCGTTCATCAGCGCCGAGGGCGCGCTAGCGCGCGCGCGCATGCGCGAGCTGGTATTCGCCGATGCCGCCAAAAAGCGCCAGCTCGAAGCGATCCTGCACCCCTTGATCCGCGAGCGCTCGGGCGAGCTGGTGCGGGCCGCCAGCAGCCCGTATGTAATTCTCATGGTGCCGCTGCTGGTCGAATCGGGCGATTACCGCGGACGCTGCCAGCGCATCCTGGTGGTCGACTGTCCGGAGCAACTGCAGATCGAGCGCGTGGTCGCGCGCAGCGGCATCAGCGCGGCGCAAGTGCGCGCGATCATGGCCTCCCAGGCTACGCGCGCCGCGCGCCGCGCCGCTGCCGACGACGTGATCGACAACAGCCGGGACCTGGCGCATTTGCGCCGCGAAGTCGAGGCGCTGCACCGGCGCTATCTGCAGCTTGCCGCTGCGGGCGCATGAGGTTGTAAATTACTGACGAATCGGTCAAAATCCCCCAACTTTCACCCTCGGCGTCTGGCGCGATAGTGATCACTTACGAATACCCTTTCAACGAGCGCATCCGCACGCTGTTGCGCCTGGAGGATCTGTTCGACCGCGCGAGCTTCTTTCTCGCCCGCCACGATGCCTTGGATCACCACGCCGCGCTGCTCACGCTGTTCGAGATTCTGGAGGTCGCAAGCCGCGCCGACCTGAAATCGGACTTGCTGCAGGAACTGGAGCGGCAGAAGCAGGTGCTGCTGTCGTTTCGCAACAACCCGGAAATCTCCGAGGACGTGCTCAATCAGGTCATCGCCGATATCGAAGAGGCGAGCTCGGCGCTGTTCAACATGACCGGCAAGATCGGCCAGTATCTGCGCGAGAACGAATGGCTGATGTCGATCAAGCAGCGCACCGGCATTCCCGGCGGCGTGTGCGAATTCGACCTGCCCTCGTATCACTACTGGCTGCATCGCGATTCCGGCGCGCGTGCTTTCGACCTGCACGGCTGGATCAACCCGCTCTACCCCCTGCGCGACGCCACTGCGATCGTGCTGCGGCTGTTGCGCGAAAGCGGCAAGCCGACGCGGATCGTCGCGCAGCAAGGCCTGTTTCAGCAGATGCTCGGCGGCAGGGTGGTGCAGATGGTCGGCATCCGCCTGCCGCAAAGTTCGGAGTTCATCCCGGAAATCAGCGCCAATAAATACGCGCTCAATATCCGCTTCACCATATTTGGCGACGATGTGCGCCCGCACACCAGCAGTTCCAACGTGGAATTCGAACTTACCCTGTGTAACCTGTGAGTCGCGCCAGCCGTACTGTCAGCTGCCCGCGCTGCGGCGCGCCGGTGCCCTGGGGCCCCGAATCGCGTTTTCGCCCGTTCTGCTCCGAACGCTGCAAGATGATCGATCTGGGCGCCTGGGCGAGCGAGGAATATCGCGTCGCGGTCAAGGGCGAGGACGAGGAGACGGATTCGGATTCGGCGGAGTCGAAGCCCGCGGCACCCTAAAAATCGCTACCAGCTGCCACGCACCATGGCGATACCGTGCGCACCGCGGCACCAGGCGGCCTGCAGATCCGCCGCCTGCATCCCGCCCAGCGCAAACACCGGCAGCGCCATCCCCTGCGCCAGCGCGCCGAATGTGTCCCAGCCGAGGACGGGCGCGCCCGGGTGCGTAGGCGTCGCCTGCACCGGACCGAGGACGACGAAATCGACGCCCAGCCGCACCGCGCGCGCGAGTTCCGCGGCATTGTGGCAGGACGCAGCAACCCAGGGCAGCGCCGGCCGGCGCTCCTGCAGCGTCAGCTGCGCCGAGTTCAAGTGCAGGCCGTCGGCGCCCAGGTGCTGCGCCAGCACGATGTCGGAGTTGATCAGTACTTTTGCGCCATGCGCGCGCGCCCTGGCGATCACCGTACCGGCAAACCGAGCCAGCGCATCGGCCTGCAGGTCCTTCTCGCGCACCTGGATCAGCTTGAGGCCTTGCGCCAGGCGCCGATCGAGCAGCTGCAGCTGTGCTTCAGCGCCGATTTCACCGGCGTGCGTAATCGCATACTCGAACGGCAGCTGCAGCGCGCGCAGCACCGGCGCGTTCGCCGGCAACAGCGGCGCCACCGCGACCGTATCCGCGCGCTGCCACGCAAGCTGCTGCGCTTCCTTGCCGTGCAGTTCGCCGCGCCAGGCGCGCACGCGAAAAAAATTCAACCGCACCGCGGCGTGCGCATAGACGTAGCTGCGTACAATCCAGGGATAGGCGCGCTCGACTTCGATGCCGAGTTCTTCGTGCAGTTCGCGCGCGAGTGCCGCCGCGAACGGTTCCCCCGGCTCAACCTTGCCGCCGGGAAACTCCCAGTAGCCGGCATACACTTTGCCTGGCGGGCGCCGCGCCAACAGGAAGGCGCCGTCGGGCCGCTCGATGACGGCAGCGACGACTTCCACCAAGGGGTTACTCAACCGCGCTTTGCGCGCGGCGCGCCGGCGCCGCGCAAGCGCCCCGACACATCGCGCGCGAATTGCCAGGCGACGCGGCCCGAACGCGAGCCGCGCGTCAGCGCCCATTGCAGCGCTTCTTCGTGCACGGCGGCGATTTGCCGCGGCGAGCAGCCGAGTTCGGTGAGCCAGTGTTCGACGATGCCGAGATAGTCGTCCTGATCGAACGGGTAGAACGAAACCCACAGGCCGAAGCGTTCCGACAGGGAAATCTTCTCCTCCGAAGTCTCGCCCGGATGAATCTCTTCGCCCACGTGTTTGTACTCGAGGTTTTCCTGCATGTACTCGGGCATCAAATGACGCCGGTTGGACGTGGCATAGATGAGCACGTTTTCCGAGGTCGCCGAGATCGAGCCGTCGAGCACCACTTTGAGCGCCTTGTAGCCGGCTTCCGCCGCCTCGAACGACAGGTCGTCGCAGAAGATAATGAAGCGCTCGCTGCGCACCGAGATCTGGTCGACGATGTCGGGCAAGTCGATCAGATCATGCTTGTCCACCTCGATCAGGCGCAGTCCCTGGCGGTGGAACTTGTTCAGCACCGCTTTGACCAGCGAAGACTTGCCGGTGCCGCGCGCGCCGGTCAGCAGCACGTTGTTCGCCGGCAGCCCGTGCACGAACTGGCGCGTGTTCTGTTCGATCAGCTGCTTTTGCCGATCGACGCCGGAGAGGTCGGACAGCCGGATCTTGTGCGGATGCGCGACCGGCTGCAGATGGCCGTGGCCGCCCGCCTTGCGCCAGCGATAGGCGATGCTCGCGT